>JBGAHH010000006.1:0-78230 GCA_044226265.1 Casimicrobiaceae bacterium | reverse complement strand
ATCGTCGGCCGGCATCGCGGGCGCGTCGCGGTGCACGACCCGGCGCCCGCCGACTATCGCCTCGCCTGGCACGGCGAGCCCGCGGTGGCGCTGCCGCACGGCGAGCTCGCGTTCGAGCCGGCCGAAGGCCGGGGCGTCGACGCGCGCCGCGCGGGCGAGGGTCTCGAGATCCGGCCGAGGCGCGGCGGCGAGCGCCTGCGGCTCGCCGCCGGGCGCGCGCGCCGCGAGCTCAAGTCGCTGCTCCGCGAGTCCGACCTGCCACCCTGGGAGCGCGACGCGCTGCCGCTGGTGGTCGCGGGCGACGCGCTCGTGGCGGTGCCCGGGCTCGGCGTCGACGCCGACTGGCAGGCACCGGCGGGATCCGCCGGGCTCGTGCCGGTATGGCGGCGCGACGCCGCGCCGGCGCGCGACTGACCCCTCGCCCCTCCCGGTTCGGGTCGGCCGGGCCGGCGGTCGGCCGCGCCACGACGGGGCTGGCGGCGCCGGACGCGCCGTATGCCCCCACCGGGATCGCCCAGGGGTCCCTCTGGCCGGATGCCGCCGTCCGCCGGTCCCGACGCGACGCCGGCCGCGTCGCGGGCTAGAATGACCCCGGCCGCACGAGAGGTCGCCGGTGTCGACGCGACCCGACCGGCCCGTTCCAACCGAACTGGAGGATTCCCGATGTCCGCACGTCCCTTGCTCGCCGCCGCCCTGGCGGCGCTCGCGCTCGCCGCCCCGGTCGCGGCGCAGCAGCCGATCGTCATCAAGTTCAGCCACGTGGTCGCCGTCGACACGCCGAAGGGCAAGGCCGCCGAGCGGTTCAAGCAGCTCGCGGAGGAGCGGACGAAGGGGCGGGTGAAAGTCGAGGTCTACCCGAACAGCTCGCTGTTCAAGGACGGCGAGGAGATGGAGGCGCTGCAGCTGGGCTCGGTGCAGATGCTCGCCCCGTCGGTCGCGAAGTTCGGCCCGCTGGGCGCGCGCGAGTTCGAGGTGTTCGACCTGCCGTACATGTTCGACAACTTCGACGAGCTCCACAAGGTGACCGAGGGCCCGGTCGGCAAGGCGCTGTTCCAGAAGCTCGACAGCAAGGGCATCGTCGGCCTCGCGTTCTGGGACAACGGGTTCAAGGACTTCAGCGCGAACAAGCCGCTCCGGGTCCCGGCCGACTACAAGGGCCTCAAGATGCGGATCCAGAGCTCGAAGGTGCTGGGCGACCAGATCAAGGCGCTCGGCGCGATCCCGCAGGTGATGGCGTTCTCCGAGGTCTACCAGGCGCTGCAGACGGGCGTGGTCGACGGCACCGAGAACCCGCCGTCGAACTTCTACACGCAGAAGATGCACGAGGTGCAGAAGTACCTGACGCTCACCGACCACGGCGTGATCGAGTACGCGGTGATCGCGAACAAGAAGTTCTGGGACGGCCTGCCCGCCGACATCCGGACCACGCTCGAAGGCGCGATGCGCGACGCGACCAAGTACGCGAACGAGATCGCGAAGAAGGAGAACGACGACGCGCTCGAGGCGGTGCGGAAGAGCGGCAAGACGCAGATCCTCACGCTCACGCCCGACGAGAAGGCGCAGATGAAGAAGGCGCTCGTCCCGGTGCACAAGGAGAACGAGTCGCGCGTCGGCAAGGAGATGCTGCAGCAGGTCTACGACGCGACGGGATTCAAGCCCTAGCCGTCCGGATCCGGGAGCCGCGCCCGCCGCTCCCGGACCGTTCGCGGCCGTCGCGGGCTGGGGCGCGCTTCGCGCGCCGCCGACGCACCAAGCGGGGGAGGCTCGATGCGGTTTCTCGACCGTCTTGAGGAGTGGCTGATCGCGTTCCTGATGGGCGCGGCGACGCTCCTGATCTTCGTGGCCGTCGTGCACCGCTACGCGGCCGGGATGCCGATTCCGGGCCTGCAGGACGCGCTGCTCAAGATCGACCTCTCCTGGGCGCAGGAGCTCTGCATCTACATGTTCGTCTGGATGGCGAAGTTCGGCGCCGCGTACGGCGTTCGGACCGGCATCCACGTCGGCGTCGACGTGATGATCAACCGGCTGCCGCCGCAGACGCGCAAGCTCTACGTGATGTTCGGGCTCCTGGCCGGCGCGCTGTTCACCGGCATCGTCGGCACGCTGGGCGCGACGTTCGTCTGGGACATCGCGCACACCGACTCGGTGTCGCCGGACCTCGAGCTGCCGAAGTGGATCGTCTACGCGTGCATCCCGCTCGGCAGCTACCTGATGTGCTTCCGCTTCCTGCAGGTCGCCTGGTCGTTCTGGAAGACCGGCGAGCTGCCGCACCACGACGTCGCGCACGTCGAGGGCGTGGAGGAGATCAATCCCTACGCCTTGGCCGACAACCTGCACCCGGCAGGGATGAAGGAGGGCCAGCGATGAGCGCCGCCGGACCGCTCCGAGCCGCGCCAGCGGCTGGCCCGGGGGAGGGATCGTCATGACCTCCGTCGCCGCCGCCCCGGGCCCCGACGCGCCGAAATGGCCGGGGCTCATCCCGATCGTCCTCATCGGGATCCCGGTCGTCCTGAAGCTCGCGGGCGTGCCGATCGGCAACGCCTGGATCATCTTCGCGCTGCTGTTCGGCCTGATGCTGACCGGGATGCCGATCTCGATCTCGCTCGGCCTCACCGTGCTCACGTACCTGTTCTTCATGACCAAGGTGCCGATCGAGTCGGTGGCGCTGAAGCTCTTCACCGGCATCGAGAAGTTCGAGATCATGGCGATCCCGTTCTTCATCCTCGCCGGCAACTTCCTCACGCACGGCGGCGTCGCGCGGCGGATGATCAACTTCGCCTCGGCGATGGTCGGCCACTGGCACGGCGGCCTCGGCCTCGCGGGCGTCATGGCCTGCGCGCTGTTCGCCGCCGTGTCGGGCAGCTCGCCGGCGACCGTCGTCGCGATCGGCTCGATCATCCTGCCCGCGATGGTCGCGCAGGGCTTCCCCGCCCGGTTCGGCGCCGGCGTGATCACGACTTCGGGCGCGCTCGGCATCCTGATCCCGCCGTCGATCGTGATGGTGATGTACGCAGTCGCGACGAACACCTCGGTCGGCGCGCTGTTCATCGCCGGGATCATCCCGGGCCTCGCGCTCGCCATGGCCCTGGGCCTCACGACGTGGTGGCGGGCGCGCAAGGGCAACTACCCGCGCCAGCCGAAGGCGTCGTGGGGCGAGCGCTGGCGCACGTTCCGCGAGAGCATCTGGGGGCTGCTGCTGATCATCGTCGTGATCGGCGGGATCTACACCGGCATCTTCACGCCGACCGAGGCGGCGGCGATGAGCGCGGTCTACGCGTTCTTCGTCGCGATCTTCGTCTACCGGGACATGCCGCTGTCGAAGGTGCCGAAGGTGCTGCTCGACAGCGCCAACATGAGCGCGATGCTGCTGTACATCATCACGAACGCGGTGATGTTCAGCTACCTGATGACGTCCGAGAACATCCCGCAGGAGCTCGCGGCCTGGATGCTCTCGAAGGGGCTCGGCGTCATCGCGTTCCTGCTGTTCGTCAACATCGTGCTGCTGCTCGCCGGCAACGTGATGGAGCCGTCGTCGATCGTGCTGATCATGGCGCCGATCCTGTTCCCGGTCGCGATGAAGCTCGGCATCGACCCGGTGCACTTCGGCATCATCATGGTCGTCAACATGGAGGTCGGCATGTGCCACCCGCCGGTGGGGCTGAACCTCTACGTCGCGTCGGGCATCACGAAGATGGGCATCACCGAGCTCACGGTCGCCGTGTGGCCGTGGCTCCTCACGATGCTCGTGTTCCTGGCCGTCGTGACCTACTGGCCGGGGCTGTCGATCTGGCTCCCGAAAGTCCTCGGCATGATGTAGCGGCGGTGGAACGCCTGGGTGGAGCGCACGCCGCTCGCGCGGCGGCGCTCACCACGGCGAAAGCCCCTGCGGTGAAGCTGTGTGCCGACGCGTTGCCAAGCGCAGCGTCGAGCCCACGCCGCTCGCGCAACGGCGCTCACCACGGCGAAACCCCCTGCGATGAAACGGTGTGCCGACGCGTTGCCAGGCGCAGCGTCGAGCGCACGCCGCTCGCACGGCGGCGCTCACCGCGGCGGAAGCCCCTTCGGCGAGATCGAGCGACAAGCGGAAGCATCGCGGCGCACGTAGGTCGGGCTTCGGCCCGGCGCCCTGCCGCCCAACCCGGTCGGCCTGAAGGCCGACCCCACGCGACCCCGGCTTCGATCGCCTCCCGCCCGGCCGGGGAACGATCGGGCGGGCGCCGGCTCCAACGGCCGGCGGCCGCGGACCGGCCCGGCCGCGCCCCCCGAAAATGCCCCGAGAACGGGCGTTTCACGGTATAATTTCCGGTTTCCCCGCATTTATCTCTGTCTGGAGCCCCGTAATGGCCGTGGAACGCACCCTTTCGATCATCAAGCCGGACGCCGTCGCGAAGAACGTCATCGGCCAGATCTATGCCCGCTTCGAGAAGGCGGGCCTCAAGATCGTCGCCGCCCGGATGACGTGGCTGTCGCGCGCCGAGGCCGAAGGCTTCTACGCGGTCCACAAGGCGCGGCCGTTCTTCAAGGACCTGGTCGAGTTCATGACCTCGGGCCCGGTGATGATCCAGGTCCTCGAGGGCCCTGACGCGATCGCGAAGAACCGCGACCTGATGGGCGCGACCGACCCGAAGAAGGCGGCGCCCGGGACGATCCGCGCCGACTTCGCCCGGTCGATCGACGCGAACGCCGTGCACGGCTCGGACGCGCCCGAGACCGCGGCGGTCGAGATCGCCTATTTCTTCCCGGCCTCGCAGATCCACGGGCACTGAGATGACCCGCCCCCGGCGCGCGCTTCGCGGACCTTCCCCCGGAAGACCCGCGGCGACCCCGGGGCGGCGCAACGGTCGCGGGATCCCCCGCGGCTTCATCGCCATCGCTCCATGAACCTCCTCGACCTCGACCCGCAGGGCCTGGAACGCTACTTCGCCGAGCGCGGCGAGAAGCCGTTTCGCGCCCGCCAGGTGTCGCGCTGGCTGCACCAGCGCCTCGCCGGCGACGTCGAGTCGATGACCGATCTCGCCAAGTCGCTGCGCGCCTCGCTCGCCACCGAAGCCGTCATCGAGGGGCCCCGGGTGATCCGCGACACGACTGCGTCCGACGGCACGCGCAAGTGGCTGTTCGACGTCGGCGCCGGCAACGCGGTCGAGGCGGTCTACATCCCCGAGGACGACCGCGGCACGCTTTGCGTCTCGTCGCAGGCGGGCTGCGCGATGGACTGCCAGTTCTGCTCGACCGGCAAGCAGGGCTTCAATCGCAACCTCTCGACCGCCGAGATCGTCGGACAGCTGTGGCACGCGAACCGCACGTTGCTCGCCGACGGCGTGAGCGGACCCTGGGTGGAAGCCGGCCGCGCGCCGATCACGAACGTCGTGATGATGGGGATGGGCGAGCCGCTCGCGAACCTCGACGCCGTGATCCCGGCGCTCCGGCTGTTCCTCGACGACAACGCGTACGGCCTGTCGCGCAGGCGCGTCACCGTGTCGACGTCGGGCCTCGTCCCGCAGATCGACCGGCTGGCCGCCGAATGCCCGGTCGCGCTCGCCGTGAGCCTCCACGCGCCCGACGACGCGCTGCGCGACCGCCTCGTGCCGATCAACCGCAAGCACCCGCTCGCCGACCTGATGGCCGCGTGCCGCCGCTACCTCGAGGTCGCGCCGCGCGACTTCGTCACGTTCGAGTACGTGATGCTCGACGGCGTGAACGACGCGCCCGCGCAGGCGGACGCGCTCGCGAGGCTCGTGCGCGACGTGCCGTGCAAGTTCAACCTCATCCCGTTCAACGCGTTCCCCGGCACCGAGTTCCGGGTGAGCCCGCACGAGCGGATCCTCGCGTTCCAGCGCCGGCTGATGGACGCGGGCCTCGTCACGACGATCCGCAAGACGCGCGGCGACGACATCGACGCGGCGTGCGGCCAGCTCGCCGGCCGCGTGAAGAACCGCGTGGTCCGCCCGCTCGCGAAGCGAAGCTTCGCCGCGCGTCCCCAATGACGTCGTCACGCCGCCCCCTCATGCGCCTCCTTCCGCTCGCCGCCCTCGCCGCCGTCGCCCTCGTCGCCGGCTGCGACACGTTCTCGTCGAAGAAGGACTCGACGCCGCCTCCGCAGCCGATGCAGCAGCAGCTGCCGCCGATCAAGCAGGAGGAGGCGACGCCGCGCTACAAGGCGGAGCTCCGCACCGAGCTCGCCGCCGGCTACTTCGAGCGCGGGCAGTACGACGTCGCGCTGGAGGAGCTCGGCGAGGCGCTCAAGTTCGACCCGACCTACCCGAAGCTCTACAGCATCTTCGGGCTCGTGTACGCCGAACTCGGCGACGACGCGAAGGCCGAGGCGAACTTCCGCCGGGCGCTCGACCTCGCGCCGTCGGACTCGGAGATCCGCGGCAACTGGGGCTGGTACCTCTGCACGCACGGCAAGGCGCGCGAGTCGATCGGCGAGTTCGAGGCCGCGCTGCGCAATCCGCTCTACAAGTCGCCCGAGATCGCGCTGATCAACGCGGGCAAGTGCAGCGCGCAGATCGGCGACGCCGCGGCCGCCGACCAGTACTTCCGCCGCGCGCTCGTGATGAAGCCGGGCAATCCGATCGCCGCCTACAACCTCGCGCTCCTGTCCTACCGCGGCGGGAGGCTCGACGAGTCGCGCGCGCTGATGCGCTTCGTGATGGCGCAGACGGCGCCGCCGCCCGAGGCGCTCTACCTCGGCATGTGCGTCGAGCGCAAGCTGGGCGACAGGGCGGCCGAGGAGTCGTACGTCACGCAGCTCAAGAACCGCTACCCGAACAGCGCGGAGAACCGCGCGGTCGGCGGGACCTGCGAGTGACCGATCCCGAGCTCACCGGACCGGCCGTGGACGCGCCGCCGCCCGCGGCGAGCGCGGGGACGCTGCTCGCGCAGGCGCGCGAGGCGTCGGGACTGTCGATCGACGACGTCGCCACGCAGCTCAAGCTCGCGCCGCGCCAAGTCGTCGCGATCGAGCGCGACGACTTCGCGAGCCTGCCGGGCCGCACGTTCGTGCGCGGGTTCGTCCGGAACTACGCGCGCCTGCTGAAGCTCGACGTCGACGCGGTGCTCGCCGCCCTGCCCGGCGACGGCGCCGCGCCCGCGCAGGACCGCCCGCTCGCGGCGACGTCGTCGCGCTCGATCGGCGAGATGCCGCGCGAGCCCGCTGCGCGCCCGGGCGTCGCGCGCTGGGCGATCCCGCTGGTGCTGGTCGCCATCGTCGGCGTGGCCGCGTTCTACGAATTCGCGCGCCCGCCCGCGCCCGCGAAGCCGGCGCTCCCGCCTCCCACGTCGACGCGCAGCCGCCCGCCCCGCACCCGCGAGCGCGCCCGCCGAGTCGTCGGCGACGCCGCGACCGGAGACCGCCGCGACGCCGCGAGCGCCGGACGCGGCCGGCGGAGCGGCCGCCCCGTCGTCGTCGACCGAGCTGCCGAACCCGCTCGCGAGCACGGCGCCGTCGACCGGCGCGGCGTCCGCGGCCACCGCGCCCCCGCCCCCCGCGTCGCCGCCGCCGGCCGCCGCCGCGACGCCGGGCACGTCCCGCAACCAGCTCGGGCTCGTGTTCCGCGGCACCTCCTGGCTCGAGGTGCGCGACCGCTCGGGCAACGTCGTCCTGTCGATGACGGGCGCGGGCGGCACGACGCGCGACCTGCCCGTCTCGCCTCCCGGCGAAGTCGTCATCGGCAACGCCGCGGCCGTCGACGCGACCTGGCGCGGCAAGCCGCTCGACCTCGCGCCCTACACGAAGCAGAACGTCGCGCGCGTCAGGCTCGACTGACGGGAAGGATGAAGGACGATGCACCGCGCCTGCGGCCCGGCGCGATGAAGAACGAACGACGCGCCTCCCCCTTCATCCTCCCGTCTCCACCCTTCATCGCCCCTCGCGAAACCATGAACGCCCCGTCCGACACGCCGACGACGCGCGCGAAGCCCGCGCCGCTGCAGGCCGTCCGCGGCATGAACGACGTGCTCCCCGACGAGGCCGCGCTGTGGCTCGAGCTCGAGGACGCCGTGCGCCGCGTGTTCTCGCAGTACGGCTATCGCAACCTGCGCGTGCCGATGGTGGAGGCGACCGAGCTGTTCGTGCGCGGCATCGGCGAGCACACCGACGTCGTCGAGACCGAGATGTACACGTTCGACGACCGGCTGTCGGGCGAGAGCCTGACGCTGCGCCCCGAGGCCACCGCGGGCATCGTCCGCGCCGCGATCGAGCACAACCTCTGCTACGAGCGCCCGCAGCGCGTGTGGCTCGCCGGGCCGATGTTCCGCCACGAGCGGCCGCAGAAGGGCCGCTACCGCCAGTTCCACCAGTTCGACGTCGAGGCGCTGGGCTTCGCCGGCCCCGACGTCGACGCGGAGCAGATCGCGATGCTCGCGCGGCTGTGGCGCGACCTCGGCCTCGCCGACGGCATCCGGCTCGAGGTCAACTCGATCGGCGACGCCGCGGAGCGACGGGCGCACCGCGCCGCGCTGATCGCGCACTTCGAGCGCCATGCCTCGCTGCTCGACGATAGCGCGAAGCGCCGCCTGCACGCGAACCCGCTGCGCATCCTCGACAGCAAGACGCCGTCGATGCAGGCGATGATCGCGGACGCGCCGCGCCTCGTCGATGGCCTCGGCGCCGAATCGCGGGCGCACTTCGACGGCCTTAAGCGCGCGCTCGGCGACGCCGGCATCGCTTTCGACGTGAACCCGCGGCTCGTGCGCGGGCTCGACTACTACAACCGCACGGTGTTCGAGTGGGTGACCACCCGGCTCGGCGCCCAGGGGACGGTCGCCGGCGGCGGCCGCTACGACGGGCTGTTCGAGGCGCTGGGCGGCAAGCCGACGCCGGCCTGCGGCTTCGCGATCGGCGTCGAGCGCATGATCCTGCTCCTGCAGGACGCGAAGCGCGAGGCCGCGGACGCGCCGCTCGCGTACGTCGTGCACTCCGGCGAAGGCGCGGAAGCGCTCGCGACGCGCGTCGCCGAGGCGCTGCGCGACGCGGGCCGCGCCGCCGTCGTGAACGCCGGCGGCGGCAGCTTCAAGTCGCAGATGAAGCGCGCCGACGCGAGCGGCGCCCGCTACGCGCTGATCGTCGGCGAGGACGAGGCGCGCTCGCGCACCGTATCGATCAAGCCGCTGCGCGAGCCGGGCGAGCAACGCGCCGTGCCCGCGGGCGACGTCGTCAACGCACTGGTCCCGGCGCAGGTGCGCCGGGAGCGATGAAGGGGATGGAGGCATGGCCGCGTACGATCTCGAAGAACAGGAAAGCCTCGAGGACCTCAAGGCCTGGTGGGCCCGCTGGGGAACGCTCGTCTCGTGGGTCGCCGTCGCGGTCGCCGCGGTGATCGTCGGCGTCCAGGGCTGGCGCTGGTGGCAGCTCAATCGCGCCGAGGAGGCGAGCTCGCTCTACCTCGCCGTCGCGGGCGCGACGCGCGGAACCGGCGACGCGGCGAAGGCGAAGGACGCGATGGCCGTGCTCGCCGACAAGTACGCGGGGACCGCCTACGCGCCGCGCGCCGCGCTGCTCTACGCGAAGCAGCTGTGGAACGCCGGCGACAAGGCGGGCGCGAAGGCGCAGCTCAACTGGGTCATCGACCGCTCGTCCGACGACGACCTGAAGCAGGTCGCGCGCTACCGGCTGGCCGAGGCGCTGCTCGACGAGAAGAACGTCGACGAGGCGCTCAAGGTGCTGGACGCGAAGCACTCCGACGCGTACGCGGGCCTGTACGCGGACCTGCGCGGCGACGCGCTGGCGGCGGCCGGCCGCACCGGCGAGGCGCGCGCCGCCTACCAGGTCGCGCTCGCGAAGATCGATCCCAAGACCCCGTACCGCAACTTCGTGCAGGTGAAGCTCGACGCGCTGGGCGGCGCGCTGCCGGAAGGCGCCGCGGCGGCCACGGGCGCCGATGCGATGGCGAAGCTGCCGGCCGCGCCCGCCGGCGCGCAGCCGTCGCCCGCGACGCCGTCTCCCTCGCCGGCGCCCGCGGCGAAGCCATGAGCTCGCGCACGACGCGCACGATCGCGCTCGCGTGCGTCGCGCTCGCCGCGAGCGGCTGCGCGACGATCCAGTCGTACATCCCGACGATTCCCGCGCCCGACTGGACCTGGCTCACCGGCAGCAGCCGCAAGCCCGGCCCGCTGCCCGACCTCTCGCCCAGCGTCACGCCGGTGATCGCGTGGCAGGCGTCGGTCGGCAAGGCCGCGGGCGGGTTCGCGCCGCTCGTCACCGCCGACGCCGTCTACGCGGCGGCCTCCGACGGCACGATCGCGAAGTTCGATCCGGCGAGCGGCCGGTCGATCTGGCGCATCAGCGCCGGGCGCGCGCTCTCCGCAGGCGTCGGCGCGGGCGACTCGATCGTCGTCGTGGGCACCGACAAGGGCGACGTGCTCGCGTTCGACGCCGACGGCAAGGAAGCGTGGACGGCGAAGGTCGGCAGCGAGGTGATCGCGCCTCCCAGGGTCGCCGAGGGCACCGCGCTCGTGTTCTCCGGCGACGGCCGCCTCTACGCGCTGTCGGCGAAGGACGGCTCGCGGCGCTGGGTCTACCAGCGCGCGAATCCGCCGCTGATGGTACGGAACAACGCCGGCGCGGTGATCGCGCGCGGCGCGGTCTTCTTCGGCACCGCGGGGGGGCGCCTGGTCGGGCTCGACCTCAAGACCGGCGCGGTCGGCTGGGAGGTGGCGGTCGCCACGCCGAAGGGCGCGACGGAGCTCGAGCGCATCGCCGACGTCACGAGCCTGCCGGCCATCGACGACCGCTACGCTTGCGCCACCGCCTACCAGGGCCGCACCGCCTGCTTCGAGCTCGTGCGCGGGACCACCGTGTGGTCGCGCGACATCGGCAGCCTGGGCGGCGTCGCGCTCGACGACAAGTATCTCTACGTCACCGACGACGCCGGCGCCGTGCACGCGCTCGACCGGTCGACCGGGGCGTCGGTGTGGAAGCAGGACAAGCTCGCGCAGCGATTCCCCGGCGGGCCCCAGCTCATCGGCGACCAGGTCGGCGTCGTCGACGCCGAGGGCTGGCTGCACCTGCTCGCGAAGGTCAACGGCGCCTACGTCGGCCGCGTCGCCACCGACAACAACGCGGCGACGTCGCAGCCGGTGCCGATGGTGGGCGGCGTCGCGTGGCAGTCGACCGCGGGCGCGCTCGTCGCGGCCCGCGTCCGCTGACCCTCGCCCGGTCCCGGAGCGGCGAGCGCCCATGCTTCCGATCGTCGCGCTCGTCGGCCGGCCGAACGTCGGCAAGTCGACGCTGTTCAACCGGCTCACGCGCACGCGCGACGCGCTGGTCCACGACGTGCCGGGCCTGACGCGCGACCGCCACTACGGCCGCGCGAGGATGGGCGAGCGCGACTTCTACGTCGTCGACACCGGGGGATTCGAGCCGGTCGCGAAGGAAGGCATCCTGCGCGAGATGGCGCGGCAGGCCGAGGCCGCGATCGCGGAGGCCGACGTCGTCGTGTTCCTCGTCGACGCCCGCGAGGGCCTCGTGCCGCAGGATCGCCGGATCGCCGACCTCCTGCGCCGGTCGGGCCGGCCGGTCGTGCTGGCGGTCAACAAGAGCGAGGGGCTGCCCACCGCGACCGCCGCCGCCGAGTTCCACGAGCTCGCGCTGGGCGAGCCGCTGCCGGTCTCCGCCGCGCACGGCGAGGGCATCCGCGACCTGTGCGACGTCGCGCTCGCGCACGCGCCGCCCGCCGGGCCGGAAGCCCCGGTGGAGGAGGACGGCCGCGTGCGCGTCGCGATCGTCGGGCGCCCGAACGTCGGCAAGTCGACGCTCGTCAACGCGCTGCTCGGCGAGGAGCGCGTGATCGCGTTCGACGAGCCGGGCACGACGCGCGACTCGATCGCGCTCGACTTCGAGCGCGGCGGGAAGCGCTACACGCTCGTCGACACCGCGGGGGTGAGGCGGCGCGGCAAGGTCGTCGAGACCATCGAGAAGTTCTCGGTGATCAAGACGATGCAGGCGATCGACGACGCGCACGTCGTCGTGCTCCTGCTCGACGCCGAGGACGGGATCACCGAGCAGGATGCGCACCTCGCGGGCCACATCCTCGAGGCCGGCCGCGCGCTGGTGGTCGGCATCAACAAGTGGGACGCCGCCACGCCCGAGCGTCGCGACGAGGTCAAGCGCGAGATCTCCCGCAAGCTCGCGTTCCTCGACTTCGCCGCGCAGCTGCCGCTCTCCGCCCGCGAGAGCCGGGGCCTCCCCGCCCTGCTCGCCGCGGTCGACGCGGCCTACGCGTCGGCGATGGCGAAGCTGCCCACGCCGCGCCTCACGCGCACGCTGCAGCTCGCGGTCGAGCGCCAGCAGCCCCCGCGCACCGGAACCGTGCGCCCGAAGCTTCGTTACGCCCACCAGGGCGGCAGCAACCCGCCGCTCGTCGTGATCCACGGCACCGCGCTGTCGAAGGTGCCCGACGCCTACCGCCGCTACCTGGAACATTTCTTCGCCGACGCGTTCCAACTGCGGGGCACGCCGCTTAGGATACAATTCAAGACAGGCGTCAACCCCTACGCGGGCAACGCCGCGCGCCGTTGATCGGGCGCCCAGGTGGCCGGGAGACCCTGCTCCCGGCGGGGCGCGCCGCGACGGCGGGCGGAACGACAAAGGGAGAACGACAATGAGCAACAAAGGGCAAATGCTACAAGACCCGTTCCTGAACACGCTCCGCAAGGAGCATGTCCAGGTGTCGATCTACCTCGTGAACGGCATCAAGCTCCAGGGCCAGATCGAGTCGTTCGACCAGTACGTGGTGCTGCTCAAGAACACGGTGACGCAGATGGTGTACAAGCACGCGATCTCCACCGTCGTGCCGTCGCGCCCCGTCGCGATGCCGCACCACAACCACGGCGCCGAGCAGCCGGACGCCTGACCCTTCGCCGGCCGCCCGCACGCCGGGGACCGGACGCCGCCACCGAATGCTCGAACGCCCGAACGGCGGTCAGCGCGCCGTCATCGTCGGGCTCGCGCTCGGGCCGCACGCCGGCCCGCCCGACCTCGGCGAGGTCGCCGCGCTCGCGGCGTCGGCCGGCGCGACGGTCGTCGGCCGCGTCGAGGGACGCCGGCCCGCGCCCGATCCCGCGCTCTACGCCGGCAAGGGCAAGGTCGACGAGATCGCGCGCGCCCGCGACGCCGGCGGGGCCGACCTCGTGATCTTCGACCACGCGCTGTCGGGCGTGCAGCAGCGCAACCTCGAGCAGGCGCTTGCCTGTCGCGTCGTCGACCGGACGAGCCTGATCCTCGACATCTTCGCGCAGCGCGCGCGCAGCGCCGAGGGCAAGCTCCAGGTCGAGCTCGCGCAGCTCGCGCACCTGTCGACGCGGCTCGTCGGCGGCTGGACGCACCTCGAGCGCCAGAAGGGCGGCATCGGCCTGCGCGGCCCCGGCGAGACGCAGCTCGAGACCGACCGCCGGCTCATCGGCAAGCGCGTCAAGACGCTGAAGGCCCGGCTCGCGAAGGTCGCGGTCGGCCGCGGCGTCCAGGGCCGCAACCGTCGCCGCGCGCGCGTGCGCACCGTCGCGCTCGTCGGCTACACGAACGCGGGCAAGTCGACGCTCTTCAACCGGCTCGCGCGCGAGAAGGTCTACGCGGCCGACAAGCTCTTCGCGACGCTCGACACGACGCTCCGACGCATCCACGTGCCCGGGGCCGAGCCGGTCGTGCTCTCGGACACCGTCGGCTTCATCCGCGACCTGCCGCACGACCTCGTCGCCGCGTTCCGCGCGACGCTCACCGAGGCCGCGGATGCGGACCTGATCGCCCACGTCGTCGACGCGTCGGCCGCCGACCGCGACCGCCAGGCCGAGGCGGTCGAGCGCGTGCTCGCCGAGATCGGCGCCGACGAGGTGCCCCGGATCACGGTGCTGAACAAGATCGACGCGGCGGGCCTCGCGCCGGGCGTCGAGCGCGACCCGTATGGTACGATTCGCACCGTGCGCCTGAGCGCGCTGACGGGGGTGGGTTGCGCGGGATTCCTGTCCGCGCTGGCCGAGCGGTTCCCGGCGAGCCCGGCGCATGCCGGCGACGCGGCGGCGACCGACGCGCCGGCCTGATCCCTCCCCGCCTTCCGCCCGCTTCGGCCCGACACGCCGCCGGCCCCGCGCCGGCGATCCGGCAATCGATCCAGGCACAACGGCAGCATGTCGCTCAACGATCCCCAGTGGGGCAAGCGAGGCGGTAACTCGGGCGGCCCGCCCGACCTCGACGAGATCTGGCGCAAGGTCAACCGGCGCCTCTCGGACATGTTCGGGCGCCGCGGCGGCGGTCCCGAGCTGCCGCCCGGCGAGCCGCGCCCGCGCATCGGCGTGCCGTTGTCGGGCGCGGGGCTGCTCGTCGCGCTCGCGCTGGTCGTGTGGTTCGCGAGCGGCTTCTACATCGTCGACGAGGGCCGCCGCGGCGTCGTCACGCGCTTCGGCAAGTACACCGAGACCACGCTGCCCGGGCCGCGCTGGCACATGCCGTTCCCGATCGAGGCGGTCGAGCTCGTCGACTTCTCGCAGGTGCGCACGATCGAGATCGGCTACCGCAACACGCCGAAGAACCGCGTCGACCGCGAAGCGGTGATGATCACCGACGACGAGAACATCATCGACATCCAGTTCGCGGTCCAGTACAACGTCAAGAACGCCGAGGACTTCGTCTTCCGCAACCGCAAGCCGGAGCTGATCGTCGCCTGGGCCGCGGAATCCGCGATCCGCGAGGTCACGGCGAAGGTCCAGATGGACTTCGTGCTCTACGAGGGCCGCGAGCAGATCGCGCGCGACACCGAGAAGCTCCTGCAGGACATGCTCGACCGATTCCGGACCGGCGTGTTCGTCCAGAAGGTCACGCTCCAGAACGTGCAGCCGCCCGAGAAGGTCCAGGCGGCGTTCGACGACGCGGTCAAGGCGGGCCAGGACCGCGAGCGCCTGAAGAACGAAGGCCAGGCCTACGCGAACGACGTCATCCCGCGCGCGCGGGGCAACGCCGCGCGGCTGCTCGAGGAAGCGCAGGGCTACCAGGCGTCGATCGTGGCGCGCGCCGAAGGCGACGCCGCGCGCTTCCGGCAGATCGTCGTCGAGTACCAGAAGGCGCCGGGCGTCACGCGCGAGCGCCTGTACCTCGACATGATGCAGTCGGTGCTCGGGCCGACGTCGAAGGTCGTGGTCGAGCCGAAGGCGGGCAACCTGCTCGGCCTGCCGCTCGACAAGCTGATGCAGTACGGCGGCGCCCCGGCGAGCCCGCCGGCCGCCGAGCCGCTGCCGCCGGGCGGCGCGCGCGCGACGACGCCGGCGGACGCGCCCACGGCGGGCGACGCGCAGCGCTCGCGCGACTCGCTGCGCCGGGACCGGGGGGGCTGACGCGATGAAGTTCACGATGCCGCTCCTCGCGATCGTCGTCGCCGCGATCCTCGTCGCGTCGCAGGCGCTGTTCACCGTCCACCAGACGCAGAACGCGATCAAGTTCCAGCTGGGCGAGGTGGTCGAGGTGATCACCGAACCCGGCCTGTACTTCAAGCTGCCGCTGGTGCAGAACGTCAAGTACTTCGACCAGCGCAACCTGACGCTCGAGATCCCCGAGCCGGACCGCGTCACGACCTCCGAGAAGAAGCCGCTGCTCGTCGAGTTCGTCGTCCTCTGGCGGATCAGCGACGTGCGCAAGTTCTACGTGTCGGTGCAGGGCGACGAGGAGGCGGCGCGCCGCCGCCTGACGCAGACCGTGCGCGCGAACCTCGCCGAGGAATTCAACAAGCGCTCGATGCACGAGGCGATCTCGACGCAGCGCGACCAGATCATGTCCACGACGCGCACCAAGGCCGACAGCGACGCGAAGTCGATCGGGGTCGAGGTCGTCGACGTCCGGCTGCGCCGCGTCGAGCTTCCGCCCGACGTGCTGGGCCCGGTGTACGCGCGGATGGAATCGGAGCGCCGCCGCGTCGCGAACGAGCTGCGGTCGCAGGGCGGCGCGGAGAGCGAGAAGATCCGCGCGGACGCCGACCGTCAGCGCGAGGTCATCCTGGCCGAGGCGTTCCGCCAGGCGCAGAAGATCAAGGGCGACGGCGACGCGCGCGCGGCCGCGATCTACTCGGCGGCCTACGGCGTCAACCCGGAGTTCTTCGCGTTCTACCGCAGCCTCGAGGCGTACAAGGCGTCGTTCCGCAGCCGCGGCGACGTATTGATCCTCGATCCGTCGTCCGAGTTCTTCCGCTACTTCCGGCAGAGCGGCGGGAGGGACGGCGCCCGCGCGCCGTCCCCGAAATGACGTCGCTCCGACGCGTGATCCGCGGCCCCGCTCGCCGGCGGGCGGGCGCCACCGCGGCGTCGTAGCCGCCCGGTGGAGACGTCGCGGTGGACACGCTCTGGGCGGCGCTGGCGCTCGTGCTCGTCGTCGAAGGCCTGATGCCGTTCCTGGCGCCGCGCGCCTGGCGCGAGACGTTCCGCAAGCTGACCGAGATGAGCGACGGGCAGGTCCGGTTCATCGGCCTCGCGTCGATCCTGATGGGGCTCGCCGCGTTCCTGGTGCTGCGCAATGCGTAAGTGGATCCTGCCCGAGGCGATCGAGGACATCCTGCCGGCCGAGGCCGCGAGGATCGAGGCGCTGCGCCGGCGCGTGCTCGACCACTTCGCGTCGCGGGGGTACCGCCTCGTGCAGCCGCCGCTCGTCGAGCACCTGGAGTCGCTGCTGACCGGCACCGGGCGCGACCTCGAGCTCCAGACGTTCAAGGTCGTCGATCCGCTGTCGGGCCGGATGCTCGGCGTGCGCGCGGACACGACGCCGCAGGTCGCGCGCATCGACGCGCACCTCTTGAACGAGCCGGGCGTCACGCGGCTCTGCTACGCCGGGAGCGTGCTGCGGACGCAGCCCGCCGGCCCGGGGGCGACGCGCGAGGTCGTGCAGATCGGCGCCGAGCTCTTCGGCGAGCCGGGCATCGCGGGCGACCGCGAGGTCGTCGGCCTCATCCTGTCGTCGCTCGCCGAGTGCGGCGTTCGCGCGCTCCACCTCGACCTCGGCCACGTCGGCGTCTACCGCGCGCTGTCGGCGGGCGCGGGCCTCTCCGGGCACGCCGAGGACGGCGAGCTCTTCGCGGCGCTGCGCATGAAGGACGCGCCCGCGGTCGCCGAGATCGCGTCGCGGCTGCCGGTCGTCTGGCGCGACGCGCTGACCGCGCTGCCGGGCCTCTACGGCCCGGCGCACGAGGTGATCGCCGAGGCGCGCGCGCGGCTCCCGGACACGCCGGCGATCGCGAACGCGCTCGCGGCGCTCGAGTCGCTCGCGACGGCGGCCGAGCGCGAGGTCGAGGCGCTGCACGTCGATCTCGCCGACCTCACCGGCTACCATTACCAGAACGGCGCGATCTTCTCGGTGTTCACCGCCGGGCGCACGCGCGCGCTCGGCAACGGCGGTCGCTACGACGGCATCGGCAAGGCGTTCGGCCGCGCGCGGCCGGCGACCGGATTCACGCTCGACCTGCGGCACCTGGCCGACGTCGCCGGCGACGGCGCGCCTCGCGCCTGACGCGGCAACCCGGGGGAAAGGCATGGGCAAGAACGTCGTCGTCATCGGCACCCAATGGGGCGATGAAGGCAAGGGCAAGATCGTCGACTGGCTGACCGAGAGCGCGTCGGGCGTCGTGCGCTTCCAGGGGGGCCACAACGCCGGCCACACGCTCGTGATCGGCGGCAAGAAGACGGTGCTGCGCCTGATCCCGTCGGGCGCGCTGCGCCCGAACGTGCGCATCTACATCGGCAACGGCGTCGTCGTGTCGCCGTCGGCGCTGCTCACCGAGATCCGCGAGCTCGAGGCCGCAGGCGTATCGGTGCGCGGCCGCCTCGCGATCTCGCCCGCGTGCCCGCTCGTGCTGCCCTACCACGCGGCGCTGGACCAGGCGCGCGAGAGCGGCGCGGGCGACGACAAGATCGGCACGACCGGCCGCGGCATCGGACCCGCGTACGAGGACAAGATCGCGCGCCGCGCGCTGCGCGTCCAGGATCTCCTCGACCCGGACCGCTTCGCCGAGAAGCTCGAGCGCGTGCTGGGCTACCACAACTTCGTGCTCGAGCACTACCACAAGGCCGCGCCGGTGCCCTTCGAGCGCACCCGCGACGAGGCGCTCGCGCACGCGCGCGAGATCGCGCCGATGGTCGCCGACGTCGCGGCGATGCTCCACGCGGCGCGGACGCGCGGCGAGTCGCTGCTGTTCGAGGGCGCGCAGGGCGCGCTGCTCGACGTCGACCACGGCACCTACCCGTTCGTGACGAGCTCGAACTGCATCGCCGGCGCCGCAGCGGCGGGCAGCGGCATCGGCCCGCACGGTTTCGACTACGTGCTCGGCATCGTGAAGGCGTACACGACGCGCGTCGGCGGCGGCCCGTTCCCGACCGAGCTCCTCGACGAGACCGGCGCGCGGCTCGCGAAGCGGGGCAACGAGTTCGGCTCGGTCACCGGCCGCCCGCGCCGCTGCGGGTGGCTCGACCTGCCGGCCCTGCGCCGCTCGCTCCAGCTCTCGGGCGTCAACGGCCTGTGCATCACGAAGCTCGACGTGCTCGACGGCCTGCCGGAGATCCGCGTCTGCACCGGCTACACGATCGACGGCCGCCCGGCCGACCTCGTGCCGACCGGCGCCGACGCGGTCGCGAAGTGCGTGCCGGTCTACGAAACGCTCGAAGGCTGGGGCGCCAGCACGGTCGGCGCCCGCACGATGGAGGCGCTCCCCGCCGCCGCGCGCGCGTACCTGGACCGCGTCCAGGCGCTGGCCGGCATCCCGATCGCGATGGTGTCGACCGGGCCGGACCGCGACGAGACGATCCTTCGGCACCACCCGTTCCATTGACCGCCCAAGTACACTGGTCGCCTTCGAAGCGCCGGGGAGCCGCTCCGTGAGCCTGCACGTGACCTGGGAGCAGTACCACACGCTGATCGAGCGGCTCGCGCTCGTCGTCCACGAGTCCGGCTACGCGTTCGACCAGATCATCTGCATCGCGCGCGGGGGCTTGCGCGTCGGCGACGTCCTTTCGCGCATCTACGAGAAGCCGCTCGCGATCCTGTCGACGCACTCGTACGCCGCCGACGGCGGCACCGTGCGCGGCGACCTCGTGATCGCCGAGCACATGACGATGACCTCGCCGAAGCTCGGCAGCCACGTGCTCCTGGTCGACGACATGGTCGACTCGGGCCACACGCTCGCGAAGGTCGTCGACACGCTGCCGAAGCGCTTCGCGCACATGCGCGAGCTCAAGACCGCGGTGCTCTGGTGGAAGGCGTGCTCGGTGTTCCGGCCGGACTTCCACGTCGACTACCTGCCGGACAACCCGTGGATCCACCAGCCGTTCGAGATCTACGACCGGATGCGGCCGGATGCGCTGGCGGCGCGGCTCGCGTCGGCGGGCGTCGCGTCGGACTGACCGGCCATGGCCCTCGCGCGGCGCCCCGGCATCCGGACGTCGGCCGCGCGAATGAAAACGCCCGCGTTCGCGGGCGTCGGTGGTGCGGTGCTGCGTGCGCGGTCGGGACTGGTGCCCAGAAGAGGACTCGAACCTCCACGGTGTTACCCGCCAGTACCTGAAACTGGTGCGTCTACCAATTCCGCCATCTGGGCATCCACGCCCGACAGCGCGCACTGAACTCGTTATTTTACAAGGACATTCCAACGTTGTCAAAGAAGCAGCCCCCCTCCGCCCCCACCGCCGCGTCGATACTCGCCGCGCTCGCCGACGCCGGCGTCCCGCTCTCGCCCGACGAGCTGGCCGAGCGCCTCGCGCTCGACCGCCGGGGGCGCCGCGCGCTCGACGACGAGATCGCGCACCTGCACGACCGCGGCGAGCTCCTCGTCAACCGCAAGGGCCAGCTCTGCATCGCGGCCAAGCTCGACCTCGTCGCGGGCCGCCTCGAAGGGCATCCCGACGGCTACGGCTTCCTGATCCGCGACGACGGCGGCCCCGACGTCGCGCTGCCCGCGCGCGAGATGCACAAGGCGCTGCACGGCGACCGCGCCAGCGTGCGCGTCACCGGCACCGATCGCCGCGGCCGGCCCGAGGGCGAGGTCGTCGAGGTGCTCGAGCGCGCGCGCCGCGAGGTCGTCGGGCGGCTGCACGAGGAGCGCGGCGTGCACTTCGTCGTCGCCGAGAACCGGCGCATCGCGCAGGACCTGATCGTCCCCGCGAAGGACCGCGGCAAGGCGAAGCCCGGCGACGTCGTCGTCGTCGAGATCGTCGAGTACCCGACCGCGGAGCGCGAGCCGATCGCGCGCGTGACCGAGGTGCTCGGGCGGGCCACCGACCCCGGCATCGAGATCGAGATCGCGCTGCGCAAGCACGCGCTTCCCTTCGAGTTCTCGAAGGCGGCGGCGGCGCATGCGCGCAGGCTTCCCGCGAAGGTGCAGGACAGCGAGCGCGCGGGCCGCGTCGACCTCACCGGGCTGCCCCTCGTGACGATCGACGGCGAGACCGCGAAGGACTTCGACGACGCGGTGTGGTGCGAGCACAAGGGCAAGGGCTGGCGGCTCGTCGTCGCCATCGCCGACGTCTCGCACTACGTGAAGGACGGCGACGCGATCGACCGCGACGCGCGCGAGCGCGCGACCTCGGTGTACTTCCCGCGCCGCGTGATCCCGATGCTGCCCGAGGAGCTCAGCAACGAGCTGTGCTCGCTCAAGCCCGAGGTCGATCGCCTCTGCATGGTCGCCGACATGGAGATCGCCGCGACCGGCGCCGTCCGCCGCTACCGGTTCTACCCGGCCGTCATGCACTCGCGCGCCCGACTGACCTACACCGAGGTGTGGGGCTGGCTCTCGGATCCGGCGACCGCGAAGGACGCGCGCGCGAAGGCGCTGCTGCCGCACCTGCAGGCGCTGCACGCGCTCTACCGCGTGCTCGACGCGAGCCGCGACAAGCGCGGCGCGATCGACTTCGAGACCGTCGAGCTCGCGCTGGTGTTCGACGCGCACGGCAAGATCGAGAAGATCGTGCCCGCGCCGCGCAACGACGCGCACAAGCTGATCGAGGAGTGCATGCTCGCGGCGAACGTCTGCGCCGCCGACATGCTCGCGAAGGCGGGGCACCCGGCGCTCTACCGCGTCCACGAGGGGCCCACGCCGGAGAAGCTCGAGCAGCTCAAGGCGTTCCTCGGCGCGAGCGGGCTCTCGCTCTCCGGCGGCGACGAGCCGACCGCGATGGACTACGCGAAGCTGCTCGAGAAGATCAAGGGGCGTCCCGACTTCCCGCTGCTGCAGACGGTGCTGCTGCGCTCGCTGCAGCAGGCGCGCTACCGTCCGGACAACGTCGGGCACTTCGGCCTCGCCTACGAGGCGTACGCGCACTTCACCTCGCCGATCCGGCGCTACCCCGACCTCACCGTGCACCGCGCGATCAAGGCGACCCTCGCCGGGAAACGCTACCAGCCGTCGGGCACGAACTGGGCCGAGCTGGGCGAGCACTGCTCGCTCGCCGAGCGACGCGCCGACGACGCGACGCGCGACGTCGAGGCCTGGCTCAAGTGCTGGTACATGCAGGACAAGGTCGGCGAGGCGTTCGACGGCACGATCAGCGGCGTCGCGAGCTTCGGGATCTTCGTGACGCTCGACGGCCTCAACGTCGACGGCCTCGTGCACGTGACCGAGCTGCCGCGCGACTACTTCCGGTTCGACGCCGCCCGCCACGCGCTCACCGGCGAGCGCAGCGGCCTCGCGTTCCGGCTGGCGGACCGGGTCCGCGTGCGCGTCGCGCGCGTCGACCTCGAGCAGAGCCGCATCGACTTCACGCTGGCCGAGGCCGGCGACGCGTCGCACCCCGCCGTCTCGCAGCCGCTGTCGCGCGACGACCGGCCGCGCGGGCCGCGCCGCGCCCCGCGATGACCGGCTCGGCGCTCGACGTCGTCGTCCAGGGCGCGACGATCGACGGCGACGAGGTCGCCACGCTCGCCGCGATCACCGACCCCGACGCCATCGAGGCGATCCCCGCGCGGCCGGGCTCGACCGTCGTCGCGTGGCGGCTGCGCGGCGTGCACGACGCCGGCGGCGTCCGCGAGGCCTGCGCGGCGGCCGGCCTCGACTGCGCGGTCGTGCCGCGCGACCGCAGGCTCGCGTCGATCGCGGTGCTCGCGATGGACATGGACTCGACGCTGATCACGATCGAGTGCATCGACGAGATCGCCGACTACGCAGGCGTGAAGGACGAGGTGTCGGCGGTCACCGCCAGCGCGATGCGCGGCGAGATCGACTTCGCCGCGAGCCTGACGCGCCGCGTGGCGCTGCTCGAGGGCCTGCCGGTCGACGTGCTCGACGCGGTCTACCGCGAGCGCCTCAAGCTGTCGCCGGGCGCCGAGGCGCTGCTAGCCGCCGTGCGCGCGGTCGGCGCGAAGACGCTGCTCGTCTCGGGCGGCTTCACGCACTTCACCGACCGCCTGAAGGACCGCCTGGGGCTCGACGCGACCGTCTCCAACCGTCTCGAGGTCGTCGAGGGGCGCCTGACCGGGCGCGTGCTGGGGGAGATCGTCGACGCTCGCCGCAAGGCCGCCGCGCTGGCGTCGATGCGGGATGCGAACGCGCGCGACGGCGGCCTCGTCGTCGCGATCGGCGACGGCGCGAACGACCTGCCGATGCTGCGCGAGGCCGACGTGTCGATCGCCTACCGCGCCAAGCCGGTCGTGCGCGCGCAGGCGACGCACGCGATCGACCACGGCGGCCTGGATGCCGTGCTCAACCTGTTCAACTGAGAAGGGCGAAGGCGGGAGATGGGAGATGCGCGATGAAGGGCCTCGCGAACGCCCAGCCGCGGCGCCGCGCTCATGAAGGTCCGGAGCCGTCGCCGCGCTTCTCCCAACTCCGATCGCCGCTTCTAGGTTTCGTCGATCCAGGCCATCTGGATGGCCTCGAGGATCTTCTCGCCCGAGCGCTTCGGGTCGTCGGCGAAGCCGTCGAGCGCGATGACCATGTCGCGCAGGTCGACGAAGTTGACGCGGCGCGGGTCGACGTCCGGATGCGCGTCGGCGAGCGCGATCGCGATCGCCTGCGAATCGGTCCACTTCACTTGCGCTCCTTCGCGTAGTTGATCGTGTAGCGCGGGAGCTCGACGACCAGAGGCTCGCCCGCGACGATCGCCTGGCACGACAGGCGCGACTGCGGCGTGAGGCCCCACGCCCGGTCGAGGAGGTCGTCCTCGTCCTCGGAAGCCGGCTCGAGCGACGCCCCGCCCTCGCGCACGATGACGTGGCAGGTCGTGCAGGCGCACGACTTCTCGCAGGCGTGCTCGATCTCGACGCCGTGGTCGAGCAGGTTGTCGCAGATCGACTTGCCCGGCTCGCCCTCGAAGGTCTTGCCTTCGGGGCAGAGCTCGGCGTGCGGCAGGACGACGATCTCGGGCAAGGCGGTCCTCAGGCGATCGAATCGACGGTGCGCCCCGCGAGCGCGCGCCGCACGCCGCGATCCATGCGCCGCGCGGCGAAGTCCGCGGTGGCGCGGTTGACGGCCTCGACCGCGGCGCGCAGCGCGGCCGCGTCGTCGCCGTTGCGCGCCTCGCGCATCGCCGCGAGCGCGGCGTCGATCGACGCGCGCTCGTCGGGCGCGAGCAGGTCGCCGTCCGCCGCGAGCGCCGCCTCGGCCGCCATCGCGATGTGGTCGGCCTCGACGCGCGCCTCGCCCAGCGCGCGCGCCGCCATGTCGTCCGCCGCGTGGTCGAACGATTCGCGCAGCATCCGGGCGATCTCGTCGTCGGAGAGGCCGTAGCTCGGCTTCACCGCGATCGACGCCTCGGCGCCGGTCGTCTGCTCGCGCGCCGCGACCGAGAGCAGCCCGTCCGCGTCGACCTGGAACGTCACGCGGATGCGCGCCGCGCCGGCGGCCATCGCCGGGATGCCGCGCAGCTCGAAGCGCGCGAGCGACCGGCAGTCGGCGACGCGCTCGCGCTCGCCCTGCACGACGTGGATCGCCATCGCGGACTGCCCGTCCTTCCAGGTCGTGAAGTCCTGCGCGCGCGTCACCGGGAGCGTCGCGTTCCTCGGCACGATCTTCTCGACGAGCCCGCCCATCGTCTCGAGGCCGAGCGACAGCGGGATCACGTCGAGCAGCAGCCAGTCGTCGCCGCGCGCGCGATTGCCGGCGAGCGCGTTCGCCTGGATCGCGGCGCCCAGCGCGACGACCTCGTCGGGATTGAGGTTCGTGAGCGGCGTCTGGCCGAAGAACTCGGCGACCGCGCGACGCACCTCGCGCATCCGCGTCGCGCCGCCGACCAGCACGACGCCGTCGAGTTCGGTCGCCGCGAGCCCGGCGTCGCGCAACGCCCGGCGCGCCGGCCCGAGCGTCTTGTCGATGAGCGTGCGCGTCATCGACGAGAAGGCCGCCGCGGTGAGCGAGAGATCGATGCGCTGCCCCGTCGACAGCGTCGCCACGATCGGCGCGGCGTCGTGGCCGGTCAGCATCTCCTTCGCCTCGCGGGCGCGCAGCAGGAGGAGCCGCGCGTCCTCCGGCGAGGGCGGCGGCACGCGCGCGGCCTCGAGGATCCAGCAGAACACGCGGTGGTCGAAGTCGTCGCCGCCGAGCGCCGAATCGCCGTTGGTCGCGAGCACCTCGAACACGCCGCGCGTGAGCTTGAGGATCGAGATGTCGAACGTGCCGCCGCCGAGGTCGTAGACGGCGTAGGTGCCCTCGGCGCCGTGGTCGAGCCCGTAGGCGACCGCCGCGGCCGTGGGCTCGTTCAGGAGGCGCAGCACCGGCAATCCGGCGAGGCGCGCCGCGTCCTTCGTCGCCTGGCGTTGCGCGTCGTCGAAATACGCGGGCACGGTGACGACCGCCGCCTCGATCGGCCCGCCGAGCTGAGCCTCGGCCCGGGCACGCAGGGCGCGCAGGATGTCGGCCGAGACCTCGACCGGCGACTTGTCGCCCGCGCGCGTCGTGACCCGGACCATGCCCGGCGCGTCGACGAAGCGATAGGGGAAGCGCCGGGCGTCGGCGAGGTCCGCGAGCCCGCGTCCCATCAGCCGCTTGACCGACACCAGCGTGTTCTGCGGATCGGCCGTCTGCGCGGGGACGGCGTCGTAGCCGACCTCGACGCCCGGCGCGCCGTAGTGGACGATCGACGGCACGAGCGTGCGGCCGTCCGCGTCGGGCAGCACGATCGCGATCCCGTCCGCGCGCACGGTGGCGACGAGCGAGTTCGTCGTGCCGAGGTCGATGCCGATCGCGCGCTTGCGCGGCCGCTCGGCCGGGCGCTCGTCGGGCTCCGCGATCTGCAAGAGCGCCATCAGGTCCTCTCCGTCGCGGCGACCGCGCGGCCCGACGACAGCCCGTCGTAGCCGTCGGCGACGCGCGTCCAGTCTCCGGCCGCGACCACGGCGCGCCCGACGGTGCGAAGCATCCCTTCGCCGCCCACGCTCACGCCTCCGCCAGCATCGCGTCGACGTCGCGCGCGAGCCTGTCGAGGAAGGTGAGCTCGCGCACGCGATCCCGCGCCTCGCGCGCGGGCACCGGCGCGTCGAGCATGGACGCGAGCGCGGCGCCGGTCGCGGCCGCCTCGCCGCGCACCTCGTGCAGCAGCGCCTCCAGCGCGGCCTCGTCGCCCGCCTCGGCGGCGTCCGACGCGCGCTCGCGCCGCTCGAGCTGCCGCTCGAGGAAGTCCGCCGGCAGCGCGGTGTCGGCCTCGTCGAGCGCCTCGACGCCCTTCAACGCGAGCAGGTAGCGCGCGCGGGCGACCGGGTCGCCGAGCGTGCGGTAAGCCTCGTTCACGCGCGCGGCCGCCTGCAGCGCGAGCCGCCGCGACGCGTCGTCCGAGGCGGCGTGCCGGTCCGGGTGCACGGCGCGCTGCAGCGTGCGATACGCGTCATCGAGCGCGGACGCGTCGATCGCGTAGCGGGCCGGCAGCCCGAACAGCTCGAAGTGGTTGCGCGTGAAGTCCAGCACGGTCGTGCGGGGGCGATGCGCGCGGATCGCCCGGCGTCAAACGTTGAACGATTCGCCGCAGCCGCACTCGCCCTTGACGTTGGGATTGCGGAACTTGAAGCCCTCGTTCAGGCCCTCGCGCGCGAAGTCGAGCTCGGTGCCGTCGAGGTAGGGCAGGCTCTTCGGATCGACGAGCACGGTGACGCCGTGCTCCGAGAACTCGACGTCCTCGGGCTTGCGCTCGTCGGCGAACTCGAGCTTGTACGCGAGCCCCGAGCAGCCGGACGTCCGGACGCCCAGCCTCAGCCCGACGCCCTTGCCGCGGCGCTTGAGCTGCGAGGCGACGTGCCTCGCGGCGTTCTCGGTGATCGTGATCGCCATCGTCAGTCCGCCGCGAGCTTCTCGCCCGCCGGCGCGGTCGCCTCGCCGTGCTTCTTGCGGTAGTCGGCCACCGCGGCCTTGATCGCGTCCTCGGCGAGGATCGAGCAGTGGATCTTCACCGGCGGCAGCGCGAGCTCCTCCGCGATCGCGGTGTTCCGGATCGACATCGCCTGGTCGAGGGTCTTGCCCTTCACCCACTCGGTGACGAGCGACGACGACGCGATCGCGGAGCCGCAGCCGTAGGTCTTGAACTTGGCGTCCTCGATGAGCCCGTCCTTGCCGACCTTGATCTGAAGCTTCATCACGTCGCCGCACGCGGGCGCGCCGACCATCCCGGTGCCCACCGCGGCGTCGTCCTTCGCGAACGAGCCGACGTTGCGCGGATTTTCGTAGTGATCGAGAACCTTGTCGCTGTAAGCCATCGCTTGCTCCTTTAATGCGCCGCCCACTGCACCGCGTTGAGGTCGACACCTTCCTGGTGCATCTCCCACAGCGGCGACAGCTCGCGCAGCTTCGCGATCTTGCGCTTCACGAGGTCGACCGTGTAGTCGATGTCGGCCGGCGTCGTGAAGCGGCCGACCGTGAACCGGATCGAGCTGTGCGCGAGCTCGTCGCTGCGGCCCAGCGCGCGCAGCACGTACGAGGGCTCGAGCGACGCCGACGTGCAGGCCGAGCCCGACGACACCGCGACGTCCTTGATCGCCATGATCAGGCTCTCGCCCTCGACGAAGTTGAAGCTGACGTTGAGGTTGTGCGGCACGCGGTGCGCGAGGCTGCCGTTGACGTACACCTCCTCGATCGCCGACAGCCCCTTCCACAGGCGGTCGCGCAGCGCGCGGATGCGCTCGCACTCCTCGGCCATCTCGGCCTTCGCGATCCGGAACGCCTCCCCCATGCCGACGATCTGATGCGTCGGCAGCGTGCCCGAGCGCATGCCGCGCTCGTGGCCGCCGCCGTGCATCTGCGCCTCGATGCGGACGCGCGGCTTCCGCCGCACGTAGAGCGCGCCGACGCCCTTCGGGCCGTAGGTCTTGTGCGCCGAGAAGCTCATCAGGTCGACCTTGAGCGTCCCGAGGTCGATCGGCAGCTTGCCGGTCGCCTGCGCCGCGTCGACGTGGAAGACCACGCCGCGCTTGCGGCAGATCTCGCCCATGCCCGCGACGTCCTGCACGACGCCGATCTCGTTGTTCACCATCATCACCGACGCGAGGATCGTGCCGGGCTTGAGCGCCGCCTCGAACGCCTCGAGCGACACCATGCCCTCGGCGTCGACGTCGAGGTAGGTGACCTCGAAGCCCTCGCGCTCGAGCTCGCGCATCGTGTCGAGCGTCGCCTTGTGCTCGGTCTTCACCGTCACGAGGTGCCGCCCCTTGTCCTTGTAGAAGTGCGCGGCGCCCTTCAACGCGAGGTTGATCGACTCCGTCGCGCCCGAGGTCCAGACGATCTCGCGCGGATCGCAGTTGACGAGCGCGGCGACGTGCTCGCGCGCCTTCTCGACCGCCTCCTCGGCCGCCCAGCCGTACGCGTGCGAGCGCGACGCCGGATTGCCGAAGTTCTCGGTGAGCCACGGGATCATCGCCTGCGCGACGCGCGGGTCGACCGGCGTCGTCGCCGAGTAGTCGAGGTAGATCGGCAGCTTCATGTCGGCGTCCTGCGTCAGGCGGTGACGGGCTCGGTCGAGCGGGGGCTCGGCGGCCGGTGGTCGCGCATCACGACCGCTTCGCCGTTCGCGCGCGCGGCCTGCTGGCGCACCAGCTCGGCCAGCGTCACCGAGCGCAGGTAGGCGAAGATGTGCGCGTTCAGGCCCGCCCACAGCTCATGCGTCATGCAGCGGCGGTCGTCGAGGCAGTTCTCGCGCCCGCCGCATTGCGTCGCGTCGATCGGCTCGTCCACCGCGAGGATCACGTCGGCGACCGAGATCGCGTCGCCCGCGCGCGCCAGGTTGTAGCCGCCGCCCGGCCCGCGCACGCTCTCGACCAGCCCCGCGCGGCGGAGCTTGCCGAACAGCTGCTCGAGGTACGAGAGCGAGATCTTCTGGCGCTCGGACACCGCGGAGAGCGTCACCGGGCCCTGCTGGCCCTGCATCGCGACGTCGATCATCGCGGTCACCGCGAACCGGCCCTTGGTCGTCAGGCGCATGGAGGCATCCTTCGTCTGTCCGCTCGGCCGGCCCCGGGGAAACGGGGGAGCGGCCCGGCGCATGGCATTCCCATGCGCTCAGTAGGGTGAATTTCCCTTCGCAATCAACATCCTACTATTCCCGAACGATTTAGTCAACTATATGGGCCCGAAGTTCAACCCAGCGTCCGGTTGATCTGCTGCGGATCGAAGCCGTCCGCGACCGCCCGGTCGTCGCCGCACTCGACGCCGCTGTGCTTGAGGCCGTCGACGAGCCGATCGAGGCGCGCGTCCGTCGCCGAGACGTGGTCCAGGAGCTTGTGCAGCGCCTGCACGACCGGATCGTCCATCTCCTTGCCGATCGCGTAGGCGGAGAACCCGATCTTCGCCGCCTGCTGTTCCTGGCGCTGGGCGTCCTCCGCGGTGTGGATCCTCGCGGGGATGCCGACCGCCGTGGCGCCCGGCGGCACGTCGCGGACGACCACCGCGTTCGATCCGACCTTCGCGTCGTCTCCGACGGTGATCGGACCGAGGATCTTCGCGCCCGCGCCCACCACGACGTTGCGCCCGAGCGTCGGGTGCCGCTTGCCCTTGTTCCACGACGTCCCGCCGAGCGTGACGCCGTGGTAGAGCGTCGCGTCGTCGCCGATCTCGGCCGTCTCCCCGATCACGATGCCCATGCCGTGGTCGATGAACACGCGGCGCCCGATCGTCGCGCCCGGATGGATCTCGATGCCGGTGAAGAACCGGGAAAGGTGCGAGACCAGGCGCGCGAGCCACTTGTAGCCGCGTCGCCACAGCGGATTCGCCACCGCGCGGTGCCAGGCGAGCGCGTGCAGGCCCGGATAGCAGGTCAGCACCTCCCAGCGCGTGCGCGCCGCGGGGTCGCGGTCGAACACGACGGCGATGTCTTCTTTCAGCCGGTCGAACATGGGGTCATTCTCTCATACCCGATGAATTTGCTCAACTATTCCACCCCGTCCGTGCGGACGACGGAGCCCTTGCTAAACTGCCGCCGGCTCCAGCCCACGAGGCCCCCGCCCCTCCATGCCCGACGGATCGAACGCGGGACCGCCTTCCGGCGTGCATCTCGCCGCCGAGCGCTGGCTCCCGGCCGGCGAGCCGCGCGCCGCGGTCGTGTTCATGCACGGGCTGGGCGAGCACCGGCGCGCCAAGCCCTACCTGCGCTTCTACGAAACGATCGCCGCGAACGGCTTCGCGGTGCTCGCGTTCGACCTGCGCGGCCACGGTGAATCGCAGGGGCCGAGGCTCTACGCGCGCGACCTCGCGGTGCTCACCTCGGATCTGTCGAACGCGATCGCGCTCGCGGCCGACGAGGGGAACGGCCGCCCGGTCTTCGTGATGGGAGGCAGCCTCGGCGGCCTGCTCGCGCTCACCGCGGCGTTCGAGCCGCACGAGAGCCTCGCCGGCATCATCGCCGGCGCGCCCGCGCTCGACGCGAGCGGCGCGACCGGCCTCGCGCGGCGCGCGCTTCCGCTGCTCGCCGCCCTCGCGCCGCGCCTCAGGCTCGACCCGGGGCTCGACCTTTCAGGCATCGCGCGCGACCCGGTCGCCCTCGCCGACTACCTCGACGACCCGCGCCTGCAGCTCGGGAAGATCACGCCGGCGCTCGCGCGCGCCACGCTCGACGGCATCGAGCGCGTGATGCGGCGCGCGGACGACATCGCTTCGCCGCTCCTGCTCATGCACGGCCTCGCGGATCGCATCGTGCCCGCCGACGGCACGATCGCGCTCGCCGCGATCGCCGGCGCGCGCGACAAGACGCTCCTGACCTACCCGGGCGCCTACCACCACCTGCTGCTCGACGACGTGCGCGACCAGGTCGCGCGCGACGTGCTCGCGTGGCTCGGCGCGCGCTGCTGACGACGCGCGACGCGCTACCGGAAGAGCACCGCGACGACGACGAGCGCCGCGACCGCGAGCGAGAACAGGACGAGGTAGACGACCGACGCGACGAGCGTGCGGGCGAACACGCCGATCCAGCGCCCGCCGTACACCGCGTGCATCGACCAGGGCAGGTAGACGGCGGCCCAGAGCGCCAGCAGCGCGGTCAGCGGCCCGGTGGGCGTGACGACGGCGATCGTGAGGAGCAGCGCGGCGAACGCGTGGTTGTGCGCGCCGAACACGAGGTGCTCGGCGTAGCGCCGCGGGCGGCCCGGGTAGCGGCGCGAGCGGCCGAGGTACAGGAGCTGCATCATCAGCGCGAACGCGGGCAGGAGCGCGACGAGCGCGTACGGCCCGAAGCGCAGCATGCCCGCGACGATCGCGCGGACCTTCTCGCCGCGATCGAGCCGGTTGAAGCTCGTGAGCCGCTTCGCGAAGCGCTGCCCGAGCGGCGACGAGAGCCCCGCGACGTCGATGTCGAGGTCCTCGTCGATCTCGATGCGCGCCGGCCCCGCGTCGATCTTGAGCGGCTCGCCGTCGAGCTCGACCAGGGCCTTCCCCGCCGGCTCCGGCGTCGCCGCGGCCGGCGCGGGCCTGGCCGAAGGCGCCTTGGCGGGTGCTTTGGCCGGCGGCGCGCCCGTCGCTGGCGCACCTGCCGCCGGGGTCGCCGGCGGCGGAGCGTCGCCGCCCACCTTCACCAGGATCGCCTCGTCGTCGTTCGTGAGCCGGATCGCCGCGAACAGCACGATCGCCAGCACCAGCACGAGCCTCGCCGGGCGCACGTAGCGGATGCGCCTGCCCGCGAGGTACTCGCGCGTGAGGAAGCCCGGCCGGGCGAGCAGCAGCGCGAGCGTGCGCCACATCCTGCCGTCGAAGGCGACGTAGCGTCCCGCGGCCTCGCGCAGGAACTGCGACGCCTTCGGCAGCGCGATCCGCGTCTCCTGCCCGCACGAAGGGCAGTACGCGCCCGGCGCGTCGGCGCCGCAGTTGCGGCAGCGCGTGTCGCCGGGCGGGCGATCGTCCACGTCCCTGGGCGTCCTGCGGAAGAGCCGGAGCGCGCGCGCGCTCATCGCGCCCTCCCGATCAGCTGGTCGATTCGCGCGAGGATGCCGCGCAGGATGTTCACCTCCTCGCGCTCGAGGCCGGCGCGCGCGAAGAGCCGCCGCAGCCTCGGCATCAGCCGGCGCGGCATCTCCGGGTGCAGGAACCGCATCGCGACGAACGTGCGCTCGGCGTGTGCGACGAGCCCTTCGATCGCCTCGTGCGTCGCCGGCGCGAAGCGCGGCGCGCGCCACACCGCGTCGCCGTGCGCGGCGACGCGCGCCTCGTACGCCGCGACCTGCACGGCCGAGGCGAGGTTGAGCGAGCTGAACGCCGGATTCGCGGGAATCGTCGCCACCGCGGTGCAGCTCGCGAGCTCGTCGTTCGACAGGCCCGACATCTCGGTGCCGAACACGAACGCCGCGTCGCGCCCGGCGCGCAGCGACGCGATCGCCAGGCCCGCCGCCTCGCGTGCGGAGAGCACCTCGCCCGCGAACTCGCGCGGCCGCGCGGTGAAGCCGATCGAGCACGCGACGCCGTCGAGCGCGGCGCCCAGCGACTCGACCACGCGGGCGCGCTCGAGCACCGCGGTCGCGCCGGTCGCGCGCGCGGTCGCCTCGGGATCGGGGAAGCGCGCCGGCGCGACGAGCACGAGGCGCTCGAGCCCCATCGCCAGCATCGCGCGCGCGGAGGCGCCGATGTTGCCCGGGTGGCTCGTCGCGACCAGCACGACGGCAAGCCGGGCGAGCGTGGGCGCGGGAGCGGGTTCGTCGTCCATGGGCGCGCTTGGGAGGCGCGTAGAATAGCGGGGAATCCCGCTCTTTGTTCCCCGCGTCCGCCGACCGCGGCGCGCCCGACCGCCATGCACCCGATGCTCACGACCGCCGTCAAGGCGGCACGCCGCGCCGGCAACATCATCAATCGCGGCGCACGCGACCTCGACCTGCTCAAGGTCAGCTCGAAGGGCCCGAAGGACTTCGTGAGCGAGATCGACCACGCGGCCGAGGCCGCGATCGTCGACACGCTGCTCGGCGCCTACCCCGACCACGCGGTCCTCGCCGAGGAAGGCACGGCGAAGGGAAAGAACCAGGAGGCCGAGCACGTCTGGGTGATCGACCCGCTCGACGGCACGACGAACTTCCTGCACGGCTTCCCCCAGTACTGCGTGTCGATCGCGCTGATGCACCGCGGCGTCGTGACGCAGGGCGTCATCTACGACCCGGTGCGCAACGACCTCTTCACCGCCACGCGGGGGCGCGGCGCATTCCAGAACGACCGCCGCATCCGCGTCAGCAAGCGTCAGCATCTGCGCGAGTGCCTGATCGGGACCGGCTTCCCGTTCCGCGACGGCAGCTTCCTCGACACCTACCTCGCGATGATGCGCGAGATGATCACGCAGACCGCGGGCCTCCGCCGCCCCGGGGCCGCGGCGCTCGACCTCGCGTACGTCGCGGCCGGCTGCTACGACGGCTTCTTCGAGGTGGGGCTCAATCCCTGGGACGTCGCCGCGGGGAGCCTGCTCGTGCTCGAGGCAGGCGGCCTCATCGGCGACCTGTCCGGCGAGGGCGACTACCTGCACGGCGGCCAGGTCATCGCCGCGAATCCGAAGGTGTTCGCCCAGATGGTCCAGGCGCTGTCGCCTTTCCGGTCCGCGATGGTCCGCGAGGTCGCCGCGAAACGCGCCTGACCCGCGACACACAGCGGGCCTTTCGCTATCCTCGACCGGGCGCCCGCGCGGAGCCCGACGCCATGGCACCGATCTTGCATCGGACCGGGGCTCGGCCTCGCGCCGCGTCACGACCGATGGAGCCCACGCATGGCCACCACGAGAGCCCGCCCGACGCCACGCATCCTTGACGCGATCCTGGCGCTCGCGACGCTGGGGGCTGCCGCCCTCGCTGCGCCTGCCTTCGCCGACGCGTCCGCCGGCGTGCGCGTGATGCTGCATCCGTCGGCGGCGCCGCGCGGCACGCTCACCGACGCGATGCTCGCGAAGCTCGAGCGCGTCGCGGGCGCTTCGTTCACGCTCACGGGCACGACGCGCACCGGCGCGCTCGAGCTCTCCGTCGCGGGACCGGTCGACGATGCGGGCGCGGCGCGGATCGCGAAGGTCCTGCGCGAGGACCGCTCGGTGCTGTGGGCGCAGCCGATCCGTCCGCCGCAGGCGGTCGCGAAGGCGGCGTCGGCTGCGGATCCGCGCTTCCGCGCGGCGGGCAATCGATTGATGGTGCGCCTCGCCGACGGCGTCCCCGAAGACTGGTCGACGCTCGCGCCGCGATACGCCGCGCTGCTCGGGACGCCGGTCGCCGCGGAACGCAAGGTCGGCAACGTCTGGATGCTGTCGATCGCGGTCGCGCGTCCGCCCGACGCGCTCGCCGCGCTCGCCGCGACGCTGCAGCAGGACGCGACGGTGGCGTACGCGGACCCGGTGCGCCGGGTGCTCCCGCAGGTGATCCCGAACGACCCGCTGTTCGCCAACCAGTGGGCGCTGACCGATCCGGTCGCCGGCGTCAACGCGCCGGCCGCGTGGGACGTGCAGAAGGGCTCGGCGTCGATCGCGGTCGCGGTCATCGACACCGGCATCCTGCCCCACCCCGACCTCGACGGCCGCGTGCTCGCGGGCTACGACTTCGTCTCCGATCCCGCGCGTGCGCGCGACGGCGACGGTCGCGACCCGAACCCGCGCGACGAGGGCGACTGGGAGGGCGCGAACGAGTGCTACGACGGTGCGCCCGCGCAGGACAGCTTCTTCCACGGGCTGTTCGTCACGGGCCTCATCGCGGCGAACACGAACAACGGCGTCGGCATGGCCGGCATGGACTGGAACGCGAAGATCCTGCCGGTGCGCGTGCTCGCGAAGTGCGGCGGCACCGACGCGGACGTGTTCGAGGGCATGCTGTGGGCGTCCGGCGTGCAGATCGACGGCGTGCCGCCGAATCCCAATCCCGCGCGCGTGATCAACATGAGCCTCGCCGGCTACGGCGCGTGCTCGTCCGCGGTCCAGGAAGCGATCGACGACGCGCTCGCGCAGGGCGCGGTGGTCGTCGCCGCGGCGGGCAACGCGTCCGACGACGCGGCGAACTGGTCGCCGGCGAACTGCGGCGGCGTCGTCACCGTCGCCGCCACCGGCAACAACGGCGATCGCACCGGCTACTCGAACTACGGCGCGCGCGTCGACCTCTCGGCACCCGGCGGCGACGGCGGCGACGTGGGCTCGCTCGTGCTGTCGACCTACGCGCTCGGCGACACCACGCCCGGCGATCCGGCGTACGCGATCGCGGCGGGCACGAGCTTCTCGGCGCCGCTCGTCTCGGGCACCGCGTCGCTGATGATCGCGCGCAATCCGCTGCTCACGCCCGGCCGCGTGCTGTCGATCCTCACCGGCACGACGCGCGACTTCCCGATCGGCGCGCAATGCCGCGCGGGCGGCGTCTGCGGCTCGGGCCTGCTCGACGCGGGCGCGGCCGTCGCGAGCACGCCGCCCGCGACCGGCGTCATCCCGCCCAACGCGGTGCCGGTCATCGAATACTACGACGCGGCCGCCGACCACTATTTCATCACCGCGGACCCGAACGAGATCGCGGCCCTCGACACCTACCTCACGCAGTGGCAGCGCACCGGCATCGTGTTCTTCGCGTACCCGGTTCCGTTCCTCGCGCCGCCGACGGCGCAACCGGTGTGCCGCTTCTACGCGGGCGGGCTGATCCGCTCCCACTTCTTCACCGCGAACGCGGCGGAATGCCAGTTCGTCCAGGCACGCTGGCCCGGCATCTGGATCCTCGAGAACCCCGCGGTGTTCTACATCGAGGTGCCCGACGCCACCGGCGCGTGCCGCGAGGGCACGATCCCGATCTACCGGTTCTTCAACAACCGGCAGGACGCGAACCACCGGCACACGCCGGACCTCTCGGTGCGGCGCGCGATGATCAACCGGGGCTGGGTGCCGGACGGCACGAACGGCGTCGCGTTCTGCTCGCCGATCTAGGCGTCGACCTTCGACCCGACACGTTGGACGAACGGGTGCGGGTGGGACGGAAGTCCGACCCGCACTCCGCGCTCAGTCGGGGCGGGCTTCAGCCCGACGCCCGTCGGGTCACAGAAGGCCCGTCGGGTCCAAGGCCGACCCCGGAAGACGAGGCAACCCGGCGCAGGGCTGCCGTGATGGCAAGCCGCCTCCCCGTCGGGTCGTCGGATCACGCCTGCGACCCGTGCATCCGGCTGGTTCGAAGCGCGAGGTGGGTCCCGGCACCAGCCACGCGACGCAGACGAGACGTGTGCCGGCATTGAGCTTGAAGCCCTCGCCGTCGATGCGGAAGGCTTCGAACGCCCCGGCAGCCGCCTGGACCCATTCGCGCGGCCACGTGCAGGTCGGAGCAGGACTCCCCCCACTCGCCGCCTCTCCACCGGCGGCACCGCATACGCCATCGCTTGCCGGGCTGGAGCTCGGCGGGGTTGCCCTGAATCCGCGGTTCGAAGCCGGCCTCGACCTCCTTCAGCGTGTTGCCCACGCTGTTCAGCACGATCCTTCCGTCGTTGAACTCGGTCCGGCCGGCACGGTGATCACGCCTGCCTCCACTTCATCTGGCGGCAGGAGACCATCTCGCGAAGTTCCGCGTATTGCACTCGCATGCTCCGTCCGTCGTAGCGCCTGTTGTCCGTGCGCAGCGAGAAGTTGACGCCGGGCACGAGCCAATGCCGGATCGACAACCGCGTGCCGTAGCGCCGGTTGAAGCCCTCGCCGTCGATGCGGAACGCCTCGACCTCGCCGAACGGAAGCTTGACGCGCTCGCGCGCCGCGACGACGTAGTCGTAGTAAGAGTCGCTGCTCTCGGCCCCGCGCGAGAAGACGAAATTCGTCGTCCACCGCCTGCCGAGCTGGACCTCCGTGGGCACGGCCTGGAAGCGCGGACCGTAGGTAGCGCCGTCCCACACGAGCGGGTTGCCCATGCTGTCGAGCACGATGAAGCCGTCGTTGAGCTCGATGCGATCGGCGTCGAAGTCGACCTTCGTGATGCGCCAGGTCAGCGTCTTCGTCGCGCCACCGTAGACCGGGTCCGACTGCAGGTAAACCACCTCGTCCCCGACCGAGTACTCGCGGCCGATCCCGTAGGTCCCCGCTGAGTTCGGGTTCCCGGTCGGGCGCATCAGCAGCGGGAAGTCGCGACCCGGCGCCACGACGAGCTGCGCCTCGCGCGGGCGCGTGTCCGCCTGTGTGGCGGTGGACGCGGCCTGCGTCGCGTCCTGAGCCGGGGACGCCGGCGATGCGGCAGGCGGCGTCGGCACCGGCGCGGCGGCCACCAGCACCGGCGCGCGCGCCGCCTCGTCGCGAGCCGCGAAGTACGCGAGCCGCGCCTGCGCGATCTCCGAGAATCGTCCGCTCGGATACTCGCGCGCGAACGCGGCCCAGTCCGCCGTCTCCTTCGATCCCTTCACCCGGTCCCACGCCTCCAGCTCACGGCGGATCTGCGCCTCCAGCTCCGCTTCGGACAGTCTTCGGGCCTGCGGAAAAAGAAACACGTCGCTTTCGAGCGACGTCGACTCCCACGGCACCTGCGTCCCGTTCGACGCAATGCGGACCGCCAGGCGCACGCGCTTCAGCGCATCCTCCAGGCGCGTCGCCGGCACGCCGAGCTCCCGCACCAGGTGCTCCGCGTACAACCCCGACCTTCCCCCGCCGACGGCGAGATCCGCCGCCACGCTCCCCGGCGCCGTCGAGAACGCGATCAGACTCCCGGGCGGGGCGTCGAACTGCGACAGCCCCTTCTGCGGCGGCCGGTAGGCGCTGCCGAACGGATTGTCGCGGCACGCGTCGAGCACGATCACGAAGGTCTTCCCCTTCGCGCGTGGCAACTCGCTCAGCATCGACGCGAGATCGAGGCACTGCGCCGCCAGGTCCGCGGCGGTGTTGACCTTCGCGTCGACCGGCAGCAGGTAGTTGCGCCAGTCGAGCTGCGCCCCGTGCCCGGCGTAGTAAAAGAACACCAGCTTCGCGTCGCCGCCACGCGCCGCCTCGGCGAAACGTTTCGTCGCGTCGAGCATCGTCGCGCGGTCGACGTTCGTGCGCAGATCGACGCCGAACCCTGCCTGCTCGAGCAGGGCCCCCATGGCCTTTGCGTCGTTCACCGCGTTGCCGAGCGGCGCGTCCGGATAGGCGTCGTTGCCGACGACCAGCGCGACCCTCGAAGGATCCGCTGCCGCACCGGCCGGCAGCGCGACCCCTGGTGCCAGCACGACCGCCGCGCCAAGTTGCAGGAACTCGCGTCGCGTGGGACGAGAGCCGTTCACGGGTCCGGGGCCAGCTCGGCGGCCACGCTGAACCGCAGGAAATCGCGACGCATGAGACGGCAGACGTTCATCATGGCCATCGGGTCGACTCCGTCGCGCCTGCGTCCATCCGGATTGCCTGCATGCGACCCGCAAACGGAGCTCCGCCACGGGCACCGGATTCGGGGTTCCGGCACGCGATGCGCCCTCACGCCTGCGTCCAGCGCCGCTGTCGGCAGGACACGAGCTCGCGGACCTCCGCATCCAGCACGCGCATACTTCTGCCGTCATAGCGCCGCAGGTCGGTGCGAAGCGAAAAATTGAGACCGGGCGCGACCCAGGCGACGAATGCCAGGCGCGCGCCCAAGCGGTTGAATCCCTCGCCGTCGATCCGGAACGCCTCGAACTCGCCTGCCGCGAGCCCGACGCGCTCGCGAGCCGCCACGTGGTAGTCGTAGTACGCGTCCATCGGCGGACCGGTGCCTGCCCGACGCTGGAAGACAACCGTCCACCGTCGCCCGATCTGGAGCTCGGCAGGGTTGATCTGGAGCCGCGGATCGTACGTGAACGTCCCCCACTTGATCGGATTGCCCATGCTGTCGATCACGATCTGCCCCTCGTTGATCTCGATCGTGTCCTCATCGAGATCGACGCGCGTCACCCGGTGCTCCTCGCGGCCGGGCGCACGGCCATAGACCGGATCGGTCGTCGCGAAGACGGCGACGTCGCCCACCGAGTAAATGCGATCGAGCGGGTAGCTCCCGGCGGACATCGGGTTCGCGGTCGGGCGTATCAGCACGGGAGGCGGGCGACCTGGGGCGATCTCGAGCTGGACCGGCTCCCGGCGCTTCCATTCCGCCAGGACGACCGCCGGTGGGGCGACGGTCGCCGGCGCAGCCGGGACCGGGATGGGGGACATGGGGACGGGTGCTGGCGTCGGCGCCGTCGCGACCTGCACCGGCGCCCGCGCCGCCTCGTCTCGCGCCGCGAAGTACGCGAGACGCGACTGCGCGATCTCGGCGAAGCGCCCGCTCGGGTACTCGCGAAGGTATGCGATCCAGTCCTTCGTGTCCTTCGATCCCTTGGTCCGGTTCCACGCATCCAGGTCGCGCTGGACTTCCGCCTCGAGCTCCGCCTCGCTGAGCTTCCTCGCCGCGGGGAACAGGAACACGTCGCCCTCGAGCGAGGTCGACTCCCAAGGCACCTGCGCCCCCTTCGACGCGATGCGCACCGCGAGGCGCACGCGCTTCAGTGCATCCTCGAGCCGCGTCGCGCGGGCCGACAGCTCGCGCACGAGGTTCTCCGTGTAGAGACCGGACTGGCCGGTGGGACCCGACGCGTCCGCCGCAACCCGGCCGGGCGCGGTCGAGAAGGCGAGCAGGCTCCCGGGCGGAGCGTCGAATTGCGACAGCCCCCGCTCCGGGGGCCGGTACGACCCGCCGAATGGATTGTCCCGACACGCGTCGAGAACGATCACGAACGTCTTCCCCTTGGCCCGCGAAAGCGCGCTCAGCACGGAAGCGAGGTCGATGCACTGCGCAGGCAGATCGGCCGACGTATTCACCCGCGCGTCGACCGGCAGCAGGTAGTTGCGCCAGTCGAGCTGCGCGCCATGGCCCGCGTAGTAGAAGAACACGAGCCTGACGTCGCCTTGCTGCGCAGTTTCGGCGAAGCGCGTCGTCGCCGCGGCGAACGCGACCCGGTCGACGTTGGTGCGCAGGTCGACGCCGAATCCGGCCTCGCCGAGGAGCTTCGCCATCGCCTTCGCGTCGTTCACCGCGTTGCCGAGCGGCGCGTCCGGATAGGCGTCATTGCCGACGACCAGCGCGAGCCGTGAAGGATCCGCGGCCGCTCGCGCAGGATGCGGCGCGAGCCCCGGCAGCAGCGCCGCTGCCGCGCCGAACCGCAGGAACTCGCGACGCGTGGGACCGCGCCGACTCATCGGGATTGCCGGTCCGAACGCGACACGCCGCGATCAGCGCACGTCCGCACGCTGCCGCAGCGCCGCTTGGTCCGGGCGCGCGTGCGCGATCGCCGCCCACCAGCGCCGCGCCTCGTCGCGCAGGTCGTTCTGCTCGAGCCACAGCGCATAGGCCACCCGGTCGGCCACCGCGGCATCCGCCGCCGGGGCGAGGGCCTTCGCCTGAGCCTGGAGCTCGGCCGGCGCGACGCGGAACTCCGCGCGCGCCACCTGCACGACGTCCTGTCCGATCCGCGCGGAAACCTGCAGCGCATACGGTTGCCCCGGGGCGAGCGAGCGCGATTCCGGCACCTGCGACCGACGTTCTCGCGTCGTCGTCTCGAACACGCGCGCCCCGGACGCGTCGAACACCGCGACGTCGTAAACGGTGCCGGTGCGCGAGTCCGTCCACGCGAGCTCAGGACGCGTCGACAGCACCTGCGGGTCCGGCGCGACCACGCGCAGCCCCAGGTTGCGCATCACGACCGCGCCCTGCACGAGGCCGGCCGGCTTGAGCCGCACGGGCGCCGGTCCGGCCGCCGGGCGCGCGTGAACCGTCGCGCCCTGCGCCGCATGCGGCTGCTGCGCATCGATCGACACGTTCCCCGGCCCGCGCAGTTCGTACTGGGCGCCGTTCGCGTAGTAAGCCAGCGCGAGCCGGGTGCCCGCCGCCAGGCCAAGCTCCTGGCCGGCGTGGAGCTGCTGCAGCATCGCCACGGTCGCTCCCGGCGCACCCGCGAGCGCCGCCACTCCCTGCACGTCGGTCACGACGGCGACAGGTTGCGCGAGCGCGCTCGCACCGGCGAGCAGGAGCGCCGCCGACGCGGCCCACGCGCGCCTGCCGATGCGTTCGGTCCACTTCAGCGCCACCCGACGACCTCCAGCGACGTGTGACCCTTGATCGCCCGGACGCCGAGCGGAACCAGACCGGGCCGCTCGCCGATGCGCATCGCCACGTCCTTCGTCATCACCAGCGGCACACCGACCTCCTTGGTCAACGACTCGAGGCGCGAAGCGACGTTCACGCAATCGCCGATCGCCGTGTACGAATGACGCGACGCCGCCCCGACGTGCCCCACGGTCGCCTCGCCGCACGCGAGCCCGATGCCCACGGCGAGCGGCGCGCCCGCGGCGGCGGGGAAAGTGTCGCCGATCCGCCGGACGCGCTCAAGCACGTCGACTGCCGCCTCGAACGCCGGGCCGCACGGGTCGTCCATCGGAGAGGGTGCGCCGAAGAACGCGAGGACGCCGTCGCCCATGAACTTGTCGACGGTCCCGCCGCGGCCGTGGATCGCGGCGGTCGCCTGCTCGGCGAGCTCGTTCAAGAGCGCCAGCACGCGGTCCGGCGGCTCCCGCTCGGCGCGCGTCGTGAAGCCGCGGACGTCCATCACCAGCACGCAGAGGAACCGGCGCGCGCACGCGAGCCCTTCGAGGCGGCCGGCCTCGATCTCGGCCATCACCTGCGGGCTCACGTAGCCCGAGAACACGCCTCGCAGCCGCAGCCGCTCGCGCCACGCGACCGCCGCCTCGGACGCGAGCCTCGCTCCCGCCGCCAGCGCGACCGTCACGATCACCGGCGCGACGGGCAGGAGCAGGTCCCGAGACAGCGCCCAGAGGCCGGCGCCCAGCGCGGCCGCACCACCAGCGGCGACGGTCGCGACGGCCGTCGCCGGCCGCCGGCCGCCGAGCCACGCGAGTCCGGCGAGTCCGGAGAGGAGCACCGCGAGCCCTTCCGGCAACGACACGACCGTGCGGCCCGCGAGGATCGTGCGCAGCGCCTGCGCGTGGACGAGCACGCCGGGTTCGGCCTCCCCGGCCGCGCCACCTTGGCCGAGACGCACGGGGGCACGCGTGCGATCCGCGAAGGGAAGGACCGACCCGACGAGCAGGATCCGTGACCCCAGCGCGTCCGCCAGCATGCGCTCGTCGCCGTCGCGCGCCCACCGGAGCACCGTGCCCAGCGGAATCACGGCGAAACCGTCGCCCAGCGCGTAGTTGATGCGTCCGGCGACCGGCGTGACGCCGAGCATGCGCGCGATCTGCCCGACGAAAGTGGGAACCGGTTCCCCCCCGTCACCCAGCCGCTCGTCGAACGTGCGCACGACACCGTCAGGGTCGGCTCGCCACAGCGCGAAACCGGCTCCCTCCTGCCCCGCGGCGACCAGGAAGACCGGATGGACCGGGCGCGGACGTCCGCCTTCGTCGACGGTCAGCGCCAGCACCACGTCGCCGACCTGTCGCATGCGCAGGATCCCGTCCACCAGCGCCGCGTCGAGGTCGGGAGCGATCGTCGCGTAACCGCGGTCGGGAAGCACGACGTCGAGGCCGACGATCCGCGCGCGCGCCTGCGCCGCAGCCGCCAACAACTCGCCGAGGTGGCGGTGCCACAGCGTCATGGGCTCGGGAAGCGAGCCGACCGTCGCCTCGTCGATGCCGACGACGACGATCCGATCGTCCGGAACGGCCAGGCCGCGCAGCAGCGCGAATCCCGCATCCGACAGGCGCCGCTCGAGCGGCGCCGCGACGTCGAACATAGCCATGGCGGCGCCCGAGGCGATCGCGACGACGAGACCGAGCCGGGCGACGCGTTTCAGCACGACGGGATCGGCCGTGTTCATGCTGCCGGGGGAAGGCGCGCCGGGCGTCGCGCTTGCCGGCGCCGGCAGGTCCATGCGGCCTCGGGGCTCATCGTCGCGTCTGGAGTGACGTCGGCGCGGCGCGAGTCTAGCATCCGGCCGAGCCGGCCGATGCGCCGACACGGGTATAATCCCCGGCTGCTGGAGAGATGGCCGAGTGGTCGAAGGCGCCTGACTCGAAATCAGGTATACGGCAACGTATCGGGGGTTCGAATCCCTCTCTCTCCGCCAACGAAAGCGGGCCCGTCGGGGCCCGTTTTCGTTGGCGCAGGGAGGGATGAGAACCCCCGAGCGGAGGGGGTTCGTATGATCGACGCGAACGCGGCGATCGCGCGACGGCTACTGGCCCTGCATCGAGCCGATCGCGACCTCGAGGCCACCGCGTTCCGCCTGCGCCGTCGCGCGGAATTCGCCCTCGTCCGCTTCCCGCGCCTCGTGACCGATCACCAACGTCTCGAGCGCCGCAAGCAGCGCGTGCAGCCGCGCGCGGTCCGCGCCGCTCATGCCGTCGACGAGCGCGACGATCCAGCGTTCGTGCTCGGCGGCCATCCTCCGGAAGGCCTCGTGGCCGAGCGCGCTCAGGCGCACGACGCCGGCGCGCCTGTCGCGCGCATCGACCGTGCGCTCGACCCATCCGTCCGTGGCGAGTTGCGCGACGACCTCGGTGACGCTGCCCGCGGAAACCCGCAGGCGGCGCGCGACCTCGCCCATGCGGAGCCCCGTAGGCGCGCGTCCGAGCTCGGCCATGAGGTCGAAACGCGCGGGCGACGTCGCGTAGCGATCGCGCAGGCGCCGCCGGATCGCGTGCTCGATCGTCGTCGTGCACGCGGCCAGGCGCATCCACAGCCGCAGCGCGCCGGGATGATCGTCGTTCGGGCGCACCCCGGCGTGCGAAGGGCGCGTTGCCAGCAGCGATTCCATCGAAGCCTCCATGCGAGCCGCGCATTCCGGCGCCTGCGCGCGCCGTACGCGCGTCACGCGCGCGATCCGACGGCGGAGGACCGGGCGAGCTCGGCCACGATCCGCGCGAGCCGCTCCGCGAGCGGGTTCGGCTCCCGATGCCGGAGCGTAACCGCGCCGAACGGAACGGCAATCCGGGGGAGGTCGACGTTCAGGACGGCGAGCATGGACTTGAGCACGGTGTTCGCGTGATAATGAAAGGTTCCGAAGCAGAGGAAGTCCGCCTGCAGGACCATGCCGAGCGCCACCGGCGCCGACGCGGACTCGATCACGTGGCGGGGCATCGCGAGCCCGCCCTTGTGCAGCGTGCGCTGGATGTGGTCGAACGACAGCGCGCCCCGCTGCGGCGTCACCCACTTCTCGTCGGCCAGCGCGTCCCAGCTCACCTTTCGGCGTCCCGCGAGCGGGTGCGTGTGGCGCGCGAGGACGCAGATCGAGTCTTCGAACAGCGGGCGGAACGCCAGGTCGGGGTCGGCCCGCATCGGCGAGAGGCGCGAGAAATAGAGGTCGAGCTTCCGGGCCTTGAGCAGCTCCAGCAGCACGTCCTCGTCGGCCTCGCGGATCAGCACGTAGGCGTCGAGGGACGGCTCGAGCAGCTTCGCGAGCGCGGCGGGGAGGATGCCCAGCCCCCAGCCGCCGCCGCCGGCGCCGACGCGCAGCGTCTGGCGGGAGCCGCGCGAGATGATCTCGAGGTCCTCGGCGGCCCGCCCGAGCTCGCCGAAGATCGCGCTCGCGCGCCGGATGAAGCTCTCGCCGTGCGCAGTCGCCGTGACGCCGCGCGAGGTTCGCTCGAACAGCCGCACGCCCAGCGTCCGCTCGAGCTCGGCGATCGCCGCCGTCACCGCGGGCTGCGTGAGGTGGAGCTCGCGGCCCGCCTTGCGGAAGCTCCCCTGCTCGGCGACCGCGAGCAGCACGCGCAGCTCGCGAAGCTTGACCTGCCGCCCCAGCCGTTCCTGCCAGTCGACCGATGCCATCGGACGCGCCGCCTCGTCGGGTGATAAGGGATTTTAATCACCGGGGCGAAAAGGGTGATCACCGAATGGCCCCCGCCGGCCGCGCCGGGCGAAAAAAAAACGGGGCGCGAACGCCCCGTCCCCCTTGCCTCGACGACGCCTTCTATTTCTTCGCCGGCGCCTTGGCGGGCGCCGGTGCCGGCGCCGCGGCGGGCATCTGCGGCGGCGGCACGGCCTTGCCCTTGGCCTTCATGTCGGCGTAGTAGCGGGCCGCGACGCGATCCTCCGCGCGCACCTGCTGGGCCTTCGCCGCCTCGGCTGCGGCGGCGTCCTTGGCTTTCTTCTCCTCCGCCGCGGCCTTCTGGGCGTCGGTGAGCGGCGGCGGCGGCGGCAGCTTCGCCACCGCGGCCCCGAAGCTCACGAGCACCAAGGCGGCGCCGACCAGTCCGCGGATCGTCGTCATCGTCCCCCTCCTCGCATCGTCGTTCGCGCTCGCGCGCATCAGGCGGTCCCGTGCTGCATCGCCGGCGGCGCGCCGCCGCCCGCGGCGAGCTTCCCCGCCTTGATTTCCTCGTACCAGTACGCGTGGTGCTCCTTCGCCCAGGTCTCGTCGACGTAGCCGGTGCGCATCGAGTCGTAGGCGCCGGCGACGCCGATCGTGCCCATGTAGATGTGGCCGAGCGCGAGGCACATGAAGATCAGCGTCGCGGTCAGGTGCACGATGTTCGCGAGCTGCATCGTCGCGCGCGTCTGGTCGAAGTTCGGGAAGTTGAGCACGAGGCCGCTCGCGCCGACGACGATCCCGAGGAAGGTCACGCCGAACCAGAACCACGACTTCTCGCCGAAGTTGAATCGGTGCGACGGCACGTGCTCGCCGGTGGCGAGGCCGCCCGCCTTGCGGATCCAGACGTCGTCGCCCTTCTGCCAGACGTTGTCGCGCACGAACGCGAAGAACATCAGGAACGTGCACACGACGAACACCGGCCCGACGAAGTTGTGCAGGTTCTTCGCGAGGATCGCGAGCCAGGAGAACAGCGTGTAGCCGATCAGCGGCAGCAGCAGGTTCTTGCCGAACAGGATGACGAGCCCCGAGACCGCGAGCACCACGAATGCGATCGCCGTCGCCCAGTGGATGATCCGCTCGCCGGTCGAGAAGCGCAGGATCTTGCGGCCGGTCGGCGCCTCGTGCAGCCCGATCGGACCCTTGCGCCAGTAGAACGCCGCGATCGCCAGCACGACCGCGAGCAGCACCCAGCCGCCCCAGACCGAGATCTGGCCGTTGCGCAGCGCGCGCCAGGTCTGGCCGCCGGACTGGATCAGCACGTTGGTCTCGCGCCCCGGGATGCTCGTGAACTGCGGCGCGCCGGAGCGCACCTCGCTCCACACCGGCTGGTTGTTGAGCGGCTGCGACTGCTGCTGGGCGGCCTGCGCCTTCGCGGCGTCGGCCTCCTTCGGGTTGACGGCGGGGGACTGCGCGATGGCGACCGTGAGCCATCCGCAGGCGCAAAGCGCGACGAGCGCGCGCGCGATCATGCGTCGCATCGAGTCACCTCCGTCAGCTGCCGATCCGCTTGTACTCGTTCTGCGCCTGGTTGCGCGTGCGCATCTCGTTCTCCCACTGCTGCTGGTTGCCGTTGAACGGCGCGGCGGCGTAGGGAGGCTGGTCGGGCTTGCCCTGGTAGGTGCCCTGCTTGTAGCGGACCACCTGGGGCTGCTCGCCGCACGCGGCGAGGACGAGGGCCGCACAGGCGGCGGCGAGGACGGCGGCGCGGCTCATCACGACTTCCCCTTCGCGGGCGCGGCCTGCGGCGCCTGCCCCGGTTGACCGTAGGCGGTCGCCCACCCCCAGACGTCGCCGCCCTTGCCCCGCGTGGTCACGCGCACGCGGTAGATGTCGGCGATCACGTCGCCGTCGCCGCCGAGCAGCGCCTTGGTCGAGCACATCTCGGCGCACGCCGGCAGCTTGCCCTCCGCGAGGCGGTTGCGGCCGTACTTCCTGAACTCCTCCTCGGAGCCGTTCGCCTCGGGGCCGCCGGCGCAGAACGTGCACTTGTCCATCTTGCCGCGGACGCCGAACGCGCCGGCCTGCGGGAACTGCGGCGCCCCGAACGGGCACGCGTAGAAGCAGTAGCCGCAGCCGATGCACAGGTCCTTGTCGTGCAGCACGACGCCTTCCTCGGACCGGTAGAAGCAGTCGACCGGGCACACCGCCATGCAGGGCGCGTCCGAGCAGTGCATGCAGGCGACCGAGATCGAGCGCTCGCCGGGCACGCCGTCGTTGATCGTGACGACGCGGCGGCGGTTCACGCCCCAGGGGATCTCGTGCTCCTGCTTGCACGCGGTGACGCAGCCGTTGCACTCGATGCAACGCTCGGCGTCGCAGAGGAATTTCATCCGGGCCATCGTGGGTCTCCTCGTCGGTCCGCGGGCGTCAGGCCTTGGCGACCTGGCAGAGCGTCGTCTTGGTTTCCTGCATCATCGTCACCGCGTCGTAGCCGTAGGTCGTCGCGGTGTTCACCGCCTCGCCCCGGACCACCGGATGCGCGCCTTCCGGGTAGTACTCGAGCATGTCCTTGCCCATCCACCATCCGGAGAAGTGGAACGGGATGAACGAGGTCCCGGGGCCGACGCGCTCGGTGACCTGCGCCTTGACCTTGAGCTGCGCGCCGGTGGGCGTCTTCACCCACACGTACTCGCCGTCGCGGATGCCGCGGTCGTTCGCGTCCTTCGGGTTGATCTCGACGAAGTTCTCCTGCTGCAGCTCGGCGAGCCACGGGTTGCTGCGCGTCTCCTCGCCGCCGCCCTCGTACTCGACCAGCCGGCCCGACGTGAGCACGATCGGGAAGTCCTTCGAGATGTCCTTGTTCTTCTCCTGCACGCTCTTGAACAGCGTCGGCAGGCGCCAGAACGCCATCTTGTCGGCGTGCGTCGGGTACTTGGCGACCAGGTCCGGGCGCGGCGAGTACAGCGGCTCGCGGTGCTGCGGGATGCCGTCGGGGAAGTTCCAGACGATCGCGCGCGCCTTCGCGTTGCCGAACGGGTGCGCGCCGTGCTTCATCGCGACGCGCTGGATGCCGCCGGACAGGTCGGTCTTCCAGTTCTTGCCCTCGGCGGCCTTCTTCTCGGCGTCGGTGAGGTCGTCCCACCAGCCGAGCTTCTTCAGCAGCACGTGGTCGAACTCGGGGTAGCCGGAGGTCAGCTCGCAGTCCTTCGGGTAGCTGCCGTCCTCGGCGAGCAGGTTGACGCCGTCGCGCTCCACGCCGAAGTTGGCGCGGAAGCAGCCGCCGCCGTCCATCAGCGACCGCGACGTCATGTACAGGTTCGGCGAGCCCGGGTGCTTGATCTCGGGGGTGCCGTAGCACGGCCACGGCAGGCCGAAGTAGTCGCCGTCGCAGGGGCCGCCCTTCGCGCGGAGCGTCTTCACGTCGAACGTGTTCATGTTCTTCATGTGGAGCTTCAGGCGCTCGGGCGACTGCCCCGTGTAGCCGATGGTCCAGGTCGCGCGGTTGATCTCGCGCAGCACCGACTCCATCTCGGGCTCCTCGAACTTGCGGTCGCCGTCCGGCTTCACGACCTTGTAGTTCTTCACGAACTCCGGCCCGTAGCCGAACTTCTTCGCGAACGCGTACATGATCGCGTGGTCGGTCTGCGCCTCGAACAGCGGCGAGATCACGCGCTCGCGCCACTGCAGCGAGCGGTTCGACGCGGTGCACGAGCCCGAGGTCTCGAACTGCGTGGCGGCGGGCAGCAGGTAGACGCCGTCCTTGCGGACCATCGCGGCCATCGCCGCGGTCGCGGACGGGTACGGGTCGACGACGACGATGAGGTCCAGCTTCTTCATCGCCTCCGCCATCTCCTTGCCGCGCGACTGGCTGTTCGGCGCGTGGCCCCAGTAGACGATGGCGCGGAGGTTGCTGTCCTGGTCGATCAGCTCGTTCTTCTCGAGCACGCCGTCGATCCAGCGCGACACGGTCATGCCGGGCTTCTCCATCATCGCCACGTTCTGGAAGCGGCCCTTGATCCAGTCGTAGTCGACGCCCCAGACGGCGGCGTAGTGCTTCCACGCGCCGGCGGCGATGCCGTAGTAGCCCGGGAGCGAGTCCGGGTTCGGGCCGACGTCGGTCGCGCCCTGCACGTTGTCGTGGCCGCGGAAGATGTTCGCGCCGCCGCCCGAAACGCCGATGTTGCCGAGCGCGAGCTGCACGATGCACGACGCGCGCACCATCGCGTTGCCGATCGTGTGCTGCGTCTGGCCCATGCACCAGACGAGCGTCGACGGCCGGTTCTTGGCCATCATCTCGGCGACCTTGTAGACCTGCGCCTCGGGCACGCCGCAGGCCTCCTCGACCTTGTCGGGCGTCCACTTCGCGAGCACTTCCTCGCGCACCTTGTCCATGCCATATACGCGGTCGTGGATGTACTGCTTGTCCTCCCACCCGTTCTTGAAGATGTGGTGGAGCACGCCGAACAGGAACGGGATGTCGGTCCCCGAGCGGATGCGCACGTGCATGTCCGCCTTCGCGGCGGTGCGCGTGAACCGCGGGTCGGCGACGATCATCTTCGCGCCGTTCTCCTTCGCGTGCAGCATGTGCATCATCGAGACCGGATGCGCCTCGGCCGCGTTCGACCCGATGTACAGAGCACACTTGGTGTTCTGCATGTCGTTGTACGAATTGGTCATCGCGCCGTAGCCCCAGGTGTTCGCGACGCCCGCGACCGTCGTCGAGTGGCAGATGCGCGCCTGGTGGTCCATGTTGTTCGTGCCGAAATACGACACGAACTTGCGGAACAGGTAGGACTGCTCGTTGTTGTGCTTCGAGCTGCCGATCCAGAACGTCGCGTCGGCGCCCGAGTCCTTGCGGATCGCGAGGAGCTTGTCCCCGACCTCGTTGATCGCCTGGTCCCAGGAGATCTTCTGCCACTTGCCGTCGACGAGCTTCATCGGGCTCTTGAGCCGGTGCTCGCCGTGGCCGTGCTCGCGGATCGACGCGCCCTTCGCGCAGTGCGCGCCGAGGTTGATCGGCGAGTCGAACACCGGCTCCTGCCGCACCCAGACGCCGTTGGACGTGTAGGCGTCGATCGCGCAGCCGACCGAGCAGTGGGTGCAGACGGTGCGGTGCACCTCCATCTTCAGCTCGTTCCCCGCGTTCTGCGCCTTCGCGGGCTGGATCGCGCCGTAGGGCAGCTGCGTCGCGAACGCCCCTGCGCCGGCCACCAGGCCGGAGCGCTTCAGGAACGTGCGGCGGTCGATCGTCGGGGCGAAGGCGCCGGAGGCGCGCTTCAGGCGCGGGGCGGCGGCGGGCGCGGCGTCGGACTTGCGCGTGAGCAGCATGGCGTCTCTCCGGTCAGATCCGCGTGGAGTCGTAGTAGCGCTTGACGTGGGCCGTCTCGCGGTAGCCCGTCGCGTCGTCGGCGGGGGCGGTCTCCGCTGCCGCCCCCGTCGCGGCGCGCGCGGGCGACGCCGCGGCGACCGCGCCGGCTCCGCCGGCCGACACCGCGAGGAGGAAGCGGCGGCGCCTCAGATCGGGCGCGGACGACGAGGGCGACGCTTGTGCGGGGGTCTGCGGCGAATCGCGCATGGAGGCCTCCAGAAAAGACACGGCGTGACTTCTTATTGATTAGACCATGGCGAGCGAGTCACGTTCTATCTCCAGTAAAGCTTAAGTGAATTCTGACGCGCACCGGTAGTAGTTTGCAAGCAAAGAAGTGCATATTGCGTCGCAGCAACGCGACGCCCAGGGCGCGATCCGGGCCTCGAAGAATTCCCTCTGGACCGCGATCGGCGCCGGCGCGCGCCCCTCGCCGCCCGCGATCAGCATGCGCATCACCTCGGCGAGCGAGGCGAGGTGATCCTCGAGGAGGTCGGCGCGGTCGCGCCGCTCGAGCCCGAGCCCGGCGAGCGCCTCGCGCAAGTCCGCGAGCGGCTTGTCCAGCATGAAGCCCGAGAGCCAGTGCGAGCCGTGCAGGTTCACCTCGCTCTTGCCTACGCCGACGAAGAGGTCGGTGTACTCCTGGGTCGCCGCGTCGGCGTCCATCGCCCGGCTCGCCCGCAGCAGTGCGTTGTACGAGGGCGCGAGCGCCGAGCCCTCGTCCTCGGGAAGCTCCGGGGCCGCGCCGAGCGCGTCCAGGAGCGTCCGGTCCGCGGGGGCGGCGAAGAGCCGGGCGACGAGCGCGTAGAGGTCCGCCCGCACGCGATCTTCCGCCGGCAGCGGATGTGGCATCGCAACAGGGGTCGGCCCCGCGCTCACGAAAAATCCGGACGGACGCCGCGACGGCCGGACCCTTGCGATTTCAGGGTCTTTCCAGGGGCGCTCAAATCCGCCCGCCCTTGAGCAGGTCGATCCCGCCCGGCTCGTCGACGACCATCGCCTTGACGCGGCAATCGGCGCACATGCGCAGCCGGTCGAGCGCGCCGGGCGCCGCGTACATCGAGTGCCCGGCGAGCTTCGCGAGCATGCCGTCGATCATGCGTTTCGTGCCGAGCGGCTTGCCGCAGGACGTGCAGCCGACGACCTCGGCCTCGTTCAGCACGCGCGGCGAGCGCGCCGTCGCCGTGAGGTCGAGCTGCGGCACGAGCGCGATCGCGCCCTCGGGGCAGGTCTTCTCGCACAGCCCGCATTGCACGCACTGCGACTCGATGAACCGCAGGCGCAGCGCCTCCGGGTGGTCGAGCAACGCGCCTTCCGGGCACGCGCCCACGCAGGCGAGGCACATCGTGCACTTGTCGCGGTCGACGTCGATGCGGCCCCAGGGCGAGCCCGCGAAGAGCGGGACGACGCCGCGCGGCACCGGCGCGTGCAGCGCGAGGTGGTCGAGCGCGAGCGCGAGCGTCGTGCGCTTCCCGGGCGTCGCGGCGAACGTCGCGGCGGCCCGCACCCCGAGCGCGGGCGCGGCGGACCACAGCGCCGCCTCGGCGGCCATCGGGTCGTCCGCGTCGACGATGCGGAAGTGCTCGCCCTGGTAGCCGAGCGCGTTCGCGACCGCGTCGCCCAGCTTCATCTGGAACGCGAGCGCCTCGCGGTACTGCGGCGCCTCGGTCCCGGCGAACATCACCGACACGCCGGCCGCGCCCCACGCCAGCGCCGCCAGCCACAGGTCGAGCCCGGTCGACGCGACGTGGTGCACCTCGAGCGGGATCACGCGCGCCGGCAGCCCGCGGCCGCGGCGCGCGATGCGCGCGATCGCCTCGCGCGCGTCGGCGGCGTGCACCAGGATCGTGGCGTCGCGCCCGCCGGCGCGGGCGTAGGTCGAAAGCAGCGTGCGCACGCGCTCGCCCTGGTCGGGCATCGCCGGGTAGGCGTAGCTCATCGCGCCCGACGGGCAGACGGTGGCGCACGCGCCGCAACCCATGCACAGGTGCGGCTCGACCGAGACGCCGTCGCCGTCGGCGCGGATCGCGGCGGTCGAGCAGACGTCGATGCACGCGGTGCAGCCCGGCTTGCGCGAGCGCGAGTGCGCGCAGATCGACGCCTTGTACGCGAAGTACTTCGGCTTCTCGAACTCGCCGGTCATCGTGGCGAGCTCGGCGACCGCCTTCGCCTGCGCGACGACGTCGGCGCCCGGCGCGTAGTAGCCCTGCGGCGGCTGGTGCATCCGGAGGTGCGGCGTCGCCTGCAGGTCGAGCACCAGGTCGAACCTGCCGCTCCGCGCGCGGTCCTTCCGCGTGAAGTCGATCGCGCCGACGTCGCCGCAGGCGGCCACGCAGGCCCGGTGCGACTTGCAGAGCCCGATGTCGACCTGGTAGCTCTCGTCGATCGCGTCCTCGGGGCACGCGCGCACGCACGCGTGGCAGCGTGTGCAAAGGTCGAGGTCGATCGGGTTGTTCTGCGTCCACGAGGCCTCGAACGCGCCGAGCCATCCGGTCAGCGAGGCGAGCACGCCGGTGAGCACCGGGAAGCCGCGCTCGGCGGGCAGCGAGCCGCCGTACGTGCGCCCGGTCGCGAGCACCGACACCGCGAGCTGCGGCGACAGCACCTTCGCCCAGCCGAGCGCGGCGTCGAGCGGGCCGACGATCAGGAGCTGCCCCTTCGACTCGTAGGCGACGCGCGCGACCGGCGCGGGCTCGGGCAGCGAGGCCGCGGCGATCAGCGCGGCGAGCTTCGGCGTCGCGCCCCGCGCCTCCGGCGACCAGCCGCCCGCCTCGCGCAGGTTGACGAAGCGGATCGTCTGCGTGCGCGCCCCCTCGTCGGCGAGCTCCTCGAACAGCCGCGCCTCCTGGGTGCACGCGACGAGCACGTCGCCGCGAGCGCCCTCGGCGAACGCCGGCATCTCCTTCTGGCACAGCATCGTGCTCACGCGCGGCGCCGCGGGCAGGTCGAGCGCGCGGCCGAGCGCGGCCGCGTCGAGCGGCTGCGTGCCGTTGCACGAGCACAGGAACAGCGCCTTGTCCGCGACGGTCACGACGTCCCCCGCTCCTTCGGCGCGTCCGGCTCGGCGGTCGCAGCCGGCGGCTCGGGGGCCGCCTGCGTCCCGGCATCCGCGACCGCGACCGCGGGCGCGGCGTCGCCGCTGGCGGGCGGCGGCGGCCCCGCCGCGGCGACGTCCTCGGGGGGCACGTCCTCGACCTCGCCGCGCTCGTTGACGCGCGTCTTCGGCGGATCGAACAGGTAGCGCGCCTGCACGAGCTGCGCGACGACCGACGGATCGATCGGATCGGGCTTCGAGTAGTCGTCGATGTAGACGTCGAGCCCGTCCATCACGTTGAAGCGCGGATCGGCGAACAGCTTCTTCAGCGCGGCGCGGCGCAGCGACGGGTCGACCTCGGGCTTCATGAACGCGGCGAAATCGTCGTCGAACCGCAGCGTGTCCACCGGCGGCAGCGGCGCGGGCGGCGCAGCGGCGGGCGGCTCGGGCGGCGCAGCGTCGGCGACGCCGGGCGACGCGGGCGGGCCGGGCTGCGGTTCGGCCTGCGGCGACGCTGCCTCGCGCGTCGCCGCGTGCTTGCGTTGCGACCAGCGCCTGAGCGAGAAGCGCTCGCGATCCTCGGCCGACATCACGCGAGCCCGTCGGGTCCGGTGCCCCGGTCGCGCTTGAACGCGCCGTCGGCGAACGGATCGTTGCGCTTCTGCTTGCGCCGCGGCTCGGGCTTGTAGTGCTCGGCGACGAACGGCTCCAGCATCGCGCGAAGGCGCGCGTCGAGCGGCACCGAGTCGACCTGCTCGCCGCCGTCCATCATGCGCGCCGCCTGGTGGTACGAGAGCGTGACGACGACCGGATGCACCGGCGGCTCCGCGCCCTCGTCCTCGCGTCGGCGCCACATCACGAACGAGCGCGGGTCCGGCGAATTCAGGTTGAGCCAATAGCCTTCGGCCTCGGTCGGGTGCAGCTCGGCGACCTGTCCCGGGAAGCGCCAGCGCTCGAGCGCGCCGGCCGCGTCGACGCGCTCCACCGCCGACGAATCCGCCGCTTCCGGATCGCCGTCGACGAACGACACCCGCGAGGGCTGCCAGCGCGAATCCGCCCAGCGGCTCGCCACCGCGATGCGCTCGAACTCGACACTGACGGAAATCCTCGTGGCGCGCATGGCTTTTGCGGCGCGACGACGTCCTTCCGCGCCCGCAATCGATCATACCGTACCGCTGTCGGCGTCTGCTAACATGAACTTCCCTTGCGAAGCCGTTGAGCCGACTCGATGTCGCGGACCATCCCGATCGCCGATTTGCGCAACGCCCGGCCGGCCGGAGGATGGGACGCGCTCGTCGCCGGCGACGCGGTGACGGGCGCGCCGCCCGCCGACGCGCTCGGGCGCCGCATGCACGACCTCCGGATCTCGGTCACCGACCGGTGCAACTTCCGCTGCGTCTACTGCATGCCGAAGGACGTGTTCGGCCGCGACTACCCGTTCCTGCCGCACGGCGCGCTCCTGAGCTTCGAGGAGATCGCGCGCGTCGCGGGCGTGTTCGCCGGCCTCGGCGTCGAGAAGATCCGTCTGACCGGCGGCGAGCCGCTGCTGCGCAGGAACCTCGAGCGCCTCGTCGCGATGCTGGCCTCGCTGCCGGTCGACCTGACGCTGACGACGAACGGCGCGCTGCTCGCGCGCAAGGCGCGCGCGCTCGCCGACGCGGGCCTGAAGCGCGTGACGGTGAGCCTCGACGCGCTCGACGACGCGACGTTCCGCGCGATGGGCGACACCGACACGCCGGTCGCGCGCGTGCTGGAAGGCATCGACGCCGCCGCGCGCGCGGGCCTCGCGCCGATCAAGGTCAACGCGGTGATCAAGCGCGGCGTCAACGAGCACGCGATCGTCGAGCTCGCGCGCCGCTTCCGCGGCAGCGGCCACATCGTGCGCTTCATCGAGTACATGGACGTCGGCGCCACCAACGGCTGGCGCATGGACGACGTCGTGCCGGCCGCCGAGATTCTGTCGCGCGTGGGGCGCGAGTTCCCGATCGAGCCGGTCGACGCGAACTACGCGGGCGAGGTCGCCGAGCGCTGGCGCTACCGCGACGGCGCGGGCGAGATCGGCGTGATCGCGTCGGTGACGCAGGCGTTCTGCCGCGACTGCACGCGCATGCGCCTGTCGACCGACGGCAAGCTGTTCACCTGCCTGTTCGCGACGGCCGGCCACGACCTGCGCGAGCTCGTGCGCGGGGGCGCGGACGACGCGACGCTCGCCCGCGCGATCGCGGCCGTGTGGCGCCGTCGGGCCGACCGCTACTCGGAGCTCCGGACGGCCGAGACGGCGCGGGCGGAGCGCATCGAGATGTCGTACATCGGGGGCTGAGACCCGTTCCGATGACCACGAGGGCCGCGACCGGAAAGACGGCGCCGGTGAAGTCGGCACCGCATCGGCCGGTGCTGACGAACGCCGCGCGCCCCGCGACCTTCGACGTGCCGGCCGTCGACGAGCACGGCGAGGCGCGCAGCGTGCCGATCGCAGGCGAGCATCCGCTGACGCTCTACGTCGACAAGCAGGAGATCCTCACCATCATGACGCTGGGCGCGGCACCCGAGGCGCTGGCGATCGGGTACCTGCGCAACCAGCGGCTGGTCGAGCGGCTCGAGGACATCGTCGCCGTGCAGGTCGACTGGGAGACGAACGCGGTCGTGGTCAAGACGCGCGCGGGGCTCAAGGACCTCGAGGCCAGGACCGCGAAGCGCACGAAGACCACGGGCTGCGGCCAGGGGACGGTGTTCGGCGACCTGATGGACGAGATCGACCGCGTGAAGCTGCCGGCGGGCGCGACGCTCACGCGCGCGGCGCTCTACGACCTGCTCGACCGCGTGCGCCTGCACGAGACGATCTACAAGCAGGCCGGCGCCGTGCACGGCTGCGCGCTGGCGCAGAACGGCCCGGAGCGCGCCGAGATCCTGATGTTCGTCGAGGACGTCGGCCGGCACAACGCGGTCGACGCGATCGCGGGCCGCATGTGGCTCGACGGCCACGAGGGCGGCGACAAGATCTTCTACACGACCGGGCGGCTCACCAGCGAGATGGTGATCAAGTGCGCGCAGATGGGGATCCCGTTCCTCGTCTCGCGCTCGGGCCTGACGCAGATGGGCCACGAGATCGCGACGAAGGTCGGCATGACGATGATCGGGCGCGCGACCAATCGCCACTACCTGCTGTTCACCGGCGCCGAGCGCTTCCGGCCGTGAGCGCGACCTCGGCGTCCGGAAGCTGCCACTGCGGCGCGGTGCGGTTCGTCGCGCGCTTCCCGTCGCGCTTCGTCGCGCACTGCCATTGCGCGAGTTGCCGGCGCGCGCACTCGGCCGCGTTCGTCACCTGGGCGGGCTTCCCGTCGGCGCAGGTCGACGTCGTCGAGGGACGCGACCTGCTGATGGTCCACGAGTCGTCGCCGGGCACCAAGCGGATGTTCTGCGGCGAGTGCGGCACGAAGCTCTTCTTCTCGTCGGAGCGCTGGCCCGGCGAGACGCACGTCCCGCTGGCGGCGTTCGACGAGCCCGTCGACCGCGCGCCGCAGGGCCACGCGTTCTGGGACGAGCACGCGAGCTGGCTCCCGCCGCTCGCCGCGCCGCCGGAATGAGCGACGGCAGGCCGGCCGCGGGCCCGGCGGGCCACGCCTTCCGGCCCGGGGACGTCACCGGCATCGTGCTCGCCGGCGGCCAGGGCCGGCGGATGGGCGGCGTCGACAAGGGCCTGGTCGAGTTCCGCGGCGCGCCGATGGTCGCGACGGTGATCGCCCGCCTCGCGCCGCAGGTCGCCGCGATCGTCGTGAACGCGAACCAGAACGCGGACGCGTACGCGGCGTTCGGCCACCGCGTCGTGCCCGACGCCGTCGGCGGCTTCGCGGGCCCGCTCGCGGGATTGCACGCGGGCCTCGCCGCGGTCGCCACGCGCTACGCGGTGACCGTGCCCTGCGACTCGCCGTTCCTGCCGCACGACCTGGTCGCGCGCCTTTCGGCGGGGCTCGCGACGGCGGGAGCCGACGTCGCGGTGGCGCGAACGTTCGACCAGCCGCATCCGGTGTTCGCCCTCGTCCGGTCCGCCCTTCGGCCGCACCTCGAGGCGTTCCTCGCCGGCGGCGGCCGCAAGATCGACGCCTGGTACGCCTCGCTCTCGGTCGTCGAGGTGCCTTTCGACGACGAGGCCGAAGCGTTCCGCAACATCAACACGCGCGACGAGCTCGCGGCGGCTGGCGGGAAGTAGGGTCAGACCCTCCTTTCCGTTCGCGCTCCCCCACTCGGCGATTCCGAGTGAGGCCGGGTCGAATGTGGGGTCCGACCCGACTTTCCGCCCCGCGGCTAGAATGGCCCGTCCTCCTCGCCCTGCCCGCGCCATGAACGCTCCCCTCTCCCTCCGCGAAGCCTCCTGCGCCGACGACTTCGATCCGAACTCGATGCCGGTCGACCGCGCGCGGACGCTGATCCGCGACTACCTCGAGCCGGTGACGACGGTCGAGCGCGTGCACATCCGCCAGGCGCTCGGGCGCACGCTCGCCGAGGACCTCGCGTCGCCGATCGACGTGCCGGGGCACGACAACTCGGCGATGGACGGCTGGGCGGTGCGCTTCGACGACCTGGCCCCGGGCGCGGAGACGACGCTGAAGCGCGTGGGCGAGTCGTTCGCAGGCCGCCCGCACGAAGGAGCGGTCGGCCGCGGCGAGGCCGTCCGCATCTTCACCGGCGGCGTGATGCCGGCCGGCGCGGACACCGTCGTCATGCAGGAGCGCGCCGAGGACCGCGGCGATCGCGTCGTCGTCGCGGCGGGCGCGGTCGCGAAGCGCGGCCAGAACCGCCGCTTCGCGGGCGAGGATCTGAAGGCGGGCGCCGTCGTGTTCCGCCGGGGGCAGGCGCTGCGGCCGGCCGAGATCGGGATGCTCGCGTCGCTCGGGATCAACGAGGTCCCGGTGTTCCGCCGCCTCGTCGTCGCGTTCTTCTCGACCGGCGACGAGCTCGTGTCGATCGGCACGCCGCTCGCGACCGGCCAGGTCTACGACAGCAACCGCTACACGATCGGCGCGATGCTCTCGCGCGTCGGATGCGACACGATCGACCTCGGCGTCGTGCCCGACGTGCCGGAGGCGCTCGAGCGCGCGTTCCGCTCCGCGGCGGCGAGCGCCGATGTCGTGATCACGTCCGGCGGCGTCTCGGTGGGCGAGGCCGACTACGTGAAGCAGCTGCTCGACCGGCTGGGCGAGGTCGTGTTCTGGAAGATCGCGATGAAGCCGGGCCGCCCGCTCGCCTACGGGCGCATCGGCGGCGCGCACTTCTTCGGATTGCCCGGCAATCCCGTCAGCGTCATGGTCACGTTCTACCAGTTCGTGCGCGACGCGCTCTTCGTGCTGCAGGGGCGCTCCGCCGCCGAGCCCGTGCCGGCGTTCAAGGCGAAGCTCGCCGCGCCGCTGAAGAAGGCGCCGGGCCGCACCGAGTTCCAGCGGGGCATCCTCTCTCGCGCGGCCGACGGCGGGTGGAGCGTGCGGCCGACCGGGGACCAGGGCTCGGGCATCCTGTCGTCGATGTCGCAGGCGAACTGCTTCATCGTGCTGTCGGACCTCACCGGCAACCTCGACGCGGGAGCCGAGGTCGACGTGCAGCTCCTCGAGGGCTTGATCTGAACGACGCTCGCGCGCCGGCGCCGCCCTCGCGCGGCGAGGCGTTCCGGTTCTGGCTGAAGCTCGGGTTCGTGAGCTTCGGCGGGCCGGCCGGGCAGATCGCGATCATGCATCGCGAGCTGGTCGATCGCCGACGCTGGATCTCCGAGCGCCGGTTCCTTCACGCGCTCAACTACTGCATGCTGCTGCCGGGGCCCGAGGCGACGCAGCTCGCCGTGTACCTCGGCTGGCTGCTGCACCGCACCTGGGGCGGCATCGTCGCCGGCACGCTGTTCGTGCTGCCGTCGATCGTCGTGCTGGTCGCGCTGTCGTGGATCTACCTGCGCTACGGCCAGGTCGCGGCGATCGCGGGCGCGCTGTGGGCGGTGAAACCGGCGGTCGTCGCGATCGTCCTGCACGCCGCCTGGCGGATCGGCCGGCGCACGCTCGGCCACCCGCTGCTGTGGGCCGTCGCGCTCGCGGCGTTCGTCGCGCTGCAGGGCTTCGGCGTGCCGTTCCCGGCGATCGTCGTTTGCGCCGCGCTCGCGGGCGTCGTCGGCGCGCGCCTCGTCCCGGCGGCGTTCGCGGGTCGCGGCGGTCATGCGGCGAAAGGCGGGGGACACGCGCCGGCGGTGATCGACGACGACACGCCGACGCCGCCGCACGCGCGCTGGTCGCGCGGCCGCTTCGCCGTGACGGTCGCGGCATTCGTCGCGATCTGGGCCGCCGCGTTCGCGCTCGTCCGGATCGTCGCGCGCGGCGACGGCACGCTGCCGGCGATGGCGTGGCTGTTCACCAAGGCCGCGCTCGTGACCTTCGGCGGCGCCTACGCGGTGCTCCCCTACCTCGTGCAGCAGGCGGTCGACGTGAACGGATGGCTCACCGCGGCGCAGATGATCGACGGGCTCGCGCTCGGCGAGACGACGCCCGGACCGCTCATCATGGTCGTCGCGTTCGTCGGCTTCGTCGGCGCGTGGACGCACGCGGCGCTCGGGCCGGGCGCGGTCGAGGCCGCGGGCGTCGCGGGCGCGGTGGTCGCGACGTTCTTCACGTTCCTGCCTTCGTTCCTGTTCATCCTCGCCGGCGGCCCGCTCGTCGAGGCGACGCACGGCGACACGCGGATCACGACGCCGCTCACCGGCATCACCGCGGCGGTCGTCGGCGTCATCGCGAGCCTCGCGATGTTCTTCGCGCTGCACGTGTTCTGGCCCGGCGGCCTCGCGATCGCGGCGCCGATGCAGGGCCTGGACGTCGCGTCGGTCGCGATCTTCGTCGCCAGCGTCGTCGCGCTGTTCGTGACCGACCTCGGCGTGATTCCGCTCGTGCTCGCGGCCGCGGGCGTCGGCCTCGTGCGCGCGCTCATCGCCTGACGATTCGCCGGGATTGCGCGCGCGGAGGGCGCGGCGCATAGTCGGTCGCGGCGTCGGCGTCCGCAAGTCGCATCCGCCATCCCGGCGGCGGACCGCCCGACGACCCGGGGAGGAGGCGCGACGATGGACATGGGATCCTTGCTTGTGCAACTGATCAGCGGCGCGGTCGGCGGCAACCTCGGCGGCGCGATCGCCAAGAACTACAGCCTGGGCACGGTCGGCAACTCCATCGCCGGCATTGTCGGCGGCGGCATCGGCGGCCAGCTCCTGGGCATGCTGATGGGCGGAGGCGGCGCCGCGGCGGCCGGCGGCATGGGCCCGATCCTCTCGAACGTGGCGGGCGGCGGCATCGGCGGGATCGTCGTGATGATCGTCGTCGGCGTCATCAAGAACATGATGGGCAAGCCTTCGGCCTGACGCACGGGTCCCCGCCTGCGAAGCGGGCGCCTTCGGACGCCCGCGCGCACCCATGGCGCTCTAGTACGCCTCGACGAGCCGGAACCGGACCGACGCGCTTTCGGGGGCCGGACGATCAGGCGTGCCCCCGCAGGAAATCTTGAACGGCTTGTCCTCGCCGGGCGCCAGCGCCGGCGCCACGTACCAGCCGCACAGGTCGACGAGCCGGCCGGCCTGGTCGTAGTACGCCGCCTCCAGCCGCACCGTCCTGGCGATCGTCTCCGAATCGTTGTGCAGCGTGCCCAGCGCGACGACGTCGCCGTTGCGGCGCTCGAGCCGGAAATCCGCGACGCGCACCGAGGTCGCCGGCGCGTTCGCGATCGCCTCCCGCGCGGCGGCCTGCGTCGCGCTGCCCGAGCGCGCGCGTGCACCACCCGCCGCGGTGTCCTTCACTTCGCCCGCGAGCCCGACGAATTGCTGCCATCCCCACCACGCGAGCGCCGCGGCGAGCGAGAAGCCGAGCCCGAACGCGAACCCCTGCACCGCGCGGCGGACGAAGGCGTTCATGCGCGCCGAGTCTACGCTCCCGGTCGCGTCTGCCACAATGCGCTCGCCGGCGCCCTTCGCCGCGATGACCGCCGCGTGATCCACGTCTCCCGCCTGGCCCGCACGTTCCCGGGACCGCCCCCGCGGTCGTTGTTCGCGGGCGTCGACCTCGACGTCGCGCCCGGCGAGATCGTCGCGATCCTCGGCGAATCCGGCAGCGGCAAGTCGACGCTCCTGAACCTTCTCGCCGGGCTCGACACGCCGGATGCGGGGACGGTGTTCGTCGACGGCGTGAAGCTGTCCTCGCTCGACGATGACGCGCGCACGCGTTTCCGCCGCGAGCGGCTGGGCTTCGTGTTCCAGGCGTTCCACGTGCTCCCGTACCTCGACGTCGCCCACAACGTCGCGCTGCCGCTGGCGCTCAACGGCGTCCACGACGCCGCGCGCGATCCGCGCGTCGCCTCGCTGCTCGACGCCGTCGGCCTCGGCCGGCGCGGCGCGAGCTTCCCGCGCGAGCTGTCGGGCGGCGAGCTGCAGCGCGTCGCGACCGCGCGCGCGCTCGTCCACGCGCCGGCGGTCGTGCTCGCCGACGAGCCGACCGGCAACCTCGATCCCCGCACCGCCGCGTCGGTCGTCGCGCTCCTTCGCGACACGCTGAAGGCGCGCGGCGCGACCGGCGTGATCGTCACGCATTCGCGCGCCGCCGCCGCGATCGCCGACCGCGCGCTCGAGCTCGGGCCGGAGGGCCTCGCGCCGGCGCCGGACGCGCCATGACGCCGACGCGCGACGTCGCCCGCGCGGTGATGCGCGGCGCTTTCGGCGCGAACCGCGGCCGCACCGCGATCGCGACGCTGGCGATCGCGCTCGGCGTGGCGCTCGGGTTCGCGATCCAGGCCGTGAATCGCACGGCGGTCGCCGAGTTCACGTCGGGCGTCGCGACGCTCTCGGGCGCGGCCGACCTCGTCGTGCGCGGCCCCGTCGACGGGTTCGACGAGTCGGTCTACGCGTCGATCGCGCGCCTGCCGTCGATCGCCGTCGCCTCGCCGGTCGTCGAAGTCGACGCGCACCTGCCGTCGCGCGACGAGTCGCTGCGCGTCGTCGGCGTCGACGCGTTCCGCGCGGCGGCGGTGACGCCCGCGCTCGTGGGCCAGGGCGGCGACGCGCTCGACCTCCTGCGCGCCGACCGGATCTTCCTGTCGCGCGCGGCGATCGCGTCGCTCGGCGTCGCGCGCGGCGCGAAGCTCGACGTGCAGGTCGGCACCGCCACCATGCCCTTCGTCGTGGCGGGCGCCGTCGCGGCGGCAAGCGGACTGCGGCTGGGCGTCGTCGACATCGCGGCAGCGCAGGATGCGTTCGGCCGCCTCGGTCGCCTGTCGCGCATCGACCTGCGCGTCGCGCCGGGCGCGAGCGTCGACGATGCCCGCGCGGCGATCGCGGCGCTGCTGCCCGCGGGCGTCGCCGTCGAGCGGCCGGCCGAGACCGCGGGGCTCGCGGCGCGCATGACGCGCGCGTATCGCGTGAACCTCGACGTGCTGTCGCTCGTCGCGTTGTTCACCGGCAGCCTGCTCGTGTTCTCGACGCAGGCGCTTTCGGTCGTCCGCCGCCGCACGCAGCTCGCGCTCCTGCGCACGCTCGGCCTGCCGAGGCGGACGCTCGTCGCGCTGCTGCTCGGCGAAGGCGCGCTGGTCGGCACGGCCGGGGCCGCGATCGGGATCGCCGCAGGCTACGCGCTGGCGGCCCTGCTCCTCCGCGTGGTGGGCGCCGACCTGGGCGCGGGCTTCTTTCGCGGCGAGGCCCCCTCGCTCGCGTTCTCGGCCGCCGACGCGCTGGCGTTCGCCGCGCTCGGGATCGCCGCGGCCGCCGCCGGCGCGTGGCTCCCCGCCGTCGAGGCCGCGAGCGCGTCGCCCGCCGCGGCCATCCGCGCGGGCGACGACGCGTCCGCGTTCGCGCGGCTCGCTCCGCCCCGGCCGGGGCTCGCCTGCCTCGCCGCCTCCGCGCTGGTGGTCGCGCTCCCGCCGGTCGCGGGCCTGCCGCTGTTCGGCTACGCCGCGATCGCGCTGATGCTCGTCGGCACGCTCCTGCTCCTGCCCCGCCTCGCGCGCGCGCTGCTCTCGCTCGTCCCGACGCCGCGGCCGCCAGCGGCCTCGCTCGCACTCGACAGCCTTCGCGCGGCGCCGGGACAGGCGACGGTGAGCCTCGCGGCGATCGTCGCCGCCGTCGCGCTCGCGGTGTCGATGGCGATCATGGTCGCGTCGTTCCGCGATTCGCTCTCGGCGTGGCTCGACCGCATGCTGCCCGCGGATCTCTACGTGCGCGCCGGAAGCGCGGGAGGCACGGGCTGGCTCTCGGCCGACGACCAGCGCGCGCTCGAGGCGATTCCCGGCGTGCGCCGCGCCGAGTTCCTGCGCGCGACGCGCATCCTGGTGCGCGACGACGAGGCGCCGGTCACGCTGATCGCCCGCGACCTCGATGCGTCGACCGCCGCCGAGCGGCTGCCGATCGTCGGCGAGCCCGCGGCGACGCTCGACCACGCGCTGCCGCCCGCGTGGGTGAGCGAGGCGTTCGCCGATCGCTACCGGGTCGCGCCGGGCGACCGGATCGAGCTGCCGATCGGCGGGCGCAACGCGGCGTTCGCGGTGGCGGGCGTGTGGCGCGACTACGCGCGGCAGACCGGCACCGTGGTCGTCGAGCGCGAGGTGTACCGAAGGCTCGTCGGCGAGGATCGCGTCGGCGATGCGGCGCTGTGGCTCGCGCCCGGCGCGCGCGCCGAGCGCGTGCGCGACGCGATCGATGCCCGGTTCGGCGAAGGGCGCCTCGCGATCGCGACGCCCGGCGAGATGCGCGAGATCTCGCTCGCCGTCTTCGACCGGACCTTCGCCGTCACCTACGTGCTCGAGGCGGTCGCCATCGTGATCGGGCTGGTCGGGCTGTCGGCGTCGTTCGGCGCGCTCGCGCTCGCGCGCCGCCGCGAATTCGGCGTGCTCCGCCACCTCGGCATGACGCGCCGCGCGGTCGGCGCGATGCTCGGCGTCGAGGGCCTGGTCGTCAGCGCGGTCGGACTCGTCATCGGGCTCGCGCTCGGCGGCGCGATCAGCCTGGTCCTCGTGCACGTAGTGAACCGCCAGTCATTCGGCTGGAGCATGGACCTGCACCCGCCGTGGGGCCAGCTCGCGGCGTTCTCGGCCGCGTTGCTCGCGGCAGCGGCGATCACCGCGCTGGCGAGCGCGCGGCGCGCGACCGGCGGCGAGCCCGCGCTGGCGGTGAAGGACGACTGGTGAGCCCGTCGCGGCGCCGCCTGCTGCAGGCGCTCGCGCTCGCGACGCTGCCGCGTGCGGCCGTGGGCGAGGTCGCGTGGCCGGACGTCGGCCCCGACCTCGCGATCGCGTTTCCGCGCGACCACGGCAGCCATCCGGCGTTTCGCACCGAATGGTGGTACGTCACCGGCTGGACCGCCGACGACCGCGGCGTCGAGCGCGGCGTGCAGGTGACGTTCTTCCGCAGCCGGCCTGGCGTGGCCGAGGCCTCGGCGAGCGCGTTCGCGCCGCGGGAGCTCCTGTTCGCGCACGCGGCGATCGCGGAAGCGGACGTCGGCCGCCTCGTGCACGACCAGCGCGCGGCGCGCGCGGGTTTCGGCCTCGCTCGCGCGTCGGAGGGAACCACCGACGTGCGCCTCGACCGCTGGTCGCTCGTCGGCGGCGGAGAAGCCTGGCGCGCGATCGTCCCCGCGCGCGAGTTCGCGCTCGACCTCGCCTTCCGGGCGACGCAGACGCCGCTGCTGCAAGGCGAGCGCGGCGTCTCGCGCAAGGGGCCGCGCCCGGGGCAGGCGAGCGGCTACTACAGCGTGCCGCAGCTCGCCGTCGCCGGAACGATCACGCTCGGCGGCACGGCGCGCGCGGTGACGGGGACCGCGTGGCTCGACCACGAATGGTCGAGCGCCTACCTCGCGCCGGAGGCCGCCGGCTGGGACTGGATCGGCATGAACCTCGACGACGGCGGCGCGCTCATGGCGTTCCGGATCCGCGCGCAGGACGGCGGCGCGTTCTGGGCGGGCGGCACGCTGCGCGACGCCTCGGGACGCGTGCGACGCTTCGATCCGGGCGAGATCGCGTTCGTCCCGCGCCGCGCCTGGCGCTCGCCGCGCACCGGCATCGAGTACGCGGTCGCGTTCGACGTGCGCGCGGGCGACCTCGCGTTCGCCGTCGAGCCGCTGATGGACGACCAGGAGCTCGACGCGCGCGCGAGCGTCGGCACCGTCTACTGGGAAGGCGCGGTTCGCGCGAGCGCGTCGGGACGGCCGCTCGGGCGCGGCTACCTCGAGCTGACCGGCTACGGGGCGCCGCTGCGGCTGTGATGTAAGCTGCCGACCGCCATGGCGACTGAACCCCGCGGGCCCCTTCCCGGAACCCTCCCGGGGGCGCGGGAGTCTCATCCCGTGCAGGGCAGACCGCAGGAGACCAAGATGACCCGCCGCTCGATCCTCACCCTCTTCGGCATGCTGCCGTTCCTCCGCACCGCGGTCGCCGCGGGCCCCACGCCCCCCGGCGGCACCTCGCCGCAGGTCGAGGAGCTGCGCAGCGGCTGGCGCGCGCTGCTCGCGAAGGACGCGAAGGTCGCCGCCGACGCGACGCCGGTCACGCTGTCGAAGGATGCCTGGAAGAAGCTCCTCGCGCCGGAGGCGTACGTCGTGCTGCGCGAGGAAGGCACCGAGTACCCGTTCTCGAGCAAGCTCAACCACGAGAAGCGCAAGGGCGTCTACGTCTGCGCGGGCTGCTCGCTGCCGGTGTTCACCTCGGCGATGAAGTTCGACAGCGGCACGGGCTGGCCGTCGTTCTTCACGACGATCCCCGGCGCGTTCGACACGTCGACGGACAGCAAGCTCATCTACACGCGCATCGAGTACCACTGCGCGAAGTGCGGCGGCCACCACGGGCACGTGTTCGACGACGGCCCGCCGCCCACCGGGCAGCGTTGGTGCAACAACGGCGTGTCGCTGCGATTCATTCCCGCGTAGCGCGCTCCAGGGAGTCGGCCTTGAGGCCGGCGCTTTGCATGTGGGTCGGCCTTCAGGCCGACGTCCTTTCGCGGCCATCCATCCGGGCCCCGTCGGGCTGCAGCCCGACCCACAACGGCGGCCGGGCCGCCGCCCGATCGGCGAACCCGAAGGCGACGGCCCTCAGTCGACCTTGATCTTCCCCGCCTCGACGACGCGCTTCCACTTCGCGACGTCCGCGTCGATTCGCTTCGCGAACGCCTCGGGCGTGCCCGGCGCCGGGACGGTGCCGAGCTTCGTGAGCGTGTCGCGGAACTCGGGCGTCGCCAGGATCCGGTTGATCTCCGCGTTCAGGCGCTCGACGACCTCGCGCGGCGTCGCCGCCGGCGCGAACACGCCGAACCACGCGACGGTCTCGTAGCCGGGCACGCCGGCTTCCGCGATCGTCGGTACGTCCGGGAGGTCGGGCGAGCGCGTCAGCGTCGTGACGCCGAGCGCGCGGAGCTTGCCCGCCTTCACCTGCGGCAAGATGGGCGGCAGGTTGCCGATGAAGACCTGCGCGTTGCCGGCGATCACGTCGGTGATCGCGGGCGACGCGCCCTTGTACGGCACGTGCGTCATCTCGATGCCGGTCATCAGCTTGAAGAGCTCGGCCGACAGGTGCGCCGAGCTTCCGTTGCCGCCCGACGCGTACGAGATCGCGCCCGGATGGGCCTTCGCGTACGCGATGAACTCGGCGACCGTGGACGCGGGCAGCGACGGCGTCACCACCATCAGGTTCGGCGCGGTCGACACGAGCGCGACCGGCGCGAACGCCCTGACCGGGTCGTAGGGAAGCTTCGTGTAGAGCGCCGCGTTGATGCCGTGCGAGCCTGCGTTGCCCATGATGAGCGTGTAGCCGTCGGGGGGCCGGTGCGCCGTGTAGTCGGACCCCACGACGCCGCCCGCGCCCGGCTTGTTCTCGACGACCACCGGCTGGCCCAGCGACTCGCCCAGCTTCTGCGCGAGCGCCCGCGCGATCACGTCGGGGGCGTCGCCCGGCGTCGACGGCGCGACGATCGTGATGGGCTTCTCGGGCCACGCCGCGCCGGCGGGGACGGCGGCGAGGGCGACGGCCCCCGCGAGCAGCGCCGCGGCGAAGCGGCCGGCATGCGATCTCGACGACATCGTGTCTCCTCGGGTTCCCGTGGTTGCGGCGGAAGGCTCCGGTCGGCTAGGCTTGCGTCGAGCCGCCATCTGGCGCGCCACATTGTGAACGATGAACGATCCCCGCGTCTTCTTCGCCGCAGAGCGCACCCTCCTCGCCTGGGTGCGCACCGGCATCACCGTGATGGCGCTGGGCTTCGTCGTCGAGCGCTTCGGGCTGTTCGTGAGCCTGGTCGCGCGCTCGTCCGGCCAGCCGGTGCCCGCGCTCCACACGACCGCGTCGAGCGTCATCGGCACGCTGCTCGTCGCGGCGGGCGCCGCCATCATCGTGTTCGCGAGCGTCCAGCAGGCGCGCTTCGTGCGGACGCTGCCCGCCGACGACCTGCCGACGAGCTACCGGATCGGCTGGGCGGTCGCGTTCTCGCTCGCGTTCGCCGCGCTCGGCGGCGCGCTGGCGATCTACCTCGCGCTGACCTGAAGGCGTCGGGCTGATACCCGGGCTTCGCAGGTCGGGCGGAAGCCCGACCCACGGAGGCGTGGTCCTTCGGCCCCGTGCGCCTCAGCGCCGGCCGGCGGCGAGCACGCCGGGCACGTCGCGCACCAGCGCGAGCGCGCGCCTCAACTGCTCGACGCCGGCGACCTCGATCGTGAAGCTCATGCGCGCGAGGTGATGCTTCGTCAGCGTGTTGACCGCGGTCACGTTGATCTTCTCGCGCGAGAACACTTCCGAGATGTCGCGCAGGAGCCCCGGCCGGTCGCCCGACTCGACGACGATGTCGACCGGGAACACCTCGTCGCGCCTCGATCCCCAGTCCGCATCGATCAGGCGCTCGGGCTCGCGCGCGCGGATGCGCGCGAGGTTGACGCAGGACGCGCGATGGATCGTGATGCCCTTGCCGCGCGTCACGAAGCCCGCGATCGGGTCGGGCGGCGCCGGCTTGCAGCAGCGCGCGAGCCCGGTCATCAGCCGGTCGACGCCCACGATCAGGATGCCGCTGCCCGACCCCGACGCGCGGCTCGCGCGCGTGACGACGCCTTCCGCCCCGGCTGCCGGCGCCGCCGCAGGCGCGGCGGGCTCGGGCGCCGACGCGTCGCGGATCGCGGTCTGGAGCTGGCGCAGGTTGAGCTCGTCTCGCGCGAACGCCACGAACAGCTCGTCCGGCTTCGCGTAGCCCGCCTTCGCCGCCAGGAGGTCGAGGTTCAGGTGCGACACGCCTGCGCGCGCGAGCTCGCGCTCGACGGCGGCGCGGCCCTGCGCGAGCGTCTCGTCGAGCGCCTGCGCCTTGAACCACTGGCGCACCTTCGCGCGCGCCCGGTGGCTCGTGACGAAGCCGAGCTCCGGGTTCAGCCAGTCCCGCGAAGGCCCGCCCTCCTTCACCGTCAGCACCTCGACGCGCTGGCCGTTCGCGAGCGGCGTCGACAGCGGCACCATGTGGCCGTCGACCTTGGCGCCGCGGCACCGGTGGCCGAGGCTCGTGTGCACCGCGTAGGCGAAATCCACCGGCGTCGACCCGGCCGGCAGGTCGACGACCTTCCCCTGCGGGGTGAGCACGTAGATCGTGTCGGTGAACAGCGACTGCTTGAACGCCGCGAGCCATTCGCTCGTGTCCGCGATCGCGTCCTTCCAGTCGAGCACCTGCCGCAGCCACGCGATCCGGTCCTCGAAGCGCGGGTCGCGCGCCGCGGCGGCGCCCTCCTTGTAGCGCCAGTGCGCGGCGACGCCGTACTCGCTGTGCTGGTGCATCTCGCGCGTGCGGATCTGCACCTCGAGCGGCTTGCCCTCGGGGCCGATCACCGCGGTGTGCAGCGACCGGTAGTCGTTCGCCTTCGGCTTCGCGATGTAGTCGTCGAACTCGCCCGGCAGCGGCGTCCACAGGTGGTGAACGATGCCGAGCGCCGCGTAGCACTGCTTGACGTCGTCGACGAGGATGCGCACCGCGCGGATGTCGTAGAGGCCCTCGATCCCGGAGCCCTTGCGCCGCATCTTCGTCCAGATGCTGAAGATGTGCTTGGGGCGGCCGGACACGTCGGCCGGGATGCGGGCCGAGGCGAGCTCCCGCCTGAGCGTCGAGATCACGTCCTCGATGTAGCGCTGCCGGTCGAGGCGGCGCTCGTCGAGCAGCTTCGCGATCTCCTTGTAGGTCTCCGGCTCGGTCGCGCGGAGCGACAGGTCCTCGAGCTCCCACTTGATCTGCCAGACGCCCAGTCGGTTCGCGAGCGGCGCGTAGAGGTCGAGCACCTCGCGCGCCGCCTCGCGCCGGGGCGCCGCGTCCGCGGACATCAGCCAGCGCAGCGCGGCCAGCCGCTCGGCGAGCTTGAGGATCACCACGCGGATGTCCTCGACCATCGCGAGCAGCATCTTGCGCAGGTTCTCGGACTGCGCAGCCCGCTCCTCGGGCGTCCCGCCGATCCGCCTCGCGCGGATCGAATCCATCCGCGCGAAGCCCGCGACGAGCGATGCCGCGTCGGCGCCGAAGCGCGCGCCGGCGTCCTCCGCGTCGAACGCCTTCGCAGCGGGCAGCACCGAGAGGAGCGCGGACCGGATCGACGCCGGATCGAGCCGCAATCCCGCGACGATGCCCGCGGTGCCGAGCGCGCGGTCGACCAGCTTCTCGCCGTCCGCGCCCGCGGCGTCGCCCACCCGCTCGCGAACGTAGTCGAACGCCGCCCGGAACGTCGCGAGATCGCCGGCCGGATAGGTGCCCGCGAGCGCTTCGAGCCACGCGGCGACGGCCTGCGGGGCGGCGGACTCGGCGACGGCGCGGACGACGGCGACCATGGCGGGATGATAGTACGCGCCCCGCGGGGCCGCTCCGGCCGCCGCGCGCGCGACGGCGGGGCTAGAATGCGCCGGTCACGAGACTCCAGAAGCGATGCGACGCCGGGCCTTGCTGCGCGCGATGACCGCCGGACTCTGCGCCGGCCCGGGGCTCCTGCGCGCGCAGGCGACTGTCCGCGTCTGGCGCATCGGCATGCTCGAGTCGATCCCCGCGGCCGAGAACGCCGCGAACCTCGACGCGTTCCGCCGGGGCCTGGCCGCGGCGGGCTACGTCGAGGGGCGCAACCTCGCGATCGACTACCGGTCGTCCGATGGCCGCGCGGAGCGTTTCCCCGCGCTGGCCGACGATCTCGTCCGCCGCCGGGTCGACCTGATCGTGGCGCGCGGCACGCCGGCCACGCGCGCCGCGCGCGAGGCCACGTCGAAGGTCCCGATCGTGATGGCGACGATGGGCGATCCGGGCACGATCGTCGCGAGCCTGGCGCAGCCGGGCGGCAACGTCACCGGCGTCACGACGTTCAGCACCGAGCTGACGGCGCGGCGCCTGGCGCTCCTCAAGGAGCTCGCGCCGTCGACGTCGCACGTCGCGCTCCTGCACAACCTCGGCAACCCGGCGGCGGCGATCGAGTGGCAGGAAACGCAGGCTGCGGCGCGCGCGCTCGGCATCCGCGCGGACCTGCTCGACGTGCGCGGCGACGCCGACCTCGCGCGCGCGTTCGACGCCGCGGCGCGCGAGCACGCCGACGCGCTGGTCGTGGGCTTCGACGGGCTCACGCAGATGCATCGGCGCGCGATCGTGGACTTCGCGGCGCGGGCGCGCCTGCCGGCCGCCTATCCGGCGCGCGAGTTCGTCGCGGCGGGCGGGCTCCTCGCGTACTCGGTGAACTACCCCGACCTCTACTTCCGGTTCGCGAGCTACGTCGACCGCATCCTCAGGGGCGCGAAGCCGGGCGACCTGCCGGTCGAGCGGCCGACGCGGTTCGAGCTCACGATCAACGTCCGCACGGCCGAGGCGCTCGGGCTCGACGTTCCGCAGGCGTTGCGCCTCCAGGCGGACGAGCTGGTTCGCTGACGTCGGCGCGTCGCCGCGGTGATCCGCGACGACGGCGAGAACGTCCGTACGCGGGCGCCGGTCGACTCGAACGCCCGGGGACCGTGCGCGGCCGACGCCGCGCCTGCGTCCTACGCCTGCCGGAGCTTCGTGAGGATCGTCGTGCCCGCGCGCAGCGCGAACGCGGCGATCGACAGCGTCGGCGGGCTCGACGTGATCGTCGGAAACGCGGCGGAGCCGACGATGTAGAGGTTCGGATGGTCGTGCGACCTCAAGTCGCGGTCGACGACCGAGGTCGTCGGGTCCGTCCCCATCCGGCAGGTGCCGCCCATCACCGCGCCGTCGGTGACCGGGCCGAGCTTCTGCACGCTCGTCGCGCCGAGCGCATCCATGAGCCCCAGCATGTACTCCATCGCGATCTGCATCCCCTTCTTCTCGTAGTCGCCGAAGCGGAACGCGATGCGCGGCCGCGGCAGGCCCAGCGGGTCGCGCTGGTCCAGCGCGAGCGTCACGCGGTTGTCGGCGTCGGGCAGCACCTCGACCGAGGGCCCGATCGCGATCTCGCGCGACGCGTGGTCGCTGACCGCGCGGCCGAGCGCCGCGCCGTGCATGCCCTTCGCGGCGAACTCGCGCGCGAGCTTGAGCGGCCCCACCGCGCGCGACCAGCCCTCGTTCGACGGCGAGCTGCCCGAGGCGCCGTAGCTGCCGCGGAACGGACCGTCGCGCAGCTCGCGGATGCCCGACGTCGACACCGGGCCGCGGTACGGGTAGACCGGGTCGCGCGAGAGGCCGAGGTAGCCCGCGTCGAGCTGCGTCAACAGGTAGCGGCCCACCGCGCCGCTCGAGTTCGCGACGCCCTGCGGATAGCGGCGCGCGTCGCGCGACATCAGCAGGAGCTTCGCGCTCTCGATCGCGTGCGCGGCGACGACGAAGACCTTGCCGCGCGCCTCGTTCACGCTGCCGTCGGGGCGCAGGAAGCGCACCGCGGCGATCGCGCCGTCGCTGCCGACGACGAGCTCGTGGGCGATCGCGAGCGCCTCGATGCGCGCGCCGGCGGCCTCCGCCTTCGCGACGTGCATCGACGCGTCGTATTTCGCGCCGATCGGGCAGATCGGCACGCACGACGCGTTGCCGCAGCAGGGCGGCCGGCCGTCGCGGCCGATCGTGTTGCGCGCCTGCGGGAACGGCGCCATCGACAGGCCGACCTTCGAGCATGCCGCGGCGACGACGCCGTCGAGGTAGGTGGGGGCCACCTGCGGCATCGGGAACGGCGAGCTGCGCGGCGATCCCCAGTCCTCGGTCGACGGCCCGGCGACGCCGAGCTCGCGCTCGGCCTCGCCGTACCAGGGCTCGAGGTCGTCGTAGCCGAGCGGCCAGTCGACCGCGACGCCGAAAGTCGAGCGCATCCGGAAGTCGTTCGGGCGGTAGCGCATCGCGAGCCCGCCCCAGTGCCAGGTCGTGCCTCCGACGACGCGCGCCTGCAGCGTGTTGAACGTCTCGGGGCCGGATTGCACGTAGTACGCGCCGATGTCGTCCTCGTCGGGCTGCGGCACCTTCGGGTGCGGCGGATACGGCGAGTTGGGCGACTTCGTCGGCGACGCGAGGAAGCCCGCGACCGCGCGCCCGCGGTCGACGCGCGGGCCCGCCTCGAGGACCAGCACCTTCGCGCCGCCGCGCGCGAGCACGGTCGCGGCGAGCGAGCCGGCCACGCCCGACCCGACGATCACGACGTCGGCCTGCAGGATGTCGGCCACGGTCAGGCGTTCCCCGGCTTCGTCGACCAGTAGTTCGTCTCGCCGCCGCACCAGGCGTTCGGCTTCGTCCAGCCGAGCGCCTGCCAGACGAGCGCGCTGTCGTAGCCGATCACGCGCGGCCCCCTGGGCGTGTCGACCTGGCCGGTGAAGAGCGCGGCGACGACGACCTCGGCCTGCGCCGACAGGCCCGCCGACGCGAGATCGGCGGCGAGCCGCTCGGGCGTCGACGACGCGGCGATTCCCGCGATGCGTCGAAGCGCGGTCTCGCCGACCGCGGCGTTCAGCGCGTCGAGCATCGCGGAGGCGGCCGACGCGTCGGCGAACGTCAAGCCGGCCAGCGTCGTCGTGAGCGCGGCGAAGTCCACGCCCGGCGCCTGTGCCCGCAGCGGGCCCGCGGCTGCGCACGCCGCGAGCGCGGCGAGCCCCGACAGCAATCGGCGGCGATCCTCGTCGACGGCGTCGACGCCCGGCGCACGGTCCATGCGGCCTCCCCTGGGACGGTCGCGACCATTGTTGCCGCGGCCGCGCGCGCTGTCCACTCGACGGCCCGCAGCGGCGTTACGCGGAGCTTTCCCGGCCGGCGTCGGCGATGCGCTGCGCCTCGAGCGCGATCTCGCACACCTTGAAGGCGTGCGCCTGCGGCATCGCGGTCTCGGTGCGCTCGAACACGTCGCGCACCAGGTTCGCGTAGTACGGCAGGCCCGCGTCGCCGCAATCGACGTGGCGCGCCCCATGCCGGTCGACCAGGAACAGGTGGTCCTTGCCCTCGCGCCCCGCGACGTCGACATACTTGCGCAGCTCGATCGTGCCCTCGGTGCCGATCACGAACAGCCGCCCGTCGCCCCAGGTCGCGAGGCCGTCCGGCGTGAACCAGTGGAGCTGCACGTAGCCGCGCGCCTTGCCCGCCGACAGCACCATCTCGCCGGTGTCCTCGAACCGCGGCTCGCCCGGATGCGCGACGTTCGCGGCGCGAGCGTACTCGACCTTCGCGTCGGTCGCGCCGGTGAACGCGAGGAACTGGTCGACCTGGTGCGACCCGATGTCGCACAGGATGCCGCCGTAGCGCCGCTTGTCGTAGAACCACGGCGCGCGCGTGTGGCGGTTCTCGCGATGCGGCCCGAGGCCCACCATCTGGAACACCTCGCCGATGGCGCCGGCGCGCACGAGCTCGAGCGCGCGCGTCACCGCGCGCACCTCGAAGCGCTCGGTGAAGTTGACCGTCCAGATCCGCCGGGTCTCCCGCTGGACCGCCCGGACGCGCTCGAGCTGGTCGAACGTGGTCACGCCCGGCTTGTCGGTCATGACGTCCTTGCCGGCGCGCATCGCCTCGATCGCGAGGTCGGCGCGCTCGTCGAACACGGCCGCGCAGGTGACGAGGCGGATCGACGGGTCGTCCAGCAGCACGCGGCGGTCCGCGACGCGAGGCACCTGCGGGAACCGCTTCGCGAAGCCCTCGATCCAGCGCGCGTCGTCGCTCGTCCAGTAGCCGGCGCACTCGCCGCCGGCGTCGGTGAGGCTCTGGACCTGGTCGTAGACGTGGCGGTGGTCGAGGCCGATCGCCGCGAACTTCAGCGGCGGATGCGCTCGCACCGTCACAGCGGCACGCCCGCCGCCTTCGCGATCGTCTCGGCGATGGCGCCCGCGTGCTCGTCGGCGAGCGCCTTCTCGCGCGCCTCGACCATCACCCGCAGGACCGGCTCGGTGCCCGAGGGGCGCAGCAGCACGCGCCCGTCGTCGCCGAGCGCGCTGACCGCGCGGTCGCGCGAGCGCCTGACCGCGTCGCTCCCCTGCCAGTCCCAGCCGCGCCGGATCGGCACGTTGATGAGCGTCTGCGGGAACATCGCGACCGGCGCGGTCGCCTGCGCGAGCGTCCTGCGGCCCTCGATCAGCGCCCGCATCACCGCGAGCGCGGCGACGATCGCGTCGCCGGTCGTGTGCTTGTCGAGGCAGATCAGGTGGCCGGAATTCTCGCCGCCCAGCGTCCAGCCGCGCTCGACGAGCTTCTCGAGCACGTAGCGGTCGCCGACCTTCGCGCGCTCGAGCGGCACCTTCTCGCGCGCGAGCGCCTGCTCGAAGCCCAGGTTCGACATCTGCGTGCCCACGACGCCGCCGGGGAGCGCGCCGCGGCGCTTCGCGTCCATCGCGATCACGTAGAGCAGCTCGTCGCCGCCGTAGATGCGCCCGTCGCGGTCGGCCATCACGAGGCGGTCGCCGTCGCCGTCCAGCGCGACGCCGAGGTCCGCGCGGTGCCTCGCGACCTCGGCTGCGAGGTGCCGCGGGTGCGTCGCGCCGCAATCCGCGTTGATGTTGAGGCCGTCCGGCGCGACGCCCGTGGCGATCACCGTGGCGCCGAGCTCGCTGAACACCGGCGGCGCGACGTGGTAGGCGGCGCCGTGCGCGCAGTCGACGACGACGGTCACGCCGCGCAGGTCGAGCGTCGACGGGAACGTCGCCTTGCAGAACTCGATGTAGCGGCCCGGCGCGTCGTTCACGCGGCGCGCCTTGCCGAGCTCCGACGACGCGACGCAGCCGAGCGGCGCGACCATTTCCCGCTCGATCGCGGCCTCGATCGCGTCGGGGAGCTTGGCGCCCGTGGACGAGAAGAACTTGATGCCGTTGTCGTCGTAGGGATTGTGCGAGGCGCTGATCACGATGCCCGCCGTGAGGCGCAGCGCACGCGTGAGATAGGCGATGCCCGGCGTCGGAAGCGGGCCGCACAGCGCGACGTCGACGCCCGCGGCGGAGAGACCCGCCTCGAGCGCCGCCTCGAGCAGGTAGCCCGAGATCCGCGTGTCCTTGCCGATCAGCACCGCGGGGCGCCCGGCGGGCCGTCGCGCGTCGGCGGCGAAGGTCCGCCCCGCCGCCCAGCCCAGCTTCATCACGAGCTCGGGCGTGATCGGCGGCTCGCCCACGCGCCCGCGCACGCCGTCGGTGCCGAAATACTCGCGCTTCATCCTTGCCGCTCCCCGCTCCTCGTCGACAGCGCCCGCCACACGGCCAAGGCGTCGACGGTGTCGCGCACGTCGTGCACGCGCAGGATCGACGCGCCGCGCATGGCGGCGAGCAGCGCCGCCGCGACGCTCGCGCCCAGCCGCTCGTCGACCGGCCGGGCGGTGATCGCGCCGAGCAGCGACTTGCGCGACAGCCCGGCGAGCACCGGGTAGCCGAGCGCCGCGATCTCCGGCAGCCGATCCAGCAGGTCGAGATTATGCGCCCGCGTCTTGCCGAAGCCGAAGCCCGGATCGACGACGATGCGCTCGCGGCCGATGCCCGCCGCCTCGCAGGCGCGCGCGCGCTCCGCGAGGAACGCGCGCACCTCGGCGACCGCGTCGCCGTAGGCGGGCGCGTCCTGCATCGTGGCGGGCGAGCCCTGCATGTGCATCAGGCACACGGCGGCCCGGCTCGCCGCCACCGCCTCGACCGCGCCGGGCTCGCGCAGCGCCCGCACGTCGTTGACCATCGACGCGCCCGCCGCGAGCGCGGCGCGCATCACCGCGGGCTTCATCGTGTCGACCGCGACCAGCGCGCCGTCGCGCGCGAGCGCCTCGACGACCGGCACGACGCGCGCGATCTCGGTCGCCTCGTCGACCGGCGCCGCGCCGGGCCGCGTGGACTCGCCGCCGATGTCGAGGAGGTCGGCGCCCGCCGAGCGCAGCTCGCGAGCATGCGCGATCGCCCGGTCGACGTCGTGGAAGCGTCCCCCGTCGAAGAACGAATCGGGCGTCACGTTGACCACGCCCATGACGCGGGTTGCCGACAGGTCGAGGCGATGCTCGCCGCAGGACAGGATCCGTCCCGGGGGCGCAGCGTGCGCACGGCCGGTCATCGGGCGTTCCCGCTCGCGGCGGCGGCGCGCCCGGCGTCGTCCACCCTCGCCTTGCGCAACGTCACGCGCATCGCCAGGACGGCGCCGGGCTCGCGCAGGATCTCCCCGGCCGGCACCCCGGCGTCCGCGAGCTTTCGGCCGGCGTCCGACAGCACGTGGCGCAGCTGGACCATCTCGAACCGGTGGTCGCGCCAGCCGAGCTCGCGGTAGCCGTCGGTGAACGCCCGGAAGGATCGGCGGGTCATGCCGCGCCCCGCGAGGCCCGGCGCGCCCTCGTGCGGCACCTCGGCGACGAGCGTGCCGCCTTCGCGCAGCAGCGCGAGCAGCGAGGTCATCGCGGTCGCGAGGTCGGCGACCTTCGCGAGCGCGCCGAATGCGCGGATCTCGTCGAAATGCCCCGCCGGCAGCGGCCGCCGGCCGAAGCGCCCGAGGTCGACCGCCCCGGCGCGCGGCAGCGGCGCCGCGAGGTCCGCGACGAGGTCGGGGCGCCATTGCGGGTCGAGGTCCAGGTTCACGGCGTCGATCCGCCAGCGCCTGCCGCACCCCGCGACGAGACGCGTCGGCAACGGCGCCGATTCGGGCAGCGCGGGCGGGATCGCGGCGGATAGCGCGCGGTCGACGATCTCCTCCTCGGCGCGCCGCGAGAAGACCTCGAACCCGCGCTCCGCCAGCGCGCGCCGCGCGGCGGCGTCGCCCGCGAGCGCCACGCAACGTTCGACGAGCCCGTCGTAGGGAACGCCGGCGACGGCGTCGCGCATGTCGTCCTCGATGTCCGTGTCCCCGGCCACTTCGCAGACGACGGCCTTGCGGTTGGCGAGCAGGTAGCTCACGCGCGGCATCTCGAAGATCCGGCTGTCGTAGTAGTGCACGTTGAGCACGAGCCTCGCGCGCGCGATCAGCGCGTCGCGCGCCGCGCCGAAGCGCCCGAACGCGTTGACGACGCGGAGCCCCTTTCCTTCGAGCGCCTTCAGCACGCGCTCGCGGCGCGCGTTCATCGTGCCGTAGAAGAGAACGTCGATGTCCTCGGCGGCCGGCGCGATGCGCGCGAGTTCGGGCACGTAGCCCACCGGGACGTGGACGACCCGCGCCCCGGGCACCCACTTGCGCCACGCCTCGACGTTGCGCGCGCTGTAGTCCCAGGTCACGTGGCGGCGCACGAGGTCGACGTAGCCCGCGCGCATCCACGGCGAGTCGCCGTGCACCTGCTCGAAGTTGCAGAGGATCGTACCCTCCGGCAGCGCGCGCGCCGCCTCGGGGCGGAGGAGCTGCGGATTGAGGACGACGTTGATCGCACCCGGGTCGACGTCGCCCGCGACGGGCCCCGCGACACGGCCGGACCGCTCGAGACCGATCGCGATCGACTCGGCGACCTCGCGCAGCCCCTCGGCGTACGGATTCCCGGCCGGCACGACGAGCACCACGCGGAAGCGCTCGGTCGTCACGTGGCGGATCGCGGGATCGGAAAAGCGACGGGGCGCGATGCGCGCCCCGTTCGAGGATGCCGTCCCGATCGGCCGGGGCGTCGCGCCTGTCTCAGGCGGGGTTCGCGGACGGCGCGGTGCCGGTCGACGTCGAGCCGCCCGGCGAGCTCGCCCCCGACGACGGAGGCGGCGAGGGCTTCGGCGGCCGCGGCGGCTTGCCCGACATGATGTCGTCGATCTGCTCGGCGTCGATCGTCTCGAACTCGAGCAGCGCCTTCGCCATCGCCTCGACCTTGTCGCGGTTGTCCTCGAGGAGCTTGCGCGCGACCGCGTACTGGCCGTCGATGATCTTGCGCACCTCGGAATCGACCTTCTTCATCGTTTCCTCGGACATGTTGACGGTGCGCGTGACCGAGCGGCCCAGGAAGATCTCGCCCTCGTTGTCGGCGTAGACCATCGGCCCCATCAGGTCGCTCATGCCGTAGCGCATCACCATGTCGCGGGCGATCTGCGTCGCGCGCTCGAAGTCGTTCGACGCGCCGGTCGTCATCTGGTGCATGAACACTTCCTCGGCGATGCGGCCGCCGAACAGCACCGAGATCATGTTGAGCATCCGCTCGCGGTCCATGCTGTAGCGATCCTCGGTCGGCAGCTGCATCGTGACGCCGAGCGCCCGCCCGCGCGGGATGATCGTGACCTTGTGGACCGGGTCGGTCTTGGGCAGTAGCTTCGCGACGATCGCGTGGCCCGACTCGTGGTAGGCGGTGTTGCGCCGCTCCTCCTCGGGCATCACGATCGAGCGCCGCTCGGCGCCCATGATGATCTTGTCCTTCGCGCGCTCGAAGTCGTCCATGTCGACGAGCCGCTTGCTCGAGCGCGCGGCGAACAGCGCCGCCTCGTTGACGAGGTTGGC
>JBGAHH010000123.1:0-8506 GCA_044226265.1 Casimicrobiaceae bacterium | reverse complement strand
GCGGCCTACCTGTGCTACGAGCTCGCGGGCGCCGGCGGCATGGATCCGCTGGCGACACTCGCGATCATCGTGCCGCTGTTCTTCGCGATCGGCGTCGCGATCCAGTGGCTGCTGTCGCGGTTCAAGGTCTCGCCGTTCAATTCGCTGCTCGCGACATTCGGGTTGACCGCGATCGTGGAGGCGCTGATCCAGTATTTCTGGACCGCCGACTTCCGCAAGCTCGAGTCGGCGTACGCGGCGATGAAGTTCAAGGTCGGCCCGCTCTATGTGCCGGTGCCCGAGCTGCTGACGCTGGTCGTCGCGGTCGTCCTGTCCTTCGGGATCTGGGCGGCGATGCGGTACACCGACCTCGGCAAGGCGATGCGCGCGATCGCCGAGGACCCGCCGATGGCCGCGGCCTACGGCATCGACCGCCGGAAGCTCTCGCTGCTGCTCGCCGGCACCTGCGGCGCGCTCGCGGGCGTCGCGGGCGTGTGCCTCGCGCTGTCGTTCACGCTGACGCCGGCGCAGATCTACGCGTGGGTCGGCGTCGTGTTCGCCGCGGTGATGCTGGGCGGGCTGGGCTCGCCGCTCGGCCCGCTCGCGGCCGGGATCCTGATCGGCGTGTCCGAAGCGATGACGTCCGTGTTCGCGTCGCCCTCGTGGGCGCCGATCGTGTCGTTCACGCTGCTGATCGTGCTCCTGCTCGTCCGGCCGGGGAAGACCTGAAGCCCGACCGCACGATCGTGGGCATCGCGCTCGTCGCGGTGGCGCTCGCGGCGCTGCCGTTCGCGCGCCCGCCGACGTTCTACGAGTCGTTCCTCTACCTCGTGTTCCACTGGATCGTGCTCGCCACGTCCTGGAACCTCCTGTCCGGCTACTCGGGCTACTTCTCGTTCGGGCACGGCGCGTTCTTCGGCGCGGGCGTCTACACGACGGCGGTGCTCGCCGGCAAGTTCGACTGGCCGTTCGCGTGGACGCTTCCGATGGCGGCGCTGCTGCCGGCGCTCCTCGGCGTCGCGCTGGGCGCGGTCGTCTTCCGCGTGCGCCGCGTCCGGGGCGAGCTCTTCGCGCTCCTGACGCTCGCGGTGACCTTCGTGCTCGCGACGATCGTGCTCAACTCGCCCGCGGACGGCGGCCCCGGCGTCTACCTGTCCGCGGTCGCGGTGCCCAGGCTCGCGCCGACCGTGTCGGGCTCGTTCTACATGATGGCGCTCTCGCTGGCCGCTGCGACGCTCGTCGTCGCCTACGCGATCACGAAGATGCGGCTCGGCGTCGGCCTGTTCGCGATCCACGACGACGAGGACGCGGCCGAGGTGATGGGGGTCCCGACCTACGGCTACAAGCTCGTCGCGTTCGGCCTCTCCTGCGCGCTGGCCGGGATCGCGGGAGGCATCCAGGCGCTGTTCGTCTCGTACGTGACCGCGCCGTCGACGTTCAACATCACGGTGCCGCTGACGGTCGTGCTGATGAGCGTGCTCGGCGGCTCGCGCCACTGGGCGGGGCCGGCGATCGGCGCGGTCGCGATCACCGTGCTGCTGTACGCATCGACCGCCGCCGACCAGGCGATCGCCGGCAAGGCGATCGTCGGCGCGATCCTCGTCGCGGCCGTGCTGTTCCTGCCCGACGGCATCCTGGGCAAGCTCGTCCGGCGCAGGCGCGTCGCCGAAGCCGCCGCGCCGCCCGCGGCCGCGGCTCCGGCGGCCTCGGAGCGCCGGCCCGCGCCGCCCGGCCGCCCGCTGCTCGTCGCGCGCGGCGTGCGCAAGGCGTTCCGCGGCGTGCGCGCGGTCGACGGCGTCGACATCGAGGTGTGCGAAGGCGAGATCCTGGGCGTGCTCGGGCCGAACGGCTCGGGCAAGTCGACGCTGATCAACGTGGTCAGCGGGCACTACCGCGCCGACGCCGGCAGCGTCGTCTTCGACGGCCGCGAGATCGCGGGGATCCCGGCGCACCGGATCGCGCGGCTCGGGCTCGCGCGGACCTACCAGATCCCGCGGCCCTTCGCGCATCTCACGGTGCGCGACAACGTCGCGCTGACCGCGATGTTCGGCGGCGAGCAGCTCGCGCCGGACGACGCCCGGCGCGCGGCCGGCGAGTGGCTCGCGTTCACCGGCCTCGCATCGCGCGCCGACGCGCTGCCCGGCGACCTCAACCTGCACCAGACCAAGTTCCTCGAGCTCGCGCGCGCGCTCGCGTCGCGCCCGCGGCTCGTGCTGCTGGACGAGGTGCTGTCCGGCCTGACGCCCGCCGAGATCGACGACGCGGTCGCGCTCATCCGCCGCATCCGCGACCGCGGCACGACGATCGTGCTGGTCGAGCACGTGATGCGCGTGGTCACCGCGCTCGCCGACCGGGTCGTGGTGCTCGACCAGGGGCGGGTGCTGGCGGAGGGCGCGTTCGCCGAGGTCATGGCGCGCCGCGAGGTCGCGATCGCCTACCTGGGAACCGCCCGTGCTTGAGGTGCGCGCGCTGTCGGTCGCCTACGGCGCGGCGCCCGCGCTGTGGAACGCGTCGATCGACATCGGCCAGGGCGAGCTCGTGTGCGTCGTCGGCCCGAACGGCGCCGGCAAGACGACGCTCGTCAACGCGATCGCGGGCGTGCTTCGCTCTCGCGCGGGAAGCATCCGCATGGACGGCGCCGACCTCGCGCGCGCCGCGCCGCACCGCTTCTGCGCGAGCGGCATCGCGCTCGTCCCCGAGGGCCGGCGCCTGTTCACCGGCATGTCGGTGCGCGAGAACCTCGAGATCGGCAGCTACCTGCCGGCCGCGCGCGCCGAGCGGCCGCGCTCGCTCGAGCGCGTCTGTGCGCTGTTCCCGGTCGTGCGCGAGAAGCTCGACGCGCCCGCCGGCTCGCTCTCGGGCGGGCAGCAGCAGATGGTCGCGATCGGGCGCGCGCTGATGGCGCGGCCGCGCCTCCTGCTGCTGGACGAGCCCTCGCTCGGGCTTTCGCCGGCCATCGTGCAGACGATGTTCGACGCGATCCGCGAGGTCAACGCCGAGGGCGTCGCGGTGCTGCTGGTCGAGCAGAACGTCGCGATGGCGCTCGAGCTCGCGCGCCGCGCCTACCTGCTCGAGGAAGGCCGCGTCGTCGCGCAGGGCACGCCCGACGAGGTGTTCGCGCAGCCGGAGCTCCGGCGCGCGTACCTCGGCCTGGCGAACTGACGTTTCCGTCGGACAGGCGAACGAAGCGACGCGATGCGCGCCCCGCGCGCGCGGATTCCGTCGCGCTGGCGCCGCATGTAGGACAGCGACGGATAACTGGGGGCAATCGTGGGGTGTACCGTGGGTGCGCCGGGGGGGCGGCCAACACGGAGCGTGACCATGACGACCCTTCCTGTGCATCGCTCGGCGCTTCGGCGCCTGTCCCCGTTCCTCCTTCTTTGCTTCGCCGTCGCGGCGAGCCCTGTCGCCCGATCCGACCCGCCGCCCGGCGTTCCGCACGGCCCACCGTCAGGCGTGCCGCGCGGCGCCGACGAGGGCGGGCCGCGCCTGCAGTGGATCAACCATTTCGACCTCCTGCCCGGCGGGCCGGAAGTGACGACGACGTTCAACTCGACGACGTCCGGCGTGGGCGGCGGGCTCACGGGGCTCGTCATCCATTCCTCCACCGTGGGCGACACGTTCACGGATGGCGGCAACAAGGTCGTGCACATGGCGCTCGAGCTGCCGAAGAACACGATCGTCACCGGCGTCCGCCTCTGCTACGAGCTTTCGAGCCCCGAATCGTTCGTGTCGCAGATCCGCCTCGCGCAGGTCCAGGACCCGCCGGCCACTGCGGTGGTGCTCCTCGACGACGGCACGGACCTGACCGACCCGGGCCCGGTGTGCGTCGACAGCGCGACGACGTTCGTCAGGGCGAACGACGGCGCGATCCTGCTCTCGCTGCGCACGGATTTCGGCGACGTCGCCGACCGCATCGTCGTGCGCGCGCTGGGCCTGCACGTCAAGTAGCGCGGCGCGAAGCGCCGTCGGACGGGGCGCGCCGGCACCTGGCGCGCCCCGCGCCCATCGGGGCTGGCGCTTTCGTGAACCGCTGCGGCGCGTCGGGCCGAAGCCCGGCCCACATCCCGGGTTTCGCGCGCCGGCTCAGGGCGAGCGCAGCGCCGCGCCCATGTCGGGCAGCCGGTGCGCGATGCCCTTGTGGCAGTCGATGCAGGTGCGCTCGCCGGTGAACAGGAACGTCGAGTGCATGTGCGCCGCGCGCGGGCTCTGGCGCGTGATGTCCATCGACTCGGCGCTGTGGCAGTTGCGGCACTCGAGCGAGTTGTTCGCCTTCATGCGCGCCCACTCGTTCTGGGCGAGCACGATCCGGTGGTCGAGGAACTTGTCGCGCGTGTCGATCGTGCCGAAGATCTTGCCCCAGACCTCCTTCGACGCCTGCATCTTGCGGGCGATCTTGCTCGTCCACTCGTGCGGCACGTGGCAGTCGGGGCACTTCGCGCGCACGCCGCTGCGGTTGCTGTAGTGGATCGTGCGCTGGAGCTCCGGGTAGACGTTGTCGCGCATCTCGTGGCACGAGAGGCAGAACGTCTCGGTGTTGGTGAGCTCGAGGCCGGTGTTGAACGCGCCCCAGAACACGACGCCGGCGATGAAGCCGCCCAGCACCAGGAACGCGAGGCTGAAGTGCCGGCTCGGGCGCCAGATCGTCGCCCAGTAGCGCTTCGCGAGTTCGGCGAGCCCGCGCATCGCCTACTTCTTCGCCGCGCCCGCCGTGGCCGCGCCGCCGGTCCGCAGGATCTCGTCGACGTCGACGAAGCGGTTGCCGACCAGCGGCTTCAGGTCCTCCTGCGGCACGTGGCACTGCTGGCAGAAATAGCGCCTCGGCGAGATCTCGGCGAGGAAGTTGCCGTCGCGGTCCATGTAGTGGCTCACGCTCACCGCGACCGCCTGCGTCACCGGCGCGCGCCCGCGGCTGTGGCAGCCCAGGCACGCGTTGACGTTGAGGTCGACCTGGTAGCCGTCGATCTTGTGCGGGATCGTGGGCGGCTGCATCGAGTAGGCGCGCTCGCGGCGCACGTCCTTGTTCTCGACATTGCCGAGCGGCGGCGGACGCGTCTCGTCGGGCACCGGGGTCGCGCCCCGCATGCGGTCCACCTGCTGCGCCTGCGCGAGGACGGTGGCGCAGGCGAGCGCCGCGACGGCGAGGAGGGCGGCGGCGCGCATCACGCGTCTCCCACCTTCTCGATCCTGACCGCGCACTTCTTGAAGTCGGTCTGGAACGAGATCGGGTCGGTGGCGTCGAGCGTCACCTTGTTGATGAGCTGCGACGCGTCGAACCAGGGCACGAAGACGAGACCCCTCGGCACGCTGTTGCGCCCGCGCGTCTCGACGCGCGTGCGCATCTCGCCGCGCCGCGAGACGATCTTCACTTCGCTGCCGCGCCGCACGCCGAGCGCCTTCGCGTCCTCGGGGTGCAGGTAGACGACCGCGTTCGGGAACGCGCGGTAGAGCTCCGGCACGCGCCGCGTCATCGAGCCCGAGTGCCAGTGCTCGAGCACGCGGCCGGTCGAGAGCCAGAACGGGTAGTCGTCGTCGGGCGACTCCGCGGCCGGCTCGTACGGCAGCGCCCATATCACCGCGCGGCCGTCGGGATTGCCGTAGAACTGGAAGCCCGCGCCCTTCTTCACGTACGGGTCGGTGCCCTCGCGGTAGCGCCAGCGCGTCTCCTTGCCGTCGACGACCGGCCATCGCAGGCCCCGCGCCTCGTGGTACATGTCGAAGGGCGCCAGGTCGTGGCCGTGCCCGCGCCCGAAGGTCGCGTACTCCTCGAACAGCCCCTTCTGCAGGTAGAAGCCGAACGCCTTCGCCTCGGCGTTCGCGTAGCCCGCATCGACCTGCGAGAGCGGGAACTTGTCGACGTTGCCGTTGCGGTAGAGCACATCGTAGAGCGTCTTGCCTGCGAGCTCGGGCTTCTTCGCGATCAGCTCGGCGGGCCAGACCTCCTCGACCTTGAAGCGCTTGCTGAACTCGACGAGCTGCCACAGGTCGGAGCGCGACTCGCCCGGCGCGTCGACGAGCTGGTGCCAGAACTGCGTGCGCCGCTCGGCGTTGCCGTAGGCGCCTTCCTTCTCGACCCACATCGCGGTGGGCAGCACGAGGTCGGCCATCAGCGTCGTGACCGTCGGGTACGCGTCCGACACGACGATGAAGTTCGCCGGGTTGCGGTAGCCGGGCAGGCCCTCCTGCATCATGTTGGCCGCGGCCTGCATGTTGTTGTTGACCTGCACCCAGTAGGCGTTGAGCTTGCCGTCCTTGAGCATCCGGTTCTGCAGCACGGCGTGGAAGCCGGGCTTGTCCGGGATCGTGCCCTCGGGGAGCTTCCAGATGTGCTCGGCCTCGGCGCGGTGCTTCGGGTTCGCAACGAGCATGTCGGCCGGAAGCCGGTGCGAGAACGTGCCGACCTCGCGCGCGGTGCCGCAGGCCGACGGCTGCCCGGTGAGCGAGAACGGGCTGTTGCCGGGCGTCGCGATCTTGCCGGTGAGGAGGTGCAGGTTGTAGACGAGGTTGTTGCACCACACGCCGCGCGTGTGCTGGTTGAAGCCCATCGTCCAGAACGACGTCACGCGGACCTTCGGATCCGCGTAGAGCTCGGCCAGCTTGTCGAGCTGCGCCTTCGGGACGCCGGAGAGCTTGCTCACGTACGCGGCGTCGTACTTGGACACGTACTTCGCGTACTCGTCGAAGGTCATCGGCTTGCCGCCGGTCGCGTCGCCCGCGTTCTTCGCCGCCTTCTGCCGCGGGTCCTCGGGGCGCAGCCCGTAGCCGATGTCGTCGTTGCCGAGCTTGAAGGTCGTGTGCCTGTCGACGAACTCCTTGTTCACCCGGTTGGTGCGGATGACGTAGTTCGCGATGTAGTTGAGGATCGCGAGGTCCGTCTGCGGCTTGAAGATCACCGGGATGTCGGCGAGCTCGAAGCTGCGGTGCTCGAACACCGACAGCACCGCGACCTTCGTGCGCGGCGCGGAGAGCCGGCGGTCCGTCACCCGCGTCCACAGGATCGGGTGCATCTCCGCCATGTTCGAGCCCCACAGCACGAACGCGTCCGCGCTCTCGATGTCGTCGTAGCAGCCCATCGGCTCGTCCATGCCGAAGGTGCGCATGAACCCCTGCACCGCGGACGCCATGCAGTGGCGCGCGTTCGGGTCGATGTTGTTGCTGCGGAAGCCCGCCTTCATGAGCTTGAGCGCCGCGTAGCCCTCGAACACCGTCCACTGCCCCGAGCCGAACATGCCGACCGCGGTCGGGCCCTTCTCCTTCAGCACGCGCTTCCACTGCGTCGCCATCTCGTCGAACGCGCGGTCCCACGACACCGGCGCGAACTCGCCGTTCTTGTCGTACTTGCCGTCCTTCATGCGGAGCAGCGGCGTCGTGAGGCGGTCCTCGCCGTACATGATCTTGGAGAGGAAGTAGCCCTTGACGCAGTTGAGCCCGCGGTTGACCTCGCTGTTGATGTCGCCGTGCGTCGCGACGACGCGGCCGTCCTTGACCGCGACGTTGACGCCGCAGCCGGTGCCGCAGAACCGGCACGGCGCCTTCGACCATTTCATGCGCGTGAACGCGGCGTCGGTGACGACGTTCTGCGCGCCGCCGGGCAGCGGGACGCCGGCGACCGCGGCGGCGGCGGCCGCTGCCGATTGCTTAACGAAGGCTCGGCGCGTGATCTTCAAGGTCGACCTCGTCGTTCATGGCGGAGGCGGGCTCCGTGTGCTGGTAGACGAGCGCCGCGGCGAGCACGCCGTCGAGCGCCTGGATGCGGACGAGCGCGTCGGCGATCGCGCCGGCGCCCGTCGATTCCATTGTCACGACGAGCTTGCCGTCGCGGCTCGCGGCGTGCACGTCGACGCCCGCGAACGCGCGGAGCGCGCGCTCGACGCGGGGCACCGCCTCGGGGTAGGCGTGCACGACCAGGCCCGCGACGTGCACGTCGTCGTCCGCCGGCGCGCTCATCCCGTGGGCGGCCCGGCGAGCAACTGGAACATCCAGACGGCGAAGCCGTAGCCGGCGACGATCATCACCGACAGCACCGGCACCATGACGACGGTCAGGAAGAGGAAGCTCCGAAGCTCCTCCTTGCGTCCGTCGTCCGTCGCCTCCTGGGGCATTCGCGTCCTCCTGCCGGCGTGGGCGCCGGTCGTGGGGTTGCGCGAGCATCCGGACCGCGCCGTGGGACGGACGGACCGCTCGCCGCCAAAGTTTGCATCAGATTGGCGCGCCGGCCAATGCGGCACGGTCAAAGTTCGGCGATTTAGTCGCGTCGCCGCGCCGCAACAACGCGAGTCTCGCGTCGGGACGGACTCAGCGCTCGCGCGGCATCGAGTCGCGCATCGCCTGCGCGAGCTCGGTCGCGCCCCGCGCCTCGAGCGCGTCGGCCGCCGAGAGGCGGTCGCGCTCCTCCTTGTTCTGCGAGAGCTTCCACTTGCCGACGATGCGCTCGATCGCGACCTCGATGCCGACGATCCGCCCGAGCATGTCGGCGATGTACTCGGGCGTGGCGTCGCCCATCTTCCAGGGCTTCGGGTCGCCGGTG
>JBGAHH010000122.1:0-8718 GCA_044226265.1 Casimicrobiaceae bacterium | reverse complement strand
GGCGCGTGGATGGTGATTTCGGCGAATGGCGCGACCGGCACGATCGGCGGCGGCCACCTCGAGCACGAGGCCACGCGGCTCGCGCGAGAAGCGATCGCCCAGGCCACGCCGCCGGCCACCTGGCTCGTCCGCTTCCCGCTCGCTGCGCGACTCGGCCAGTGCTGCGGCGGCGTCGCGACCGTCGCGTTCGCCGTCGTCGACGCCGCGGCGCCGTGGCTCGACGTCGCCGCGGCTTGCGAACGCACGTCGGCCGCGTTCGCGCTCGTGCACCGGCTCGGCGCCGAGGGCGACGCTTGGCGCGGGCTGGTCGTCACCGGCGACGACTCGCGCGGCTCGGTCGGCGACGCGGCGCTCGACTCGGCGGCGGTCGTCGCGGCCCGCGGCCGCCTCGCCCCGAACGGCGCGACGGGCCTCGCGGAGGTCGGCGGTACCTCGCTCTTCATCCACGTCGTCCGGCCGCGCGCGTTCGACGTGATGCTGTTCGGCAACGGCCACGTCGGCCGCGCGCTCGTGCAGGTGCTCGCCGCGCTGCCTTGCCGCGTGCGCTGGATCGACGAGCGCGAGGACGACTTCCCGGCGCCGGTGCCCGGCAACGTCGAGGTCGTCGCGACCGACGCGCCGGCCGCCGAGATCGCCGACGCGCCGCGCGGCGCCTACGTCGTGGTCACCACGCACACGCACGCGCTCGACTTCGAGATCGTCGAGGCCGCGCTCGCGCGCGACGACTGGGCCTATCTCGGCCTCATCGGCTCGAAGTCGAAGCGCGCGCAGTTCGCGAAGCGCCTCGAGGCGCGCGGCCGCGGGGACGAGGACCTCGCGCGCGTCACCTGCCCGATCGGCGCGCTCGCGGGGCTCACGAGCAAGGAGCCCGGCGCGATCGCGGTGGGCGTCGCGGCGGAGATCCTCGCGATCCGCGAGCGTGGGGCCAGGGACGCAACGCGTCCCGCGACGTTGCGAATCCTCCGGGACATGTCATGACCGGGCGTGAGGTCGGAGACGAAACTCGTCCCGTGACCGGGCGTGCGTCGCGGCTGGCGAGCTGCGGGAGCGCGCGATGACGGCGGACGCCGGCGCAGCCCCGCGACTGGCGCTCGCCGGCATCACGAAGATCTATCCGTCGGTCGTCGCGAACGACGGCATCGACCTCGACGTCCTGCCCGGCGAGATCCACGCGGTGCTGGGCGAGAACGGCGCGGGCAAGTCGACGCTGATGAAGGTGATCTACGGCGTCGTGAAGCCCGACGCCGGCACGATCCTCTGGGAAGGGAAGTCGGTGACGATCGCGAACCCCGCGCGCGCGCGGCGGCTCGGCATCGGCATGGTGTTCCAGCACTTCTCGCTGTTCGAGACGCTGACGGTCGCCGAGAACATCGCGCTCGCGCTCGACCGGGAGCGCGCCGGCGGCGACCTGCCCGCGCGCATCCGCGACGTGTCGGCGCGCTACGGCCTGCCGCTCGACCCGGACCGCCACGTCCACTCGATGTCGGTGGGCGAGCGGCAGCGCGTCGAGATCGTTCGCTGCCTCCTGCAGGATCCGCGGCTCCTCATCATGGACGAGCCGACGTCGGTGCTGACGCCGCAGGCGGTCGAGAAGCTGTTCGAGACGCTGCGGCGGCTGTCGGAGGAAGGCTGCAGCATCCTCTACATCAGCCACAAGCTCGACGAGATCCGCGCGCTGTGCACGCGCGCGACCGTGCTGCGGGGCGGCAAGGTGACCGGCGCGTGCGATCCGCGCCGGGAGTCGTCGGCGTCGCTCGCGCGCATGATGATCGGCGGCGACCTGCCGCACCCGAAGCACCGCGAGGCGCACGCGGGTGAGCCGAGGCTCGTCGTCGACGGGCTGTCGCTCGCGTCCGACGATCCGTTCGGGACGTCGCTCGCCGACATCCGGCTCACCGTGCATGCGGGCGAGATCGTCGGCATCGCGGGCGTGTCGGGCAACGGGCAGAAGGAGCTGATGGCGGCGCTCTCCGGCGAGCGCACCGTCGCCGACGCGAAGGTCGTGCGCCTGATGGGCGCCGCCGCGGGGCGCCTCGACGCGGAGGAGCGCCGAGCGCTCGGCCTCGCGTTCGTGCCCGAGGAGCGCCTCGGCCGCGGCGCGGTGCCGGAGATGTCGCTCGCCGAGAACGCGCTCCTGACCGCGCATCGCCAGGGGCTCGTCGAGCGCGGCTTCGTCCAGGCGGACAAGGTGCGCGATTACGCGGCAGCGACGATCGCACAGTACAACGTCAAGGCCGGCGGACCCGACGCCGCGGCGCGCTCGCTCTCCGGCGGCAACCTGCAGAAGTACATCGTCGGCCGCGAGATCCGGCAGGCGCCGCAGGTGATGATCGCCGCGCAACCGACCTGGGGCGTCGACGTCGGCGCCGCGGCGCAGATCCGGCAGGCGCTGATCGACCTGCGCGACGCGGGCGTCGCGGTGCTCGTCGTCTCCGAGGAGCTGGACGAGCTCTTCGAGATCTGCGACCGCCTCGCGGTGATCGCGCAGGGCCGCCTCGCCGAGGCGCGGCCGACGCGCGACACGAACGCCGAGGAGATCGGCATGCTGATGGCCGGCTCCTTCATCGCGCCCGGCGCGCAGCCTGCCCACAACTTCTCGCCGGCGGGGGCGATGGGGTCAGAGACGTAATTTTCGATCGACAGCTCTCGCCTCATCGACCATCCCGCGACGAAAATTACGTCTCTGACCCCATCGATGCTTCGCCTCGAAGCCCGCCCCGAGCCGTCCCGAACATTCCGCTGGGCGTCGCCGCTGATCGCGGTCGGCCTGACGATCCTGGTCGGCGTCGTGCTGTTCCCGCTGATGGGCAAGAACGCGCTCGAGGCATTCCACGCGTTCTTCGTGAAGCCGGTCGACTCGCTCTACGGCGTCGGCGAGCTGCTGCTGAAGGCGTCGCCGCTCATGCTAATCGCGACCGGGCTCGCGGCCGGCTACCGCGCGAACGTCTGGAACATCGGCGCCGAGGGGCAGCTCACGATGGGCGCGGTCGCCGGCGGGGGCGTCGCGCTCGCGCTGAGCGGCTCGACGTCGCCTTTCGTGCTGCCGCTCATGTTCGTCGCGGGCGTGCTCGGCGGGATGGCGTGGGCGGCCATCCCCGCGTTCCTGCGCACGCGGTTCAACGCGAACGAGATCCTCGTGTCGCTGATGCTCGTCTACGTCGCGACGCTGGTCCTGTCGATCCTCGTGCACGACGCATGGCGCGATCCCGAGGGCTTCAACTTCCCGCAGTCGAAGATGTTCGCCGACAGTGCGCTGCTGCCGAACCTCCTCGAAGGCACGCGCCTCAACGTCGGCTTCCTCGTCGCGCTCGCGGTCGTCGCCGCCGGCTGGGTGTTCATGGAGAAAAGCTTCCTGGGGTACCAGATGCGCGTCGCGGGCCTCGCGCCCGCCGCCGCGCACTACGCCGGCATCTCGTCGCCGCGCACCGTGTGGATCGGCATGCTGATCGGCGGCGCCTGCGCGGGCCTCGCGGGCGTCGGCGAGGTCGCCGGGCCGATCGGGCAGCTGCTGCCGTCGGTGTCGCCGGGCTACGGCTTCGCGGCGATCATCGTCGCGTTCGTCGGGCGCCTGAATCCGATCGGCATCGTTTTCGCGAGCCTGCTCATGTCGCTGCTCTACCTCGGCGGCGAATCCGCGCAGCTGAACCTCGCGCTGCCCTCCGCGGTGACCGGCCTGTTCCAGGGCACGCTGCTCTTCTTCCTGCTCGCGTGCGACGTGTTCATCCACTACCGGATCCGGCGGAGCGCGAGGCGCGCGGCAATGGGAGCGGCATCGTGATTCCGGACGAGCCGATCCCCGGGGGCCAGACTCCGCTTCGGCGCGGGACATCGTGCATCGCGCGTCGCATCGAACGCCGAGGCGGAATCTGACCCCTTGGACACCTTCGCGCAGCTCTTCATCCTGACCCTCGCCGCGGGCACGCCGCTCGTGTTCGCGGCGCTGGGCGAGCTCGTCACCGAGAAGTCGGGCGTGCTGAACCTCGGCGTCGAGGGGATGATGCTCGTCGGCGCGGTCGTCGCGTTCATCGTCGCGTCGAAGTCCGGCTCGCCGTGGCTCGGCGTCGCCGCCGGCACCGCCGCGGGCGCCGCCGTGTCGATGATCTTCGGCGTCATCGCGCTGTCGCTGCTCGCGAACCAGGTCGCGACCGGCCTCGCGCTCTCGCTCTTCGGCGTCGGCCTCTCCGCGTTCGTCGGCCTCGACTTCGTGTCGGTCGTGATCGAAGGCATCAAGCCGCTCTCGATCAAGGGCCTCTCCGACCTCCCGGTCGTCGGCCAACTGCTCTTCGGTCACAACCCGCTCGTCTACCTGTCGTTCGTGCTGTTCTTCGCCGTGCAGTGGTTCCTCTACCGCTCGCGCGCCGGCCTCGTGCTGCGCGCGGTCGGCGAGTCGCCGCACTCGGCGCACGCGATCGGCTACCCGGTGATCGCGATCCGCTACTCGGCCGTCCTCTTCGGCGGCGCGTGCTCGGGGCTCGCGGGCGCCTACCTGTCGGTCGCGTACACGCCGCTCTGGGTCGAGGGCATGGTCGCCGGCCGAGGCTGGATCGCGCTCGCGCTCGTCGTGTTCGCGACCTGGAAGCCGTGGCGCGTGCTCGCCGGCGCGTACCTGTTCGGCGGCGTCACGCTCGCGCAGTTCCAGGCGCAGGCGGCCGGCTCGACGATCCCCGCGCAGTACCTGTCGATGCTCCCCTACCTCGCGACGATCGTCGTGCTCGCGATCATCTCGCGCGACGCGGTGACGATCCGGCTGAACGCGCCGGCGTCGCTCGGCAAGCCGTTCCACCCCGCCGGATGACCCCCTTTCCCCGGCGGCGTTAGAATCCGCCTCCGTCACGCCGCCGCCCCGCCGGGCAGCGCCCACCCCCGACCGCCCCCGCCCTCCAAGGAGACAACCGCCATGCCCTCGATGAACCGCAGGACCGCGCTCGCCACGATGGCCGGCGCGCTCGCGTCGACTGCCTTCCCCGCTTCCGCCCAGGGCAAGACGCTCAAGGTCGGCTACGTCTACGTCAGCCCGATCGGCGACGCGGGCTGGACGTTCCAGCACGACCAGGGCCGCAAGCAGATGGAAACCGCGCTCGGCGGCAAGGTCACGACCAAGTACATCGAGAGCGTCCCCGAGGGCGCCGACGCCGAGCGCGTGATCCGCGAGCTCGCGCAGAGCGGCCACGAGATGATCTTCACGACCTCGTTCGGCTACATGAACCCGACGATCAAGGTCGCGCAGTCGTTCCCGAAGGTGCACTTCGAGCACGCGACCGGCTACAAGACCGCGCCGAACGTCGGCATCTACAACGCGCGCTTCTACGAGGGCCGCTACCTCGCCGGCATCGTCGCGGGCTTCATGACCAAGACCAACACCGCCGGGTACGTCGCCGCGTTCCCGATTCCCGAGGTCGTGATGGGCATCAACGCGTTCGCGCGCGGCATGCGAAGCGTGAACCCGAAGGCCGAGGTGAAGGTCGTCTGGGTCAACTCGTGGTTCGACCCCGGCAAGGAGCGCACCGCCGCCGAGACGCTCGTCTCGCAGGGCGCCGACGTCCTGACGCACCACACCGACTCGACCGCCGCCGTGCAGGCCGCGGAGGCGAAGGGCGTCTACGCGGTCGCCTACCACAGCGACATGTCGAAGTACGGCCCGAAGGCGCAGCTCACCGCGGTCACGCACCAGTGGGGCGACTACTACACGATGACGGTCAAGTCCGCGCTCGACGGCAAATGGAAGCCCGGCAGCCTGTGGGGCGGCATCAAGGAAGGCATGATCAAGCTCGCGCCGTACAACCCGGCGGTGCCGACGACGGTGCGATCCGAGGTCGCCAAGGTCGAGGCCGACATCAAGGCCGGCACCTTCCACCCGTTCATGGGCCCGGTGAAGGACAACGAAGGCAAGGTGCGCGTCGCGGCGGGGACGAAGATCGACGACGTGACGCTCAACAAGATGGACTACTACGTCGAGGGCGTGCAAGGCAAGCTGCCGGCCTCGAAGTAGCGCGAGTCGGAGCCACGAGGCTCCGGCGAGCGGAGGACGGGCGGTCAGAGGAACGCGCGCCGCCCCCTGCCTCCGTCCGAGCGGACGCCCTCGCGGGCGCCGCTCGACCGAGGCGGGGGCGGACGCGAAGAACCCGATCGTCGCCGGCGGCATTCCGTGAACGTCGCGCAACTCAAGCGCTACTGCCGCTCCCTGCCCGGCGCGACCGAGACGGAGTACGGCGAGCCGGACAACTGGCTCGTCTACACGGTGCGCGGCCGCAAGTTCGCGTACTTCAAGACGAGCGCCCCCGAGCGGTGGCGCTTCAGCGTGCGCGTCTCGCCCGAGCGCTTCGTCGAGCTGACGGACGTGCCGGGCGTCAAGCCGGCGCGCTGGCGCGGGCGACACGGCTGGATCACGATCGTCGACGTCGCCGCCTTCCCCGGCGACTACCTGAAGGCGCTCGTCGACGCGTCGCACGAGAGAGCGCACACGACGCGCTGACCGCCCGGAGCCCGCCATGTGTCGAAGCATCCGAACACTCTTCAACTTCGAGCCGCCGGCGACCGAGGACGAGATCCGCGCCGCCTCGCGCCAGTTCGTGCGCAAGCTCTCCGGCATGAACGCGCCGTCGAAGGCGAACGAAGCCGCGTTCGAGCGAGCCATCGACGAGGTCGCCGCGACCGCGCGCACGCTGATCGCTTCGCTCGTCACGACCGCCGCGCCGAAGAGCCGCGAGGTCGAGGCCGCGCGCGCGAAGGAGCGTTATCGCCGATACGATCCGCGGGACCCGCGGGCGTAGACGCGCGAGCGGGTCAGGTCCTCCGGCGGCGCCGAGGGCGCCGAGCTTTCGGAGCATCCCATCCCACCACTGTCGAGGAGAGTCGATCGATGATCGCCGGCGCCCGATACGGGCACACGAACCTGATCGCCCACGACTGGAAGGCGCTTTCGCGCTTCTACCAGGACCTCTTCGGCTGCATTCCCGTTCCGCCGGTGCGCGACTTCAAGGGTGCGGATCTCGAGCGGGGAACGGGGATCGCGGGCGCGGAGCTGCGCGGCGAGCACCTTCGCCTGCCCGGGCACGGTCCCGACGGACCCACGCTCGAGATCTTCAACTACAACATCTTGAAGGACGGGCCGGAGGCGGCGGTGAACCGGCCGGGCTTCGGTCACATCGCCTTCATCGTCGACGACGTGCCCGCGGCGCGCGAAGCCATCCTGGCCGCGGGAGGCCGGTCGATCGGCGAGGTGGTCACGTTGACCAATGCGCTGGGCAAGAAGCTCACGTGGGTCTACGTCACGGATCCGGAAGGCAACATCCTGGAGATCCAGTCCCGGCCGAAATAGGAATCCGTCGCCCGATCCAGGCGCGTTGCGAGCGCCCCGCGCGATGGCCGATGAGCGGTTGGGGGGGCGAGCTACGTCGACAGGAACCTCGAGATCGCGGGAGTGGCCGTGCACGCTCCCGCGCGTCAATCCCGGTCAAGCGGACTCAGCACGCCCCGCCCGCCGCGATTGAGCACGTGCGTATAGATCATCGTCGTCGACACGTCCTTGTGCCCGAGGAGCTCCTGCACGGTGCGGATGTCGTAGCCGGACTCGAGCAGGTGCGTCGCGAAGGCGTGGCGCAGCGCATGCGCCGCCACGGGCTTCGCCACGCCCGCACGACGCGCCGCGACGCGCAACGCGCGTCCGATCGAATCCTCGTAGACGTGGTGCCGCCGCACGATGCTGCTGCGCGGATCGCGCGAGAGGTCGGCGGCGGGGAACACCCAGAACCATCCCCAGAGCTCGCCGCCCTTCGGGAACTTGCGATCGAGGCCCGGCGGCATCTCGACGCCCGGCATCGCGGCGGCGCGATCCGCGTTCCACAGCACGCGCGCCCGCGCGAGCTGCGCGGCGAGCTCCGCGAGCAAGGACGCCGGCACCATCGTGATCCGGTCGCGCGCGCCCTTCCCGCAGCGGATCGTGATCTCCCGCCGCGCGAGGTCGAGGTCCTTCACGCGCAGCCGCACCCCCTCCATCAGCCGCATCCCGGTGCCGTAGAGCAGCCGCGCCATCAGCCCGTGCACGCCGGACATTATCGCGAGGATGCCCTTCGTCTCGTCGCGCGACAGCACGACGGGGAGCCGGCGCGGTGCCTTCGGCCGCGAGATGTCGCCCAGCCACGGCAGCTCGACGCCGAGCACGTCGCGGTAGAGGAACAAGAGCGCGGAGAGCGCCTGCTGGTGCGTCGACGCCGACGCGTCGCGCTCGACCGAAAGATGCGTCAGGAACGCGACGACCTCCTCGCCGCCGAGCTCGCGCGGATGCCGGCGGCCGTGGAACAAGACGAAGCGCCTCGCCCATTCGACGTAGGCCTGTTCGGTGCGGTAGCTGTAGTGCCGGTAGCGGATCGCCTCCCGCACCTGGTCGAGGAGGCGCGGGGCTCTCGAGGCGGTGGGCTGTGGCGGTCGCGGAGACTCGTTGCCCTCGCGCCCGCGCGTATCGTCATCGCGCCCCATACGCCGCCGTAGTTTCCAAGGGGAATCAGGCAGTTGGTCGTTGACCTCCCACAATTATCCAGAGCAAACTACCCCCGCACACATCATCCAAACGACCTACATTTCGTTAGGCGGGCAGATGCGCGGCCACAAGATCCAACTCGTCGCTCGAAATGAGGGGTTGCGTTACGAGGACGAAATTGGCGTCCTGCGCTTCGAAGTTTCGAAGCAAGGCCGTACCTGGTTTGTGTTGGTGCCTCCCAC
>JBGAHH010000121.1:0-8737 GCA_044226265.1 Casimicrobiaceae bacterium | reverse complement strand
CTGCTGTTCATCTACCTCGTGCTGTCGGCGCAGTTCGAGAGCTTCGCGTCGCCGTTCGTGATCATGCTGTCGGTGCCGCTGTCGATGACCGGGGCGCTGCTGACCCTCTGGTTCTTCGGCGGGACGCTCAACATCTACAGCCAGGTCGGCCTGGTGACGCTCGTCGGCCTCATCACCAAGCACGGGATCCTGATCGTCGAGTTCAGCAACCAGCTGCGCGACCAGGGCGAGGCGCTGTTCGAGGCGGTCGTGAACGCGGCCGTGCTGCGGCTGCGCCCGATCCTGATGACGACCGGCGCCATGGTGCTGGGCGCGCTCCCGCTGGCGACCGCGATGGGGGCGGGGGCCGAGTCGCGCATCCCGATCGGGCTCGTCATCGTCGGCGGCATGTCGTTCGGCACGCTGCTCACGCTGTTCGTCGTGCCCACCGCCTACACGCTGATCGCCCGCCGGCGCACCGTCCACAAGCCGCTGCCGTACGTGGACGTCCCGATGGCGAGCCCGAGCCACGCCGACTGACCCGCGGGGGCGCGCGCGCCGGCCCGCCGGCCTCCCGCCGGACCCCGGACTGCAATAGAATCGCCACGAGAACAGGGCAATCTGCCCGGCTTTGCCAGAGGAGGGACCATGTCGCACCGTACCAGGGGCATCATCCGCACCGCCGTCGCCGCCGCGCTGCTCGGCGTGGCCACGATGGCGCAGGCGCAGACCGAGATCCAGTGGTGGCACTCGATGGGCGGGGCGCTGGGCGAGAAGCTCAACGCGTTGGCGACCAAGTTCAACGCGAGCCAGAGCGAGTACAAGGTGGTGCCGGTCTTCAAGGGCAGCTACCCGGAGTCGATGACGGCGACGATCGCCGCCTACCGCGCCGGCAACGCGCCGCACATCGTCCAGGTCTTCGAGGTCGGCACCGCGACGATGATGGCCGCGAAGGGCGCGATCGTGCCGGTCGCCAAGGTGATGGCCGACGCGAAGGAGCCGTTCGACCCGAAGTCCTACCTGCCGTCGGTCGCCGGCTACTACACCGACAGCAAGGGCAACATGCTGTCGTTCCCGTTCAACAGCTCGACGGTCGTGCTCTACATCAACCGCGACGCGTTCAAGAAGGCCGGCCTCAACCCCGACCAGGTGCCGAAGACCTGGAAGGAGATGAACGCCGCGGCGCTGCAGCTCAAGGTGCGCGGCCAGGACTGCGTCTACACGAGCGGCTGGCCGGCGTGGATGCACATGGAGAACTTCAGCGCCTGGCACAACGTGCCGATGGCCACGCGCGACAACGGGATGGCGGGGACAGACACCGTTTTCACGTTCAACACGCCGCTCCACGTCCGGCACCTCACGATGCTCGGGGAATGGGCGAAGAAGGGCCTGTTCACCTACGCGGGCCGCACGAACCAGGCCGAGGCCAAGTTCGCGAGCGGCGAGTGCGCGATGCTGACGTCCTCGACCGGCGCGCAGGCGAACTTCCGGCAGAACGCGAAGTTCGACTGGTCGGTGAACTTCATTCCCTACCATGACGACGTCAAGGGCGCGCCGCAGAACTCGATCATCGGCGGCGCGTCGCTGTGGATCATGGGCGGCAAGAAGCCGGCGGAGTACAAGGGGGTCGCGAAGTTCTTCGCGTTCCTGTCGAAGCCGGAGATCCAGATGGAGTGGCACACCGGCACCGGCTACGTGCCGATCACGATGGCGGCCTACGAGATGACGCGCAAGTCGGGCTTCTACGACAAGAACCCCGGCGCGGACGTCGCGGTGAAGCAGCTCACGAACAAGCCGCCGACCGCGAACTCGAAGGGCATCCGCTTCGGCAACTACGTGCAGGGCCGCGAGGTGATCGAGGAGGAGATGGAGGCGGTGTTCGCCGGCAAGAAGGACGCGAAGACCGCGCTCGACGACGCGGTCCGCCGCGGCAACGAGATCCTTCGCAAGTTCGAGGCCGCCAACAAGTAAGCATCGCGGAGCGCGGGCGCGGCAGGTCCGGGCCGCGCCCGACCCGTTCGCCCGCTCGGGACGCCGGATGGAAAAGCGCGTCGTCTTCCGCTCGGCCTGGCTGCCGTACGCGCTGGTCGCGCCGCAGATCGCGATCACGATCGTCTTCTTCTTCTGGCCCGCCGCGCAGGCGTTCTGGTACTCGTTCCAGCTCCAGGACGCGTTCGGGCTCAACACCGAGTTCGTCGGGCTGCGCAACTTCCAGGACCTGTTCCGAGACAGCCACTACCTCGACGCGTTCAAGGTCACGGCGGTCTTCAGCGTCCTCGTCGCCGGCGGGGGCATCGCCGTGTCGCTGGTGCTCGCCACGATGGCCGACCGCGTCGTGCGCGGCGCGCTCGTCTACCGGACGCTGCTGATCTGGCCCTATGCGGTCGCGCCGGCGGTCGCCGGCGTCCTGTGGGCGTTCATGTTCGCGCCCTCGATCGGCATCTGCTCCTACGTGCTGAAGCGGATGGGCGTCGACTGGAACTGGGTGATCCGGGGCGACCAGGCGCTGCTGCTGGTCGTCGTGGCGTCGGTGTGGAAGCAGGTCAGCTACAACTTCCTGTTCTTCCTCGCCGGGCTCCAGTCGATCCCGAGGTCGCTGATCGAGGCTGCGGCGATCGACGGCGCGGGGCCGATGCGCCGCTTCTGGACCGTCGTCTTCCCGCTGCTGTCGCCGACGACGTTCTTCCTGCTGGTCGTGAACGTCGTCTACGCGTTCTTCGACACGTTCGGCGTCATCGACGCGACGACCCAGGGCGGCCCGGCCGGCGCCACGCAGACGCTCGTCTACAAGGTCTACTACGACGGCGTCAAGGCCGCCGACCTCGGCGGGTCGTCCGCGCAGTCGGTCGTGCTGATGGCGATCGTGATCTCGCTCACGTTCGTCCAGTTCCGCTTCCTCGAGAAGAAGGTCCAGTACTGATGTCGACGCCCGCCGAGCCGAGGGGCACCGCCGGGCGCGTGCGCGTCCCGTGGCTCATGCAGCTCCTGCCGTGGACGGCCGCCCCGCGCGAAGGCATGGTCGAGAACCGGCCCTGGCTGACATTTTTTTCGCACGCGGTGCTGATCCTGGGCATCGCGATCGTCGCGTTCCCGCTCTACGTCACCTTCGTCGCCTCCACGTTGACGCTCGACCAGATCCTCCAGGTCCCGATGCCGCTCGTGCCCGGCGACCAGCTGCTGCACAACTACTCGCAGGTGCTGGCGGCGGGCTCGACCAAGGGATCGTCGGCGGCGGTGTCGACGATGCTGGTGAACAGCCTGATCATGGCGCTCTCGATCGCGATCGGGAAGATCGCCATCTCGATCATCGCGTCGTTCGCGATCGTCTATTTCCGCTTCCCGCTGCGGAACTTCTTCTTCTGGATGATCTTCGTCACGCTGATGCTGCCCGTCGAGGTGCGCATCATCCCGACGTTCAAGGTCGCCTCCGACCTCGGGCTGCTCGACTCCTACGCGGGCCTCACGCTGCCCCTGATCGCCTCCGCGACCGCGACTTTCCTGTTCCGCCAGTTCTTCCTGACGATCCCCGAGGAGCTCGCCGAGGCCTCGCGCATCGACGGCGCGGGGCCGATGCGGTTCTTCTTCGACGTCGTGCTGCCGCTGTCCAAGACGAGCATCGCCGCGCTTTTCGTGATCCAGTTCATCTACGGCTGGAACCAGTACCTGTGGCCGCTGCTGGTCACGAGCCAGGAATCGATGTACACGACGGTCATCGGCATCCGCCGGATGATCGTCGGGGGCGACGCCGCCAACGAGTGGCAGCTCATCATGGCGACCGCGATGCTCGCGCTCCTCCCGCCGGCGGTGGTGGTGATCACGATGCAGCGCTGGTTCGTCAAGGGACTGGTCGAGACCGAGAAATAGCGATGGCCAAAGTCGATTTCCGCGACGTCCGCAAGAGCTACGGGTCGCTCCAGGTGATCCACGGGGTCGACGCGCGCGTCGCGGACGGCGAATTCATCGTGATCGTCGGGCCGTCGGGCTGCGGCAAGTCGACGCTGCTGCGGATGGTCGCCGGGCTCGAGCAGATCACCTCCGGCGAGATCGTGATCGGGGAGACGGTCGTCAACCGGCTCGAGCCCAAGGACCGCGACATCGCGATGGTGTTCCAGAACTACGCGCTCTACCCGCACATGAGCGTGTACGACAACATGGCCTACGGCCTCCGGATCCGCGGCCTGTCGAAGGCGGCGATCGACGCCTCGGTCCAGCGCGCGGCCGGCATCCTCGAGCTCGCGCCGCTGCTCGAGCGCAAGCCGCGGCAGCTCTCCGGCGGCCAGCGGCAGCGCGTGGCGATGGGACGGGCGATCGTCCGCGAGCCGAAGGTGTTCCTGTTCGACGAGCCGCTGTCGAACCTCGACGCGAAGCTCCGCGTCCAGATGCGCTTCGAGATCCAGAAGCTCCACCGGACGCTCGGCACGACGAGCCTGTACGTCACGCACGACCAGGTCGAGGCGATGACGCTCGCGAACCGGATGATCGTGATGAACGCCGGCCGCGCCGAGCAGGTCGGCTCGCCGATGGAGGTCTACGAGAATCCGGCGACGCGCTTCGTCGCCGGGTTCATCGGCTCGCCGTCGATGAACTTCCTGCCGGGCAAGGGCGCGGGCGCCGGCAAGGTCGCGCTCGAGCACGGCGGCATCGTCCGGTTCGCCTCGGGCCAGGTCGAGACCGGCCGCGAGGTCCTCGTCGGCATCCGGCCCGAGCACCTGGAGCCGGCCGATCCGGCGGACGCGTTCTTCGGCGGTACCGTCGAGCTGGTCGAGCAGCTCGGGGCCGATACGCTCGTGCACCTCGCGCACGGGGCCGACACCGCCGTGGTCCGGCAGCCGCACGGCACGCAGCCGCGGCCCGGCGAGGAGATCCACGTGGCGGCCGACCCGGCGCGCGTCTACCTGTTCGACGCGACGACCGGCACACGCGTCCGCTAGCGACGAGGCCCGCTCCGGTGGCGCACCTGCCTCCCTGGCCGTACCCGAAGCGCTGCGCGCACCGCGGCGCAGGCAAGCTCGCGCCGGAGAACACCCTCGCGTCGCTTCGGCTCGGCCACTCGCACGGCTACCGGATGGCCGAGGTCGACGTGAAGCTCTCGGCCGACGGCGTGCCGTTCCTGCTGCACGACACGACGCTCGAGCGCACCACGAGCGGCCACGGGCGCGCCGACGCGCTGACCTGGCGCGAGCTCTCGCAGCTGGATGCCGGGAGCTGGCACTCGGCGCCCTACGCGGGCGAGCCCCTGCCGACGCTCTCCGCCGTCGCGCGCTGGTGCCGGGCGAACGGCGTCGCGCTCAACATCGAGATCAAGCCGACGCCGGGGCGCGAGCGCGAGACCGGCGCCGCGGTCGCGCTCGACGCGGCCGCGCTCTGGAAGGGCAGCGACGTGCCGCCGCTGCTGTCGTCGTTCTCGGCCACCGCGCTCGAGGCGGCGCTCGAGACGGTGCCCGCGCTCCCGCGCGCCTGGCTCACCGAGACGCTGCCGGGCGACTGGCGCGACCGGTGCAAGGCGCTCGGCTGCGTCGCGCTCGACGCGAAGCACACGCTGCTCACCGCGGACGTCGTGCGGAGCGCGCATTCGGCCGGGCTGCGCGTCGCCGCGTGGACCGTCAACGATGCCGAGCGCGCCGCGGAGCTGACCTCGTGGGGCGTGGATACGGTGATCACCGACGCCGTCGACGTGATCACCTGATCACGTCGACGGCGTCTGCGATGGAAGTGAGCGCCTCCGAAGGCTACCGCCCGGAGGCGCTGGAAAAATCACGCCGCTGACTGCCTGACGTAGAAGCCGAAGTGAGGGAAATCGCGGGCAAAGCCCGACGATTTCCCCGAATACTTGGGACCGTGCGCCGTGCCGGCATCGGCGCTTGGGCACAGCGGCCCGCACGGCCCCGCCGCGCACCGCGCTCGGGGTCTCGTCCCCGAGAAGAGCCGGCAGGCCTTCGCCCGCGGTTTTCCTCGTCCTGGCTTCTCGCCAGGCAGTCGGCGGCGGCTCTGATTTTTCCAAGGGCCTCGGGCGGAAGCCTTCGAGGCCTTCCGACTGCCTACAGCTTGATCCAGCGGCGGCCGCCGGCCGCTGCGGTCCACTCGATCAGGAGGTTGGGGAGCCCGGCGATGATGCCGAGCGCGATCGAGATGTACCACACGATGTCGTAGCTGCCGGTACGATCGTAGAGGTAGCCGCCGAGCCAGGCTGTCGAGGAAGCTGCCGATCTGGCGGTGGCTGAAGAACGTGAACCCCGACAGCATCGCGAGGTAGCGCACGCCGAACACGCCCGCGACGATGCCGTTGGTCGGCGGAACGGTGGACAGCCACAGGAGGCCGAGCAGCACCGCGAAGCCGTAGATCGTCCACAGCGACATCGGCAGCAGGATGAACAGCGCGATGACCACGGCGCGCCCGAAGTAGATCCCCGACAGGATCCAGCGCTTCGGGATGCGGCCGCCGAGCCAGCCGGTCGTGTAGGTGCCGACGATGTTGAACAGGCCGACGAGCGCCAGCGAGATCACGGCGACGTGCGGCGCGAAGCCGCGGTCGGCGAGGTAGGCCGGCAGGTGGACGCCGACGAACACGACCTGGAACCCGCAGACGAAGAAGCCGGTGGTCAGCAGCACGTAGCCGCGGTGGCCGAGCGCCTCGCGGATCGCCTCGCCCGCCGACTGCCTGTGCGCATGGGCCGCGTGCGCCGCCTTGCGCTCGACCGTGCCGAGCGCCAGCGGGATCATCGCGAGGCCGACCGCGGCCATCGTGAGGAGCGCGCCGCGCCAGCCGAGGTTCGAGAGCAGCCATTGCGTCAGCGGCAGCATCGCGAACTGGCCGAACGAGCCCGCCGCCGCCGCGACCCCGAGCGCCATGCTCCGCTTCTCGGGCGGGAAGCGGCGCCCGACCACGCCGGGACCCACCAGAACAAGAACGCCAGGAAGCCCGAGGCCGATCGGCACGCGGTCATTGAGCACGACGCCCAGGGCGCGATCGGATTCGCCATCAGCGCCAGGCCGGCGATCGCCGAAGAGGCGCCCCGGCGACGACGCGACCGGAGCCGTGCTTGTCGGCCAGCATGCCGGCGAACGGCTGCGCCGCACCCCAGACGAGGTTCTGCACCGCCATCGCGAGCGCGAAGGTCTCGCGCCCCCAGTGGAGGTCCGAGGACATCGGCTGCAGGAAGAGCCCGAAGCCGTGGCGCAGGCCAACGGGCGAGAGGACCAGGCCGCCGCAGACGAGCACGGCGACCGGGGTGCGCCAGTCGGCGCGAGAGGAGGCGTTCACGATTCGGCTTTCGCTTGCGGACGCCCGGCGGCGTCCGGGTGGAGGGTTTCGAGCTCGCCGAGCACGGCGATCAGGTCGTCGAGGCGCTCGCGGCCCAGGCGCTTCGCCACGGTCGCCTGCGCCCGCTTCCAGTCGGCGGACGCGGCGTCGAGCGCCGCGGCGCCGCGCGCGTGAGCGTGACCTCGCGCGGCACGCGCGTCGCGCCCAGGGGCCGCGCGCATAGCCGCGCTCGACCAGCGGGTCGAGCGCGCGCGACAGCGCGGTCCGGTCGAGCATGAAGGCCCGGGCGATCGCGGTCTACCGGGAGGTCCTCGCGCGCCAGCGTCCGCATCAGCGAGAACTGCATCGCACGCGCAAGCCGGTGGGCGCGAGCGCGTCGTCGTAGAACTGGGTCAGGGCGCGCGAGGCGTACAGCCCGCCCGCAGGCGCAGGCGGCGTTCGATTCCGGCAGGGCTTTGTCGTGGCGGCTCATCGGCGGGTCGTGGGGTAGGCGGACGGCAGGCGTCCGCCGTTCGTCGTGAAGGAGGGGCGGGGTCGCCCGATGCTACGCCGCGTAGCGCGCCACGGCCTTCTCGAACAGGCGATTTCCGACGCCCGGCCGGTCCGGCACGACGATGCGGCCGTTCCGAAGCTCGAACGGCGCCTCGAGGATCGGGTCGGCCCAATCCTGCCACTCGAGCCAGTGCGCGGTCTCGGCGACGCGCATCAGGTGCGCAGCGGTCTCCGGATACAGGTGGGTCGACACCGGAATGCCCGCGGCGCCGGCGATCGCGGCCGCGCGCATCCATCCGGTCACGCCCCCGATGCGCATCAAGTCCGGCATCACGAGGTCGCCCGCGCCGGCACGGAGCGCCGTGGCGAGCGCGCGCGACTGATCGAGGTCTCGCCCAGCTGCACCGGCGTTGCGAGCTGGCGCGCGAGCTCCGCGTAGCCGGCGAGGTTGTCGTAGGCGATCGGCTCCTCGAACCACTCGAGGCCCTGGTCGTCGAGGGCGTGGCAGCGCACGAGAGCGTCGCCGAACGCGAGCCCCTGGTTGAAGTCGCACATGAGCTTCACGTCCACGCCCGCGCCGGCGCGATCTCCGCGATCGCCGCCAGGTCGTCGTCGAGGCGATCGCGCCCGAGGCGGATCTTGAGCGCGGAGAAGCCGCCTTCGGCCACGAGCGCCGCGGCCTCCTTGCCGAGCCCGTTCACCTCGGTCAGCCACAGCCCGTTGCTGTTGTAGGCGGGCAGGGCCGGTCGTGCCGCCGCAGGGAGGCACCGCGGGCCGGGACGCGCTACCTGCGCCAACGCGTCCATGCGGCCATGTCGGGGCCAGGCCGCGGTGGCGGCCAGGCGTCGCCTTGAGCAGGTGCAGCTGATCCGGTCGAGCGGGCGTATCCGTCGGCGGCAGGCGGCTGGCCGCCAGGCCGCCGCCGAGGTCCTCCAGGAGCGGCGAGATGGCGCGCCGCGCGCTGAAGGCCACGCTGGCTCAGGTAGCTGCGACCGACGACGCCCT
>JBGAHH010000120.1:0-9159 GCA_044226265.1 Casimicrobiaceae bacterium | reverse complement strand
GACGCGATCATGCCGCAGGCGCTCGCGCGCTCGGCGGGCCACCCGCCGGTCGGCGCGAGGTAGGGTTGCAGCGTGTCGATCGCGTCCTGCCAGCGCCCGACGAACGTGTACTCGCGGCCGAGGTAGTAGCGGCTGCGCGCGTCGTTGCGGTCCTCGCGCACCGCGAGCTCGAGGAGCGGCAGGTATTGCGCGCGACTCTTCGCGGGATCCGGGTGGTGGTGCACGAGCACCCCGTCGGTCGCGGCGGGCTTCTCGCGGAAGCCGGCGACCGGAGCGAGGGCTTCGTGCACCGGCGCGAGCCACACGTAGCCGTTCCGCGCGTGGCACTTGTTGTAGAGGAACGTGTGGTGCGGCCTGCCGCCGACGAACTGCCAGACGTAGCGGTAGTGGAGGATCGTCGTGCCGGGCGCCCACGCGTCCTCGACGAGCCGCCGCCACCCCGGCACCAGCACCTCGTCGAGGTCGATCGACAGGCACACGTCGGCATCGGCGGGCACGAGCTCGAGGCTGCGGTTGCGCGCGACGTCGAAGCGCCAGGGCGAGATCGCGGCCGCCTCGACGTGCACGCCGTGCTCGCGGAGGATCGCGACGGTGGCGTCGGCGCTGCCGGTGTCGAGCACGTGCACGCCGTCGGCGCCCGCGCAGCTCGCGGCGAACCGCGCGGCGAACTTCGCCTCGTCTTTCGCGATCGCGTAGACATGGATCTTCAGCGGGGGGCGCCGGTTGCGCTCGTCGAGGAACGCCCCCCATCGGGCCGCGAAGCGCTCGAGCGCGCGCGCGAGCGGTTGGCCCGCCGAGCCCCAGGAATCGTGGCGCGAGGACTCGCCGATCGCGTAGTTCGCGTAGCCCGCGGCGAGCGCGCGCATGCAGACGTCGAGGTCGTACGCGTGCCAGCCGTCGACCGCCTCGTCGAAGCCGCCGATGCGGTCGAAGGTCGAGCGCTTCATGAAGAGCGCGTAGCCGTCGAGCGCCTGCACCTCGGCGCAATGCAGTCCGCCCACGCTCTCGGGCAGCGGCTCGAACGCGAGCGTCACCGCGGGATCCGGGCCCTGCACGAGGCTCCCGTAGCACGGCGGGCATCGATGCCACGGTAGGCCGGGACGCAGGCGCGCCGACCCGCAGAAGCCGAGCACGCCCGCGTCGGGCAGCGCGGCGAAGTAGCGCGGAAGCACGGCCGCGGCGTCGAACATCAGCCGCGCGTCCTGGTGGACGAACGCGAGGATGTCGTCGGGTGCGCCGCCCGCGCGCGCGGCGAGCGCGTTCGCCGCGCTCGCCATGCTGCGGCCGCCGCGCAGCGTCTCGATCCGCCAGTCGCCGGTCAGCCGCTCGGCGAGGTTCGCCTCGAGGCCGGCGAGCTTGGCTTCGTCGTTGACGGCAGTAAGGACGATCAGCGCGATGGCGCGGTCCCCGGCAGGATCACGTCGGGACCGACGTCGGCGAGCCTCGTCTTGCCGCAGAACGCCATCGTGAGGTCGAGCTCGTTGCGGATCAGCTCGAGCGCCTTGGTCACGCCGGCCTCGCCCATCGCGCCGAGCCCGTAGACCATCGCGCGGCCGATGTAGACGCCCCGCGCGCCGAGCGCCCAGGCCTTGAACACGTCCTGGCCCGAGCGGATGCCGCCGTCGAGGTGCACCTCGATCTTCGAGCCGACCGCGTCGACGACCGCGGGCAGCGCGCGGATCGACGACTGCGCACCATCGAGCTGGCGCCCGCCGTGGTTGCTCACGATCAGCGCGTCGGCGCCGGTCTCGACCGCGAGGCGCGCGTCCTCGACGTCCTGGACGCCCTTCAGGATCAGCTTGCCGCCCCAGCGCTTCTTGATCCACTCGACGTCGCTCCAGTTGAGGCGCGGGTCGAACTGCTGCGCCGTCCAGTGCGACAGCGAGCTGATGTCGTCGACGCCCTCGACGTGACCGACGATGTTGCCGAAGCTGCGGTGCTTCGTGCCGAGCATCTCGAAGCACCAGGGGAGCTTGGTCGCCAGGTTCGCGAGATTGCGCAGCGTCGGCTTCGGCGGGATCGACAGGCCGTTCTTGATGTCCTTGTGCCGCTGGCCGAGGATCTGCAGGTCGAGCGTCAGCACGAGCGCGCCGCAGCCCGCCGCCTTCGCGCGTTCGATCAGCCGCTCGGTGAACTTGCGGTCGCGCATCACGTAGAGCTGGAACCAGAACGGCGACTTGACGGCTTCCGCCACGGCCTCGATCGAGCAGATGCTCATCGTCGAGAGCGTGAACGGGATGCCGAATTTCTGCGCGGCCCGCGCGGCGAGGATCTCGCCGTCGGCGTGCTGCATGCCGGTCGAGCCGACCGGCGCGATCGCCACCGGCATCGCGACGTCGACGCCGACCATCTTCGCGGCGACGGAGCGCTGGTCGATGTCGACCGCCACGCGCTGGCGCAGCCGGATCGGCTGGAAGTCCGCCTCGTTCGCGCGGTAGGTGCTCTCGGTCCACGAGCCGGTGTCGGCGTACTCGTAGAACATGCGCGGCACGCGCCGCTTCGCGAGGACGCGAAGGTCCTCGATGCAGGTGACGACGGGCATGGGCTCCTCCCCGGAGCCCGTCATTATGCCCGCGCTACGCGGTCAGGCGGCCGACGAGGCGGCGGACCCAGGGAGCGACCAGCGTCACCGTCGGGAACGCGATCGGCCAGGTCTTCGCGCAGCTCGCGACCCACTGGTGGAGGAAGCCGTCGCCGACACCGCGCTGGAGCACGAGGACGAACGCGGACACGAGCGCGACCATGATGGCCGAGAGGAGGGCGCCGAAAAGCATCGGCGCGAAACGGGAGGGGATGCGCATGGGGAACCTCGCAAGGGTGAGCAGGGTGAAGACGGTCAGGAAAGCCGGTTGAAGAGCGCACTCGAGCCAACGGTCGCCCAGCCCGCGGCCCAGAGGCCGAGGCCGAACACCGCATGGGTCGCGAGGCTCCGCAGCCGCGCCGCCGCAGGCTTCGGCGTGCGGCTCGCCGCGATGCCGAAGCCCAGCGCCGGTTGCATCACGAAGAAAGGCGCCGCGACGCTCGCGATCCCGACGGCGAGCGCCGGGCCGATCGTCGGGTGCAGGAACCAGCCGGAGCCCGCGACCGGCAGGAGCGCCGCCGCGAACGCGATCCCGATCAGGTAGTGCGCCGTCCAGCCGATCGTCCGCTCGCCCGGCATCGGCGCGGACGCCGTGATCGGGCGGTGACGGAACCGGCCGCGCGGCATCCACGCGAGCCAGCGTCCGACCAGCCGGTAGTCCAGCGACGGGACGCCGAGGAGCCTCGCTCGCGCGAGCGTCCACGCGTCCATCGCCAGCGTCGCGCCCGCGCCGGTCAGCGCGGCGGTCATCCAGGTTTCCATCGACGATCTCCATGGGGTTGCTTTCGGGAAGCGACGGGCGCAGAGTGCCACTTCAAGTGAACTTCAAGTCAAGGGGTCCCGCGTGGACATCGCGGAGGCGGCGCGGCGCTCGGGGCTCCCGGCCTCGACGATCCGGTTCTACGAGGCGAAGGGGCTCGTCGCCTCGGTCGGCCGGCGCGGCCTGCGTCGGGTGTTCGGCCCCGACGTGCTGGAGCGTCTGGCCCTCGTCTCGCTGGGGCGCGCGGCCGGCTTCTCGCTCGACGAGATCGCGAGCATGTTCGCGGCGGACGGCCGGCCGCGGATCGACCGCCAGCGTCTCGCCGCGAAGGCGAAGGAGCTGGACCGCAGGATCCGGCGGCTCACCGCGATGCGCGACGGCCTGCAGCACGCCGCAGTGTGCCCGGCGCGCAGCCACCTCGAGTGCCCGACGTTCCGGCGGATCCTCGGCGCGGCCGCGGCGGGGACGCTCGGTCCGCGTGCGCTGGAAGCGGCCCGGGAGCCGCGGGGGTCCGCGCCGCCTCGCAAGACGGCGCGGCGGTCGCGCGGGCGCTAGTGGGCTGTCACGGGGGAATCGGGGGCGAGCGATGGCGTCCTGACGCCGCCTTCGCGCCGAGTGCGAGGCGCCCTTGCGCAGCAGTGGCCCATCCCCTTGCAAGCAAGGTCAACGACGCCATCGGCGCGAAGAGCAAGTCAGGCACTTCCGATTCCCCCGTTACAGCCCACCAGTTCAGTAAACTAGGCTTCGAGACCCCGACGACGAGCACGCCCATGACCCGCCAGACGATCGCGACTCCCGACGCCCCCGCCGCCATCGGCCCCTATTCGCAGGCGATCCGCACCGGCGACACGCTGTGGATGTCCGGCCAGATCCCGCTCGATCCGAAGACGATGCAGATCGTCGAGGGCGGCATCGAGGCGCAGGCGCGCCGGGTGTTCGACAACATGCGGGCGGTCGTCGGCGCGGCCGGGGGCACGCTCGACGACATCGTGAAGCTCTCGATCCTGCTCGTCGACCTCGGCGACTTCGCGAAGGTCAACGAGATCATGGCCTCCGCGTTCAGGCAGCCGTATCCCGCACGCTCGACCTACCAGGTCGCGGCGCTGCCGCGGGGCTCGCGCATCGAGGTCGAAGCGATCGCCGTGCTGAAGCCCGCGGGCGGTGCCGCGTCGTCGACCGGCTGGCGCGAGGCCTTCGACCAGACGAAGGGGCAGTGATCCGCGCGGTCCGGGCGGATCCCGCCGTCGGACGCGATGCCGCGCAAGGCGCCTGAAGCCCGCGCGAAGCCGGGCGACGCGCTCGCCGACAAGCTCGCGCGGCTCGGCATCGCGCGCGAGGAGGATCTCGTCCTCCACCTGCCGCTGCGCTACGAGGACCACACGCGCATCGTGCCGCTCGCGCGGGTGAAGGTGGGCGAGACGCTGCAGACGGAAGGGACGGTCGCGAACGTCGACATCCAGTATCGTCCGCGGCGCCAGCTCGTGTGCCTCCTGCGCGACGGCGACGCGCAGATCGTGCTGCGCTTCTTCTCGTTCTACCCCAGCCAGCAGAAGGCGCTCGCGCCGGGCGCGCGCGTGCGCGTGTTCGGCGACGTGCGCGAAGGCTACTTCGGCCCCGAGATCGTGCATCCGCAATTCCGGGTCGTGCAGGAAGGCGCGCCGCTCGCCGACCGGCTGACGCCGGTCTACCCGACGACCGCCGGCCTCGGGCAGGAGACGCTGCGCAAGGTGATCGCCCGCGCGATCGCGGCGCATCCGGAGCGGCTGGCGGAGTCGCTGCCCGACGAGATCGTGCGCCGGCGCGGGCTGTGGAAGTTCGGCGACGCGGTCGCGTTCCTGCACGCGCCGCCGCCGCGCCTCGCGGCGCTCGCGCAGAAGTCGCTCGACGCGCGCACGCATCCGGCCTGGACGCGGCTCAAGTTCGACGAGCTCGTCGCGCAGCAGCTCTCGATGAAGGCGCATCGCGCCGCGCGCGCGAAGCGCAACGCCCCGATCCTCACCGGCACCGGCGCGCTGCAGAGGCAGCTGCTCGCGCGTGTCGGCTTCAGGCTCACGCGCGCGCAGGAGCGCGTGTCGCGCGAGATCGCGCACGACCTCAAGCGCTCGGTCCCGATGCAGCGGCTCCTGCAGGGCGACGTCGGCGCCGGCAAGACCGTGGTCGCGGCGCTGGCGGCGCTGCAGGCGATCGAGAGCGGGCGGCAGGTCGCGTTCATGGCGCCCACGGAGCTCCTGGCCGAGCAGCACTACCGGAAGCTCGCCGCGTGGCTCGCGGGGCTGCCGGTCGAGATCGCGTGGCTTTCGGGGTCGCTCCCCGCGAAGGAGCGGCGTCGCGCGCGCGAGCGGCTCGCGAGCGGCGAAGCGCAGTTCGCCGTCGGCACGCACGCGCTGTTCCAGGAAGGCGTGGAGATCCCGCGCCTGGGCTTCGTGATCGTCGACGAGCAGCACCGGTTCGGCGTCGCCCAGCGGCTGGCGCTTCGCGGGAAGGGGCTCGCCGACGCGCACCAGCTGATGATGAGCGCCACGCCGATCCCGCGGACGCTCGCGATGACGTTCTACGCGGACCTCGACGTGTCGGTGCTGGACGAGCTCCCGCCCGGCCGCACGCCGGTCGTCACGCGGCTCGTCAACCAGAAGCGGCGCGCCGAGATCGTCGAGCACGTCGGCAAGCGCTGCGAGGCCGGCGCCCAGGTCTACTGGGTGTGCCCGCTGATCGAGGAGAGCGAGAAGCTCGAGCTGCAGACGGCCGTCGCGCTGCACTCGGAGCTGTCGGCGGCCTATGAGGGACGCTGGGCCGAAGCCCGACCCACGGAAGATGGGGAAGGGCGCCGGGCCGAAGCGCGACCCGTGGGCCACGCCGGCGACCTGGACGCGGGTCGGGCCTCAGCCCGACGAATTTCCGTCGGCCTGCTGCACGGCCGGATGAAGCCCGCGGAGAAGGCGGCGACGATGGAGGCTTTCGTCCGCGGCGAAATCTCCGTGCTCGTCGCGACGACGGTGATCGAGGTCGGCGTCGACGTGCCCAACGCGTCGATCATGGTGATCGAGCACGCCGAGCGCTTCGGCCTCGCGCAGCTGCACCAGCTTCGCGGGCGCGTGGGCCGCGGCGCGGCCGAGAGCCAGTGCATCCTGCTGTTCGAGGAGCCGCTTTCCGAGACCGCGAAGCAGCGCCTCAGGGTGATCTACGAGAGCCACGACGGCTTCGAGATCGCGCGGCAGGACCTCGCGATCCGCGGGCCGGGCGAGTTCCTAGGCGCGCGGCAGTCGGGCGTGCCGCTGCTGCGCTTCGCCGACATGGAGCGCGACGTCGCGCTGATCGAGCAGGCGCGCGACGCCGCCGACGAGCTGCTCGAGAAATTCCCGGCGGCCGCGCAGGCGCACGTCGAGCGCTGGCTCGGCGGCCGCGCAGAGTACATCAAGGCATAGAGGTTCGTGAGGGCGCGCGAGGCCTTTCGGCCGCGCGCCCTGGAAACATCACGACGCCGACTGCCTGACGTAGAAGCCGAAGTGAGGGAAATCGCGGGCGAAGCCCGTCGATTTCCCCGAGTTGGAACGACCGCTGCCGACTCGCGCGTCCGCGGCACATTGCGACGGCACGGGTCTCCCGGCGTCGGCCGCCATGCGGCGGGGCGCGCCCTCTGATTGGTCTACTCAATCCACCTTGATTCCGGATTCCTTCACAACGGCGCTCCACCGGTCGATCTCGTCGCGGATCAGCTTCGCGTAGGCCTCGGGCGTGCTCGCGACGACGTCGAATCCGAGGTCCTGCAGCTTGTCTCGCACCGCGGGCGTCTGGAGCGCGCGCACGAGCGTCGACGAGAGCTTCAACACGACGGCGGGATCCATGCCCGCGGGCCCCAGCACGCCGTAGAACGGCGCGGCGTCGAGGCCGGTGTAGCCCTGCTCCGAGAGCGTCGCGAGCCCGGGCAGCGACTTCGCGCGCTGCGACGCGACGATCGCGATGCCGCGAACGGTTCCCGCGCTCACCTGCGCGCCCGAGGGCACGATGGCGTCGATCAGGAGCGGCACCTGCCCGCCCATCACGTCCTTCAGCGCCGGCGCGATCCCGTTGTACGCGACGTGCACGCCGGCGATCCCCTGTTTCGCGCGCACCATCTCCCACCACAGGTGGCCGTAGCTGCCGATGCCGCCCGACGTGTAGGGCAGCGGGTCCTTCTGCGCCTTCGCGTAGGCGACGAGCTCGCCGAAGGTCTTCGCGGGCACCGACGGATTGACGACGACGAGCAGCGGCTGGCTCACCACGTGCGAGATCGGCGTGAAGTCCTTCACCGCGTCGTAAGGGAGCTTGCGTCCGAGCGCGGTGTTGAACGCGATGGGCACGCCGGCCGCGAGCAGCGTGTAGCCGTCGGGCTTCGCCTTCGCGACGAGGTCGCTGCCGAGGATCTGGCCGCCGCCGGGCTTGTTCTCGACGACGACCGGCTGGCCGAGGAGGTCGCCCCACGCGGGCGCGATCGCGCGAAACGCGGTGTCGATGCCGCCGCCGGCGGCGACCGGCACGATCAGGCGCACCGGCTGCGACGGAAAGGTCTGGGCGAAGGCGGGCGCCGCGACCGCGAGCGCGGCGGCGGCGAGGAGGATCGGGCGAAGGCGGCGGACCATGGCGGCATCCCGGGTCGAATCGACTGATATACTAGTATATCTGGATCCGACCGGCGCCGCGCGCCGCCTTTCTTGACCGCCACGACCGCCCCGCCGCTCGGCGTGACCGTGATGCCCGAGTGGTTCCAGTGCGAAGGCGTCGAGCCGGTGCTCGACCGCCTCGCCGCGCTCGGCGCGACGGCGATCGCGACCTCCCCTTACGTCCTCGAGCCCGCGCCCGACGGGGCCGGCGCCCGCGAGCCGCCGCCCGACGGCGAGGCCGGGCGCGTGCGCCCGCTCGACCGGCAACTCTTCGGGCGCACCGAATTGTGGGTGCGCACCGCGCCCGCGTTCGAGCACGACCGCGCGCGCTACGCGGGGCTGCGCTACCAGCCGTCGGCGGCCTCGCCGCTCACCCGGGCGCACGCGGGATTGCTCGATCGCGTGATCGCCGCGGCGCGCGAGCGCAGCATCGAGGTGCTTCTGCAAGTGATGGCCGCCTGCCCGCCGGGCTACCGGGTGCAGTTCTCGGGGCTCGCGGACGACGACCGCTGCGTGCTGCCCGACGGCGCGACGCACGAGGCGCGCGTCGACCGCAACGGAAGCCTCGCGTCGCCGCACGTGGTCGCCTACGTCGCGGCGCTCGTCGCCGAGCTCGCGCAGCGCTATCCCGGCGTCGCGGGCTTCCGCCTCGACTGGCCCGAGCAGCCGCCGTACGACTTCGCGAGCGCGCTGTTCGACTTCCATCCGTCGATGCGCGAGCGGATGCGCGCGGCGGGACGCGATCCCGACGACGTCGCGTCGTCGGTGCTCGCCTGGTCGCGGGGATTGCGCGACGCGGCGGCGAGCGCCGCACCGCACGGAGCAGCGGCGGTTCGCGACGCGCTGATCGCGGCGGGCTTCGGCGCGTTCACGGCCGACGAGGGACCTTACGCGCCGGTTCGCGACGCCAAGCGCGGCGCGGTGCTCGACCTGCTGCGCAAGGTCCGCCGCGCGCTCGACGCAGTGCCTGGTCCCCGGCGGCGGCTCGAGCCGCAGGCGTTCCCGCCGCCGTTCCATCGCATCTCGGGCTTTCCGATCGACACGCTCGAGGGGCTCGCCGATCGCGTCGGCGTCAAGCTCTACACGATGCACTGGCCGATGATCGCGCGCTACTGGGCGCGCGACCTCGCGGGCGACGCGTCGCCGCGCGCGCTCGACGCGGCGACGGCCGCGATCGCTTC
>JBGAHH010000005.1:0-88270 GCA_044226265.1 Casimicrobiaceae bacterium | reverse complement strand
GGCACGATCGAGACGTCGAGGATGCCGTCCCGGTGACGGTTCTCGGCGATCGGCCAGGTCGCGACCGCGTCCGACTCGTCGCGCGCGACGACCACCGAGACCTCGCAGGCGAGGTCGACGAAGCGCTCGAGCACGCAGGGCACGCGGCCCAGCGACTCGAACGCGGCGGCCACCTCGCCACGCGTCCTCACGCGCACCTGCCCCTTGCCGTCGTAGCCCAGCCGGGCGCTCTTGACGATGCCCGGCAGGAGCGCCTCGTCGGCGCTCTCCGCGTCGCGGGCGGAGCGCAGCACGACGTAGGGCGCGACGTCGAAGCCGTGGCCCGACAGGAACGTCTTCTCGCTGATGCGGTCCTGCGCGATCGCAACGCTCGCGGCCGAGGGCGTCACGCGCGCCGATTTCGCGAGGAAGTCGAGCGCGGCCGCCGGCACGTTCTCGAACTCGGTCGTCGCGGCGGACGCGAGCGCGGCGAGCCTCGCGAGGCCCGCCGGGTCGAGGTAGTCCGCGTGGATGTGGCGGTCGGCCACGCTCGCGGCCGGCCCGTCGGCCGCCGGATCGAGCACCGCGACGCGGTAGCCCAGGCTCTGCGCGGCCATGCAGAACATGCGTCCGAGCTGGCCGCCGCCCAGCAGTCCCAGCCACGACCCGGGAGGAATCATGCGCATGCGCTTCGGCCGTCGCCCTTCGACTGGGCGGCGCCCGCGATTCGTCCGGGCGTCGATCCCCACGATGCCTTCTCGCGAAGGCATCGCGGGGCCCCTCGCCGCGTGACGAACGCGGGCCTGCCGAGTAGCCCAAGCCACGACCCGGGAGGAATCACGCGCATTCGCTCGACTCCCCGCGGCAGGACGTGCCGGCGGACGCCGGTGTCACGTGGGCTTCGGCTCCGGCGGCACGCGCATCGCGCGCGCGGCGCCCGTCTGCTTGACGCGGAAGGCCGCGAGCTTGCGCGCGAGCGCGGGATCCGTCGCCGCGAGCATTGCGATCGCGAAAAGCCCGGCGTTGGCGGCGCCGGCCTCGCCGATCGCGAAGGTCGCGACCGGGATGCCCTTCGGCATCTGGACGATCGACAGCAGCGAATCCTCGCCGCGCAGGTGCTTCGAGGGCACCGGGACGCCGAGCACCGGCACCTGCGTCTTGGACGCGAGCATGCCGGGCAGGTGCGCGGCGCCTCCGGCGCCGGCGACGATGCAGCGCAGCCCGCGCGTCTGCGCGTCCTCGGCGTACTCGAACATGTCGTCGGGCATCCGGTGCGCCGAGAGCACGCGCGCCTCGTAGGGGACGCCGAACGCGTCGAGCTGGGCGGCCGCGTGCTTCATCGTGTCCCAGTCGCTCTCGCTGCCCATCACGACGCCGACCAGCGGTTCGGCGGTCCTGCGTTGTGGCATCGGCCGCTCCCATGCGCTCCCGGCCCGTCGAGCCGGCGGCGCGGGAATTCTAGCAACCGGGACCCTCGCGCGTCGAACCCGGCACGCTTCCTGCGGTCCCAAGGCGGTGGGACGGTTGTCGCGATCGTCCCGAAACGCGAAAATCCGGACTCGTGACCTCCGTTTCCTTCCCGGCGCTCCGCGCGGCCCTCGCGCTGGCCGCGCTCGCCCAGGCGTTCGCCGCCGCGGGGCAGGGCCTCGACGCCGACATCCTGGCCGCGAAGGCCGCCTACGAGAAAGGCGACCGCGCGCGCCTCGACGCGCTCGCCCCGCGGGCGAAGGGGCACCCGCTCGAGCCCTACGTCGCCTACTGGCAGCTCAAGCTCGGCATCGACACCGCGGACCCCGAGGCCGTCAAGGCGTTCGCGGCGCGCTATTCGTCGACGCCGCTCGCGGAGCGCGCCCAGGCCGACTGGCTGCGGGCGCTGGGCAAGCGGGGCGACTGGACCCGGTTCTCCGCGGCGCTCGGCGCCGCGCAGCCCGAGGACGCGGACCTGCGCTGCTACGCGGCGCAGGCCGCGCGCGCGAGGGACGGCGACGCCGCGCTCGCCGCCGCGAAGCCGCTGTGGTTCACCGGCCAGTCGACGCCCGATGCCTGCGAGCCCGTGTTCGCGGCGCTCGCGGCGCGCGGGACGATCGGCGTCGACGACCGCTGGGCGCGCTATCGTCTGGCGCTGGAGGCGGGCAACGTCAAGCTCGCGCAGCAGATCGCCGGCGACCTGCCGGCGTCCGATCGCCTCGGCGCGCGCGACTTCCAGCGCGTCGACGCGAAGCCCGTCGCCGAGCTCGCGCAGGGCGGCTTCCGCTGGAAGGGGCGCGACGGCCGCGAGCTCGCGCTGTACGCGCTCGAGCGCGGCGCGCGCGCGGACCCGGAGGGCGCGCGCGCGGCCTGGCTCAAGTGGCGCGACAAGTTCCCGCCGGCCGACCGCGCCTGGGGCAACGGCCGGCTCGCCTACCACGCGTCGCGCCAGCTGATGCCCTGGGCGAACGACGCCTGGCGCGAGCCGCTGCCGGAGGCGATGACGGCGGACATGCACGCGTGGCGGGTTCGCGCGGCGCTGCGCGCCGAGTCGTGGCGCGACGTCGGCGCCGCGATCGACGCGATGCCGCGCGCGATGGCGGACGAGGCGACGTGGCGCTACTGGCGCGCCCGCGCGCTCGACGCGGCAGGCCGCGGCGACGAGGCGCGCGCGATCTACGCGGCGCTGGCGGTCGAGCACGACTACCACGGGCTGCTCTCGCAGGACGCGCTCGGCCTGTGCGTCGACCCGAGGAGCGATGCCGTCGCGGCGGACCCGGCGTGGCAGGCGAGCTTCGGCGCTCGGCCCGACGTGATCCGCGTCGTGAAGCTCGCCGAGCTCGACCTGCGCGCCGACTCGCAGCGCGAGTGGCTCGCGATCGTGCGCGACTTCGACGACGACGCGCTGAACCAGGCGTCGATCTTCGCGGCCGGCAAGCGCCTGAACGACCGGTCGATCAACACGGCGAACCGCACGCGCGAGCGGCACGACTACGCGCTCCGCTACCCGGCGCCCTGGCGCGACCTGTTCTCCGCCGCCGCGCGCGACAACGGCGTCGAGGAGGCGATGCTGCTCGGCATCGCGCGCCAGGAGTCGCGCTTCACGCCGCAGATCGTGTCCTCCGCGGGCGCGGTCGGCCTGATGCAGCTGATGCCGGCGACGGCGAAATGGGTCGCGAAGCAGTCCGGCCGCGCCGACTACCGGCCGTCGCGCATCAACGACCTCGACGTCAACACGCAGTTCGGCGCCTACTACTTCAAGTACTGGCTCGACCGCCTGGACGGCTCGATGGCGCTCGCAGCCGCCGCGTATAATGCGGGACCGGGACGCGCGCAGGCCTGGCGCCCGGCCGCGTCGCTCGACGGCGCGGTCTGGGTCGAGACGATCCCGTTCAACGAGACGCGCGACTACGTGAAGAAGGTGCTCGCCAACTCGGTCGTCTACGCCCGCGCGATGGGCGATCCCGCGGTCGACGTCACCCTTCGGCTCGGCAGGATCGGGCCGCGCGCGGCGTCGTCGCCTCCCGTCGTCGCGAAGGAGTGACGCGATGGCCGGCCCGCGCATCGTCGTGCTGGGCGGCAGCGGATTCGTCGGCCGGGCGCTCGTCGCGCGGCTCGCGGCGGACGGGGCGAGCGTGTCGGTGCCCACGCGCAGCCGTGAGCGCTCCCGCTCGCTGATCCTGCTGCCCACGGTCGAGGTCGTCGAGGCCGACATCCACGATCCCGCGACGCTCGCCGGGGTCGTGCGCGGCGCCGACGCGGTCGTCAACCTCGTGGGCATCCTGAACGAGGCGGGCCGCGACACGTTCGCGCGCGTCCACGTCGATCTCGCGCGGAACGTCGTCGATGCCTGCGGCAAGGCGGGCGTGACCCGCCTCGCGCACATGAGCGCGCTCAACGCCGATCCGGCGGGCCCGTCGAGCTACCTCGCGAGCAAGGGCGAGGCGGAAGCGATCGTCGCGGCCTCCGGGCTCGCGTGGACGATCTTCCGCCCGAGCGTGATCTTCGGCGAGGGCGACAGCTTCCTCTCGCTGTTCGCGCGGCTCGCGCACGCGCTGCCCGTGATTGCGCTCGCGGCGCCCGACGCCCGCTTCCAGCCGGTGTGGGTCGGCGACGTCGTCGCCGCGTTCGCTCGCTCGCTCGAGCTTCGCGCCACGATCCGCCAGCGCTACGACCTGTGCGGCCCGAAGGTCTACACGCTCCGCGAGCTCGTGCGCTGGACGTCGGAGACGGCCGGCGCCGTGCGCCCCATCGTTCCGTTGCGCGGCGGGCTCGCGACGCTCCAGGCGTTCGCGCTCGAGCACCTGCCCGGCAAGCTCATGAGCCGGGACAACCTCGCGTCGATGTCGAAGGACAGCGTGTGCGGCTGCGCCTTCCCCGACGTGTTCGGTGTCGAGCCCGCGTCGCTCGAGGCGATCGGGCCGACGTGGCTCGCGCCGGAAGCGAGCCGCGGCCGCTACGACGCGATGCGCGCCACCCAGGGGCGCTAGCGGCGCCCGCGCGGCGACCGCGCGATTTCCCCTCGCCGACGCCCCCGACGCCCGACGCGATGGCGCGACCGCTTCCCCAGCCGGTGCGCACCTACCGCGTCGGCGGCTCGGTGCGCGACGAGCTCCTCGGCCGGCCGCAGGCCGACCGCGACTGGGTGGTCGTCGGCGCGACGCCTGAGACGATGGTCGCGTCGGGCTACCGGCCGGTCGGCCGCGACTTCCCGGTCTTCCTGCATCCCGAGACGCGCGAGGAATACGCGCTCGCGCGCACCGAGCGCAAGCACGGCACCGGGTACCGCGGCTTCGAGTTCTTCGCGTCGCCCGAGGTGACGCTCGAGCAGGATCTCGCGAGGCGCGACCTCACGATCAACGCGATGGCGCGCGACGAGCGCGGCGGGCTCGTCGATCCCCACGGCGGCGAGCGCGACCTCCGCGCGGGCGTGCTGCGCCACGTGTCGCCGGCGTTCGCCGAGGACCCGCTGCGCGTCCTGCGCGTGGCGCGGTTCGCCGCGCGGTTCGCGTTCGTCGTCGCGCCCGAGACCGAGGGCATGATGCGCGCGATCGTGCGCTCCGGCGAGCTCGCGACGCTCGCGCCCGAGCGCGTCTGGCAGGAGATCGCGCGCGGCCTCATGGAGCCGCGGCCATCGCGCATGCTCGCGGTGCTGAGGCAGTGCGGGGCGCTCGCCGCACTGTTGCCGGAGGTCGACTCGCTGTACGGCGTGCCGCAGCCGCCGTCGCACCATCCCGAGCTCGACGCCGGCGTCCACGTCGCGCAGGCGCTCGACTACGCCGCCGCGCACGGCGACCCGCTGCCGGTGCGGTATGCGGTGCTCGCGCACGACCTGGGCAAGGGCGCGACGCCCCGCGCGCAGTGGCCGCGCCACGTCGCGCACGAGGCGCGCAGCGTACGGATCGCGGAGCGCCTGTCGGAGCGGCTTCGCGTGCCCGCCGAGTGCCGCGACGCCGCGCGCCTCGCGGCGCGCTACCACGCCGACGTCGCGAACGCGGAGGCGCTGCGTCCGTCGACGCTCCTCGACCTCCTGCTCGCGGCCGACGCGTTGCGGCGGCCCGAGCGTCTCGACGCGCTCGCCGCGGCCTGCGCCGCCGACCGCAACTCGCGGCCGGGGCGCGAGCGCGACGGCGACCGGCCCGGCGAATGGCTCGCGCACGCGCGCGAGGTCGTGCGCCGCGTCGACGCGGGTGCCGTCGCGCGCGCGACGCCGCCCGATCGCGTCGAGCGCGCGGTCCGCGAGGCGCGCCTCAAGGCGCTGCGCGACTGGCGCAAGCGGGAGCGAGGGGGGCTGCTGCTGGAATGAGGCGAAGGACAGGGTGTAGGGCGTAGTAGATAGGGTTTGGCGCCGTCGACCCTGCGATGGGTCGTCGACTTGGCGAGTGTCGGCGTCGAGCGCCATGTCGCTGTCGCACGGCGCACCCCTTAGGCGAAACCTCTACTACGCCCTACGCCCTGCCCTTCAGATCCTGTACGCGACCGCCTTCATCACCCCCGCCGCGAACCGCATGACGCCCCGGACCGGGCGGGGGAGCTCGATGCCGCCCGCGGCCTGCGCCATCGCGCCGTGCCTCGCCTCGTCGTCGCGCATCTGGTCCACGATCACGCGGCTCTTCGCGTCCGACGCGGGCAACGCGTCCATGTGGCCGGTCAGGTGCTCCTCGACCTGGCGCTCGGTCTCGACGACGAAGCCCAGGTTCACGCGGTCGCCGGCGAGCCCCGCCGCGACGCCGATCGCGAACGACCCGGCGTACCAGAGCGGATTGAAGAGCGACGGACGCTCGCGGAGCTCGTCCAGGCGCGCCTTGGTCCACGCGAGGTGGTCCTCCTCCTCGCGCGCCGCCTCGGCGAAGCGCCTTCCGATCTCCGGGTCGCGCGCGACGAACGCCTGCGCCGCGTAGAGCGCCTGCGCGCAGACCTCGCCGGTGTGGTTGACGCGCATGAGGCCGGCCGCGTGCCGCCGCTCGTCGTCGGCGAGGTCCGGCGCCGGGATCGACGCGCCGGGCATCGGGCGCGCGCTCGTCGCGACGCCCGAAAGCGTCCGGAGCGCGCGGTCGAAGGCGACGATGAGCGACTCGGGTGACGGGAGCGGGGGTGGCGAGGCCATGCCGCGATGGTAGCGCAAGGGGATCGGGCGATCGACGCGGCGCGCCGGGCGAAAAAAAACGGGCGCCCGAAGGCGCCCGTTCGATGCTTCGTTGCTTCCGGTTCGTCGCGCTTCTTAGAAGAAGTGCACGATGCCGGCGACGATGCCTTGCGGCTTGCCCTGGCTGGCCAGGCCGCCGGTGACGGCCGACTGGTTCAGCGGGTTGATGTTGAACGTGTAGCGGGCGTTCGTGTCGTTGTCGATCCGGACGTAACCGGCGTAGGTCAGCGTGCGCTTCGACAGCGGGTACGTGTACGTCACTTCGTACTGGTCCGCCGCCGTGTCGCTGCCCTTGACGAGACCGGCGACCTGCGAGCCGTCCGCCGAGCTGCCCTTGCCGTCGTTCGTGTGGATCCACGCCGCGTACAGCTGGCCCGGGCCCAGGTTGAACGTGCCCGACGCGCCGTACAGGTCGCGCTTGAGGTCGCCGCCCGCCGCGATGTCGTACTTCAGGCGCTCGTACACGCCCGCGACGCGAGCGATGCCGAAGTTCCACGCGCCCGCGACCGAGATCGCGTCGTCGTTCAGGCCCGCGCCGCGCGCGCTCTGGTTGCGCTCCCAGGCCAGGCCGGCCTGCAGCGGACCGGCGTTGTAGTAGCCGCCCATCGAGTACACCATCCCGTGGATCGTGTTCTCGTTGGTCGACGCCTGGATGCTGCCCGTGAAGCCCGAGATGTTCGGCGAGTCGTAACGCACCGAATTGCCGAGGCGCGCGTCGAAGCCGCCCTGCGACTTGGCGGCGAAGCCCTGCGCCCACAGCGAAGCCGTCGACAGGATCGACGTCGTCAGCGTGGGCACGTTGCCGAAGATCGGGTGCATGTCGTCGTACGGGGCGAGGAAGTTACCGATCTTCACCGTACCCCAGCCGCCCTGCAGGCCGACGAACGTTTCACGGCCGGCCAGCGTGCCGCCGCCCGCGTCGCCGTTGATCGACGACTCGATCTGGAAGATCGCGTTGAGGCCACCGCCGAGCGACTCGGTGCCGCGCACGCCGAGGCGAGACGAGTTCGAGCTGACGCGGTAAATCCAGTTCTCCGTCGACGAGCTCCCTTGCTGGACCGCTTCCATCGTGAGGTTCAAGCGGCCGTAGAGCGTGACGTTCGCGGTTTGCGCCTGCGCGGCCAGCGGGGCGGACAGCACACCCGCGACGGCGAGAGCGACAAGCTTCTTATTCATGAAGTCTCTCCTCTATCGGAAAAAGTCGGCCGGGAAGCAGCATTTTCCCGGCCATGGCAACCTTCTCAGGTCTGTCGAGAAGTTGGGTCCATTGTGCCAAACGGGGGGAATCGTAGGCAAGGAAGCACACCGCGCCGCTCCCGACCGCCCCGGGCCTGTTGTGCCGAAGCAACATGGCGTCGCGGGCGACGTTACGTCGCTCACTTCGAATCGGCGCGAGAAGGGCATTATAATTGTATGATAATAAACATGAAATGGCACCGGTCGCATCGGGCGGGCGCAGGGTCCCCGCGAGATTTCGCGTGCTTCCCGGCCCATTCCGGCGTCATAGGCCCCAAACCGGCCGCGGCGAGGCCCATTTCCCGCCGGGCGCAGGGCCGGCCGCCCCGGGAGATCGCTTGATCGCAGCGGCGATCGCCGTCCTCGTCTCGGCCGCGGTGGTCGCCGCGATCGCCCGCTGGCCGGGCGTCGCGCCGCAGGACCGGCCCAACGACCGCTCGCTGCACGAGCGACCGGTCCCGCGCGCCGGGGGCTGGGCGATCGCGGCCGGCTTCTGTGCCGCGGCGCCGTTCGCCGGCCTGCCGCCGGGCTACGCCGCGTCGTCGTACGCGGCGCTGCTCGCCGCGCTGGCCGCGCTGTTCGCGATCTCGCTCGCCGACGACTACCGCGGCGTCGCGCCCGCCTGGCGCATGCTCGTCCAGGCGTGCGGCGCGCTCGCGGTGTCGATCGCGCTGGCCGGGACGTCCGGCGATGCGCTCGCGATCGCCGCGGTCGCGGTCGCGCTGGTCGCGGCGACGAACTTCTTCAACTTCATGGACGGCAGCGACGGGCTCGCCGGCGCGATGGCCGCGACCGGATTCGCGGCGTACGCGGCCGCCGCGGCGATCGCGGGCGCTCCCTACGCGGCGTGGCTCGCCGTCGCCTGCGCCGTCCTGCCCTTCCTCGCGCGAAACCTCCCGCCCGCGCGCCTGTTCCTCGGCGACGCGGGCTCGGCGCCGCTCGGCTTCCTCGCGGGCGCCGCGGGCGCCGGCGGCGCGGCGTCCGGCGCCTGGCCCGCCTGGTTCCCGCTGGTCGCGTTCCTGCCGTTCCTGGCCGACGCCGGCGTCACGCTCGCGCGGCGGGCGCTCCGGGGCGAGCGCGTGTGGGAGGCGCACCGGACGCATTACTACCAGCGCCTGGTCCGCTCGGGCGCCGGCCACCGGGGAACGCTTCTCGTGTACGGCGCTCTGATGGTCGGATGCGCGGCGAGCGCCGTCGCGTGCGCCGCGCTGGCCCCGGCCGCCGGCTGGGCGCTGCTCGCGGGCTGGATCGCGATCTTCGTCGTGATCTTCGTCCGCATTGATTATCATGTCGGGATTCGCGGGTGAGAAAGCCTTGAACATCAACTGGCGGGCCGCGCTCGCCTTCCTGCACGACCTCTGCGCCGCGGGCGTCGCCTGGAGCCTGCTGTACGGCGTCCGGTTCAACTTCGACGTCCCCGACGCGCAGGTCGCGGACCTGGTCGCGTCGCTCGCGTGGATCCTGCCGCTGCAGGCGGCGATCTTCCTGGGCTTCGGCCTCTACCGCGGCCTGTGGCGGTTCGCGTCGATCGTCGACCTGCAGCGCATCGTGCTGTCGGCGGGACTGGGCGCGATCCTGATCCCGCTCGTCATCGTCATGCTGCAGCTGCAGGCGTCGGTGCCGCGCAGCGTGCTGGTGCTCTACCCGCTCGTGCTGATCTTCCTGATGGCGGGCAACCGGTTCGCCTACCGGATCTGGAAGGAGCACCGCCTCTACAGCCCGCTCGCGGCGCTCGGCGAGCCGGTGCTCGTCGTCGGCGCGGGCGAGGCGGGCGCGCGCCTGACGACCGAGCTCGCCCGCAGCCGGCAGTGGCGCGTCGTCGGCCTGCTCGACGACGACCCGCGCAAGCTCCACGGCCACATCCGCAACGTGCCGGTGCTCGGGCCGATCGGCGAGCTGCCCGCGTGGGCGCGCCGCTACGGCGTCCGCAAGGTGATCATCGCGCTGCCCTCGGCGCACCACGCGGTGCGCAGGCGCGCGGCCGAGCTGTGCGCGCAGCACGGCCTCGAGGCGCTCACCGTGCCGTCGTACGAGGAGCTCATCAACGGCAGCCACGCGCTGACGACGATCCGCAACATCGAGCTCGACGACCTGCTCGGCCGCGATCCGGTCGTCCTCGACAGCGCGGGGCTGGCCGAGTGGCTCGGCAACCGCGTCGTGATGGTGACCGGCGCCGGCGGGTCGATCGGCGCAGAGCTTTGCCGGCAGATCGCGAAGTTCCGGCCCGCGCGGCTCGTGCTGTTCGACGTTTCCGAGGCGGCGGTCTACTCGATCCGAACCGCGCTCGGCGACGAGTTCACGCAGCTCGCCGTCTCGAGCGTCGTCGGCGACGTCAAGCACCGGGCGCTCGTCGAGGACGTGCTCGCGCGCGAGAAGCCCGACGTCGTCTTCCACGCGGCCGCGTACAAGCACGTGCCGCTGATGGAGGAGCAGAACGCGTGGCAGGCGGTGCGCAACAACGCCTACGGCACCTGGGTGCTGGCGCGCGCGGCGGTCGAGGCGAAGGTCGAGAAGTTCGTGCTCGTGTCGACCGACAAGGCCGTGAACCCGACCTCGGTGATGGGCGCGTCGAAGCGGCTGGCCGAGATCGCGTGCGAGACGCTGCAGGGCGGCGGCACCGCGTTCGTCGTCGTGCGGTTCGGCAACGTGTTCGGGAGCGCCGGCAGCGTGATCCCGCGCTTCCGCGAGCAGATCGCGCGCGGCGGGCCGGTCACCGTCACGCACCCGGACATCACGCGCTTCTTCATGTCGCTGTCCGAGGCGACGCAGCTCCTGCTGCAGGCCGGGTTCATGGGCAAGAACGGCGAGATCCTGGTGCTCGACATGGGCGACCCGGTGCGCATCCTCGACCTCGCCCGCGACATGATCCGGCTGTCGGGCGCGGATCCGGACCGCATCCCGATCGTCTTCACCGGGCTGCGCCCGGGCGAGAAGCTCTTCGAGGAGCCGCTCGCGTCCGAGGAGGCCACGCGGCCCACGCGGCACCCGAAGCTCTTCATCGCGGGCCTGCGCGCGGCGAATCGCGACGCGGTGGGCCAGATGATCGCGCTGTGCGAGCGCGATCGCGCCGCGCAGGACGCCGAGGTCCGCGCGCGGCTGCAGGCGTGGATCCCCGAGTACGCGCCGCCCGCAGGCGCGCCGGTGAAGCCGATGCCCGCGCCGACCGTGGCGGACGCCGGGGCGCGCCAGCCGACGCCGCTGCGGGCGCCGCGGCGGCGGTAGGCAGGGGTCAGAGACGAAACTCGCCCGACACCGCTGCGATCGAACGCAGCGCTTCAGGCGAGTTTCGTCTCCGACCCCCGCGCGGCGAGTTTCGTCTCTGACCCCTCAGCGTCCGCTCCCCGAACGCAATCAGCAGCGCCAGCACCGCCCATAGCAGGCGCTCGTTGCTGCGCACGAAGAAGTCGTCGGTCAGGTTCTTGACGACCATCCCGGCGAGGATCGCGAGGCCCGCGATGCCCGCGCGGGCGAGGGCGTCGTCGCCGGATCGCGCGTAGCCCGCGAAGCGCCAGGCGGCCGCCGCGAGGAGCGCGAGGAACAGCGCGAGCCCGATCGCGCCCGTCTGCAGGCAGACGCTCGCGAACGCGTCGTGCGCATGCGTGAGCGTGGGGTCGCCGAGCCTCGAGGCGAGCTCGGCGCCGAGGATCTCCTTGCCGAAGCCGTAGCCGGCCCAGGGGCGCTCCGCGATCTTCTCGCCGACGAGCGGCCAGATCGCGAGCCGCGGGTCCTCGGCGACCGATCGGGCGACGCTCGACGGCGGCGCGAGCGTCTCGGCCTTGCGGGTCGCGACGTCGGCGAACGCGATCGCGAGCAGCGCCGCGAGCGCCAGGAACGCGAGCGCCGGTCGCAGGACCGACGTCCGCCGGACCGCCTGCCGGCGCAGCGCGCTCGCCGCGCCGACGACCGCGAGCGACGCGAGCAGCGCAGGCCAGACCATCCGGTTCTCGGTCGCGCGCGCGCTCGCGAGCGCGAGCGCCAGGAGCGTCAGCGCGGCGGCGGTCGACAGGCGCCCGGTCCCCCAGCCGGCGAGCGCCGGCGCGCGCACGAGCAGGATCAGCGGCGCGACGATCACGACGTGCGTCGACCAGGTGCCGACGCCGTGGTGCATCAGCTTGTCGTTCCACGGGGACGCGGAGAGCGCGAGCGCGATCGAGGCGGCGGCGAGCACCGCGAACGCGCCGAGGACCGTCGCGACGTAGCGCCGGAACACGACGGTCTCGCGCACCGACAGCAGGACGCCCAGCGCGCCGACCGCGGTCCACGCGAGCTCCGCGCGCCATTCGCCCGCCGTGTACGCCGGATCGACCGACCACGCGTACGACGCCGCCGACCAGCCGGCCCACGCGGCATAGGCGGCGACGACCGCCCACGCGGGGCGCGAGAGCGCCGCGTCGGCGCGCGCGTCCGGGCGCAGCAGGAGCCCCAGCGAAACGACCGCGATCAGGCCGAGCAGGACCGAGCGCGGCGCGTTCATCAGGTTCGTCTGCAGCAGCGCGAGGTAGATCGCGCAGAGCACGGCGAGCGCGTCGCGCCAGCGCGCGGTGACGACCGGGCTCACGCGGCGCCTCGCGCGGGCAGGAGCGCGACCTCGAGCGCGGCGAGCACGTCGCCGGTCGGGATCGCGCGGACGTCCTCGCCGGCGCCGACGAGCGGCGCGTGCACGAGCCTCGGGTTCGGCGACGCCGCGCGCGCCTTGAGCAGGCCCTGCCGCGGATCCGACCACAGCGAGACGACGGTGATCGGGAAGTCGGCGTCGAGGAAGTAGACGGCGTTCAGCACGCCGCCGTCGGGCGCGACCAGCGCGACGCAGCGCGTGCGGACCAGCGCGAGCATCTCGAGGAAGCGCGTGCGCCCGCGCAGGTCGATCGCGTTCGGCGCGGCGAGCGCGGGACGGGGCGCGAGCCCGAGCAGCACGAAGCGCACGTCGTGGCGGCGGGCGGCCTCGCGGAAGAGCTCGAGCCACGCGTCGGCGGGCCAGTCCTTCACGTAGCGGTAGTGGCCGGCGGTCTCGGTGCTCGCGTGCACCGCGATCCAGGGACGCGCGTCGCCGGGATCCACGAATCGCGTCGCCAGCGCGTCGAACGCCGGATCCCAGCGGAAGCGCGGCGGCGCGGCGCGGCCGCGGGCGGCGGCGAGCCAGCGCGTCGGGTCGGGGACGTCGATCGCCAGCGCGCCCTCGCGCGGATCGGCGGGCAGCCGGGCGCACGCGGTCTCGGCGCCGATGCGCTCGCCGCGCTCGAGCCCGGGCACGACGTGCACGCGCGAAGCCGTCGTGAGACGGAACGGCTCCTCGAGGTCGGCTCGGGTCACCACCTCGATCGACGCGCCCGGAATGCGCTCGGCCGCGCGGGCGAACATCGGAACGAGGCCCAGCGCGATGTCGCCGAGCCCGCGGTTCCAGAAGAACACGACGCGCTTCCTCCGCTCCCGGGCGCCGCGGGCGAGCGCGCGCTCGAACGGGTCGCCGGCGAGCCGGTCGCCGATCGCGCGGAGCCGGCGCGGGAGGCTCATCGCGGGGTCGTCCGCACGTCGCGCCGCGAGAGCACGTCGTCGATCGCGTCGGCGACCGCGTCGACGTCGATCGCGTCCATGCAGCGCGGGTGCGGGCACTCGGCGGTCGTGCGCCCGCAGCGCGTCACCCACGCGATCTCGCGCCGGAACAGCACGTGCTGGTTGCGGCAGGGGAACGGGTCGACGGTCGCCGCGCGCCACGGGATCGCCGCATAGAAGCGGCCCGGGCCGGTGATCGTCGCCGAACCCGGGCCGTAGAGCGTCACCGAGGGCGTGCCGGCGATGCGGCCGAGGTGCGCGATGCCGGTGTCCGGCGAGACGAGCAGGCGCGCGCGATCGAGCAGCACGCGCATCTGCGCGAGGTCGAGCGCGCCGGCGTACGAGCGGTGGCGCGTGTCCGGGTCGCAACGGCGCACGATCGCCTCTTCGCCGCGGCCGGCCGACCAGACCGGCTCGATGCCGCGCATCGCGAGGCGCGTCGCGATCGCCTTCCAGCGCTCGGGCGACCATTGCTTGAGCGGCGTCGACGCGCCGACGTGCAGCACCGCGTAGTCGTGCCGGGGCGCGTCGAACGTCGAAGCGGGGCCGGCCGGCCACTGCGCGGGCGCGTAGGGCGGCGGCGGGCGGCCTTCGGCGAGCCGCGCGACCATGTCGCCCCAGGCGGCGGGCGCATCGGCGTAAGGCACGAGCCGGTCGACCGGCCAGTTCTTCGTCGCGGGCCGGTCGCCGGCGAACGCGACGATCCAGCGCGCCCGCATCGCCGCGGCGAGCCACGCGTGGCGGTTGTCGCCCGGCACGAACGCCAGGTCGAACGGCCCGTCGTGGAACAGCGCGTCGGGCACGTCGCGCGGGTCCCAGGGCAGCACGCGCAGGCCCCAGGGCCGCGTCGCGTAGAGCGCCGCCGCCGCGCGCGGGACCGTCATCGCGATGTCGGCGTCCGGGTGGTTCGCGCGGAGCTTCGCGACGAGCGCCGAGAGCATCAGCGTGTCGCCGAGCAGCAGGTGGTGCGCCACCAGGATGCGGCGGGGGTCGACCGGCGCCTCGCGGCGCGCCGCGCGGTCGGCGATCGCGCGCGCGACCACGCGCACGCGGCCCGCGAAGCGGGAGCCGTCGGTCATCGCTTCGCGTCCACGAGGGCGCGCCGGAACGCGGCTTCCATGCGATCGAGCATCGTCGCGAGGCCGAAGCGCGGGACGACGTCGGCGCGCGCGGCGGCGGCGAGTCGCTCGCCGAGCGGCCGGTCGCGCAGGAGGCGATCGATCGCGGACGCGAGCGCGGCGGGATCGCCGGGCGGCACGACGAGCGCGGTCGCGCCGTCGCGCGCGATCTCGGGGATCGCGCCGGCGGCCGTCGTGACGCACGGAATCCCCGCGGCCATCGCCTGCAGCAGCGCCTGCGGCACGCCCTCGTTCGCGGTGGACGGAAGCGCGAACACGTCGAGCGACGCGAGCCAGGGCGCGACGTCGCGCTGCTGGCCGGCGAACCGCACGCGCTGCGCGAGCCCGGCCGAGGCGGCTTGCGCCTCGAGCGCCCCGCGCTGCGGGCCGTCGCCCACGACGACGAGCAGGGCGCGCGGATCCCCGAGGCGCGCGATCGCGTCGACGAGGTGGCGATGCCCCTTCCAGCTTCGCAGCGTCGCGACGATCCCGACGACCGGGACGTCCGGGGGCAGGCCGAGCGAGCGGCGCGCCTCGTCGCGCGCGATCGTCCCGTAGCGCGCGGTGTCGATCCCGGTCGGGATCGACTCGACGCGCGCGGGGTCGAGGCCGTTGTCGCGCACGAGCGCGCGCGCGATCGCGTCGCCGGTGGTCACGACGCGCGCGGTGGCGCGGCGGTAGAGCCAGCGCGAGGACGCCGTGTCGGCGACCGGGAGCGAGATGTGGCGCGTGCGGACGAGCGCGGGCGCCGGGCGCACGAACCGGCAGGCGATCGCGGCGAGCCAGTGATCGGTCGAGCTGTGCGCGTTGACGACGTCGGGGCGGAACGCACGGAGCGCCCGCGCCATCGCGTAGGCGCCCACGGGACGCTTGCGGCCGATCGGCAGCGCGAAGACCGGCACGCCGTACGACGGCGCTTCGTCGGCGAGGCGCGAGCCGGACGCCGCCCAGATCGCGACGCGGTGGCCCCGGTCGAGGAAGCCGCGCGCCTCGGCGAGGATGCGGAGCTCCTGCCCGCCCCAGCCCATCGAGGACTCGGTGTGCGCGATCGACAGCGCGGGGATCATCCGCCGGCGCCGGCGACCTGGATCCGGTGGAGGCGCGCGTAGGGGCCGTCGCGCGCGATCAGCGCGGCGTGCGTGCCCTGCTCGACGATACGGCCGCGCTCGAGCACGACGATGCGGTCGGCGTGCTCGATCGTCGAGAGCCGGTGCGCGATGACGATCGTCGTGCGTCCCCGCATCAGCGCCTCGAGCGCGGCCTGCACCTGGCGCTCGGACTCGCTGTCGAGCGCGCTCGTCGCCTCGTCCAGGATCAGGATCGGCGCGTCCTTGAGGATCGCGCGGGCGATCGCGATGCGCTGGCGCTGGCCGCCCGACAGCCGCACGCCCTGCTCGCCGACCGGCGTGTCGAAGCCCTGCGGCAGCGCGCGGATGAAGTCGAGCGCGTGCGCCGCGGCCGCGGCCTGCTCGACCGCCGCGGCGTCGGCGCCCGACATCGCGCCGTACGCGATGTTCGCGCGGATCGTGTCGTCGAACAGCAGCACGTCCTGCGAGACCATCGCGATCTGGCGGCGCAGGCTCGCGAGCGACAGCGTCGTGACGTCGTGGCCGTCGACGAACAGGCGGCCGGACGACGGCTCGTAGAAGCGCGGCACCAGGTTGACGAGCGAGGTCTTGCCGCCGCCCGACTCGCCCACGAGCGCGACGGTCTCGCCCGGCGCGATCGCGAGCGAGACGTCGGAGAGCGCGTCGCGGTCGGTGCCCGGGTAGCGCAGCGACACGCGCTCGTACCGGAGCTCGCCGCGCGCGCGCTCGAGCGCGACGGTGCCGTGGTCGGGCTCGTCCTCGCGGTCGATGAGGCCGAAGATGCTCTCGGCCGCGGCCAGGCCGCGCTGGATCGACGCGTTGACGCCCGACAGCGCCTTCAGCCGCTCGAGCAGCGTGATCAGCGCGACGACGTACGAGGTGAACGTCGGGAGGTCGAGGCGCCCGTCCTGGCTCTGCGCGAGCGCGGCCCAGACGATGAGGCCCACCGCGACCGCCGCGAGGCCCTGCGTGATCGGCGAGCTCGCCGCGCTCGCGGCCGACTGCTTGGTCATCGACACGCGCAGCGAGTTGGCCGCGGCCACCGCGCGACCGCGCTCGTAGGCCTCGCCGCCGAAGATGCGCACGATCCGGTGCCCGCCGATCAGCTCCTCGAGCACGTGGGTCATGCTGCCGGTGCGCGACTGGATGTCGCGCGCGATCCGGCGCAGGCGCTTGCTGAAGTAGCGGATCGTGACGCCGACGACCGGCAGCACGACGAACGTCAGGAGCGTCAGCCGCCAGTTGAGCCACAGGAGCCAGCCGAAGCTCGCGGCGATCGTCAGCGACGAGCGCACGGCCGTCGTGATCGTTCCGGACGCGGCGGAGGCGAGCTGGTGCGCGTCGAACGTCACCTTCGACTGCACGACGCCCGCCGCCGTCTGGTCGTAGAACGGCGTCGGCAGCGCGAGCAGCTTGTCGATCAGCTTGCGCCGCAGGTCGAACACGACGCGGTGGCCGGTGTACGCCATGCCGTACTCGGACACGTAGGAGCCCAGGCCGCGCAGCCCGAACACCGCGACGATCACGAGCGGCAGCCAGCGCGAGCGCTCGGCGTCCGGCGACTGGAAGTTCTGGACGACCGGGATGACGAGCCACGCCATCAGGAGGTCGCCCGCCGCGACGGCGACCATGCCGAGGATCGCGACGCCGAACGTCCACCAGTAGGGGCGGACGAAGCCGAGCAGACGGCGGTAGAGGGTGGGTCCCGTCATCGGGAAGGACGGTGGAGGCGCGCGGGGACCGGCGGGAAGGCGTCGCGAGCGCGCCGGCGCGGCGGTCGCGCAGTATCGCGTGGCGCGGTCACGCGCCCGGAGGCGGCGGTCGCGACGGCGCGGGCGCCGCCGCGGGGGCGGGCGGCGCGGTGGTCGCGCCGCGGCGCCGCGCGGCGCTCGCCGCGAGCAGCTCGCGGTAGAGCAGCACGAGCTCGAGCGTCATCGCCTCGGGCGTCAGCGGCTCGACCGCGCGCCGCGCGTTCGCGCCGAGCCGTTCGCGCAACGCGGGGTCGATGAGCTCGGCGAGGTGCGCCGCGAGGCCGGCGACGTCCTGCGACGGGCACACGCGTCCCGCGTCGTGCTCGACGAGGAGCTCGGCGACGCCGCTCTTCGTGCTCGTCACGACCGGCAGCCCGCAGGCCATCGCCTCGAGCGCCGCGTTCGGGCAGGGGTCGTAGAGCGTCGGCAGCACGAACGCGTCGGCCGCGCCGAAGTACGGGCGCGGATCGGTCTGGGGGCCCGCGATGTGCACGCGACCCGAAAGCGCGAGCGACCGTGCGAGGCGCGCGTAGCGCTGCGGGTGCGACTCGTGCCCGACCACGACGAGGTGCGTCGTCGCGGGCAGCGACGCCATCGCGCGGATCGCCGCCGCGACGCCCTTGCGCTCGTAGCCCGAGCCGACCAGCAGGAAGATCGTGTCGGCCGGCGGGATGCGGTGGACCGCGCACACGCGCTCGCGTTCCGCGCGCAGGCCCGGATGGAACGCCGACGAGTCGACCGCGTTGCGGATCACGTGCAGCTTCTCGTCGGGGTAGCCGAAGCGCTCGCGGATCTCGTCGCGCACCATCCGCGAGTTGCAGATGACCGCCGAGAGCCAGGGGCTCGCGAACAGGCGGCGCTCCGCGTCGAGCACGTACCGGTGGTAGGGGCTCGCGCGGAGCGCGAGCCGGGCGAGCGGGCCCGCGGCCGCCAGGCGCTCCTCGAGGAAGGCGGCGTGCACGCCGTCGCCCGCCCGGAACACGTCGCAGCAGCTCACGCGCTCGTGCGACTGCACGAGGTCGGCCTTCGCGCCGCCGATCGCGCGGCACACTTCGCGCGCGAAGCTGGCGTCGCGCCAAAGCCGGCCGACATAGGGTGGATCGACGATCGTCGGCTCGATCAGCTGCAGCCGCGTCTGCGGCCACTCGCGCGTGTAGAGCGAGATCGCGACGCCGCGCTCGAGCAGCGCCTCGAGCGCGCTCTCGACGAAGCGCTCGGCGCCGCCATACGGCGTGTAGCGCTGCCGGATGACCGCGAGCCTCACGGCTCGCCTCCGATCCCGGCGCCCGCTTCCCTCCGCGGCGCGGAGGGGAGCGCCGGTGTCTCCCGTTTCCCGCTCGCGCGAGTGGAATCGAGGATTCGGTACGGCGTCACCGCGCGGTCTCCGCCAACAGGTCGAGGTACGCGGAGTGCACGCGCTCGACCGGCAGCGTGGTCAGGCATTCGGACACCTTGCTGCCCCCGCAGCCGTCCTGTCCGCAGGGGCGGCAGGGATGCGACGACGTGACCACGCGGTTGGGCACCCGCCACGGTCCCCAGGCGACCTCCGACGACGGCCCGAAGGCCGCGACCACGGGCGTGCCGACCGCCGCGGCGATGTGCATCGGCGCGGAGTCGACGCCGACGAACAGGCGCGCCCGGGCGGTGAGCGCGGCGAGCTCGCGCAGCGTGAGCTGGCCACCCAGGTCGACGACGCGTTCGCGCGTCGCCGGCGCGATCGCGGCGAGGACCGCGTCGAGGAGCGCGCGCTCGCGCTCGTCGGGCGCCGCGGTGAGCACGACCGGGATCCGGTCGGCCGCGATGCGGTCGGCGAGCGCCGCGACGCGCGCCGGCGGCCAGCACTTGAAGAACCAGCGCGACGCCGGGTGGAGCTGCACGAAGCCTCCGCGCTCGAGCGAGCGCGCGGCGAGCTTCGCGTCGACGGCGGCCTCCGCCTCGGGGCCCGGCACCATGACGAGCCGCCGCGCGTCGTCGGGCGGGTCGACGCCGAGCCGCCGCAGCGCGTCCAGGTTCTGCTCGACCATCGCGCGCTCGGTCGCGCGCGGCAGCCGGTAGAAGTGCGTGTAGTGGCGCTTCCACAGCCACGCGGAGCCGCGCTCCGGCGCGCGCTCGGTCGTCACCGCCCAGCGCGGCTTCAGGCGCCGCGCGAGCGCGATGCCGCGCGGGTGCTCGGTCAGGTGCACGAGGAGATCGTAGCGGCGCGCCGCGAGGTCGCGCGCGAGCGCGCGCTCGTTCGCGAGCTGCCGTAGCGGCCCCTCGCGCTTCCAGGCGCGGTCGATCGTGTGGATGCGGGCGATCGCCGGGTGCCCTTCGAGCATCGGCGCCGTCTCGCCGTACACGAGCGCGTCGACCTCGACGTGCGGCGCGACCGCCTTCAGCACCGAGAACACCGGCGAGGCGAGCAGGACGTCGCCGTGGTGGCGGAGCTTGGTGACGAGCGCGCGCGAGACCTCGGCCAGCGGAACCGCGTCCGAAAGCAGGCTCGGCATGACGGCGAACGATAGCAAACTTCGCGCGAGGCCGCGCGTCGCCGTCAGCGCTCACTCGCCGGGAGAAGGACGCGCAGGAACGCTTCACGGACCCCGCCGGCCGGGCTCCCGCGACGTTCCGGTACAATCCAGGCTGCCCCGTCGCGAGCCCCCATGCCGCTCGATCTCGTCAACGCCGCGCAGAAGGCGCAGATCCTCGCCGAGGCGCTGCCCTACATCCGGCGGTTCCACGACCGGACGATCGTGGTCAAGTACGGCGGCAACGCGATGACCGAGGCGAAGCTCAAGGCCGGCTTCGCGCGGGACGTCGTGATGCTGAAGCTCGTCGGCATGAACCCGGTGATCGTGCACGGCGGCGGACCGCAGATCGGCGACCTCCTGAAGACCATGGGCATCTCGAGCGAGTTCCGGCAGGGGATGCGCGTCACCGACGAGAAGGTGATGAACGTCGTCGAGATGGTGCTGGGCGAGCTGAACCAGGAGATCGTGGGCCTCATCAACCAGCACGGCGGCAAGGCGGTCGGGCTCACGGGCCAGGACGGCGCGTTCATCCGGGCCCGCAAGATGATGCTGCGCGACGGCGCGTCCGGCGAGGACGTCGACATCGGCTACGTCGGCGAGATCGAGCGCATCGACCCGGAGCTGATCGCGCTGCTCGACTCGCGCGATTTCATCCCGGTCGTCGCGCCGATCGGCGTCGGCGCGTCGGGCGAGGCCTACAACATCAATGCCGACCTGGTCGCGGGCAAGCTCGCGGAGACGCTCGGGGCCGAGAAGCTCGTGCTGATGACCAACACGGCCGGCGTGCTCGACCAGAAGGGCAACCTGCTCACCGGCCTCACCGCGAGCGAGATCGAGGGGCTCTTCGCCGACGGCACGATCCACGGCGGCATGCTGCCGAAGATCGGCTCGGCGCTCGACGCGGTGAAGAACGGCGTCAAGAGCTCGCACATCATCGACGGCCGCGTCGAGCACGCGCTCCTGCTCGAGGTGCTCACCAACGAAGGCGTGGGCACGATGATCCGCGCCGACGAGCCCGCGCGCGCCTGAGCGCGCCCTTTCCGCATGCCCGCGAAGCCCGGCGAACGCCGCCTCCAGATCCTGCAGACGCTCGCGTCGATGCTGGAGAGCCCGCGCGGCGACCGCGTGACGACCGCGGCGCTCGCGGCGAAGCTCGACGTCTCCGAGGCCGCGCTCTACCGGCACTTCGCGAGCAAGGCGCAGATGTTCGAGGGCCTGATCGAGTTCATCGAGACGACGATCTTCACGCTCGCGAACAAGGTGCAGGCGACCGAGGTCGACGGCCTCGCGCAGGCCGAGCAGATCGTCGCGATGCTGCTGGGCTTCGCGCAGAAGAACCCCGGGATGACGCGCGTGCTGATCGGCGACGCCCTCGTCAACGAGGACGAGCGGCTGCAGGCGCGCATGAACCAGCTCTACGACCGCCTCGAGGCGACGATCCGCCAGTCGCTGCGCACCGCGCAGATGGCGAACGCCTGGCACGGCGATCCGGCCTCCGACGCCGCGGCGCTGTTCGCGTTCGTCGTCGGGCGCTGGCAGCTCTACGCGAAGAGCGGCTTCAAGCGCCTTCCGCAGGACGGCTGGGAAGGCCAGCGCAAGTTCCTGTTCGACTGACGGGCGCGACGATGCTCCGGCGCGCCCTCGCACCCTTCGTCGCGGCGGCGTGCGGCGCGGCGATCGCGCAGGTCTCCGTCGCGCCGGACGGCCCGCGGCCGCCGTCGCTGCCCGAGGTGGCGTTCGAGCGCATCGACCAGGCGCTGCGCGAACGGGTCGCGACCGCGGATACGGCCGACGCGCTCTTCGTGCGCGGCCTGCAGGCGACGATGGACCCGGGCACGCGCATCGCGGGCTACGCCGAGGCGTACCGCCGCCGGCCGGCCGAGCTCCTGTTCCTCGCGAGCCTCGCGGACGCGTGCATGGTGCGCGCGATCCCGGCGTGGCCCGAGTGCGCGGAGCTCGACCCGGTGTCGCGCTGGGCCGCGCGCGACGCCGACAACGCGCTGCCGCGCGTGGTGCTGGGCCAGCGCGCGCGCCAGCGCGGCGACCTGCCGGGCATGCGCGAGCAGCTCTTCTACGCGGCGGAGCTCCGGCGCTTCGACGCGTACCGCTCGCGCGGCGGCGCGGCGGTGTGGCGCGTCATCGCCGGGCTCCCGGACGTCGCGGGCGAGCCGGAGAGCCCGTTCGCCGCGGCGGCGGTCGGCGCGGCGCGGGCGGACGTCGCGACCGTCGAGGCCGCGACGGTCTGCCGGCGCGACGGCCCGGGCGCGACGCCGGAAGTCGGCGATGCCTGCAGGCGCCTCGGACGAACGATGGCGGACCGCGCCGACACGTTCGAGGCCCGCCAGGTCGGCCTTGCGATCCTCTGGAGCTGGACCGACGACGCCGCGGCGCGGGCCCGGCTCGCGGCGGAGCGCGAGAAGATCGAGGCGTCGAGCCTCGAGTGCAACAACGCGCGGCTCGCGCTGATCGAGGCGCTCAACCGCGACGCCGCGAGCCGCGCGGCGTCGCGCGCGATCGAGGTCGGGGCGATCGACGACGCGCTCAAGCTCGACGAGCCGGCCGCGTGCGCGAAGCTGGTCGCGCGGGCGCGGGAAGCGCGGTTCATCTAGGCGAAGCCGGCAAGCCGAAAGGCGACGAGCCGAAAGGCGTAGAAAGGGTTTGTCGACCTGGGTTGTCCTGGCCGTACGCCTTCGACGCGGCAGGCGCGAACAAGCGAGGTACGCCGCCCATGGCCGAGCAACGTCGCGGCGAAGGCGGTCGCGTCGCGCGCCTCTCCGGCGACAAACCCTTTCTACGCCTTTCGGCTTTTCCGCCTTTCGGCCTGTCGGCCTTTCGGCTTGTCGGCGTCAGGTCGCTCTCAGCGTCGACGGCGCGATGACGCACCCGGCGATCCTCCACGCGCCCGAGCGGTCCTTCGCCATCGCGTAGAGCGCGATCAGCACGGTGTCGTCGGGCATCACGAGGCGCAGCGGCTGGATCACGTCGCCGTCGATGACGGCGCCCTCGAGCGGCGTCGCCTCGCGAGCCTCGACGAGCGCCGAGTACGCGCGTCGCACCATCGCGAGGAACGTGGGCGCGTCGCCGAACTGGCGGCGGATGCCCGGCGACGCGTAGGCGAACGCGCGCACCGCGTCGCCCGCGACGATCGCGTCCCGCTGGTCGGCGACGACGGCCCGGATCGCGTTCCAGTCCGCGGGCGAGAGCTTCGGTTCCGCGGGCTGCGCCGGCGCGGCCGGCGATGCGAAGGCCGCCATCGCGACGAGCGCAGCGGACGCGAACCGGGAGGCGAGCCGCGCGTTCACGCGCGCGCCGCGCACACCGGGCAGGCCGGATCGCGCGGCACCCTCAACTCGCGCCAGCTCGCCGCGAGCGCGTCGAAGAGCAGCAGCCGCCCGGCGAGCGACGTTCCCGCGCCCGACAGCAGCTTCAGCGCTTCGCCCGCCTGCATCGCGCCCACGATGCCGACGAGCGGCGCGAACACGCCCATCGTCGCGCAGCGCACCTCCTCGAGGTCCTCGCCTTCGCCGAACAGGCAGTGGTAGCAGGGCGACCCCGGGTCGCGGACGTCGAAGACCGCGACCTGCCCGTCGAACCGGAGGGCCGCGCCCGACACGAGCGGCACGCGCGCCGCGACGCAGGCGCGGTTGATCGCGTGCCGCGTCGCGAAGTTGTCGGTGCAGTCGAGCACGACGTCGGCGCCGGCCGCGAGCGCGTCGAGCTCCGCCTGGCCGACGCGCTTCGTCACCGGGACGATCGTCGGCCCGGGATTGATCGCGGCCAGCCTGCGCGCGGCGGCCTCGACCTTCGGCGCGTCGACGTCGCCCATCGAGAACAGGATCTGGCGCTGCAGGTTCGTGAGGTCGACGCGGTCGGCGTCGACGAGCGTGATGCGCCCCACGCCGGCGCTCGCGAGGAACTGCGCCGACGGGTTGCCGAGCCCGCCGACGCCGACGATCACCGCGCGCGCCCCGGCGAAGCGGTCCTGCGCGTCGGGCCCGAGCTCGTCGAGCAGCAGGTGGCGGCTGTAGCGGAGGAGCTCGGTGTCGTCCATCGCGGGGAGGGGGTGTTCGCGCGCCGGCCGGGCCGCGCGAGGCGGCGTCAGCGTCCGGCCGCCGCGGTCGCCGGCGCGCGGACCTTCGTCGCGCGTCCGGTCGCCGCGCGCGTCGTCGGCGCTGCGAGCGTCGCGGCGAGCTCGCGATCGACCGCCACCGCCGCGCGATCCGCGTCGACGATCGCGGCGACGAGCTGGTCGGCGATCGGCGGAAGCGTGCGCGCCTCGAGGCGCAGCACGGCGAAGCTCGTGCGCAGCACCGGGTCGACGAGCGGCAGCGCGACGAGGCGGCGGCCTTCGATCGCGGTGCGGTTGCCCGAGAGCGACGAGACCAGCACGTGGTCGGTCGTCTCGGCGACGCGCTGCATGAGCTCGTGCGAGTCCGACGCGACGTCGGGCAGCGGCCGGCTTGCGTCCCGCGCGCCTCGCGCCTCGATCAGCCGCTCGACGAACGCGGGAGGCAGGCGACTCGCGCACATGATCGGGAACGCGACGACGTCGCGCAGCGTCAGCTCGCGCCGGGCGGCCAGCGGATGCCCTGGCCGCACGAGGAAATGGGCCTGGCGCGGCGCGAGCGGCTCGATCGCGATCCCGGCCATCTCGTCGCTCGGCGGCGGTGCCGCGACGACGAGGTCGAGCTCCCGGCGCCTCAGCGCGGGGATCAGGACGGCCCAGTTGCCGTGGATGAGGCGCAGCGCGACGCCGGGGTGCTTGCCCAGGAACGACGCGACCGCGTCGGCGACGAAGATCACCGTCGGGTAGGTGCCCGACCCGATCATCATGCTGCCGGTGCCGGTGCCGCGCATCACCGCGAGCTCGCGGTCGAGCGCTTCGGCCCGCCCGAGCACTTCACGCGCGTGCGAGAGGAACAGCCGACCGAGGTCGGTGGGCTCGACGCGCTTGCTGTCGCGGTCGAACAGCTTGAGGCCGGTGCGGCGCTCGAGCTCCTGGATGCTCCGCGTGAGCGCCGGCTGCGTCAGGTGCATCGCGCGGGCGGCCCTCGCGAAGCTTCCCTCTTCGGCCAGCGCGCGCGCATGCCTCAGGAGGCGCAGGTCGAAGTCCATGCGGGGATGTTATCAAACCCATGATTCGAACCGATTGGACGCTCCGGAAGGCGCTTCCCACAATCGACACCCGACCCCTCGGCCGTCCCGCGCCCCTGCGCGGCGAGGCCCGGGCGCCGCGGAAACGACGAGCGAGGACGCGATGAAGCGAACGACGCACCGATGGTTCGGCAGGCTCGCCGGCGCGCTCCTCGCGCTGGCGGCGAGCGCGGGAGCCTTCGCGCAGGGCAAGCCCAACATCCTGGTGATCTGGGGCGACGACATCGGGCAGTTCAACATCAGCGCCTACAACAACGGGATGATGGGCTATCGCACGCCCAACATCGACAGCATCGCCAAGGAGGGCGCGCTGTTCACCGACTGGTACGGCCAGCAGAGCTGCACCGCCGGCCGCGCCGCCTTCATCACCGGGCAGTCGCCGATCCGCACCGGCCTCACGAAGGTCGGCCTCCCCGGCGCGCCCGAGGGCATGAAGGCGGAGGACCCGACGATCGCGACGCTGCTGCGCGCCCAGGGCTACGTGACCGGGCAGTTCGGCAAGAACCACCTGGGCGACCGCGACGAAATGCTGCCCACGAACCACGGCTTCGACGAGTTCTTCGGCAACCTGTACCACCTGAACGCCGAGGAGGAGCCGGAGAACGCCGACTATCCGAAGAATCCGGATTTCAGGAAGAAGTTCGGGCCGCGCGGCGTGATCCACAGCTTCGCCGACGGGCGCATCACCGACACCGGCCCGCTCACGCGCAAGCGCATGGAGACGATCGACGACGAGGTGATGGAGAAGTCGCTCGACTTCATGGCGCGCGCGAAGCAGTCGGGCAAGCCGTTCTTCCTGTGGTGGAACTCGACGCGGATGCACATCTTCACGCACCTGAAGGCGAGCTCCGAAGGCAAGACCGGCCTCGGCGTCTACGCCGACGGGATGGTCGAGCACGACGCCCACGTCGGCCAGCTGCTCGCGAAGCTCAAGGAGCTCGGCCTCGACCAGAACACGATCGTCATGTACTCGACCGACAACGGCGCCGAGACCTTCACCTGGCCCGACGGCGGCACGACGATGTTCCGCGGCGAGAAGAACACGAACTGGGAGGGCGGCTATCGCGTCCCGACCGTGATCCGCTGGCCGGGCGTCATCAAGCCGGGCACCGTGATCAACGACATCGGCGCGCACGAGGACATGCTGACGACGCTCGTCGCGGCGGCCGGGGACACGACGGCGAAGGACGACCTCCTGAAGGGCCGCACGATCGGCGGGCGCAGCTACAAGGTGCATCTCGACGGCTACGACCTCGGCCCGGCGCTGAAGGGCGAGGCGCCCTGGCCGCGCCACGAGTTCATCTACTGGACCGACGACGGGCAGGTGGCCGCGCTGCGCTATGACAACTGGAAGGTGACGTTCCTCGAGCAGAAGGCCGAGGGGCTGCGCGTCTGGCAGGAGCCGTTCACCACGCTGCGCGCGCCGCTGGTCACGAACCTCCGGATGGACCCGTTCGAGCGTGCCGAGCAGGAGCACGCGATGGGCTACCAGCGCTGGTACATGGAGCGCATGTTCGCGATCGCGCCGGCCGGCGCCTTCGTCGGCGCGTGGCTGCAGAGCTTCAAGGAGTTCCCGCCGCGCCAGAAGCCGGGCAGCTTCAACCTGGAGCGGGTGATGGAGGCGGTGACGAAGCCGCAAGGGAACTGACGGGCGCCGCGAGGTTGTGCAAGACTCCTCTGTCGGGCCGGGTCACCCCAGAGCGGGCCCGGCCCTCCTTTTCCGCTCGGCGGGAACGGGGATCGAAGCGCCCCGCTCGTGGCGCCGCTCGACTTCGCCGGCCTCCGCGCCGGCCTGACTCGCAGGGAGGTGTTCGATGAAGACGAATCGGTTGGCGGCGATCGTGCTGGGGGCGGCGATGCTCGTGCCGGCGGCGGGGCATGGCGCGACCAAGGCCGAGCAGCAGGCCGACGTGCGGGCGATGGAGAAGGAGACGCTCCAGCGCCTCTACGCCGCGTCGCCCGGCGCGAAGGCGGCCGTCGAGAAGGCGGCGGGCTACGCGGTGTTCAGCAACTTCGGCATGAAGATCCTGGTCGCGGGCGGCGGCAGCGGCGAGGGCATCGCCGTCGACAACGCGTCGAAGCAGGCCACCTACATGAAGATGGCCGAGGTGCAGGCCGGGCTCGGCCTCGGCGTCAAGAAGTTCCGGCTCGTGTGGGTGTTCGAGTCGCGCGACGCGCTCACGAAGTTCATCAACTCGGGCTGGGAGTTCGGCGGGCAGGCCTCGGCGGCGGCGAAGGCGGGCGACAAGGGCGGCGCGTACCAGGGCGCGATGTCGGTGTCGCCGGGCGTGTGGGTCTACCAGCTGACCGACACCGGGCTCGCGGCGGAGCTCACCGCGAAAGGCACGAAGTACTACAAGGACAAGGACCTCAACTAGCGCGTTTTCGACCGGCGGGCGCGGGCCAGCCGCGTCGGCCGGCCCGCGGATCCTCGATGCGCGCCGCGCCTGCGCGCGCGCATTCGGCGGCGTCACGTTGTTCGTGACGCGGTACGAGGACGTCACGAACCCGTTCCGACGATGATCGCGTCGTTCGTCGGCGGGCTGAACGCGACGTCGGCGCTCGAGACCGCGAAGAACGCGTTCAGGCTCGTGTTCCGCGCCTGAGGCGGTGGCCCCGGGAGCCGCGCTCGCGCTCGATCGCCCGGGCACGTCGGCGCGCCCGGGCGCCTTTCGTGGGACCATTGGGGCGAACGCCGCGGAGTCGCGCGGCCCGACGACCGACGGTCGACCTCGCCGCGCCGTGAATCCCTTCCGCACGCTCGCGCTTGCCGCCATCGCCCTCGCCGCGTCGATCGCGAGCGTTTCGGCGCACGCGCAACCGGCCGCTGCGCCCGGCCCGGACTACGTCGGGTCGACGACCTGCGGAAGCTGCCACGCGAAGGAGCACGAGGCCTGGCGCGGCTCGCAGCACGAGCGCGCGATGGCCGAGGCGAACGAGCGCACCGTGCAGGGCGACTTCGGCGGCGCGACGTTCAGGCACGGGGGCGTCACGAGCCGCTTCTTCAGGCGCGACGGGCGCTACTACGTGAACACCGACGGGCCCGACGGCAAGCTCGCCGACTTCGAGGTCCGCTACACGTTCGGCGTGGCCCCGTTGCAGCAGTACCTCGTCGCGTTGCCCGGCGGCCGGCTGCAGGCGCTCGGGATCGCCTGGGATGCGCGGCCGAAGGCGCAGGGCGGCCAGCGCTGGTTCCACCTCTACCCGGACCGCAGGCTCAAGGCGGGCGACCCGCTGCACTGGACCGGCATCGACCAGACCTGGAACTACCAGTGCTCCGACTGCCACTCGACGAACCTGCGCAAGAACTACGACGAGGCTTCCGGAACGTACAGGACGACCTGGTCGGAGATCAGCGTGGGCTGCGAGGCCTGCCACGGGCCGGGCGCGCGGCACGTCGCCTGGGCGAAGCAGGACGCCACGGCGCGTCGCGGCGACGCGTCGAAGGGGCTCGCCGTCGTTCTCGACGAGCGCCGCGGCGTCGCCTGGCCGATCGATCCGTCGACGGGCAGCGCGTCGCGCTCGACGCCGCGCACGTCGAACCGCGAGCTCGACGCCTGCGCGCGCTGCCATTCGCGCCGCGGGCAGTTCGGCGACGGCTGGCATCCCGGCCAGCCGCTCGGCGACGCGTACCGGCTCGCGACGCTCGAGCCGGGGCTGTACTTCGCGGACGGCCAGATGCGCGACGAGGTGTACGACCACGGCTCGTTCCTGCAGAGCCGGATGCACGCGAAGGGCGTGGTCTGCTCCGACTGCCACGAGCCGCATTCGCAGAAGCTGCGCGCGCCCGGCAACGCGGTCTGCGGCCAGTGCCACGCGCCGTCGCGCTTCGACGCGGCGTCGCATCACCATCACGCGGCGGGATCGCCCGGCGCCGAGTGCGCGTCCTGCCACATGCCGACGCGCACCTACATGATCGTCGACCCGCGGCACGACCATTCGATCCGCATCCCGCGGCCCGATCGGAGCGTCGCGCTCGGCACGCCGGACGCATGCTCCGCGTGCCACGCGAAAGAGGGCGCGAAATGGGCCGCCGCGGCGATCGCGCGATGGTTCCCGCAGCGCAAACCGGGCTTCCAGGGCTGGGCGGAGACGCTCGCGGCCGGCCAGGCCGGCGCGCCGGGCGCGCAGGTCGCGCTCGCCGCGCTCGTCGGCGATCCTTCGACGCCCGGGATCGCGCGCGCGAGCGCGATCCCGTGGCTCGTGCGGCATCCGGGCCCCGCGACCGGGCCGGCGCTCGACAAGGCGTTCGCCGACGCGGACGCGAACGTGCGGCTCGCGGCGGCGAACGCGGTCCGCGACGTCGACGCGTCGCTCAAGCTCCGCTGGCTGCCGAAGCTCCTGGGCGACCCGGTGCGCGTCGTGCGCATCGAGGCCGCGCGCGGGCTCGCCGGCGTGCCCGAGGCGCGTTTCTCGCCCGATGACCGCGCGCGCCTCGCGAAGGCGATCGACGAGTACCTCGCGGCGCTGCGCTACGACGCCGACCGGCCCGAGGCGCGGACCGAGCTCGGCGGCTACCGCGCCGCGCGCGGGCAGCCGGACCTCGCGGCGGACGCGTACCGGCGCGCGATCGCGCTGGATCCCACGTACGTCGCGGCGTCGGTGAACCTCGCCGACCTCCTGCGCGACCAGGGGCGCGAGCGCGAGGCGGAGGCGGTGCTGCGCGAAGCGATCAAGGCCGATCCGTCGTCGGCGGCCGCGAAGCACGCGCTCGGCCTCTCGCTCGTGCGGCAGAAGCGCACGGCCGAGGCGCTCGCCGCGCTCGGCGACGCGGCGAGGCTCGCGCCGGCCGACGCGCGGTTCGCGTACGTGTACGGCGTCGCGCTGCACGATGCCGGACGCCGCGCCGACGCGATCAAGGCGCTCGACGCGGCGGTCGCGAAGCATCCCTACGACCGCGAGATCCTGCTCGCGCTCGCGACCTACGAGCGAGAGGCGGGGAACCTCGCGAAGGCGGCGCAGCGCGCGAAGCTCCTCTCGTCGCTCGAGCCCGCCGACGAGGGCCTCGCGCGTTTCTCACGCGAGCTCGACGCCGCGGCGTCGCGCCCGGGCAAGGCGCGCTGACGGTCGAGCGAAACGGGACCCCTGAAACGCGACGCCCGGCGCGAGGCCGGGCGTCGGGCGGAACGGATGGCGGCGTCGGCTACTTCGCGGGCGCCACCGTCGTGGGCGCGGTGTTCGCGGCGGTCGACGCGCGGATCGACGCGACGACCGGCTCGCCCTTCAGGTGGTTCATCGCCTGCTTGAGCTGGAAGTCCTCGCCCGACCCGAACTCGAACCGCGGCGGCGCCGGCGGCGTGACCGTCGGCAGCTTCGGCTTGTCCGCGGGCGGGACGACCGGCGACGAGGGCGGCGCGCTCGCGCCGCTCGGCGACGTCCCGGCGGTGCCCGCGCCGCCGGCGCGCGGCGTCTCGAGGTGGTGCTCGAGGTTCGCCTCGCGGATGCGGCTGTTCGTGTCGCGGCCGTCGTCGATCGCGATGTCGGGCTCGATGCCCTTCGCCTGGATCGAGCGGCCCGCCGGCGTGTAGTAGCGCGCCGTCGTGAGCTTGAGCCCCGCGTTGCTGCCGATCGGCAGGATCGTCTGCACCGAGCCCTTGCCGAACGTCTGCGCGCCCATCACGGTCGCCCGCTTGTGGTCCTGCAGCGCGCCGGCGACGATCTCCGAGGCGGACGCGGTGCCGGCGTCGACGAGGACGACCATCGGCACCTTCTTCACCGCGGCGGGGAGGTCGCGCAGCCAGTCGTCGCCGCGCCGCTGGTAGTTCTCGCGGCTCGCGGTCAGGCGCATGCGCGCGTCCGGCGTGCGACCGTCGGTGTAGACGACGAGCGCGTCCTTCGGCAGGAATGCCGCGGAGACCGCGACCGCCTGGTTGAGCAGGCCGCCCGGGTCGGCGCGGACGTCGAGCACGAGGCCCTTGAGGTCGCCCTGCTTGTAGAAGTCGCGCAGCGCCTTCGCGAGGTCCTCGCCGGTGCGCTCCTGGAAGTTGCGGATGCGCACCCAGCCGTAGCCCGGCTCGAGCATCTTGGCGCGCACGCTCTTGACGTTGATCTCCTCGCGCACGAGCGGGAACGTCAGGAGGCCGTCGGCGTCCTTGCGCACGATCGTGAGCGTGATCGGCGTGCCCGGCTTGCCGCGCATCATCTCGACCGCCTTGTTGAGCGGCATGCCGCGCGTCGCGGTCTCGTCGATCTTGACGATCAGGTCGCCGGACTTGATGCCGGCGCGGAACGCGGGCGTGTCCTCGATCGGCGAGACGACGCGCACGACGCCTTCCTCGACCCCGACCTCGATGCCCAGCCCGCCGAACTTGCCCTGCGTGCTGACCTGCAGCTCCTTGAAGGCCTCCGCGTCGAGGAAGTCCGAGTGCGGGTCGAGCCCGTGGACCATCCCGTTGATCGCCTCGCGGATCAGCTTCTCGTCCGAGACCGGCTCGACGTAGTCGCTCTTGATCTTGCCGAAGACCGCCGAGAGCATCTGCAGGTCTTCGTAGGGGATCGGCAGCCGCGATTCGCGCTGCGCGACCGCCGAGAAATTGAGGGTGAGGAGCGCGCCGAGCACGGTGCCGAGCCCGATCAGTCCCGCCTTCTTCCAGCCGTTGTCCATCGCGATCCTCGTGTGGGGCGAACGCAGTCGCCCGTCGACCGGCGGCGGGATCCTCCGCCGTCCGTCCTGCCGCCAAAGTATACGCCCCGCCCCGTCGCCGTCGCCTGCCGCGCAACGCGGCGCGAAAGGCCCGGTCGGACGCTACGCTTGGTGCGTCGAACGAGCCCGGGAGTTCCCCCGCCGGTCGGCCTTCCGCCGCCGCGCGGCCGGAAGCGTTTCGGACTGCCGAAGGCTTGCGCCGCGGCCCGGGCCTCTGCGGGCCCGCAAGCGGGGAACGGGAGGCGGCGTACGCCTGCGGGCGCGCGCCGCCGGCATCGGCCATCCGAGAAGAGCCCGGCCTGGCGTCGTGATACCTGACAGTAAGCGCTCGCCTACCGAAGGCGCCGCGGGGCGGCGGGCGTCGGGTGGCTCAGGCCGGCGAGACGAGCGGCCGGCCGGTCATCTCCGGGGGCCGGGGCAGGCGCATCAGCGCCAGCATCGTGGGCGCGATGTCCTTCAGTGCGCCGCCGGGGGTGACGGTCGCCGGGCGCCCGACGTACACGAACGGGACGACGTCGAGCGTGTGCGCGGTGTGCGGCTGGCCGGTCGACGCGTCGTACATCATCTCGCAGTTGCCGTGGTCGGCGGTGACGATCACCTCGCCTCCGGCGCGCTGCGCCGCGTCGACGACGCGGCCGATGCAGGCGTCGAGGGTCTCGACCGCCCGGACCGCCGCATCGAACCGCCCGGTGTGGCCGACCATGTCGCCGTTCGCGTAGTTGCAGACGATCGCGTCGTACTTGCCGGACGCGATCGCGGCGACGAGCTTGTCGGTCACCTCGACCGCGCTCATCTCGGGCTTGAGGTCGTAGGTCGCGACCTTCGGCGAGGGCACGAGGATGCGGTCCTCGCCCGGGTAGACCGCCTCGACGCCGCCGTTGAAGAAGTAGGTGACGTGCGCGTACTTCTCGGTCTCGGCGATGCGGAGCTGGGTCTTGCCGTGGGCCGCGAGCCACGCGCCGAATCCGTTGGCGACGCTCTGCGGCCCGAACGCGACCGGCAGCGCCGCGAACTCGTCGCCGTAGCGCGTGAGGCAGACGTAGGCCGCGAGCTTCGGGACGCGGCCGCGCGCGAACCCGTCGAACGCCGGGTCGGTCAGCGCGCGCGTGATCTGGCGCGCGCGGTCGGCGCGGAAGTTCATGAACACGACGACGTCGCCGTCGCGCATCGTCGCCGCGCGCCCGGCGGCGTCGAGGATCGCGGTCGCCTGCACGAACTCGTCGGTCTCGCCGCGCGCGTACGCCGCCTCGAGCGCCGCGGCAGCCGACGGCGCGGCATACGGCGCGCGGCCGTCGACGAGCGCGTCGTAGGCGGGCTTCACGCGCTCCCAGCGCTTGTCGCGGTCCATCGCGTAGTAGCGTCCGGTCACCGTGGCGATCCGCGCGCCCGGGTGCGCGCCGCAGGCGCCTTCCATGAACGCGATCGACGCCGCGGCGCTCCTGGGCGGCGTGTCGCGGCCGTCGAGGAACGCGTGGACCAGCACGCGCTTCACGCCCGCCCGCGAGGCCATCGCGACCATCGCGGCGACGTGCTTCTCGTGGCTGTGGACGCCGCCCGGCGACAGGAGCCCGAGCACGTGCACCGCGCCGCCGCCTTCGCGCGCCTTCGCGAGGGCTTCGATCAGCACCGGGTTGTGCGCGAACTCGCCGGTCGCGATCGCGTGGTCGATGCGCGTGAGGTCCTGGTAGACGACGCGGCCCGCCCCGATGTTGAGGTGCCCGACCTCGGAATTGCCCATCTGGCCGTCCGGCAGCCCCACGTGCATCTCCGAGGCGTCGATCGTGCCGTGGGCGTAGCGCGCGAGGATCGCGCTCCAGCGCGGCGTTCGCGCGCGCGTGATCGCGTTGTCCGGCGCGTCGGGCCGCTCGCCGAAGCCATCGAGGATCAGGAGCACCAGCGGGCGCGGCGTGGCGCCGGCGGGCAGCGGGGCGGGAAAGGCGTCGGACATCGGGTCGGCGGGACGGGCGGGGAAGCGTCCGAGAGCGAGGCCGGCCGCTGGATTATCATTCTACCTTTGCCACCTGCGGCGCCCGGCCTGCCCCGGGGTCCGAAGGCCGGACCGGCCCCCTCCGGAGAGGCCGCGAGCGCCGGCGCCGCGCCAGACCATGTCGATCACCGAATTCCTCATCAAGGACCGCAACTGGATCTACGCGGTCGCCGCCGTCGTCTCGGGCGGGATGCTCCTGTGGCCGCTCCTCGGGCGGCGATTCTCGTCGATGAAGGACGTCGGCACGCACGCCGCCACACAGCTTATGAACCGCGACGCGCTGGTGCTCGACGTGCGCGAGGCGAAGGAGCTCGCCGACGGCAAGCTGCCGTCGGCCGTGCACATCCCGCTCTCGGAGCTCGACAAGCGCGTCGGCGAGATCGCGAAGCACGCGTCGCGCCCGGTCGTCGCCTATTGCGCGCGCGGCCAGCGCAGCCGCGCCGCCGGCGGCCCGCTCTCCAAGGCCGGCTTCAAGGACATCTACCATCTCACCGGCGGCCTCGCCGCGTGGCGGGGGGCGGGGCTCCCGGTGGAGAAGTGATCGTGGCGGCGATCACGATGTACACGACCGCGGTGTGCCCGTACTGCGAGCGGGCCGAGCGGCTGCTCGCGTCGAAGGGCCGGACCGCGATCGACAAGATCCGGGTCGACCTCGATCCCGCCCGCCGCGTCGAGATGATGGAGCGCACGGGACGCCGCACCGTGCCGCAGATCTACATCGGCGCCGTGCACGTCGGCGGCTACGACGACCTCGTGGCGCTCGACCGCGCGGGCAAGCTCGACCCGCTGCTCGCCGGGGCCTGACCTCCGGGGCCTGCGCGCGCCCCTCGGCGCGGGTATAATCGCGCGTTTTGGATCAGCGCCCCCGGGCCCGGCCCGGACACGCCATGGCAGACAACCTCCTTTCCACGAACAGCGTCCAGGTCGCGGTCGAGAAGATCTACGTCAAGGACCTCTCGCTCGAGAACCCCGGCGCGCCGCAGAGCTTCCGCCTCACCGAGCCGCCGTCGATCGAGCTCGGCATCCGCACGCGCGCGGAGCAGGTCGAGCCGGACGTGTACGAGTGCGTGATGACCGTGACGGTCACCGCGTCGGCCAAGGACCGCACGGTGTTCCTGGTCGAGGTCGCGCAGGCCGGCGTCTTCACGGTGCACGGCTCGACGCCGGAGACGCTGCAGCCGGTCCTCGCGATGCACTGCCCGGCGATGCTGTTCCCCTACGCGCGCCAGCAGATCGCGGCCGCGGTGATGAACGCCGGCTACCCGGCGGTCCAGCTGTCGCCGATCAACTTCGAAGCGCTCTACGCGCAGCAGCTCGCGCAGAAGGCCGGCGAACCGGCCCCGGCGCCGGCCGCCGCCTGACGCCGATGCCTCGCCGCGCGGCGGCGATCGCGCTCGCCGCCACGGCGTGCGCGCCCGCCGCGCTCCTCGCCGCGGACTTCAAGGCGACGTCCGAGGCGCCGACCGTCCTCTACGACGCGCCGTCCGCGCGCGCCCAGCCGCAGTTCGTGTTCGGGCGCGACGTCCCGCTCGAAGTGCTCGTGTCCGTCGAAGGCTGGACCAAGGTCCGCGACCTCGGCGGCACGATCGGCTGGGTCGCCAACAAGTCGCTCGCCGACCGCAGGATGCTCCAGGTGCGCGGCGGCGCCGCCGACGTGCGCGCGTCGCCCGACGAAGGCTCGCCCGTCGTCTTCCGCGCCGAGGCCAACGTGCTGCTCGAGCTCGCGGAGCCCGCGACCTCCCCCGGGACCACCGCCACGCCCGGCTGGGTCAAGGTGAAGCACCGGGACGGCGCGACCGGCTACGTCCGCGTCGCGCAGGTCTTCGGGCTCTGACCCGCCGATGAGCTCCGCGAGCGCCGGGATCGCGGTCCTCGGCGCCGGCGCGTGGGGCACCGCGATCGCCTGCCACCTCGCCGCGCGCGCGCACGCGGCGCCCAGCGTCGTGCTCGTCGCGCGCACCCGCGACCGCGCGGAGTCGATCGCGCGCGATCGCGCGAACGAGCGCTACCTGCCCGGCATCGCGCTGCCCGACGCGCTCGCGATCGACCACCGGCCCGAGGCCGCGGCGCGCGCCGAGCTCGTGCTCCTCGCGGTGCCGGTCGGCGCGCTCGAGCCGCTCGTGCATGCGCTCGCGCAGGCGGGCGTGCGCGCCCCGCTGGTCTGGCTCTCGAAGGGATTCGTCGCGGCGCCCGACCGTCCCGCCGGCGTCGCGCTCGCCCACCGGAAGATCGCGCCGGCCTGGAAGGCGCCGGTCGGCGTCGTCTCGGGACCGAGCTTCGCCGAGGAGGTCGCGCGCGGCCTGCCGACCGCGCTCGCGTCGGCCGCGACCGATCCCGCGCTGGCGAGCCGCGCCGCGGCGCTCCTGCGCGGCGACGCGATGCGCGTCTACGAGACCGACGACCTCGTCGGCGTCGAGGTCGGCGGCGCGGTCAAGAACGTGCTCGCGATCGCGGCGGGCCTGTCCGACGGCCTGGGCTTCGGCCACAACGCTCGCGCGGCGCTGATCACGCGCGGGCTCGCGGAGATCTCGCGCCTCGCGGTCGCGGAGGGCGGCCGCCGCGAGACGCTGATGGGGCTCGCGGGCCTGGGCGACCTCGTGCTCACCTGCACCGGCGACGCGTCGCGCAACCGCCGCGTCGGCCTCGGGCTCGCGCGGGGGGAATCGCTGGACGCGATCCTCGCGTCGCTCGGCCACGTCGCGGAGGGCGTGCTCGCCGCGCGCGGCACCGTCGCGCTCGCGCGCCACCACGGCATCGAGATGCCGATCGCCGAGGCGGTCGAGCGCGTGCTCGCCGGCGCGGTGCCGGTGCGCGAGGCGGTCGAGGCGCTGCTGAGGCGGGAACCGAAGCCAGAGGTCAGTTGACAGCTGACAGTTGGCAGTTGGCAGTGGCCCCGGCGATTCCGGTGGCCGCGCATTGAGCGCGACGATCGTTCGAGTTCCGGGCGCCATGACCGCAACGGCGCTCGATGCGCCGCCCTGGAGACGCCGCCACCACTGCCAACTGCCAACTGTCAACTGAATCCTGATTGCCTCCACGCCTCGTACACCGCGACCGCCACCGCGTTCGACAGGTTGAGGCTCCGCATGCCCGGACGCATCGGGATGCGCAGGCGCGCCCTAGCATCGAACGTGTCGAGGATCGCGTCGGGCAGGCCGTCGGATTCGCGGCCGAAGACCAGGACGTCGCCGGGCGCGAAGGCGTTCTCGTGCAGCGAGCGCGTCGCCTTCGCGGTGAACGCGAACCAGCGGCGCGCGGCCGGCGCGTCGAGCGCGGCGCGGCATGCCGCCCAGTCGCGGTGCACCTGCACGCGCGCGTACTCGTGGTAGTCGAGGCCGGCGCGCTTCAGCTCCCGGTCGTCCATCCGGAAGCCGAGCGGCTCCACCAGGTGGAGCTCGCAGCCGGTGTTCGCGGCGAGCCGGATGACGTTGCCGGTGTTCGGCGGGATCTCCGGGTGCACGAGCACGATCGCGAACACGTGCGCCCTCAGGCGGGAAGCGTGCGCGCGACGACCCAGGCTTCCACGCGCGCCGCGCCGGCGCGCCGCAGCGCCGAGCTCGCGGCGGCTGCCGTCGCGCCGCTCGTCATCACGTCGTCCACGAGGGCGACGCGCAGGCCGTCGAGCGCGCCGCGCGCCTCGAACGCGCCGCGCACGTTGCGGCTCGCGCCACGCCAGCGACGCCTGCGGCGCGGCCGCCCGCGGCCGCCGCAGCGCGTCGACGATCGGCAGCCGGGCGCCCGCCGCGATCACGCGCGCGATCTCGCGCGCCTGGTTGAAGCCGCGCTCGCGCTGGCGCGCGGGCGCGAGCGGCATCGGCACGAGCGCGTCGACGCGAACGGTCGCGCCGGACGCGGACGCCGCGCGCGCGAGGCATTCGCCCAGCGTCGCCGCGAGCGGCAGGTCCGCCGCGTACTTGAGCCGCGTCACGAGGCGGTCGAGCGGGAACGCGTAGGCGCCCGCGGCGACCGCGGCGTCCCACGCGGGCGGATGCGCGAGGCAGCGGCCGCACACCGTGCCGCCACGAAGCGCCGGGGACGCGGCCCCGCCGCCGGGCAGCGGAAGCGCGCACGACGGGCACGCGAGGGCGGGCATCGCGATCGACGTCGCGCATGCGTCGCAGAGCCCCGCCTCTCCGGTCGCGCGCGCGCAGAGCGCGCAATGCCGCGGCAGCGCCGCCGCGATGCACGAGCGCGCCAAGGCGCGCGCGCCCGTCCGCCAGTTGTAAAGCTTCGCGATCTCGAGATTTGACAAGCGCACGCGGACCCCTCGACACTCGCCGCGATTGTAGAGGCGCCGGTGTCCTCGCGGCGCTCCGACGTTCGACCGATCCAGGAACGATGCTCGACGACCCGCCTTCCGTCCACGCGCCCCCGGCACGACCTGTGCGCCCCGGCCGCGACGCGCGCCCGGCGCGCTGGACGGCCGACGCGGTGGCGGCGCTCTTCGAGCTGCCGTTCGCCGACCTGCTCTACCGCGCGCAGCAGGTGCACCGCGCGCACCACGCGCCGAACGCGGTGCAGCTGTCGACGCTCTTGTCGATCAAGACCGGCGGCTGCCCCGAGGACTGCGGCTACTGCCCGCAGGCGGCGCGCTACCACACCGGCGTCGGCAACGACGCGATGCTGGGCGTCGACGCGGTGCTCGACGCGGCGCGCGCGGCGAAGGACGCGGGCGCGACGCGCTTCTGCATGGGCGCGGCGTGGCGGGGCCCGAAGGACCGCGACCTCGAGCCGGTGCTCGAGATGGTGCGCGGCGTGAAGGCGCTCGGCCTCGAGACCTGCTGCACGCTCGGCATGCTGAAGGACGGGCAGGCCGAGGCGCTCGCCGGCGCCGGGCTCGACTACTACAACCACAACCTCGACACGTCGCCGGAGTTCTACGGCGAGATCGTGACCACGCGCGCGCAGCAGGACCGCCTCGACACGCTCGAGCGCGTCCGCGACGCCGGCATGAGCGTGTGCTGCGGCGGCATCGTCGGCATGGGCGAGTCGCGCCGCGCGCGCGCGGGCCTGATCGCGGCGCTCGCGAGCCTCGACCCGCCGCCGGAGTCGGTGCCGATCAACCACCTCGTGCAGGTCGAGGGCACGCCGCTCCACGACCGGCTGCACGGCGAGAGCGCGATCGACCCGCTCGAGTTCGTCCGCACGATCGCCGCGGCGCGCATCGCGATGCCGGCGTCGATGGTGCGCCTGTCCGCCGGCCGCCGCGAGCTGGGCGAAGCGGTGCAGGCGCTGTGCTTCCTCGCCGGCGCGAACTCGATCTTCTACGGCGACCGGCTGCTCACGACCGGGAATCCCGACGTCGAGGCCGACCGCGCGCTGTTCGCGAAGCTCGGGCTCGTGCCCGCGTAGCCTTAAGGCGGCGCCGGGACGCGCCGCACCGCCGGACCCATGCCGGACCCGTTGATCGACTCGCTCGAGCGCGACCTCGCATCGCGCGCGGCACTGGGGCTCGCGCGGCGGCGGCGCGTCGTCGAGTCGCGCGCGGGGCCCCGCGCGAAGGTCGACGGACGCGAGCTCGTCGCGTTCGCGGGCAACGACTACCTCGGCCTCGCCGGCGAGCCGGCGCTCGCCGAAGCGGCGGCCGCGGCGGCGCGCCGCTGGGGCGTGGGCGCGACCGCGTCGCACCTCGTCTGCGGGCACTATGCGCCGCACGAGGCGCTCGAGCGCGAGCTGGCCGACTGGTCCGGCCCCTGCGAAGGCGCGCGCGCCGCGACGTTCTCGACCGGCTACCTCGCGAATCTCGCGATCCTCGCCTCGCTCGCCGACCGCGAGACCGAGATCCACGCGGACCGGCTGAACCACGCGTGCCTCAACGACGGCGCGATACTGGCGCGCGCGAGCCTCGTGCGCTACGCGCATCGCGACGTCGGCGCGCTCGCGCGCAGGCTCGCGGAATCGCGCGCGCGCCGCAAGGTGATCGCGACCGACGCGGTGTTCAGCATGGACGGCGACGTCGCGCCGCTCGCGGAGCTCCTCGCGCTCGCGCAGGCGCACGACGCGTGGCTCGTCGTCGACGACGCGCACGGCTTCGGCGTGCTGGGCGGCGGCCGCGGCACGCTCGCCGGGCTCGGCCTCGCGTCGCCGCGCCTCGTGCTGATGGGGACGCTCGGCAAGGCCGCGGGCGTCGCCGGCGCGTTCGTCGCCGCGCACCCGGCGGTGATCGAGACGATCGTGCAGACGTCGCGGCCCTACGTGTTCACGACCGCCGCGCCGCCGATGCTCGCGGAGACGCTTCGCGCCGCGCTCGCGATGGTGAGGGAAGGCGACGAGCGGCGCGCGCGGCTCGCGCGCCACGTCGCGCGCTTCCGCGCCGCCGCGGCGACGCTGCCCTGGACGCTTCCCGACTCGGCGACGCCGATCCAGCCGCTCGTCGTCGGCGACAACCGCGCCGCGGTCGAGCTCTCCCGCGCGCTCGAGGCGCGCGGCGTGTTCGTGCCGGCGATCCGGCCGCCGACGGTGCCCGAGGGCACGGCGCGGCTGCGCGTTTCGCTCTCCGCCGCGCACGCCGGCGGCGACGTCGACCTGCTCGTCGACGCGCTGCGCGACGCGGCGAAGGCCTGCCGATGAGCGTCGCAGCGACGCGACCCGCGGTCCACGTCGAGTCGGCCGGCCACGGGCCGCCGCTCGTGCTGCTCCACGGCTGGGCGATGCACGGGGGCCTCTTCGCGACGCTGCTGCCGGGTCTCGCGCGGCGCTTCCGCGTCCACGCGGTCGACCTGCCCGGCCACGGGCACTCGCCGCCGATCGCGCCGGCCGCGCTCGACGACGTCGTCGACGCCGTCGCGTCGGCGATCGGCGGCGCCGGGCCGCTGTCGGTGCTCGGCTGGTCGTTCGGCGGGCAGGTCGCGCTGCGCTGGGCGCGCCTCGACCCGGCGCGCGTCGGGCGCCTGGTGCTCGTCTGCACGTCGCCGCGCTTCGTCGCCGCGGACGACTGGCCGCATGCGATGAGCGCGGAGACGCTCTCGCGCTTCGGCGACGAGCTGGCGAGCGCATGGCGCCTCACGCTGCAGCGGTTCCTGACGCTGCAGGTGCATGGCAGCGACGAAGGTCGCCGCTCGCTCGCCGCGCTCCGGCACCAGCTCTTCGCGCGCGGAGAGCCGTCGCGCGAGGCGCGGGGCGGCGAGCTGGCCGCGCTCGCGTCCGCGGACCTGCGCGACGACGCGAGGCGCGTGCGCGCGAGCGCGCTCGTCGTCGCCGGCGACCGCGACACGCTCGCGCCGCCGGAAGCGGGCGCGTGGCTCGCCGGCGCGATGCCCCGCGCGAGGTTCGCGCTCCTGGCGGGCGCGGCGCACGCGCCGTTCCTGTCGCACCGCGAGGCGTTCGACCGCGAGGTCGACGCGTTCCTCGATGGACGCTGACGCGCGCGATCCGGACCCGCGCGCGGTGCGCCGCGCGTTCGGCCGCGCAGCCGGGACCTACGATGCGGCGGCGGTCCTGCAGCGCGAGATCGGCGCGCGCCTGGCGTCGCGGCTGGACGTCGTGAAGCTCGCGCCCGCCGCGATCCTCGACGCGGGCTGCGGCACGGGCGAGGCGATCGGCGAGCTCGCCGCGCGCTATCCGGCGGCGCGGATCGTCGCGGTCGACGCCGCGTGGCCGATGGTGGCGGCGGCGCGCGAGCGCAGCGCGCGGGGCCGCTCGACGTTCGCCAGGCTCCTCGGCTCGTTCTCGCGCGGCGGCCCGCCGGCCCCGGCGCTCGTGTGCGCGGACGTGGTCGCGCTGCCGCTCAAGCCGGCGAGCGTCGACCTCGTCTGGTCGAACCTCGTGCTGCAATGGGTCGCGGACCTGCCGCGGGCGTTCGCCGAGTGGCGGCGCGCGCTGAGGGTCGGCGGGCTGTGCACGTTCACGACGTTCGGCCCGGACACGCTGAAGGAGCTTCGCCAGGCGTTCGCGCGCGTCGACGGGCACGCGCACGTCAGCCGCTTCGTCGACATGCACGACCTGGGCGACATGCTCGTGCACGCGGGATTCGCCGACCCGGTGATGGACATGGAGACGATCACCGTCACCTACCCGACGCCCGGGGCGCTGCTCGCCGAGCTGAAGGCGATCGGCGCCACCAACCAGACGCGCGGCCGTCCGCGCGGCCTCACCGGGCGGCGCCGCCACCGGGCGCTCGTCGACGCGCTCGGCGCGCTCGCCCGCGACGGCCGCGTGCCCGCGACCTTCGAGGTCGTCTACGGGCACGCGTGGAAGGGCGAGCCGAAGCGGAGCGCGGAGGGGGGTTGCCGGTGGTGAGTTCGAGAAGCGTAGATAGGGTGTAGTAGATAGGGTTGGCGTCGGTGGTGGCGCGAAGCGATCCGGGTTCCGCGCGTGTCGGCGACGAGCTTCGCCGCCGCACTACCGTGGGTGGGACAGAACCGGATTTCGTTCGACCGTCCGAAATCGGAGATCGAAACATCGAACTCGAACCGCGCGCGCGCGCGGAACCCGGATCGCTACGCGCCCTCGCCGACGCCAAATCCTATCTGCTACGCCCTATCTACGCCTTTCGGCTCGCAACCATGCGCCACTGCCTCTTCGTCACAGGCGGCACCGACACCGCCGTCGGCAAGACGCACGCGTGCGTCGCGATGCTGCGCGGTCTCGCCGCGAGCGGCCGGCGCGCCGTCGGCATGAAGCCGGTGGCGGCGGGCATCGCCGCGGGCGATGCCGTGAACGCGGACGTCGAGGCGCTGGCGCGCGCGGGCAACGTCGACGCGCCGCTCGCCGAGCGCAATCCCTACGCGTTCGCGGCGGCGATCGCGCCGCACGTCGCCGCGCGGCTCGAGGGGCGCGCGATCGACCTCGGGCGGATCGCGGACGCCTACGCGCGCCTCGCGGCGCGCGCTGACGCCGTCGTCATCGAGGGCGCCGGCGGGCCGCTCGTCCCGCTCTCCGCGCGCGCCGACATGCTCGACGTCGCGAGGCGGCTCGCCGTGCCGGTCGTGCTCGTCGTCGGCGTCCGGCTGGGGTGCCTCAACCACGCGCTCGCGGCCGAGCTCGCGATCCGGGCGAGGGGGCTCGAGCTCGCGGGGTGGATCGCGAACCGGATCGATCCGGCGATGGAGGCGGCCGACGACAGCGTCGCGGCGCTCGCCGCGCGGCTGCCCGGGCCGATGATCGCCGACCTCCCCTGGGGCGAGCTCCGCCCGATCGGCGCCGAGGCGCTCGCGCGGGCCGGATTCCGCTGACCCCGGGAATCCCCGGGGCAGGCCCCGGGGTCGGGGCGTTGATCCATGCTAAGATTTCGCGTTCCGCGAACGGCCTTGCCGCTTCCGGGGCGGTGCGACGCGCCGTCCGGAGGACGGCCGGGCGGTCCTGCACGTATTCGATGCCCTTCACGGTCAGCCTTCCACCCACCGACGCCGCCTTCTGCGTCGTCGCCCGCCGCAACAACTCGCTCGCCCCGCGCCAACGCTGGACGGTGTACGGCGCGTTCGCGGCGGGAAGCACGGCGCTGGCGGTCTCGTTCGCCGCGGCCGGCGTGTGGCCGGTGCTGCCGTACTCGGCGCTCGAGCTCGCCTGCCTCGCGATCGCGTTCGCGCTGATCGAGCGGCACGCGGGCGACGTCGACCGGCTGACGCTCGACGGCGACCGCGTCGTGGTCGAGCAGGAGCGCGCGGGACGCGCGAGCCGCCGCGAGTTCCACCGGCAGTGGCTGCGCGTCGAGGTCGACGAGCGGGGATGGACGCACGAGCCGCGGGTCGTGCTCCGCAGCGGGCGCGACGAGGTGCGCTTCGGCGACACGCTCGCGGCCTGCGAGCGCGCCGACCTGGCGCGGACGATCAGGGGAGCGCTTCGCGCGAGCTAGGCGCGCGGGGCACGGGCAATTCAGGCAATCGCAGCGGTCGAGGACGAGGAGAGCATGGAGCGCATTTCCAGGGGGAGCCGGGGCAGCCGCCTCGCCGCCGCAACCATCGCCGGGATGGCGGCGCTGCCCACGGCGGCGCACGCGGTGCCCGCGTGGAACCTGCAGACGCCGGTCACCGAGATCGCGCGCCAGCAGTTCGACCTGCACGTGTTCATCGTCCTGATCTGCGCGGTGATCTTCGTGGGCGTGTTCGGCGTGATGTTCTATTCGCTGTTCAAGCACCGGAAGTCGGTCGGGCACCAGGCCGAGCAGTTCCACGAGAACACGGTGGTCGAGATCGTCTGGACGGTCATCCCGTTCCTGATCCTGTTCTTCATGGCGTACCCGGCGACGAAGACGATCCTCGCGATGAAGGACACGTCCGCGTCCGAGCTGACGGTCAAGGTCACCGGCTACCAGTGGAAGTGGAACTACGACTACCTGCAGGACGGGTTCAGCTTCTACTCGAACCTCGCGACGCCGCTCGCGCAGATCGAGAACCGCGAGCCGAAGGGCGAGCACTACCTGCTCGAGGTCGACAACCCGATGGTCGTGCCGGTCGACACGAAGGTCCGCGTGCTGATCACCGCGGGCGACGTGATCCACGCGTGGTGGATGCCGGCGTTCGGCGTGAAGCAGGACGCGATCCCGGGCTTCGTGCGCGACTCGTGGTTCCGCGCCGAGAAGATCGGCGTGTTCCGCGGCCAGTGCGCGGAGCTCTGCGGCAAGGAGCACGGCTTCATGCCGGTCGTCGTCGAGGTGAAGTCGAAGGAGGACTACGCGAAGTGGGCAGCCGAGCAGAAGGGCCGGGCGGCCGCCGCCGCGGAGGATCCCGCGAAGGTCTGGGACCTGAAGGACCTGGTCGCGCGCGGCGAGAAGGTGTTCGCCGCCAACTGCGTCGCCTGCCACCAGGCGACGGGCAAGGGCGTGCCGGGCGCGTTCCCGCCGCTCGACGGATCGAAGGTCGTGCTGGGGCCGCCGGAAGGCCAGATCACGACCGTGCTGAACGGGCGGGCGGGCACCGCGATGGCGTCGTTCAAGCAGCTCTCCGACACCGACCTCGCGTCGGTCATCACCTACACGCGCAACGCCTGGAGCAACCACACCGGCCAGGCGATCCAGCCGGCCGAGGTCCAGGCCGCCCGCAAGTGACGCGCGCACGGCGCCGCATCGCCAGACGGAATCCAGGAGAACGCCGATGAGCACCCTCTCGCACGACCCCGCCGGCCACCACGACCACTCGCACGACGACCACGCGCATCACCCGTCGGGGATCATGCGCTGGATCACGACGACGAACCACAAGGACATCGGCACGATGTACCTGTGGTTCAGCTTCACGATGTTCCTGGTCGGCGGCGTGATGGCGCTGACGATCCGCGCGGAGCTGTTCCAGCCCGGCCTGCAGATCGTCCATCCCGAGTTCTTCAACCAGATGACCTCGCTGCACGGGCTCATCATGGTGTTCGGCGCGATCATGCCGGCGGCGGTCGGCTTCGCGAACTGGATGGTGCCGCTCCTGATCGGCGCGCCGGACATGGCGTTCGCGCGCATGAACAACTGGAGCTTCTGGCTGCTGCCGCCCGCCGGCATCATGCTGATCACGTCGCTGTTCGTGCCCGGCGGCGCGACGTCGGCCGGCTGGACGATGTACCCGCCGCTCACGATCCAGAACGGCATGGGGATGGACCTCACGATCTTCGCGGTCCACATCATGGGCGCGTCGTCGATCATGGGCTCGATCAACATCATCACGACGATCCTGAACCTGCGCGCGCCCGGCATGACGCTGATGAAGATGCCGCTGTTCTGCTGGACGTGGCTCATCACCGCGTACCTGCTGATCGCGGTGATGCCGGTGCTCGCGGGCGCGGTGACGATGCTGCTCACCGACCGGCACTTCGGCACGTCGTTCTTCAACGCGGCCGGCGGCGGCGACCCGGTGCTGTTCCAGCACATCTTCTGGTTCTTCGGGCACCCCGAGGTCTACATCATCATCCTGCCGGCGTTCGGGATCATCTCGGAGCTGATCCCGGTCTACTCGCGCAAGCCGCTGTTCGGCTACGCGTCGATGGTCTACGCGGTCGCGGGCATCGCGATCCTGTCGTTCATCGTCTGGGCGCACCACATGTTCACGGTCGGCATGCCGACCGCCGGCCTGCTGTTCTACATGTACGCGACGATGCTGATCGCGGTGCCGACGGGCGTGAAGGTGTTCAACTGGCTCGCGACGATGTGGAAGGGCTCGATCACGTTCGAGACGCCGATGCTCTTCGCGCTGGGCTTCCTGTTCCTGTTCACGATGGGCGGGTTCACCGGCCTCGTGCTGGCGATCATGCCGGTGGACATCCAGCTGCACGACACCTACTACGTGGTCGCGCACTTCCACTACGTGATGGTGGCGGGCAGCCTGTTCGCGTTCTTCGGCGGCGTCTACCACTGGATCCCGAAGTGGACCGGCACGATGTACGACGAGAAGCTCGGCCGCCTGCACTTCTGGCTGTCGCTGGTCTTCTTCAACGTGACGTTCTTCCCGATGCACTTCGCGGGCCTCGCGGGCATGCCGCGCCGGATCCCGGACTACGCGACGCAGTTCCAGGACTGGAACATGATCGCGTCGGTCGGCGCGTTCGGCTTCGGCCTCTCGCAGCTCGTGTTCCTGTACGCGGTGATCAAGTGCATCCGCGGCGACGGCGCGAAGGCGCCGGCGAAGCCGTGGGAAGGCGCGACGACGCTCGAGTGGACGGTGCCGTCGCCGGCGCCCTACCACACGTTCGAGACGCCGCCGGTCGTCAAGTGAGCCGCGCCGCGATGACCGACGCCCGGCGTCCCGCCGACGATCCCGCGACCCGCGCGAGCATCCGCCGCACGGGGTGGATCCTCGCGTCGATCGCCGCCGTGTTCTTCGTCGGCGTGTTCGCGTCGCGCCTCCTGGGCGACGCGAGCATCGGGATGACGGTCATCGGCGCCGCGGTGTTCCTGTTCCTGCTGCTCGGCATCGGGCGGCACCTCGGGCGCGGGAAGTGAGCGGGACGCGATGAGCGCCATCGACGCGCACGTCCGCGGCGACAACCGCAGCCTGCTCCTGCGGCTCGTCGTGATCGCGGGCGCGATGTTCGCGTTCGGCTACGCGCTGGTGCCGTTCTACAACAAGATCTGCCAGGTGACCGGGCTGCGCGACATCGACGCGCCCGACGCCGTCCACAACACGCAGGTCGACCTCGCCCGCACCGTGAAGGTCGAGCTCGACGCGAACACGCGCGGGCTGCCGTGGAAGTTCCGGCCGCTCGAGACGGCGATCGACGTGCATCCGGGCGCGGTCAACCAGGTCGAGTACGAGGTCGTGAACGAGACGGGGCGCCCGGTGATCGGGCAGGCGATCCCGAGCTACGCGCCGCGCAACGCCGCGCAGTACTTCCGCAAGCTCGACTGCTTCTGCTTCACGACGCAGGCGCTCGCGCCGGGCGAGCGGCGGCGCATGCCGGTGGTGTTCGTGCTCGACCGCGAGCTGCCGGACGACGTCCACACGATCACGCTGTCGTACACGTTCTTCGAGGTGGAGAACGCGCCGACGGCGGCCAAGGGGAGCGCGGCGGCGGGATCCTGACCGCCGGGCGCGAGGAAACGGGGAAGGCGAGGAGACACTCGATGGTTTCGACGACGAACGGCGGCCAGCCGGCCTATTACATCCCGCAGCCGTCGCACTGGCCGATCGTCGGCGCCGTGGCGCTGCTGCTGATGGGGCCGGGCGCGGCGCTGTGGGTCAACGGCATCGCCGCTGGCCCGTGGATGGTCGCGCTGGGCTTCGCGACCCTCGTGTTCATGATGGTCGGGTGGTTCGGCAAGGTCATCGGCGAGTCCGAGGCGCGCATCTACAGCCGCAAGGTCGACTACTCGTTCCGCTGGGGGATGAGCTGGTTCATCTTCAGCGAGGTGATGTTCTTCGCGGCCTTCTTCGGCGCGCTGTTCTACGTGCGCAACCTGTCGGTGCCCGACCTCGGCGCCGGCTCGCTCACCGGCAACACGCTGTGGCCGAACTACACGGCGCAGTGGCCGACCGAGGGGCCGTACCTGACGCAGTCGTTCACGCCGATGGGCGCGATCGGGATCCCGCTGCTCAACACGATCCTGCTGCTCTCGTCGGGCGTGACGCTGACGATCGCGCACCACGCGCTCAAGGCGGGGCACCGCGGCGCGCTCGGGTTCTGGCTCGCGGCGACGATCGCGCTGGGCCTCACGTTCCTGGGATTCCAGGCCTACGAGTACACGCACGCGTACAGCGAGCTCAACCTCAAGCTCTCGTCGGGCGTCTACGGCTCGACGTTCTTCATGCTGACCGGCTTCCACGGGATGCACGTGACCGTCGGCGCGATCATGCTGTCGGTGATGCTCGGCCGCGTGCTGAGGGGCCACTTCGACGCGCAGCACCACTTCGGGTTCGAGGCCGCGGCCTGGTACTGGCACTTCGTGGACGTCGTCTGGCTGCTGCTGTTCGTGCTCGTGTACTGGCTCTAGCGCGAACCGGGCGGTTCCGCCGAAGGCCGCACGGGACGACCGTGCGGCCTTCGCGCTTCAGGCTTCCGGACTCGCGAGCACCGCGGGACAGGACGCTAGCGCAGCCCGCCCGGCCCGATCCAGCCCATGAGGTACGAGACGACGAGGAACGCGACGACCGAGATCGACAGGCCGACGCGGACCGCGAGCGCGATGACGACGCGGTTGCCCTTGCCCTGGTCGCGGTAGAGGAAGACGAGCGCGGTGAACAGCGCGACGACGACGGCGCAGAGGCCGGCGATGACGACGATCTTCATGGAGCCTTTCGGGCGTTGCGACGCCCGGAGGGCAGTCTAGCACCGTGCCGGAGGCCGCCCCTCGCGAGCGCGCGGCCCGCGCGATCGTCGCGGCGGGAACGATCGCCGCCGTCGCGCTGTTCGTGCTCGCGGGGAACTGGCAGCGCGACCGCATGCATGCGAAGGAGGCCGAGCGCGCCGCGCTCGACGCGGCGAACGCCCACCCGCCCGCGGCGCTGCCGAAGGACGCCGACTGGCCGGCGTGGCGCTACCGCCGCGTCGTCGTCGAGGGCGAGTGGCGCGGCGCCGCGCAGACGATGATCGACAACCGGGTCCAGGACGGTCGCGCGGGTTTCCACGTGGTGACGCCGCTCGCGCTCGACGACGGCCGTGCGGTGCTCGTCGACCGCGGATGGATCGCCGCCGGCGCGGGCGCCTCGCGCGTGCCCGGCGTCGCGGCGCCGGCCGGCCGCGCGACGGTGACCGGGCGACTCGTGCTGCCGCCCGCGCGCTACCTCGAGTGGAAGGAGGACGCCGGCGCCGGCAACGTCCGCCAGAACCTCGATCCCGCGCGCATCGCGCAGGCGACCGGCCTGCCGCTGCTCCCTTTCGTGATCGAGGAGGACGACGCCGGCGCCGCCGACGGGCTCGTGCGGCGCTGGCCGCCGCCGGACCTGGGAATCGAGATGCATCGGGGCTACATGCTGCAGTGGTACGCGTTCGCCGCGCTGGCGGCGGCGCTGTGGATCTTCTTCGCCTGGCGTCGCTCGCGCGGAGGAAGCCGATGAGCGCGGATCCCGTCCGCCGCAGCCGCCGGACGCTCTGGCTGATCCTCGCCGTGTGCGCGGCGCCGGTCGTCGCGTCGTTCGGCGCCTACTACCTGATGCCGTCGCGCGACACGACGAACTACGGCGAGCTCCTGCCGACGCAGGCCGCGCCCGACCTCGCCGGCACGCGCCTCGACGGGCGCGCGTGGTCGCTCGCCGACGAGCGCGGCCACTGGGTCGTGCTCGTGGCCGCGCCCGCGGCCTGCGACGACGCCTGCGCGAAGCGTCTCTACGCCACGCGCCAGGCGCGCACGATGCAGGGCAAGGACCGCGATCGCGTGGCGCGCGTGTGGCTCGCGACCGGCGAGGGCGCGCCCGCCCCCGCGCTGCTCGAACAGCATCCCGACGTCGCCGTCGTGCGGGCCGACCCGCGGACGGCGGCTCGCCTGCCGCTCGGCGCCGGCGCGATCTACCTGGTCGACCCGCTCGGCAACCAGGTGCTCGCCTGGCCGGCCGACCCCGACATCCGGGGCGTCGCCCGGGACCTCGCGAAGCTCCTGCGGACCTCCCGCATCGGGTGAGCGCCCGCCGGGTGCGGTAAAATCGACGGCTTCCCCGATCCACCCTCGATGACCTCCCTCGCCCTCGCCGAGTCCCGCCTGCGGCAATTCCTCGCGCTCACCAAGCCGCGCGTGGTGTCGCTCATCGTGTTCTGCGCGGTGATCGGGATGTTCCTCGCGACGCCGGGCCTGCCGCCGCCGGGCGTCGTGTTCGCCGCCACCGTCGGCATCGCGCTGGTCGCCGGCGCCGCGGCGGCGATCAACTGCCTCGTCGAGCAGAAGATCGACGCGAAGATGCAGCGGACGCAGCGCCGGCCGCTGCCCGCGGGCGAGCTGACGTCGGCGCAGACGCTGCTGTTCGCCTCGCTCGTGGGCGCCGCGGGGCTCGTGATCCTCGGCGCGTGGGTCAATCCGCTCACGATGTTCCTGACGCTCGCGACCTTCGTCGGCTACGCGATCGTCTACACGGTGCTGCTCAAGCCCGCCACGCCCCAGAACATCGTGATCGGCGGCGCGTCCGGCGCGATGCCGCCGGTGCTGGGCTGGGCCGCCGTGACCAACGAGGTGGCGCCCGAGGCGCTGATCCTGTTCCTGATCATCTTCGTGTGGACGCCGCCGCACTTCTGGTCGCTCGCGCTGTACCGCACGCAGGACTACGCGCGCGCCGGCCTGCCGATGCTGCCGGTCACGCACGGCTCGCGCTACACGCGCCTGATGATCGTGCTCTACACGGTGATCCTCGTCGCCGTCACGCTGCTGCCGTTCGCGATCCGGATGAGCGGCGTCGTCTACCTCGCGAGCGCCCTCGCGCTGGGGGGCCTGTTCACCGCCTACGCGGTCGCGCTCTACGTCCGCTACAGCGACGCGCTCGCGCGGCGGACCTTCGCGTACTCGATCGCCTACCTGGCCGCGCTGTTCTCGGCGCTGCTGGTCGATCACTATTGGCGGTGAGTTTCGAGACGCCGAGCGCGCTACGGTCGAGCGGACGGGCGCTGCGCGCCCGCAGCTCACCGGCCCGTCGTTCAAGGGCTCGGACGTCACCGGCAGCTCGTTCGGCCGCGACTTCGCGCTCGTCGACTTCGACGGCAAGCCGCGCACGCTCGCGGACTACCGCGGCAAGGCGGCCGTGCTGTTCTTCGGCTACACGCAGTGCCCGGACGTCTGCCCGACGACGCTCGCCGCGCTCGCCGACACGATGAAGACGCTGGGCCCCGACGCGGACCGCGTGCAGGTGCTGTTCGTCACCGTGGATCCGGACCGCGACACCGCGGAGCTCCTGAAGCAATACGTGCCCGCGTTCGACCCGCGCTTCGTGGGGCTGCGCGGCGACGCGAAGCAGCTCGAGGCGGTCGCCAAGGAGTTCCGGATCATCTACCAGAAGGTGCCCGGCGCGACGCCCGACACCTACACGATGGACCACTCGGCAGGGCTGTTCCTGTTCGACCCGCAGGGGCGGTTGCGCGTCTACGAGGGGCACGGCCAGGGGCCGGACGTGCTCGCGCACGACCTGCGCGAGCTCCTGAAGTCGACCGGCTGATCGGAAAGCGTCGGGCTGAAGCCCGGCCCACGATGCCACCGTTGGGGCCGGACGTCGGGCGGACGCTCTCCAGGGAGATCTTCCGAAGCGACGGCCGGATCCGACGGCCCGCGCGCACCTCGAAGCTTGCGCCAGCGCTACCCGAACATCGAAGGGGCTTGCGCGGAAGGTGAGCGGACTGCGCGAAGCGCAGGACCGCCCGACCGCAGCAGGCAGGAAATCAGAACTCCACCATCTCGAAATCGTCTTTGCGCGCCCCGCACTCGGGACAGGTCCAGTTGGGCGGCACCTTGTCCCAGGTCGTGCCCGGCGGAATGCCTTCGTTCGGGAGGCCGAACTCCTCCTCGTAGATGAACCCGCAGATCAGGCACATGTATTTCTTCAACGCGGCTCTCCGGACGGCGACGCGCCTCGCGCGCGTCGGGCACAATTATAGGATGAGCGCGGCGCCGGCCCCCGGGCGATGATCCTCGTCAACTTCGGCTCGGGCCCGCACCCGCTGAAGGGGTGGATCAACGTCGACCTCGATCCCGCCGGCCGGCCGGACGTCGTCGCCGACCTCGCGCGGGACCTGCCGTTCGCCGACGCCTGCGCCGACGCGATCTTCACCGAGGATTTCGTCGCGCAGCTCGAGCCCGCCGCGCTGCGCGCGTTCCTCGCCGAGTGCCGCCGCATCCTGAAGCCCGCGGGCACGCTGCGGGTGCTCACGCCCGACCTCGCGCGCTTCGCCCGCATGTTCCTCGAGGAGCCCGAGCGGCTGGTGCGATTCTGGGCGGACGGCGTCGGCGTGCCGCTGCCCACCGGCACCGCCGCCGACGTGCTGAACCTGGGCATGAAGCTCGCCGGCCGCTGGCAGTACGACGTCGAGACGTTCTCGCGCGTCGCCGCGCAGGCGGGGTTCGACACCGTCGTGTCGCGCTACGGCGAGAGCCGACACGCGGCGATGCGCGGCATCGATCTCCGGCGGCCCGACGAGGCGGTGAGCATGTACCTCGAGTGCCTGCCCCGGGGCGCGCCCCCGAATGCGAGTAACATCGGCGCGTGAACGCGTCCGCCGACACGGTCCAGGGCTCGCCGCCCATCGTGCTGACCTTCGCGCCGTCGGACCCGTCGGGAGGCGCGGGGCTGCAGGCCGACCTCCTCACGCTCGCGAGCATGGGCTGCCACCCGCTGTCCGTCGTGACCGCGCTCACCGTGCAGGACACGCGCGGCATCGAGGGCCTGCTCGCCGTGGAGGCCGAGTGGGTCGCGGACCAGGCGCGCGCGCTCCTCGAGGACATGCCGGTCGACGCGTTCAAGATCGGCGCGCTGCCCAACGTCGAGATCGTCGCGGCGATCGCCGAGGTGCTCGCCGACTACCCCGACGTGCCGCTCGTGCTCGACCCGTCGATCGCGTCGGGGCGCGCGGACGCGCATCTGGGCGACGCCGCGATGCACGCGGTTCGCGACCTGCTCGTGCCGCAGACCACGATCGCGACGCCCAACGGCCACGAGCTCCGCCTCATCGCCGGCGAGGACGACGACGAGGAGCCGTCGATCGCCGACTGCGCGGCGAAGCTGGTCGAGGCGGGCTGCGAGTTCGTGCTGGTCACCGGCACGCACGAGGCGTCGCGCGAGATCGTCAACACGCTCTACGGCAAGGGCGGCGTCGTGCGGACCGACACCTGGGCGCGCCTGCCCGGGCCCTTCAAGGGTGCCGGCGGCACGCTCTCCGCCGCGATCGCCGCGATGCTCGCGAACGGCCTCGAGCTCGCCGAAGCGGTGCGCGAGGCGCAGGACTACACGTGGAACGCGCTGCGCAAGGCCTACCGTCCCGGCATGGGCCAGTTCCTGCCCGACCGCCTGTTCTGGGCCCGCGAGGAGAGCGACGCCCGCGGCGACGAGGCGGCGGACGCGCGGCCCGCCGACGCGCGTGGAAGCCACTGACGCGCGCCGCGCGCGGCTCGCGAAGCTGCGCGGCCTCTACGCGGTGACGCCGGACACCGGCGACACCGCGGCGCTCGTCGCGAAGTGCGCGGCGGCGCTCGACGGCGGCGCGCGCGCGATCCAGGTCCGGAACAAGGCGGCGGGCCCCGCGCTGCGCCGCGAGCAGGCGCGCGCGATCGTGGCGCTGTGCCGCGCGCGCGGCGCGCTCGCGATCGTGAACGACGACCCGGCGCTCGCGAGCGAGGTGGACGCGGACGGTGTGCACGTCGGCGAGGACGACGGCGCGATCCCCGACGCGCGCGCGGCGGTGGGCGCGTCGCGCCTCGTCGGCGCGTCCTGCTACGACTCGCTCGCCCGCGCGGAGGGCGCGGTGGCGGCGGGCGCCGACCACGTCGCGTTCGGCAGCTTCTTCGCCTCGGGCACGAAGCCCGGCGCGCGCCGCGCGCCGCTCGACCTCGTGCCGCGCGCCCGCTCGCTCGGCGTGCCGGTCGTCGCGATCGGCGGCATCGACGAGCGCAACGCCGCGTCGCTCGCCGAAGCCGGCGTCGACGCGATCGCGGTGATCTCGGCGCTCTTCGCGCACGACGACCCGCGCGATGTCGCCCGAGCGGCGCGCCGCATCGTCGCCGCCTTCGACATGCGCCGCGTCGCGGCGCGATGAGCTCGACGATCTTCAACCGTCAACCGTCAAACGACCCCCGATGAGCCGCAACGACACGCTGTTCGAGCGCGCCCAGCGCACGATTCCCGCCGGCGTCAACTCGCCGGTGCGCGCCTTCCGCTCGGTGGGCGGCACGCCGCGTTTCCTCGCGCGAGGCGAGGGGCCTTACGTCTGGGACGCCGACGGGAAGCGCTACGTCGACTACGTGGGCTCCTGGGGCCCGGCGATCGTCGGGCACGCGCATCCGGACGTGGTGCGCGCGGTCCGCGAGGCCGCGGTGCACGGGCTCTCGTTCGGCGCGCCCACCGAGATCGAGATCGAGATGGCCGAGACGCTGGTGCGCCGGCTGCCGTCGCTCGAGCTCGTGCGCCTGGTCTCGTCGGGCACCGAGGCGACGATGTCGGCGCTGCGCCTCGCGCGCGGCTTCACCGGCCGCCCGAAGATCGTCAAGTTCGAGGGCTGCTACCACGGCCACGGCGACAGCCTGCTCGTGAAGGCGGGCTCGGGCGCGCTCACGTTCGGGCAGCCGTCGTCGGCGGGCGTGCCGCCGGAGATCGCGAACCAGACCGTCGTGCTGCCCTACAACGACCTCGGCGCGCTCGAGCGCGCGTTCGCCGCCGAGGGCGACCGGATCGCGGGCGTCATCGTCGAGCCCATCGCCGGCAACATGAACCTCGTCGTGCCTTCGCGCGAGTGGCTCGCGGCGCTGCGCTCGACCTGCGACCGCCACGGCGCGGTGCTGATCTTCGACGAGGTGATGACCGGGTTTCGCGTCGGCCCGCGCGGCGTGCAGGGAATGTTCGGCGTCGCGCCGGACCTGACGACGCTCGGCAAGGTGATCGGCGGCGGCATGCCGGTCGGCGCGTTCGGCGGGCGCCGCGACATCATGCAGAAGATCGCGCCGCTCGGGCCGGTCTACCAGGCCGGCACGCTCTCCGGCAACCCGGTCGCGGTCGCCGCGGGCCTCGCGACGCTCAGGCTCACCGAGGCGCCCGGCTTCTACGAGTCGCTCGCCGCGAGGACGCGCGCGCTCGTCGACGGGCTCGCGGCCGCGGCGAAGCGCGCCGGCGTGACGTTCTGCGCGAACGCGGTCGGCGGCATGTTCGGCGTCTACTTCGCGCCGTCGGTGCCGGCGGGCTACGACGCGATCATGGCGTGCGACAAGGAGCGCTTCAACCGCTTCTTCCACGCGATGCTCGACGCCGGCGTCTACTTCGCCCCGTCCGCCTACGAGGCGGGCTTCGTGTCCGCCGCGCACGCGGACGCCGACATCGCGTTCACCGTCGAGCGCGCCGCCGAGGCGTTCGCCCGGCTGGGCTGACGCGGAGGACCCGATGCCCGGCGCGGGCGTCACGATCCTGACGCGCACGCTGGGGCGTCCCTGCCTCGCCGACGCGGCGGCGAGCGTCGCGGCGCAGACGCTGCGCCCGCGCGAGTGGCTCGTCGTCGACGCGTCCGGCGCGGGGCTCCGCCCGCCGGCCGCCGGCGACGTGCCGGTGCGCGTGGTCGGCGCGGGCGAGCGCCTGCCGCGCTCCCGCGCCGCGAACCTCGCGCTCGACCGCGCCGAGGGCGCGCGCGCGATGTTCCTCGACGACGACGACCTGCTCGCGCCCGACGCCGTGCGGATCCTGACCGCCGCGCTCGACGCGCTGCCCGGCCCCGCGCTCGCCTACGGCAACGTGCGCGCGGAGTCGGGCGGGCTGCCGAGCCCCGACCGCTTCGCGCTCGACTACGCGGACCTCCTGCTCCTGCGGCGCAACGTGTTCCCGAACAACGCTGCGATGTTCGACCTCGCGCCGCTGCGCGAGCACGCGATCCGCGTCGACGAGACGCTCGACTGGTTCGAGGACTGGGACTTCTGGATCCGGCTCTCGGCGCACGTGCCCTTCCACCACGTCCCGAGCGAGGTCGCGACCTACCGGATGGGCCTCTCGGAATCGGGCGTGTGGCGCTGGGCGGGGCCCGGCGCCGATCCCCGGATGCGCGAGCAGAAGGCGATCGTCGAGTCGCGCCACGCGGCGCGGCGCCTGGCGCTGGAGGCGCGCCATCGCGAGGCGAAGGCGGCCGCCGCCGCGGTCGCACGCGAAGGCCGCGCCGCGGACGCGCTCGCCGCGTGGCTCGCGGCGACCGCGAACGACCCGCTCGACCCCGAGCCGCCGATCGCCGCCTCGCGCCTCCTCGCCTCGGGCGGCGACGCGCCCAGCGCGCGCGCGGTGCTCGAGTCGGCCGTCGCGCGCATGCCGAGGCAGCCGCTCCTGCACGCGGAGCTGGCCCGCGTCTACGAGGCGGCCGGCGACGCGTCGCTGGCGGCGCGCGCGCGCGACGACGCGCGGCGCTACGCGCGGGCCGCGAGCGCCCGCTGACGCGCCCGCGCATGGCCGCGCTCGTCACGATCCTCACGCGCACGCTCGGGCGTCCCTGCCTCGCCGACGCGGCCGCGAGCGTCGCGGCGCAGACCTACCGGCCGCTCGAGTGGCTCGTCGTCGATGCCGCGGGCAAGGGAATCGACGCGCCCGCCGCGGGCGCGGCCGACGTGCGCGTCGTCGGCTCCGGCGAGCCGATGCTGCGCGCGCGGGCGGCGAACTTCGGCTTCGGCCAGGCGCGCGGCTCGCGCGTCATCCTGCTCGACGACGACGACCTCCTGCTGCCGCGCGGCGTCGAGCTCCTGTCGGCCGCGCTCGACGCGAACCCGCACGCGCGGCTCGCGTACGGCGACGTCGAGGTCGAGACGCGGAACGGGATCGAGTTCGCCTACCGGTACGAGTACTCGGAGCTCGCGCTGCTGATGCGCAACCTGTTCCCGCCGAACGCCGCGCTGGTGGACCTCGCGCTCTTGCGCGACAAGGGCATCGCGTTCGACGAGGACGTCAACTGGTTCGACGACTGGGACCTCTGGCTCAAGGTCTCGGAGCACACGACGTTCGTCCACGTGCGCGAGCTCACCGGCGTCTACCGCCTCCACCTGTCGCAGTCGGGCGTGTGGACCAGCGACCGTCCCGGCGCCGACGCGCGCATCCGGCGCGACGGGGCGACGGTCGCGGCGCGCTACGCGTCCCGGCGCCTTCGCCTGCGCCGGCAGCTCGAGGCCGCGAAGGACGACGCGCGACGCCGCGCGGCGAGCGGCGACTTGCCCGGCGCCGCGCAGGCGTGGCTCGGCGCGCACCTGATGCTGCCCACCGACGACGAGCCGGTGCTGGGCTACGCGGGCATCGCGCTCGCCGCGGGCGACGCGGGCGCGGCGACGCGCACGCTGCGGGTCGCGCTCGCCGGCGCGCCCGGCTCGGAGGCGATCGCCGGGATGCTCGCGTCGATCCTCGAGCGGCAGGGCGACGCCGAAGGCGCGCGACGCGTGCTGAAGCGCGCCGCGGACTACCGCGCGGCGTCGTCGGCGGCGGTGGAGGCCGCGGCGCCGCTGGGCGGCCCGGTCTCGTGACGCCGGGCGCGCGCTACCCGCGCTCGTCGACCGGCGTCGCGGCGCGCAGCTTGCGCACGTGCCCGGCGGGCGCGTCGCTGCCGTCGGGCAGCTTGCCGAGGAAGTAGTACTTCTGCCACGCCTCGGCGAGCGTCGCCGGGTCGCTCTTCGCGTAGCGGCGCATGAAGTCGTCGCGGCGCGCCTTCCACGCGTAAGCCTGGTCGGCGAGCGCCTTGTCGTCGGTGAGGCGTCGGATCACCGGCTGGACGTCCTCGACCGCGCCGACCGGGATCGGATACACCATGCAGACCGGCTCGCCCTTGTCGAAGCGCACGCTGCCGGGCCGCGTCATCTGCCAGTTCATCGTGAACGGGTACGGCAGCCAGTGCGTCTCGACGATGCCGGTCAGTGGGTAGATGCCGTCCTTCGGCCGGTTGAGCGGGCCGGTCGCGACCAGGTTCCAGCCCGGGGGCGTGCGGAACAGCCATCCCAGGTTGAACGTGACGATGCCCCAGGCGAAGTGCGAGACCGCGTAGCGCTCGACGCCGGCGAAGCCGTCGAGCGCGCGCACCTTGAGGTCGAAGTCGTGCCGGCCGCCGTTCCAGGCGACCTCGAGGTCGCAGGGCGCGCCGATCGTCCAGCCGTGCGCGTTGGCGATCGACAGCGGCAGGCACCGGTACGCGTGGCGGTCCGGCATCGCGTCCATCCAGTCGCGATCGGCCGGGGCCGGCGTGAGCGGCAGCGGGGCATCGTCCAGCGCGAAACATTCGAGCTTCATGGCGGCAGGCGGGTCGTACGGGGCAGCCGACAGGATGCCATGTGCACTTCAACGTGGCGCGGGCGCGACGCCGCGGCGCGCCTAAGTGGTTGCCGCGCAAGAGTTTCTGCCCGGCGCCGCCCGACGCCCTGCTAAAATAATGAACTCGAGCCGCTCGTTGCGGATCGAAACCGACCACCCCCCTTCCGGCCCCTCGATGTCGACCCCCCGGCGGCGGCTGGGCGAGCTCCTGATCGAGCGCGGCAAGCTCGACGCCGGCTCGCTCGAGCGCGCCCTGAGACTGCAGCAGGATTCCGGCGAGCGCCTCGGTTCGCTCCTGGTGACGCTCGGCCTCGTCGCGCCGCGCGACGTGGCCGACGCGCTCGCCGCGCAGCTCGGCATCCCGCTCCTCGACGGCGCCGGCTACCCCGAGCTGCCGATCCTCGAGGAGCGCGTGTCCGCGCGCTTCCTGCGCGACGCGCGCGCGCTGCCGGTGCGCGAGGACGCCGACGAGCTCGTGCTCGCGATGGCGGATCCGACCGACGCGTACGCGATCGACGCGTTCGCGATGGTGACCGGCCGCAAGGTGCGGCCGATGGTCGCGGTGCCCGGCGACCTCGACGCCGCGCTCGAGCGGCTCTACGGCAGCGGCAAGAGCGCGATGGGCCAGATCGTCGGCGACGACGTCGAGATGCGCGGCGACGAGATCGCGTTCGACGCCGACGTGCAGCAGCTGAAGGACCTCGCGTCCGAGGCGCCGGTGATCCGGCTCGTCTCGCTGCTCATCACCAACGCGCTCGCCGCGCGCGCGTCCGACATCCACATCGAGCCGTTCGAGAACCGGCTGGTCGTCCGCTACCGGATCGACGGCGTGCTGCACGAGATCGAGACGCCGCCGCGCCGGCTGTCGGCCGCCGTCATCTCGCGCGTGAAGATCCTCGCGAACCTCGACATCGCCGAGCGCCGGCTGCCGCAGGACGGCCGCATCCGGCTGCGCGTGCAGGGCAAGGAGATCGACCTCCGCGTGTCGACCGTGCCGACGATGCACGGCGAGAGCGTCGTGATGCGGATCCTCGACAAGGGAGGCGTCGCGCTCGACTTCGCGAAGCTGGGCTTCCTCGACGACACCCTCGAGCGCTTCATGAAGGCGCTGCGCCAGCCGAACGGCATCCTGCTCGTCACCGGGCCGACCGGCTCGGGCAAGACGACGACGCTCTACACGGCGCTCGACGAGCTGAACAAGCCCGACGTGAAGATCCTCACGGTCGAGGACCCGGTCGAGTACCAGATGCCGGGCATCAACCAGATCCAGGTCAAGCCGCAGATCGACCTCACGTTCGCCAACGCGCTGCGCTCGATCGTGCGCCAGGACCCCGACGTCATCATGATCGGCGAGATCCGCGACCTCGAGACCGCCCAGATCGCGGTGCAGTCGGCGCTGACCGGCCACCTGGTGCTGTCGACGGTGCACACGAACGACGCGCCGTCGACGATCAACCGCCTGCTCGACATGGGCGTCGACGACTACCTGCTCACGTCGACGGTCGTCGGCATCGAGGCGCAGCGGCTCGTGCGCACGCTGTGCGCGCACTGCAAGGAGGCGTACACGGCGCTGCCCGAGATCGTGGATCACGCGGGACTGAAGCGGTTCACGAAGGGCGGCCCGGTGACGCTCTACCACGCGCGCGGCTGCTCACACTGCGCGAACACCGGCTACACCGGCCGCGTGTCGATCATCGAGATGATGCCGATGACCGACACGATCCGCTCGCTCGTGATGCGCCACGCGACCGCCGCCGAGCTCAAGGCGGAGGCGGTGCGCGAGGGCATGCTCACGATGTACGAGGACGGCCTGCGCAAGGCCGTCGCCGGCGTCACGACGATCGAGGAAGTCCTTCGCGCGACGAGGGAGGACTAGTGCCGATGAAAAAGGCGTCCGTGGCCCCCGGGGACGACGTGAGCGCGGCGTTGCGCCTTTTTCATCGGGAGAAGCTCGTCGCGATCGCCTTGGGGCGGCCCGGCGGCGATCGCCGGCAAGAGCACGAAACACCCGGCGTCCTGCGCCGCGCAGTGCCCGGGCACACGGTGCTGCGCGAGGTCGGAGCGACCTGACGTGCCCCTGTATCGCTACAAGGCGGTGGCCCCCGGCGGCGCGGTGTCGGTGGGCGAGCTCGACGCCGCGAACGAGTCCGAGATCCTCGACCGGCTGCGCGACCAGGGCCTGATGCCGATGCAGGTCGCGCCCGCGACCGGCCCGGCGCCCGGCGCCGCCGCGCGCGGCGCCCGCGAGCCCCGCCGCCGCTGGTTCGAGCCGAAGCGCGTGACGCGCGACCAGCTGATGGCGCTCACGCGCGAGCTGGCGACGCTGCTGCGCGCCGGCCTGCCGCTCGATCGCGCGCTCGAGACGCTGATCGGGCTCGCGCCGACGCCGGCGGTCACCGCGCTCCTGCAGGGCATCCGCGACGAGGTGCGCGGCGGCAAGGCGCTGTCGCAGGCGCTGGACGCGCGCCGCGAGATCTTCTCGCGCTTCTACGTGAACATCGTTCGCGCCGGCGAGGCGGGCGGCGCGCTCGCGACGGTGCTCACGCGCCTCGCCGACACGATGGAGCGCAACAAGGAGTTGCGCGAGACGGTCAAGAGCGCGCTCATCTACCCGGTGATCCTGATCGGCGTCGCGGTGACGTCGGTGATGATCCTGCTCGTCTACGTCGTGCCGCAGTTCCAGCAGACCTTCGCGCAGGCCGGCAAGGCGCTGCCGCTGCCCACGCAGGTGGTGATCTTCGTCGGCACCGCGCTCAAGCGCTGGTGGTGGGCGATGCTCGCCGGCGTCGTCGTCGTCGCCTGGTGGGTGCGGCGCAAGTTCCGCCAGCCCGCGTTCCGGGCGAAGGTCGACGCGCGGCTGCTGCGGCTGCCGATCGTCGGCGACCTCGTCGCGAAGGTCGAGGTCGCGCGCTTCTCGCGCACGCTCGCCACGCTGCTCGGCAACGGCGTCACGCTGCTCGCGGGCCTGTCGATCGTCAAGGAGACGATGGGCAACGCGGTGCTCGGCGCCTCGCTCGACGGCGTCACCGCGCGGCTGCGCGAGGGCAAGGGCTTCGGCCGCCCGCTCGCGGAGACCGGCGTGTGGCCGAAGCTCGCCACGCAGATGATCCTGGTCGGCGAGGAGTCCGGCCGGCTCGAGGAGATGCTCGGCCGCGTCGCGGACGTCTACGACCGCGAGGTGCAGGTCGCGATCAAGCGCTTCCTCGCGGTCCTCGAGCCCGCGCTGATCCTCGGATTGGCCGTCCTGATCGGCGGCATCGTGTTCTCGATCCTGCTCGGCGTCATGGGCATGAGCGAACTTGTCGGCTGAACCCGGTCTAACCCTACCCGCGAACACGGGCAAAGGCGCCCGTTGTCGTCAGATGGTGACACCCATGACATCGACCCTGGCCCGTCGTTCCTTCCCGCAGCGCCGCGAGCGCGGCATGACGCTGATCGAGATCCTCGTCGTCCTCGTGCTGATCGGCGTGGTGCTCGGGATCGTCGGCGGCAACTTCATCGGCCGCGGCGAGAAGGCGAAGGCCGACGCCGCGAAGATCGAGATCGGGCAGATCGGGCAGGCGCTCGACCTCTACAAGCTCGAGACCGGCCGCTACCCGACCTCGTCCGAGGGCCTGCAGGCGCTCGTCACCGCGCCCGCGGGCGTCGCCAACTGGAACGGGCCGTACTGGAAGAAGACGCAGATCCCGAAGGACCCGTGGGGCAACGAGTACCGCTACACCGCCCCCGGCCAGAAGGGCCCCTACGACATCGTCTCGCTCGGCGCCGACGGCAAGGAAGGCGGCGACGGGGTGAACAAGGACATCACGAGCGCGGACTGACGCCCCGGGCGCCCGCGTGAGCCTCCTCCTCCATGGACCCGATCCGCGTTCGACACGTTCGAGCACGCGCAGGCGCGGGCCGGCCCGTGGGTCGGGCTTCGGCGCGACGCCTTTCGCTCGGCATGGCGTCGTCGCTTGTGGGTCGGGCTCCGGCCCGGCGCCTTTCGCTCGGCATGACGCTGATCGAGATCCTCGTCGTGCTCTCGATCATGGCGATCGGCGCCGCGCTCGTCGTGCCGATGGTGTCCGGCAGCGGCGCGTCGACCGGCGACCTCAAGGCCGCCGCGCGCCAGATCGCGGCGGGCCTGCGCCTCGCGCGTAGCGAGGCGGTCGCGAAGCGGCACGAGACCACCGTCACGCTCGACCTCGAGGCGCGCACGTTCCGCGTGGCGGGCGAGGGCCGCGACGTCGCGCTGCCGCCGAAGGTCGACCTCAAGCTCTTCACCGCGCAGTCCGACCTCCTGAACGAGCGGCAGGGCGCGATCCGCTTCTACCCCGACGGCGGCAGCAACGGCGGCCGCGTCACCGTGTCGTCCGGCGAGCGCAAGTTCGAGGTCGACGTCGACTGGCTCACCGGCCGCGTCGCCATCCTCGACTGATGGCGCCCCGTCGACGCCTGCCGCGCCCGATGCCGCCCGAGCGGTCCGCGCGCGTGCGCGGCTTCAGCCTGCTCGAGGTGCTGGTCGCGTTCGTGATCCTCGCGCTCGTCGCGACCGCGCTGTTCCGCCTGATCGGCGGCGCGCTCGGCAACGCGGGCGTCGCCGAGGACGTGAGCCGCGCCGTGCTCGTCGCGCAGAGCCGCCTCGACGCCGCGCGCGGCGGCCCGCGGCTCTCGGGCGAGTCGGGGACCGAGGACGACGGCCGCATCGCGTGGACGACGACCGTCGAGCCCTACGTCGCGCAGGACGCGGCGCAGGATCCCGCCACCGCGGGGCAGCTCGCGCCGACGCAGCTCTACCGGATCCGCGTGGAGGTGCGCTACCCGGGCGCGGGCGGGCGCGAGCGCACGCTCGAGCTCTCGACGCTGAAGCTCGCGCGGCGGGAGGGCGCGCCGTGACCGCGAAAGCCGTCGGGACGAAGCCCGGCCCGCAGCCGCGCCGCCTGTGGGTCGGCCTTCGGGCCCACGCCCTTGGCGCGCGACGCCATGCCGGCTTCACGCTGGTCGAGCTGCTCGTGGCGCTCGCGCTGCTCGGCCTCCTGTCGGCGACGCTGTTCGGCTCGCTCGCGCTGTCGGGACGCAGCTGGGACGCGGGCGAGGCGAAGGCCGCCGAGACCTCGTCGATGCGCACCGCGCAGGAATTCCTGCGCGCGCAGCTCGAGGGCCAGCACGGCCAGCGCATGAAGAAGATGCCGGAATGGCCGCTGCTCTTCGCGGGCGAGCGCGAGGAGATGCGCTTCGCGGCCGCGCTCCCGGCGCGCGTGCAGGGCGGCGGCGTCTGGTACTACCGGCTCCACGTCGCCGAGGTGGACGGCAAGTCGAGCCTCGTCCTCGATCGGATGGTGCCGGACGTGACGGGCAGCGCGCTGCCGGACTTCGGCGGCGCCGAGCACTCGGTGCTCGCGACCGGCATCCGGTCGGTGACGATCCGCTACCTCGGCCTCGATCCGGGCGCGTCGACCGCCGGCGGCTTCGAGCCCGCGTGGCGCGACCGCTGGCAGGACACGCAGCGGCTGCCGCAGATGATCCAGGTCGACGTCGAGACCGAGCGCGGCACGCACTGGCCGACGCTCTACGCGACGCCGCGCGAGGCGCCGGAGGCCGGCTGCCGCGCCTGGGACAACGCGCGCGCACGCTGCGCGCAGGGATGACGGCCTTGCGAACCGCGTCCGCCCTGGCACGTCGCACGCGTTCCCTCGCGGGGAAGCGAGCCTGGCCCGCTTCGAGGGCACGACAATCCGGGATCGCGCTCGTGCTCGCGCTATGGGTGACGGTGATGCTGACCGCGATGGCGGGCTCGTTCGCGTACAGCATGCGCACCGAGGCGCTCGCGGCGGGCAACGCAGTCGGCGTCGCCAAGGCGCGCGCGGCGGCGGACGGCGCGGTCGAGCGTACCGCGTACGAGCTCGGCCGCCCGCGCACGCCCACCGCGTGGAAGCCCGACGGCACGCCGCACGCGTGGACCGACGGCGAGGTCGCGATCCAGGCCTCCGCGACCGACGAGACCGCGAAGATCGACCTCAACGCCGCGAACGAGGTGCTGCTGCGCGGCCTGTTCACCGCGATCGGCGGCGCCGATCCCGACACGGCGGTGCGGCTCGTCGACGCGGTGATGGACTGGCGCGACCCGGACGACCTGAAGCGGCCCAACGGCGCGGAATCCGCCGACTACCAGGCCGCAGGCGCGAAGGTGATGCCGGCGAACGCGCCGTTCGAGACGGTGGGCGAGGTCGCGCGCGTGCTCGGCATGACGCCGGGCATCTACTCGCGCATCGCGGGCAGCGTCACCGTGTGGTCGCGCCAGGCGGGCATCAACCCGCAGACGGCGTCCCGCGAGGTGCTGTCGGCGCTGCCCAACGCGGACGCCGCGGCGATCGACGCGTACCTCGCGCAGCGCGACCAGGCGATCCGCGACGGGCTTCCCGTGCCGGCGTTCCCGAATGCGTCGGGCTTCGCGTCCGGCGCGATCCAGACGTGGCGGATCCGGACGGAAGCGCGCACCTCCGATGGTGTAACCTTCGTGCGCGAAGCGGTGGTGCGGCCCTCGCAGGATCCGTCGAGGCCGCTCGTCGTGCTGGCCTGGCTCGAGGGCGCGCCCGCGCCCGCGGCCGCCGCCGACGCCAGGACCGAGAACAACGATGCCGCCCGACCGTAGCACGCCGCTTGCCCGAGTGTCCGCCGCGCTCTCCGCGTTCGCGCAGCGCACCGGCATTGCGTCGTTCCTGCGCTGGTGGGGCGCGGAGCTCGCGCCGCTCGTGCCCTCGTCCGCGCGCAACGCGGTCGCGCGCCGGCGCATGCGCCCGATCCTCGCGTTCGACGGGATGGTCGCGACCGTGTGGCAGCCGCGGATGCAGGACGGCGTCGTGAAGGTGGAGCCGTCGGCGACGATCGCGCTCGACGGCGACCCGCAGGCGGTCGCCGCGGCCGGCCGGAACGCTGTCGAGTCGCTCGGTCGCGCCGCGGGGCGGCGCGCGCGCGTGCGCCTCGCGATTCCCGCGCGCACCGTGCTCCGGCGCACGCTGACGCTGCCGGCCGCGCTCGAGGAGAACCTCCGGCAGGCGATCGGCTACGACCTCGACCGCCTGACGCCGTTCAAGGCCGACGAGCTCTACTACGACGCGGCCGTCGAAGCGCGCGACGCGGCGAAGGGCACGATCGCCGTCGACTTCGCCGCGGTGCGCCGGCCGGTCGTCGACACCGCGCTCGCCTACGCGGTCGGCTGGGGCGCCGACGTGCGCGCGGTCACGCCCGACGCGCCGGGCGCGCCGCCGTCGCGGATCAACCTCGCGCCCGACGAGGCGCGCATCGCGCCCGCGCCGTGGAAGCGCTGGCAGTTCTGGGCGCCGGTCGCCGCGCTCGGCGCGTTCGCCCTCGTCGCGGTCGTGCTGCCGCTCTGGCAGAAGCGCGACTACGCGATCGCGCTGATCCAGCGCGCCCAGGCGGCGCAGCAGCAGGCGAAGGTGTCGGAGCAGCTGCGCACCGAGCTCGAGAAGGCCGCGTCCGACTACAACTTCGTGCTCGACCGCAAGTACGCGTGGCCGCCGGTCGTGCGCGTGCTCGACACGATCACCTCGGTGCTGCCCGACGACACCTGGATCACGCAATTCGAGGTCCGCACGCTGCCGAAGGGCCGCGAGCGCGAGCGCGAGCTCGTGATCCGCGGCGAATCCGGCAACGCCGGGAAGCTGATCCCGGTCCTCGAGGAGTCGGGCGTCGTCGCGCAGGTCGCGCCGCGCTCGCCGGTGACCAAGATCCAGCCCGGGCCCGGCGAGATCTTCGACCTGGGTGCGCAGGTGAAGCCGGTGGCGAAGCCCGAGCCGGTGTCGCTGCTCGCGCTCGCCGACGCGGCGCCGCCCGCGCCGCAGGCGCCCGCGCCTCCGAGCGCACCGGCGACCGCGCCCGCGCCTGCGAGCGCGCCGGCGACCGCGCCCGCGCCGTCGCCGCCGTCTCGACGCCCGCCGTCTCGACGCCCGCGCCGCCGCAGGCGATGGGCGATGCCGGCGAGGACGCCGAAGCCGAGCCCGCGGCGCCCGTCCAGGAATCCGCGCCGCCGCCGCAGCCGCCCGCGCGCGGCGCGCGCAACGCGAATCGCCGCAGGATGCCGGGGACATGACGCCGGCGATCCTCCTCCGCCTCACGCCGGCGCAGCGCCGCGTGCTCGCCGTGGGCCTGTTCGTGGCCGCGGTCGCGCTCGTGTTCGCGGCGCTGCTCGCGCCGCTGTGGCTGCTGCATCGCCACTACGACGACGCGATCGAGACCTGGACGCAGCGGCTCGAGACCTACAAGCGCGTCGCGGCGCAGGCGCCGGAGCTGCGCCGCGCGCTCGACGCGATGAAGGCGCGCGACGCCCGCCGTTTCTTCCTCAAGAACACCGCGGCGAACCTGGCGGGCGCCGAGCTGCAGGAGGCGGTGAAGGCCGCGATCGAGTCGAACGGCGGCCGCATCACGACGAGCCAGAGCCCCGCGCCGCGCGACGACGGCGGGTTCCGGCAGATCGTCGCCTCGGTGCAGTTCTTCGCGACGGTGCCCAGCCTGCAGAAGATCCTGAACGCGCTCGAGACGCGCGAGCCGTACGTCGTCGTCGAGAACATCACGATCCGCCCGACCAACGCGTTCCGCGGCTTCAAGCCGGTCGCGGGGCAGGATCCCGAGGTCAACGTGCAGCTCGACGCCACCGCGTGGTCGATGCCCGAGGCGCCCGGCGCCGCGGCGTCGCTCGTCCCGGTGGCGGCGAAGCGCCCGTGAGCGGAGGAGACGTGAGCGCCCTCGACCCCCGCCTCGGCCGCTGGCTCGCGTGGATCGCGCCGTTCGCGGTGCTCGCGCTCCTGATCGGCTTGCAGACCGGCTGGGGCAGCGAGTGGCGCCGCTCGCTGCCGCCCGACGAGCCGGCGAAGCCCTCGCCGGTCGCCGTCGCGGTGATGCCGGAGTTCCGCATCGAGGGCGGGCTCGAGTCGATGCGCGCGACGGTCGAGCGCCCGCTCTTCAACGCCACGCGCCGGCCCGCGCCGCCCGCGGCCGCCGAAGGCGCGAAGCCGTCGCTCAACCGCGGCCAGTTCGTGCTCACCGGCACGATGATCGTCGACAACGTCGCGATCGCGTTCCTGAAGGAGGCCGGCGGCGCCGGCAAGTCGCGCAGCGTGAAGAAGGGCGACTCGATCAACGGGATGGTCGTGGCGTCGGTCGAGCCCGACCGCATCCGGCTCGCGGTCGGCGACGACAGCGAGGACCTCGAGCTCAAGGTGGCGCGCGGCCCGAAGACGACGCAGCAGCCGGGCGGCGAAGGCGGCGCGCCTGTGGCCGCGGGCCAGGCGGGCGGCGCGCCGGGCGCGCCGGTCCAGGCCGGCGCCGCGCGCCGCGCGCAGGGCGGTCTGTCCGGGCCGGGCACGGCCGTCGAGAACCTCCGGGCGAACCGAAGGGCCGCGCGCGCTGCCGAAGCGCAGGCGCAGCCCGCCGCCCCGCCGAGGACCCAGCCGTTGGATGCCCAGGGGAATCCGCGCTCCTACGGCGCGGGACGCAACAACAAGCAGTGACAGGAATCAAGCGACGATGAGCCGACGACTCCCACGACACGAAACGGCGCCCTCCGCGGGCGCCCCCCGCGCCCGCGGGGCGGCGCTCGCCGCGGTCGCGCTCGCCGCGATCGCGCTCGCCGGCTGCCAGACGCCGCCGGCGAAGGAACCGCCGCCCCCGCCGGTGAAGGTGCGCTCGTCGCTGCAGCCCGAGGGGCTCACGCCCGCGCTGGCGGAGACCGCCGCGCGCGTGCAGACCGGCGCGTCCGACACCGATGGCCGCACCAAGGTGTTCCGCGGCACCGGGCAGCTCGTGAAGGGCCAGCCGCCCGGCGGCGGGATGCCGGACACCGGCGTCGCGCGCGTCGAGGGCGGCTCGATGGTCACGCTCAACTTCGAGGGCGCCGACATCCGCGACGTCATCCGCAACGTGCTGGGCGACATCCTGCAGGTCGGCTACGTGATCGATCCCGCGGTCGGCGGGAGCGTCACGATCCGGACCTCGTCGGGCATCCCGCGCTCCGCGCTCGAGCCGACGCTCGAGATGCTGCTTCGGATGAACGGCGCGACGATGATCAAGGAGGGCGCGATCTACAAGATCCTGCCCCAGGCCGCGGCGGCGCGGGGCAACGTGACGCCGATGCTCGGCAACGCGCGCGGCGCGCTGCCGCCCGGCTACTCGGTGCAGATCGTGCCGCTCATGTACACGAGCGCGCGCGAGATGGTGCGCCTGCTCGAGCCGTTCGCGAAGGACGCGCAGGCGGTGCGCGCCGACGACCTGCGCAACCTCATGATCCTGTCCGGCACCGAGCTCGAGCTGCGCCACCTGATCGACGCGATCGCGCTGTTCGACGTCGACTGGATGAAGGGGATGTCGGCGGGGATCTTCCCGCTGCAGAGCGCCGACGTGAAGGTCGTCGGGCAGGAGATCGAGAAGCTGCTCGGGCAGCGCGATCAGAACCCGCTCGGCGGTCTCGTGCGCATCGTGCCGATCGAGCGCATGAACGCGCTGCTCGTCGTGACGCCCAACCCGGCGCTGATCGACCGCGTGCGCGAGTGGATCGACAAGCTCGACCAGGGCACCGGCGGCGAGGGCGTGCGCTTCTACGTCTACAACCTGCAGAACAGCCGCGCCGAGCGCGTCGGCCCGCTGCTGCAGCAGGCGTTCACCGGGCGCGCCGCGCAGCAGACCGCGGCGCCGCCGCCGTCGCTCGCGCCGGGGACGCCGGCCGGCCAGATCGTCTCGCCGCCGGTGTTCCAGGCCCAGCCCACGCCGCCCGTGGCGCCGCCGTCCACCGTCGTCGTGAACCAGGCGCCGCAGCCGCCGACCCCGGCGCAGACCGTCGCGCAGGGCATCCCCGGCGCGCAGCCGCAGGGCGTCGTGCGCAACATCCAGGTCGTCGCCGACCGCGACAACAACACGCTGCTGATCGTCGCGACGCCGGCCGAGTGGATCGTGATCGAGTCGGCGCTGAAGAAGCTCGACGTGCCCGCGCGCCAGGTGATGATCGAGATGGTGATCGCCGAGGTGTCGCTCACCGACGATTTCCAGTTCGGCGTCGAGTGGTACTTCAAGAACGGCGCCAACCAGGCCGGCGGCAACTTCCGCCGCGGCACGGTGCCCGGCGACATCTTCGGCGCGATCGCGGGGACCGCCGCGAACATCGCGGGCGTCGGCATCGGCGCGCGCGTTCCCGGCTTCAACTACCTGCTCTCGGGCATGTTCCCCGGCGGCATCCAGGCGGCGGTCTCGCTGCTCGGCACCGCGGGCAACTCGAAGATCGTCGCGAACCCGCACGTCGCCGCGCTCGACAACCAGCGCTCGACGATCAAGGTCGGCGACCGCATCCCGATCACGCAGCAGACGCTCGTCGGCGGCACGACGAACGCGGTGACGACGACCTCGCAGTACATCGACACCGGCGTGCTCGTGTCGGTGACGCCGCGCATCAACGCGGGCGGCCTCGTGACGATGGACATCCAGGCCGAGGTCAGCAACCCGGGCGACGTGGCCAACGCGGGCGAGGCGCCGCCGATCAACACGCGCTCGCTGCAGTCGATGGTCGCGGTGCAGAGCGGCGACACGCTGATCATGGGCGGCCTCATCCGCGACACCAAGCAGCAGGCGTCCGAGGGCATCCCGTGGCTCACGAAGATCCCGATCCTCGGCGGCCTGTTCGGCCAGCAGGAGGTCAAGGACCAGCGCTCGGAGCTCGTGCTGTTCGTCACGCCGCGCGTCGTCGAGACCGCGCAGGACATGCGCGGCATCATCGACGACCTGCGGCGCCGCATGGACCGCCTCGACAGCACGCTGATCCCGCCGCTGCGGCTCCCGGCGGAGCAGCTGCCGCAGGGCACGACCGTGTTCCCGCCGCTGTCGACGATGGGCGGGACGCAGCCAATGGGCGGTCCGTGGTACCCGAACACCGTGCCCGGCGCCGACGCGCAGGCGCCGATCCCGGACGCCGAGATCACCCCCGAGCGCGCGAAGGCGGAGATCCAGGCCGCGCGCGCGGCGCAGGAGAAGGCCGCCGCGGAGATCGCCGCGGCGAAGGCGGCGCAGGAGAAGGCCGCCGCCGACACCGCCGCCGCCCGGGCGGTCGCGCAGAAGGCCTCGGCGGACGCCGCGGCCGCCAAGGCCGCCCAGGAGCGCGCCGAGGCCGCGGCGAAGGCCGCGGCGCCGCCCCCGGCCGCTGCCCCGGCGCCCGGCCCGGGCGCGGCGCAGCCCGCCGGCGCCCCCCAGGACGGCCAGCGCCGGCGCGCCAGGAACCGTCAGCAAGGCACGACTCCTGCTTCCGACACCCCGCCGGCGCAGTAACGGCGCGCCCCTCGGGGCGCGGCGGGGCCGGAAGCGGGGTTTTCGGCGATAGAGTGTCGGGCGCAGGCGACAGCTTCCCTGCGGGGCGACTCGGAAAACGTGCGTTTTTGGTGTCGGGCGGCGGCGACATTGACGTTAGTTGCCGATTTCCCTACACTTTCTCGCCGGTCGGTTCGGTCCGGAAGCCCGGCAAGCCCTGCCGCGAGGCCCGCGTTCCCCGCGACTGTCGCCGTTTGGAGACGTTTTGATGCGATTCCCCCCGTTTCGGAGCACGGTCCTGGGCCTCGCCGCCGCGCTGGCGCTCGCCGCGTGCGCGACGACGTCGGGCCTCTCCGACGCGAGCCCCGCGGAAGCGAAGCGCGCGATGGTCGTCGAGCGGGCCGACGCCCGCGGCACCGCGCTGATCCGCGGCGACCTGGACGCGGCCTACGAGTTCCTGTCGGAAGGCTCCAAGGCCGTGATTTCCAAGGATGATTTCAAGCGCCGCATGAGCATCGTCCCGTTCCGGGCCTACCGGGTCGAGGACGCCTCCTGCGAGGGCGCGACGTGCACGGTGAAGTCGAAGCTGACCTACGATCACCGAGTGATGAAGGGCATCACCACGCCGATGACCGAGAAGTGGGTCATCGAGCGCGGCAAGGTGTTTTACGTGTTCCCGGCGGGCTAGCGCCGATACCGTTGCAGATTTCCAACAACGACGATCGGCCGGCCGGAATCTTCGATTGCCAATCGGGAGAGCCTTGGCATACCATTGACGCGCTGTCGGTTCCAAAGTGATCACTTAAATCGCGAACGAAGAAGGAGTCATCACCCACCATGAACATCTTCAAGAAGAACTCGCTGTACCTGGCCGTCGCGGGTGCGAGCGCTCTCGCGGCAGGGACCGCGGAAGCGGTCGCGCTGAACGCCGACGGTCTGGGCAACGTGCTCCTGTACCCGTACTACACGGTCCGTTCGACGTCGTCGGGTGCGGTCTACAACTCGCTGCTGTCGGTGGTGAACTCCACCGCGTCCGCGAAGGCCGTCAAGGTCCGCTTCCTCGAAGGCAAGAACAGCCGCGAAGTCCTCGACTTCAACCTGTACCTGTCGGCGAAGGACGTGTGGGTCGCGGCGGTCACGCCGACGGCCGACGGCGCCGGCATCTCGACGCCGGACACGAGCTGCACGGACGGCGTGGTCTCGGCCGACGATGCCAACTACCCGACGCAGTTCGTCAACTACGCCTACACGGGCGCGTACGACGACCCGGCGAACGACGATCTGGACCGCACCCGCGAGGGCTACGTCGAGATCATCGAGATGGGCGCGATGTGGGGCTACGCCGCGTCCCTCGTGACGCACACCGGTTCGCCGCGCGTTCCGCGTGACTGCGACGCCATGTGCTCTCGCTGGACAAGAGCTTCACGGACTACTACGTGCGCAGCCTGACCGGCGGCCTGTTCGGGACGATGACGCTGATCAACGTCGCGGCCGGCACCGACCTCGGCTACGACGCGACCGCCCTCGCCGGCTTCAAGGCGACCGGCAGCCTCTTCGAAGTTCCTGGCAGCATCGAGCCGACGCTGTCCGCGCCGACGGCTGCCGCGTTCTACGACGGCGCGGGTCCGTTCGCCGGTGGCGTCGCGTACCTGACGACCTGGACCGGCCCGGGCACGAAGCCGCTGGACGCGGTCTCCGCGGTCCTGATGCACGACCACATCTACAACGAGTTCGTCCGGCCAGGCGACCCGCGTCGGGCACGGACTGGGTCGTGACGATGCCGACGAAGGGCGTGCCGGACGCGTACTACGCGTCGAAGTACGGCACGATGGGCTCGCCGGGCGACAAGGAGCTGAAGGTCACCCGCCTGTTCCAGCGCAACTTCACCGTCAACGGCGCGTGCGACGACATCGACCTGTCGAAGTACGACCGCGAAGAGAAGCTCGACAAGGTCACGTCGTCCTTCTCGCCGCCGCCGCCGGGAGTGCGCGACCAGCTGTGCTGGGAAGCGAACGTCATCACGTTCCGCGGTTCGAACGTGCTGGGTTCGACGCTGCGGCTCAACGTGGCGAACCCGACGTTCACGTTCGAGCACGGCTGGGCCGACCTGTCGTTCACGATCCCGTCGAGCTCGGCGTCGTACCAGTACCACACGCTGGGCGGCAACGCGACGACGGCGATCTCGCTGGCGGACGCAAGCTCGCGCTCGTGGAACTCGGCCACGTACTACGGCCTGCCGGTGATCGGCTTCTCGGCGATCACGTTCTCCAACGGCAACGTGGGCGGGGTGCTGTCGAACTACGGCGGCAACTTCAACCACAAGGGCACGCGCGACGTCTACACGCAGAACGTCAACCTGCCGTAAGCGGGGATCCTGGAAAGCGATTCACCGCAGTGAAGCAACACGGGAGGCGGAGCTTCGGCTCCGCCTCTTTTTTTTGTGGAGCGGGGTCGCTGCGTCGGCGAGGGGCTCCCGAGGCGGAGCCGAGGGGGATCGACGACGCGCGGTTGCGGCACGCAGCGGCTGCGCACTCCGGGGCTGCGCAACGACGCAACCGGACCGGCCCCGCAGGGCTCCGGGCTTCGGCCCGACGCTTTTCTTGGGGGACTCCCGCTCCAGCCCGACGCTTTCCGGCCTCGGGAAGCCCTGGAGGCCCGGCGCTGTTGGCTCGCCGAGCCGGCGTGGCCGCAGGGGCGCCGGGAAGGCCGTTGCGAGCCTCCGTGGCCCGGGTTTCGGCCCTGGGGCCGCTTCAGCGTGGGTCGGGCCGCAGCCCGACGGTTGTCGTGGCCCCGAGCTTCGAGCGAGGGCCGGACGGACGATATTCACCCCCGCCGCCCGTCCGGCGGGCACGGCACTTGCGATCTACAACCCTGCGATGCCGTCGAGCCGTCGTTTGCCGCTCCCGCGTGTATTTGAGGGGATCGGCGCCGTGGGGACCGGGTGTCTGTCGCCCGGGCCCTGACGGCGGGCGTCAGTGATGGGCGCGGGGCGGTGTAGGACGGGAAGCCGGCGTCCTGCGGCAGGGAAACCGCCCGTCGCCCGGGGGCCGCGATTCGTCGGCGAAACCCCCGGGTTATGCAGGCGTCATGCTGACGGCGGGTCGGATTTGAAGTAGAATGGTTCGATAATTGCTAAGAATAGTCCGGGGGATCACCTAGGAGCGTCACATGCCAAACCTGTTCTCTACATTCGGCCGTGCGGCGCTCGTCGCTCTCGGTCTCGCGGTCGCCCCGGCGGCCTTCGCCGACGCCGACTTCACCTTCTCGTGTCCGACGGGCTTCACCCCGATCTTCACGGGCGGCGGCACCCAGTCGGTCGAGGCGACCTGCGGCATCGATTGCGGCCCCGGCTTCGTCGCCACCGCCAACGGCAACAGCGTTACCTGCTCCCAGGGCGCGCCGGTCGACACCCCGGCGTCGGGCTGCTCGCTGGACCGCGAATCCGCCGAACAACTCCGATGCGCCCGGCACCGCCAAGGACGTCACGCTCACGCTGACCTGCACGGCCGGCACGACCCGACGGCGCTGACGCTGACCTGGCGGCACCCCGGCCGGTTGTCCGACGAGCGTGGGCACGGCGAACGGCAGCTTTGCGTCCTCGACGGCGTCAACCAGACCAAGACGGCCGGCACGACGTTCCAGGTCAAGTCGGCCGGCGGCGGCGGAACGAACTCGACCAACCGGTCGGCTACGTTCAACTACCAGCAGGCGGCGGCGGCGGTACTGGGGACTTCACGAACTGTCCGAGCGGCTCGTCGAAGATCTCGAATTTCTATCCCAAGGTCGACTGACACGCCCGGCGACGGGCTCGGCGGGGTCGGCACCGGCGCTTACTTCTCGATCAAGATGACCGTGCCCTCCAACGCCAACACGGCCGTCAACCTCGCCCTGAAGATGCTCGGCACCTACGGCATGACGGGCGCCAGCGCGACCTGGGCGATCTCGGAGACGGCGTGCGACGTCGACACCCCGATCCTCGACATGATCAATACGATCTTCTCGAAGAACAAGCTCCGGTACATGAAGGGCTACATCAGCCCGAACATCGACGCCTCTTACAACTATGGCCCGGCGGGCTCGCAAGGCAACGCGACCACGCTCAGCGGCACGCGGACGATGGAGATCGGGAAGACCTACTACTTCAACATCAAGGTCAGCAGCTGCCCGAGCGGGTACTGCACGATCGATTCGCTGAAGCTGCCCTGATCGGCCGATAAGGTAGAATCGTCGCCCCGCGTCATCGCGGGGCGACTTTTTTTTGGACGCATGAAAATCACACCGACCCTCGTCGCCGCCGCGCTCGCCGCGGCGGCGCTCGTCGCCGGCGACCTCGCCGGCGCCCAATCCGTCTCCGGCGGCGGCCGCCGCACCAACCGGCTGGCCGCGGAGAATGCGCAGCCCGCGCTTCCCCCGATGCCGCCCGACACCGTCCTCGCCGAGTCGGGCGGCGTCAAGGTCACGCGCGCCGACTACGACGTCGAGCTCCTGCGCCTGCCGCCCAACCTGCGCGGCGGCTTCGCGACCAACGAGCAGCGCGTCGCCGACCTCCTGACGCGCATGCTGCTCACCAAGCAGCTCGCCGCCCAGGCCGACTCGACGGGCGTCATGACCGATCCGGTGCTGCAGGCGCGCCTCGCCGCCGAGACCGAGCGCTACAAGGCGCAGGTGATGATCCTGCACATCGAGTCCGACGCGGCGAAGCGCTTCGACGCCGAGCGCGACAGGTGGGATGCGCGCGCGCGCGACATCTACCTGACCGAGGGCGCCCGCTTCGAGACGGCCGAGCTCCGCGAGGTGCAGGTGCTGCCGGTGAGCGGGAAGAAGCACGGCGGCGCCGACGCGGCGAAGAAGCTCGCCGAGGACCTGCGCGCCCGCTGGCTCGCGGGCGAGGCCTGGGCGAAGCTCGCGCCGGAGTCCGACGTCAGCGCGGCCGACCAGCGCGACGACCGTCCCGAGCGCTACGCGAAGGCCGACCTGCCCGCGGAGATCGCCGACAAGGTGTTCGCGCTGCCGGACGCGTCGATCTCCGACGTGCTCGGCGTGGGCGACAACTGGTTCGTGTTCCGCGTCGTCGGCCGCGTGCCCGCGTCGAAGCTGAGCCTCGACGAGGCGAAGCCGCAGATCATGAACGAGCTCAAGCAGAAGTACATCGACACGGAGCGCGACCGGATCCTGGGCGAGCAGGGCGTCGCGGCGCGCGCGGGGATCCAGCAGGACGCGCTCGACAAGCTCGTCCTGCACCTCGAGCCGGGCAGGCTGGAGGAGCTCCAGCGCCAGACGCTCGAGAAGTCGCGCGCGAAGAAGGCGAACTGACCCGGCGCCGGAAGGCGGCCGGGATCGGGAGGACGATGCCATCGGGCGGGCGTGAGGTCGCCTCGGTGCGGCGGGCGTCGCTCGCCGTGCCCTGGGAGCTCTTCGCCCAGTTCTTCCGCCGCGAGGCGACGACCCGCTACCTCGGCAGCGTCACCGGCCTCGCCTGGGCGCTCGTCCATCCGGTCGCGCTGCTCGGCGTCTACCACTTCGTGTTCACGTCGATCTTCCGGGCGACGAGCTCGGTGGGATCGTCGTTCCTGGCGTTCGTCGCGATCGCGCTGTGGCCCTGGCTCGCCGCGCAGGAGGCGATCCAGCGCGCCGCGGTGTGCGTGCCCGCGTACGGCGGGCTGATCCGCAAGGTCGCCTTTCCGCACGAGGTCGTCGTCTACGCGTCCGTCGCGGCGACGCTCGCGATCCACTTCGTCGGCTACGTCGTCGTGCTCGCGGTGTTGCGCGCGGTCGGCAAGGACGTCTGGCTGATCGGGCTCGTCACCGCGATCCCGCTGTGGATGATCATGGCGATCGCCGTCGCCGGCCTCTCGCTCGCGCTCGCGTCGCTGCAGGTGTTCGTGCGCGACGTCGAGCACGTGCTGATGCCGGTGCTGATGATGCTGATGTACCTGACGCCGATCCTCTATCCGCTGTCGCTCGTGCCGGAGAACCTGCGCGGCTGGGTCGCCGCGAACCCGTTCACCTGGCTCGTCGACCGGATGCGCTCGGTGCTGCTCGAAGGGCAGCTCGCGCCGCGCCTCTCGGACCTCGTCGCGCTCGCGGTGGCCGTCGCGATCTTCCTCGCGGGCCGCTGGATGTTCCGCCGCCTGTCGCCGCATTTCGAGGACTTCGTTTGAACGCGCCGGCGTCGTGCTTTCGTGGGTCGGCTTTCAGGCCGACGCTCCGCGTTCTCCCTTCGTGCGCATCGTGGGTCGAGGGGCGGGGGGGCGAGCGATGACCGCGCCGCTGCTCGAGCTCTCCGGCGTCGGCAAGGACTACGCGAAGGTCGAGTCGCGCGGCGGCCGCGTCGCCCTCGTGTGGGACCTGTTGCGCGGGCGCGGCGCGTCGCACGCGTTCACCGCGCTGGACGGCGTGTCGTTCTCGATGGAGCGCGGCCAGTCGCTCGGCGTGATCGGCGAGAACGGCGCGGGCAAGTCGACGCTGCTCAAGGCCGTCGCGGGCGTGATCTCGCCGACGCGCGGAACCGTCGAGGTGCGCGGCCGCATCGGCGCGCTGCTCGAGCTCGGCTCGGGATTCCACCCCGAGTACACCGGCGCGCAGAACATCGACCTCGCGGCGGCGCTGCTCGGCATCACGCCCGCCGAGCTCGCGGAGAAGCGCGAGTCGATCGTGCGCTTCGCCGACCTGGGACCCCATCTCGACGATCCGATCAAGCACTACTCGTCGGGGATGGTCGTGAGGCTGGGCTTCGCGGTCGCGACCGCGCTCTCGCCCGACGTGCTGATCACCGACGAGGTGCTCGCGGTCGGCGACGAGTCGTTCCAGAAGAAATGCATGGCGTGGATGGAGCATTTCATCGCGGGCGGCGGCACGCTATTGCTCTGCTCGCACAGCATGTACCACGTGCAGAAGCTCTGCCGGCACGCGCTTTGGCTGAAGGGCGGACGCGTCGAGCGCTACGGCCCCGCGATCGAGGTGACGCAGGCCTACCTCGCGTGGCACGAGGAGAAGTCGGGCGGCGTCGCGCGCCGGCCCGAGGCGCTGACGGGCGAGGGGCCGGACGTGCATCGCGTGAAGGCGCTCTCGCTCGAGCCCGGCGAGTTCGTGCGCATGGGCGCGCCGCTCACGGTGCGCGGCGAGGCGTACTCGCCGGACGGCCGCGCGCCGGTCGTGCTCGTCGGCATCGTGCGTGCGGACGGCACGCCGGTGTACGGCGTCGCGACCGACATGGACCGCGTGTCGCCGAGCCGCGCCGCGGGCGACCGCTTCGCGTTCGCGCTGCACCTGCCCGCGCTCGCGCTCCTGCCGGGCAAGTACGTCGTCCGCGCGCACGCGCTCGATCCCGAGGGCGTCTACCTGTTCGACCACGTCGAGGTCCCGCTCACCGTCACCGGCGATTCGCGCGAGCTCGGGTTCGTCCGGCTCGCGCACGAGTGGCGCGACGTCGACCCCCGCCCATGATCCAGGGGTCGATCCAGGGGTCAGGTTGGCAACCCGGTTCGCAACCTGGTTCCGGGCGTTGGGACGCGATCGCGGACCTGGTCGACGTCGTCGAGATGGACGACGCCGACGCGGCGAACGCCGTCGGCGCGCTGTTCAAGCGCCTGTTCGGCGACGACCTGCCCGCGTTCCCGAGGCATTTCGTGCTTCGCTACGTCGCGGGCGGCGAGGCCGTGCCGCTCGCGTACGCGCACTTCACGCCCTGGGAAGGCTCGTACCTCGGCGGCGGCATGGCGTTCGACGAGCGCGCGTACCGTCGGCTCGACGCCGCGCATCGCGCGCGCATCCGCGAGGCCGGCGGCGTCACCGAGTTCCTGCTGCGCCGGATCCGCGCGATGCTGCCCGACGCGATCGCGCTGTTCGGTCACGTCGGCGAGCCGCGCGCCGAGCGCGTCGACCTGCGCGCCGGCTACGAGCGCACCGCGCATCCGCACGTCATCGTCTGCTGGCAGCGCGACCTGCCGGCGGCCGAGCGCGACGCGCTCGTCGCGCGCGTCGCCGGCCTCGGGCCGTTCTGATCACCGGTCGCGCGGCACTCGGCGCGCGCCCGCCGATCCGGGGTCGGATCCCGGGCGCGGTTCGCGAACGCGAAGCGCCCGCGGGCTCCGCCCCCCTTCGACGCTTCCGGCGGCGTTGCCTCCGCGCGCCGGCTCAGGACGCATCCCGCAGCAGCGCCTCGAGGCCCTCGGGCGTGCGCCAGTCGCGGCCGAACACGTAGCGCGGCAGGTTCCAGCGCCCGTCGGCGCCGGTCATCGGGCGCGCGCCGTCGCCGAACGCGGCGTCGACGCCGATGCGCGCGGCGTGGCGCGGGAAGTATTCGCGCACCAGGTAGTCGTTCGACTCGCCGTAGGGATACGCGAACAGCCGGTCGCCGGGATTCGGCGCGAGGCGGCGAAGCTCCGCGGTCGCTCGCGCGATCTCGTCCTCGGCGAGGTCGAAGCGGTCGATCGTGCGGAACGTGCCCGTCGCGCGCTCGCGCCCCGCCGGCGGCGCGACGAGGTGGTGGTTGTGCGACCAGCTGTGGCTCGCGATCGCCGCGTGGCCGCTCGCGACGGCGTCCGCCCACCACGCGTCGGTCCACCAGCCGCGGTTCGCGAGGCCGACGCGGTCGATGTGCTCGCGGGTCTCGCGCGACACGACGACGAACGCAGTCGCATGGGCGTCGCGCGCGCTTGCGCCGCGGAAATCGTCGAGCACGTGGAAGAGGCTGCGCTGCATCCCGTGCGCCGGGTGCGGCAGGTCGCGCCAGTCGAAGTCGGTGCCGTCGTCGAACGTGATCGCGATCGAGCGCGGCGGCGCCCAGTCGGCGCGCCCCGACGCCAAGCGCGCGACGGCGCCCGGCAGCGGAACGATCCGCCAGCCGAGGCGATCGATCGTCCCGAGGTCCGAGGCGAGCGCGACGTGGTCGTTCGACGCGTAGTCGTTGCCGGCGACGTTGACGCCGTGGTAGGTGAGGATCGGAAGCCGGGGATTCATCGCGAACGTCGAGGCGCTCAGGCGTCCGTCGTCTCGTTCCACGCGCGCTCGACCGCGTCGCCGAACGCGTGCGCGTACGCGCCGAGGTCGAACCACGGCGCGATGCCGCGATTCGCGATCAGGCGGCGCCGCGCGTCGGCGAGCCGCGCGCGATCGCGGCCGAGCGCGACGGCCGAGCGTAGATAGTCGTCGAGCGTCGCGACGACGAAGTCCGGCATGCCCGCCGCGACGACCATGCTCGCGGACGCTCGCGCGGCGAACGTCCTGCCCGCCTGCGCGAGCACCGGCAGCCCCGCGCCGAGCGCGTCGTTGACCGTCGTGTGCGATCCGAACGGCGAGGTGTCGAGGAAGAGGTCCGCGAGGCGGAAGCGCGCGAGGTACTGCGCCACGTCCTCGTTCGGCGCGAAGCGCAGGCGGCCGGGATCGACGCCGAGCCTCCCGGCGCGGTGCTGCAGGCGCTGCATCGCGGCGCGCTCCATGCGGCGCAGCCACAGCAGCGACCCGGGGACGGCGCGCAGGATGGCGATCCACGCGTCGAATCGCTCAGGCAGGATCTTGTACGGCGCGCTCATCGCCGCGAACACGACGGCGTCGTCCGGGAGATCGTAGGTCGCCCGCGTGGGCGCCGGCTCGCCCTCGCCGCGATCGTCGCAGCGCGGCATGTAGCAGGGCTCGACCGTGAGCAGGCGCTCGGTGTACGCGTCCGCCGAAGTCGCCGGGACGCAGTAGCCGTCGACGACGATGCCGTCGACGAACAGGCTGCCGAGCGTTCCGGTGTAGCCGAGATAGCCGATCTGCAGGCGCGCGGGCCGCAACGCGAAGATCGCGAGCTTCGTGCCCGCGGTGTAGCCGGTCAGGTCGACGAGCACGTCGACGCCGTCCTCGCGGATCGCCTCGGCGATCGCGTCGCGATCGACGGGCGCGAACGAGCGGAAGCGCTCGCACGACGCGCGGATCCGATGCCAGACCGCGTCCGGCTGCGGGCCGTCGCAGTCGTAGCCGAACGACGCGAATCGCGAGCGATCGAGCCGCTCCACCAGGCCGGCGAGCAGGCGGCCGACCGGATGGCCGTTGAGGTCCGACGACAGCCAGCCGAGGCGCAGGGGCCCGCCCGCCGCGCGCCGCGGCGGCCTCGCGCGGCTCGCGTCGGGGAAATGGAGCGCCGAATGGAGCACCGCCACCGCGCGCTCGCGCATCGGGTCGTCGTTGATCGCCTGCAGCGCGAACGGCGATGCCGCGCGCTTCGCGCCGGGCGCGGCGCGGTCCGCCGCGTCGAGCGCGCGGCGCGCGAGCGCGTCGTACCCGTCCCACAGGCACAGCTGGCCGCGCACGTGCACGAGCAGGCTCGCGACGAGCGGATCGTCGGGGTCGAGCTCGAGCGCGCGCTCGAACGCGAGCACGGCGGGCCCCGGCTGCGACTGCTCGGCGCGGCACACGCCGAGCTCCCGCCACGCGTCGGCGGAAGCCGGATCGATCGCGACCGCGCGCCCGAGCAGCGCCTCGGCGCGCTCGTGCCGGCCGGCCGCGCGAAACGCGGCGGCGCGCTGGATCAGGGCCTCGGCCGACGGCGCGGGCTCGCCGGCACCGTCGCGCGGCGCGGCGTCGTCCCGGGGAACCGCCACGCCTGCGACCGCCTGCGGGACCGCGGCGGCGCCGTGGCAATGCTTGTACCGGCGGCCGCTGCCGCAGGGGCAGGGATCGTTCCTCGCGACCGGCCGCGGCGTCATAGGGGGAACCCGGAGGGCGTTCCGCGGGCCGAACACCCACGCCGGCCCCGGCGGCGCACGGGCCGCGAGTCCGATTCTTCGCCGGGCCGGCCGAGCGTTGCGGCGGAAGGCATGCTGGGCCCGAGTTTACGTGCAATCGCCCGCGGGCCGGCCGCGACCGCGGGCGAGGGCGGCGGCGCGCCCCGGGGCATGGCCGCGAGCGCGAAAGGTGAGCGCAGGACCGATCAAGTAAAATCGAACGTTTCCCGTCGCCGGGAACCGACGCCGGCGGCGGCGAAGCCTGTCCATGAACGAGCCCCTCACCTTCACCGGCGAGCGCTTCGTCCCCGGCATCGAGGGCGAGATCGTCTACGAGCACGTGCATCGCTACGCGTTCGCGCGGCGCTACGCGACGGGCAGGCGCGTGCTGGACGTGGCGTGCGGCGAAGGCTACGGAAGCGCGATCCTGGCGGCGGAGGCGGCGTCGGTGACCGGCGTCGACATCGACGCCGCGACGCTGGCGCACGCGCGCGAGGCCTACGCGTCGCACGCGAATCTCGCCTTCGTGGAAGGCTCTGCCGCGAAGCTGCCGCTCGCCGACGCGAGCTTCGACCTCGTCGTCTCGTTCGAAACCATCGAGCACCTCGACGCGGCCGACCAGCCCGCGATGCTCGCGGAGATTGCGCGCGTCCTCGCGCCGGACGGGGCGCTGGTGCTCTCGGCGCCCAACCGTCCCGAGTACTCCGAGTCGCGCGGCTACGTGAACCCGTACCACCGCCACGAGCACGACCGCGCGGAGCTCGAGCGCCTGCTCGACGCGCAATTCCCGGCGCGGCGCTGGCACGCGCAGCGCGTCTGGCTCGGCTCGACGCTGTGGCGCGAAGGCGGCGGCGCGGACGCGGAGGCGTTCGCGGGAAACGCGGCGGCCGTCGAGCGCGCGAGCGTGCCGCCGGCGATGTACTTCGTCGTCGTCGCCGCGCGGCGCGCGGCCTCGCTGCCGCCGCCCGCGCCCGCGGTCTCGCTGTTCTCGGATCCGGGCGAGACCGAGCTCAAGCGCGCCGCCGCCGCTGCGGCCGAGGCGATCCGGCTCGACGCGCTCTTGCGCGATCGCGAGCGCGTCGTGGTCGAGCGCGACGCGCAGCTCGCGAAGGCCAACGCGCACGTCGCGCACCTCGAACGCCTGGTCGCCGAGCGCGACCCGTTGATCGCGGAGCGCGACCGGCAGCTCGCGGCGGCCGGCGCGCGGGCGTCCTCGCTCGAGGCGCTCGTCGAGGCGCGGGAGCGCCTGGTCGCCGAGCGCGACGCGACGCTCGCGGCGACCAACGCGCACGTCGTGCATCTCGAGGGGCTCGTCGCGGCGCGCGAGGCGGCGATCGCGCAGCGCGACGCGCTGCTCGGCGGCGCCAACGCACAGGTGAAGCACCTCGAGGGCCTGGTCGCGTTCCGCGATAGCGTCGTCGTCGAGCGCGACGCGCAGCTCGCCGCGAGCCAGCGCCGCGTCGCGGAGGTCGAGCGGCTGCAGGCCGACACGCGCGAGGCGCTGTCCGGGGCGCAGCGCCGCCTCGGCGAGGTCGAGGCCGAGTGCTCGCGCCTCGACCGCGCGCTCGCGGCGCAGGAGCGCATCATCGCCTTCCGGCAGACCTTCCGCTGGTGGCTCCTGCTGCCGTTCAAGCGGGCGAGGCTCGCGTGGAAGCGGCTGACCGGCGCATGACGGCCCCGATGGACGCCGCTCCCGCCGTCGACGTCGTCGTGCCGGTGTACAACGCGCCGGACGACGTCCGGCGCTGCGTCGCGAGCGTGCTCGAGCGCACGCCGCCCGGCTACCGCCTCGTGCTGATCGACGACGCGTCGCCCGATCCCCGCGTGGCGGAGGTGCTGGGCGGCATCGCGAAGGCGGGGCACGCGCACGTGACGGTGCTCGCGAACGAGCGCAATCTCGGCTTCACCGGAACCGCGAACCGGGGCTTCGGCCTGTCGCGGCGCGACGTCGTGCTCCTGAACAGCGACACCGTCGTGACCGACGGCTGGCTCGACGCGATCCTGCGCTGCGCGGCGTCCGACCCGTCGATCGGCACGATCACGCCGTGGTCGAACAACGCCGAGATCCTGTCGTACCCGCGCTTCTGCGAGAACAACGCGTGGCCGCCCGGCGCGGACCCGAAGCCGGTCGCCGACGCGTTCGCGCGCGCCGCCGTGCCGAGCTACCCGGAGCTCCCGACCGGGGTCGGGTTCTGCTTCTTCGTGCGCCGCGCGCTGATCGACGCGATCGGCGGCTTCGACCCGGCGTTCGGCGCGGGCTACGGCGAGGAGAACGACCTCTGCATGCGCGCCGCCGCCGCGGGCTGGCGAAACGTGCTTTGCGACGACGCGTTCGTGCTGCACACCGGCGGCCGGTCGTTCGAGAAGCAGAAGGACGCGCTGGTGCCGAAGAACACCGCGACGCTCCTCGCGCGCCATCCGGGCTACCTCGCGCTCGTGCACGACTACGTCGTGAAGGATCCGCTCGCACCGCTGCGCGACGCCGCGACGATCGCGCTCGAGGCGGCGTCGGGGCCCGGCGTGCTGCACGTCCTGCACCACCAGGGCGGCGGGACCGAGACGCACGTGCGCGCGCTCGTCGCGGCGACGCGCCACCGCGCGCGCCACGCGGTCGCGATCGCGGTGGGCGACCGCTGGCGCGTCGAGGCGCACCGCGCGGACGGGCCGGCGATCGCGTTCGAGATCGCGCGGCTTCCCGACGAGCCCTGGCGCGACTTCCTGGGCGGCCTGTGCGCGACGCTCGGCGTCGACCTGATCCACGTCCACAACGTGTCCGCCTGCCGCGACGGCCTCCTGACGGCGCTCGCGTCGGTCGGCGTTCCCTACGGCGTCACCGTGCACGACGTGAACGCCGGCTGCCCGACGATCACGTTCCTCGGGCCCGACGGCCTGTACTGCGGTGCACAGACCGATGCCGCCGCGTGCAGGCGCTGCCTCGCGGCCCAGCCGGCGTTCGCGGACGTCGACATCGTCGCCTGGCGCGAGCGCCACCGTCCGCTGGTCGATCGCGCCGCGTTCGTGATCTCGCCCTCGCGCTGGGCCGCCGACACGCTGGCTCGCTACTTCCCGTCGGCCGGCGCCGCGATCGTGGTGCCGCACGGCGTGCCCGAAGTGACGCCGAACCACGCCGGCACGCGGCTCGCCGTGCTATTGCCCGAGGACGACGTGCCGACGGTCGCGGTGCTGGGCGCCGTCGGCCCGGACAAGGGAGCGCGGCGCATCGAGCGGCTGGTCGAGCTCGCGCGCGCACGCGGCGAGCGCGTGCGCTTCGTCCTCATCGGCTACCTCGACCGGCAGCACGCGGCCTGGCAGAGCGACGACGCGCGCTTCACCGTGCACGGGCGCTACGATCCACGCGACCTGCCCGACCTCCTGTCGCACTACCGCGTGTCGCTCGTGCTGTATCCCTCGGCCGGGCCGGAGACGTTCAGCTACACGCTGTCGGAGGCGTGGGGCGCCGGACGCCCGGTGCTCGTGCCGCCGATCGGCGCGCTCCCCGAGCGCGTGTCCGCGACGCGCGCCGGCTGGGTGATGACCGATGCCGAGTGGCGCGACGAGTCGCGCATGCTCGACCGCGTCGCGGCGCTGCTCGCGCCGTCGCGCGCCGACGCGCTCGCGGAGGCGGCGCGCGCGGCCGCGGCGATTCCGCGCGTCACGCTCGAGTCGATGGCGGCCTCGACGCTCGAGTGCTACGCCAGGGCGCGCGCCGGTGCTCGCGCGCATGCGCACGCGCCGCTCGCGCGGTCGCGCGTCCGCGACGCGCTGGGCTACCGGGCGTGGCATCCGGCGGCGGGCGCGTCTGCCGCGGTCGTTGCGCGGTCCGGGGCCGGCGGCCGCCTCGCGCTGGCGGCGCTCCGGCTGCGACAGTCGTCCGCCGGGCCGCTCCTGCGCGCGATCACGCCGGGCTTCGTGCGCGAGGCGCTGAAGGCGCGGCTCAAGTGACCGAGGAGCGCGTCCGGAACTGGCTGGCGCGCGGTCGCCGGCACCAGTGGGGGTCGCGGCCGATCCACGCGCTGTTCAGCTACCGGTCGGCCATCGCCGCGCGGCCCCGGAACGGGCTGGCGCGCTTCCACATGGGCGAGGTGCTCTGGCAGCTCGGGCTCGCCGAGCAGGCGAAGGAGACGTGGCGCGAGGCGACCACCTACCGGCCCCGGCACCTTCCGAGCTGGCTCGCGTACGCGGAGGCGAGCCTCAACACCGGCGACGCCCGCGCCGCGAAGGCGGCGGCGTCCTCGGCGCTGGCGATCGATCCGGGCGAACCGCGCGCGCGGACGTTCCTGATGCTCGCGAGCGCGACGCTGGGCGAGGGTGTGATCGACGCCGCGGCGATCGCGGAGATCATCGAATCGAACGCCGGCCTCGTGTTCGCGCCCGCCGGGGCAGCATCGCCGCGGGCGCTCGAGCGGGCGCCCGGCGCGCCCGGCGAGGAGCGGCTCTACCGGCTGCTCGCGTCGAACCCGTCGCGCGTGCCGGTCGACCTCCTCGCGTGGGTCGCCTCGGTCGCCGCGCGCCGCGGCGCATCGCGGGACGAGCCGGCGGTGGTCGATGCGGTTCTCGACGAAGCGGCGCGGCGCGACCCGGCATCCGAGGATGCGGACGCGCTGCGCAGGCTCGCGCGCGCGGCGCGCGAGCTCGGCCGCGCCGACGAAGCGGCGGCGTTCGCGCGGTCGTACGGGCGCAGGTGCGCGAGCGCGCTTGGCGCCTGGCCGTGCCGCTCGCGTGGCCCCGCAGGACGGCCGGCGCGGCGCTGCGCAGCCGTCGTCGCTGGGCCGGGCGTCACGCCCCGCGTGCGCGATGCGCTCGCCGCGCTGAAGGACGCAGGCGCCTCGGTGACGCTGGTCGCGCTGGTCGCGCCGCCCGAGGCACAGGCGTTCGCCGCGACGCTGCCGTTCCAGTCGCAGGCCGTGCTCGCGGTGGGCGCGTCCCCGATCCCGCGAGCGCGCATTCGTCGCGTCGCGCGATCCCGATCTCGTCCTCGACGCGGCGGGGCTCGATGCGGCGACCGGCCCCTGGCTCGCGCATCGGCCGGGCGCGCGATCGCGACGCTCGCGGACCTCGAGCCGCCGCTCGTCGATCGGCGCGTCGAGCCGACGGCCGGCGCGCTCGCCGCCGTGCTCGCGGCGCTCCCGCGGCCCGACGAGGGCGCGATGTCCGCGGCGGAGCTCGCGGAGCGTTGGAGCGCCGGTCTGCGCGCGCACCAGGCGGGCGAGGTCGACGCGGCGCGCGGCGCGGCTCGCCGACCAGCCGGGCTTCGCGCCGGCGCTGCACTTCCGGGCGCGCCTCGCGTGGGATGCGGGCGACCACGACGCGGCGACGCGCGACCTCGAGGCCGCGCTCGCCTCGGCGCCGGCGTTCCAGGAGGCGCGCGTCGACGCGAGCCGGCTCGCGCTCGAGCGCGAGCAGGCCGGCGCGGCGATCGCGCTCGCGAACGAGGGCCTCGCGCGCGATCCGGCGCACCTCGGCCTCCTGCGCGCGCTCGGCCACGCGATGCTCCGCGTCGGCGACGGGCCCGGCGCCGTGGAGTCGTTCCGGCGGGCCGCGATGCTGCGGCCGCTCGACGCGGAAACCCACTACAACCTCGGCGTCGCGCAGCAGCTCGCGGGCGACGCCAAGGGCGCCGCGAGGTCGTACCGCTACGCGGGCGCGTTCGATCCGTCGTTCGTCGACGCGGCGTTCAACCTCGCGGTGCTGAAGCAGCAGGAGGCCAGGCGAAAGCCGCGATCGAGATGTACCGGCAGGTCGTCGAGCGCGACCCGAAGCGCGACGCCGCGTGGAAGAACCTGGGCGAGGTCTTCCGCGAGGAAGGCCGGATCGACGAGTGGCTCGCCAACTTCCGGCGCTTCGAGATCGCCTGCCCGTCGTCCCTGCTGCTCGCGGTGCAGGCGCTCGAGGTCTGCCAGTTCCAGGCGGACTTCGCGAAGCTCGACCGCGTCATCGACGGCCTGAGGCAGGAGCGATACCGCGCGGCGTCGGAGACGCAGCTCGTCGACGCGCTGGAGGAGCTCCTCTACGTGCTGCTGTTCTTCGACGTCGAGCCCGACGTCGTGCACCGGTTCGCGCAGACCTACGACCGGGCCGCGCGGCGCGTCTACGGCCAGCCTCGCGCGCGCAAGTCCGCGCGCAGGCCCGGCCGCCTTCGGATCGGGTACCTGTCGGCGGACCTGCGCGACCACGTGATGGGGAAGATGATGCTCGCGGCGATCCGTCACCACGATCGCGAGCGGTTCGACGTCTACTGCTACTCGATGTCCGACAAGCGCGACGCGGTCACCGCCGAGTTCGAGCGGATCGCGACCGCGTTCCGCGACGTCTCGGGCGTCGTCGACCGCGAGGCCGCCCGCCTGATCGACGCGGACGACCTCGACCTGCTCGTCGACCTGCAGACGCACACGAAGGGGGCGCGCCCGGGCATCCTCGCGCTCAAGCCCGCGCGCGTGCAGATCACGCACGTCGCGAGCGCCGGGACGCTCGGCCTGTCCACGATCGACTTCAAGCTCACCGACGCGTTCGCCGACGTGCCGGAGGCGCAGGAGACGCAGGTCGAGCCGCTGCTCGCGATGGAGGGCTGCGTCTACCCGTGGCGCGCGGTCCCGGCGTCGGAGGTGCCGCCGCTGTCGCGGGCGGAGCCGTGCCTGTCGCTCGGCGCGTTCATCGCGCCGATGAAGCTCTCGCGCCGCTGCCTCGCGCTGTGGAAGGAGTTCGCCGACCGCGTCCCGCGCGCGCGCTTCGCGTCTGCTGCTGCGCCGATGCCCGGCCTACGAGCGGCTCGCCGCGGCCGCCGGCATCGCCGCCGACCGGCTGCTGTTCCTGCCGTGCCGAGCGACCGAGGTGCCGGCACCAGGGCGTTACCGCGCCTGGCCGACGCGGTGCTCGACCCGATGCCCTTCGGCAACGTCAACGGCACGATCGAGCCGCTGGCGATGGGCGTGCCGGTCGTCACGCTGGTCGGCCGGCGCCACGGCGAGCGCACGTCGTTCTCGATCCTGACGAACCTCGGCGTGACGTCGACGATCGCGCAGTCCGGCCGCGAGTACGTCGATCTCGCGGTGCGCCTCGCCGAGGATCCCGCCTTCGCCGCCGGCGTGCGCGAGTCGATCGCCCGCGGCCTCGCGTCGTCGCCGCTCGTCGATGGCCCGCTGCACGCGCGCCGGCTCGAGGCCGCGTACCTGGTGGCGATCCGGAACGCGGCGCCCGACGCGCTCGCGGACGCTTCGCACGTCGCACCGTCGGCTCCCGCGTGACGGACGCGCGACTTCGCGCCGCACAGGCATCGCTCGAAGGCGGCGACTATGCGCGCGCCGCGTCGGTCGCCGGCGAGGTCGCCGACGATCCGCGCGCGCCACCCCCGATGCGGGCGCTCGCGCTG
>JBGAHH010000119.1:0-13622 GCA_044226265.1 Casimicrobiaceae bacterium | reverse complement strand
GATCGATGCCTTCCCGCTATTTGAGGAACCCGCTCATGCGCGTGGCCGCGGTGCTGAGGCGGTCGTTCTCGGCGTCGTCGATCGCCAGCACGCGGCGTTGCAGCGGCGAGAGCGACGCCACGGTCTTTGGCCGCAGCAGGGCCTTCTGGTACTGCTGCTGAGGCTTGTCGTCGCGCGTGTAGAACGCGTGCAGCGCGCGCCGGCAGCGATCGGTGCGGTTCGCCGTCCCGCCGTGCCACATGTGCGTGTTCATGATCGCCACCGTGCCGGCCTTGCCCGTGACGAGCATCTCGCCCGGCAACGGGCCCGTGTTGCCGGCCTCGGGCAGGCGTCGCCACCTGTGCGAGCCGGGGAGCATGCGCGTCGCGCCGTTCTCCTCGGTGAAGTCGTCCAGCATCCAGATCGAGTTGCAGACCCAGTAGCCGTGCTCGTCGGCGATCGCACCCGCATCGCAGTGCCAGGGCTGCGCGTCGCCGTTGTGCGGATTGGTCGAGCGTGCGTTGAGGCTCGAGAGCTTGTAGCCCGGGCCGATGACGTGCTCCATGCATTCGAGGATCGCCGGCATCGAGACGAGCTCGGCGAAGATCGCGCCCTTGTCGACGAGGTTGGCGAGACGCCGCGTGCCGGGCTCGGGGCGGAACTCGGAGCCCGCGTTGTCGCCTTCCTCGGCCCACAAGGCCTCGCAGCGCTCGCGCAGCGCCTCGAGCATCGAAGGCGGCACGAAGCCGGGCAGGACGAGGTAGCCGAGCTCGTCGAGCTGGCGCTTGTCGGCGGGCGAGAGCATCGAAACGGGTCGAAAGGGGCAACGGAGACCGATAGCTTAGCAGCGGGCCCCGACGCCCCCCTGCCGCGCCTTGCGGTAGGCTCGCGGCTTCGCCCACCAACGCGTCCGACGCCCCATTCCATGGCCAAGGCCTACTGGATCGCCTTCTACCGTTCGATCAAGGACCCCGACGCGCTCGCCGCGTACGCGAAGCTCGCCGGACCCGCGCTTCAGCAGGCCGGCGGCCGCTTCCTCGCGCGCGGGCTGCCCGCCAAGGTCTACGAGCTCGGCCTGCAGCAGCGCACGGTGCTCATCGAGTTCGACAGCGTCGCGCAGGCGGTCGCCGCGACAGCCCGCGGCACGAGGAGGCGCGCTGCGCGCGCTGCTGACCCGGCGCTGGAGTACGAATGCGGACGTCATCGAGGGCGCGCCCTGACGCGTCAAAGCGACCCGGAGCGCGACGGCGAGCAAGCGTGATCACGAGGTTGTCGACGACCACGCCGGCGAGCGAGATCGCGATCGCCTTGGACGTCGCGGCGCTCGATCGCGCGGGCTATCCGCGCTTCGGCAAGGCAGCCGTCTGGAACCTGGCGGCCCGTTCCCCGCCGTCGGCTGACGCCGTTGTCGCCTGTTCCAGAACACGACGCTCTCGTCGGCGTTCGCCAGCGCGCCGGACGCCGCGCCACACCTGCGGCAGCGACACCCGGCGGCCGTCGGAGAAGGCTGGGTTCGACGCGGCTCGCGGGGCCGTTTAACGTCGCGTCGATCGGCCGTCGCCACGCGAAATGCGCGCGGATCGACTTCGGCGCTGCGGGCGTCGCGGCGGCGATGCACATCGTCTGCCAGGTGCAGGATCCGTCGAAGGCGGCGGCTCCGCAGGTGCCGTACGAGCCGCACAGGTGCCGCGCTCGTCAGGCGTGTTGCTCGCCGACACCACCGTGTACGTGCCGCCCGAGATCGCGCAGGCGCGCCGCGAGCGTGGCGTAGCTTGCCGGTGCGGATGCCGCCTTCGCGGCATTGGCCGCATCGCCCATTCCTCGCATTGGCGGTCATCGGGAACCTGCACGCCGAACTCCCCGCCCGTCGGGTTCCTTTTCGATCGACCGAGACGCCGCCTGCGCGACGCAGTTCTGCGTGCCGGGGTTCGCAGGCCGGCGCGCGGCTGCGCGAGCCGCGGACGCGGTGGTAGGAGGGCCAGCGCGAGCTGAAGCGGAGTCGTTCTCGTCATCGGGAATCCGGTGTCGGAGACGGGAGGATCGGCGGGGCCAAGCGCAAGGCGGCGGTGCCGAACGGTCGAACCCAGGTTACCCGCGTCGCGATCTCGACGAAAGGAAGCGTCCGCCGCGGTGCGTCGTCGAATGGTCGCCGGCGTAGCTCAGGACCCCGTTGACCAGCACGTGCCCGATGCCGCGCGCCGCAGGTCGTGCGCAGCTTGCCTTGTCGCGGTGTCGGCGACGGTCGCGGGATCGAACACCGTCGTCGGCATGGAAGCCCACGCGCAACTCGCCGCGCTCCGCGAGGTTGAACTGGCGCGCGCTCGGCGAGGTGCTCTGGCGGACGGCCGCTGAAGGCGGGAAGAGCCCGAAGGTCGCGGCTGTAGTGATGGCCGAAGCACGCGCGGAAACGTCCCCCACAAACGGGGATGCGGATGCAGGTCGTGCGGGAGCCCCATCCGATAACGTCATCGTGGCCGGGTAGCGGAGCGCGCTGCACGTCGTCCTCGCGCATCTGGAAATAGCACGCGCCGCCCGGCAGGCGTCCAGCTCGCAGGCCTCCTGCTGCGTGCAGTTCCACTCGGCCGCGATGTCAGCGGTGGCGCACCGACATGCGGGAAGGCGGTCGACCACGTGACGATGACGTCGGTAGTCCACGTCGACCAGGTCGGTGCGCAGCACGGTGGACCCAGCGATGTGCGGATAGGCGTCGAGGCCGGGATCTCGGCTGCACTGGCCCGCGCCGCGTCGTCGCTGCGCAGGGTCACCCGCGTTTCGGCCCCAGTTCGCCGGTCCCGCGCACTTGTGGTGCAGCGCTCGACGTTCGGCCTTTCGCGGCGGCCCGCGGCGAATTGCCTCGTCGAGCAGGAGCCGGCCTGGTCCATCTGGCGGATGTGGGTCGCGTAGACGCCCCCGCATCGCCCACGGTGATCCCCGCGAGCAACGCCAGCTCATCGACGTCGGCGGCGGCGCCGGTCGCGTAGAACACGCCGGAGGAGAAGCCGATGGCGCCCGCGTCCATGCCCTCGCGCAACAGCTCGCACATTCGACCCTGCTCGGCCGCTCGTGGCCGCGCGGTAGGAGTCGTCCATCACCGCCACGCGCAGGTCGAATGACCGACCAGCGCCGCGACGTTGACCGCCAGCCGGGCGGCGTCGACCGCCGTGGCGTAGGACGCCGCCTGGTCGGATGCGTATTGCTGTCGCCGCCCCAGCAGGTTGAGCGGCGGCGGCGTCGGCGCGACGGCGCAGGCTGATGCCGCAATTGCCCGCGATGACGGTCGTGACCCTACGAGCTGATCGCTTCGACGGCATCGAGGCGCCGATCTGGTCGTCGTGCGTGAACGTCGATGAAGCCCGGCGCGATCTGGCCTCCAGCACGGTCACGCAGCGGCCGCAGATCGGGGCCGATCGCCGCGATGCGTCCGCCGTCGATGCAGACGTCCGCGACGAAGCTGATCCACTGGTCCGTCGATGACGGTGCCACCGCCGCGCAGGAGCAGCGAGGACGGTGCCGCTGGTCGAGCTCCATCGCCTTCCCGGGCACTCGATCACGGCGTGGGCAAGCACCGGCAGCGTCTCGGTGTCGATTCCGCGTTCGCTTCAGCGCCTCGCGCACCCGCTTCAACCGCCGGAATGCCCGCGGGACCGCCAGCGCCAGGCCGACGCCGACCATCCCAGGATCTCGAGGTAGGTGATCTGCGCGAGGTACGCCTCGGTGCCGACGCGCATCGAGCAGTCGTGGGCGACGACGGGCGCGGCGGCGTCGGTGTAGCGGCGTGCCGGGCTGCGTGATGGCCACGACCATCGCACGCTGTTCCTTCGCCATTTCACCGCGTGGAGCAGCCGCCCGACGTACGAAATGGCCAGCACCACGTCGCGCTTGTTCGCTGGTGGCGGCGAAATCAACTGCAGGTGCGCATCGAAGTACGCACCGGCGTCGAGCCCGAGCCGGGCGAAGCGTGCCTGCGCGTCGCTGGCCATGAACATCGACACGTTGCCCACGCCGTAGCAGTCGACCCGTCGCGCCGAGAGCGATCAGCGCCATCTCCGGGCGGCGACCGTAGGGCTCGGGTTGGCGAGCGCTGATCGCGCCCTGCAGCACCTTGTGCGTCACGGTCTGCATGTCGTCGTTGGGCCCCACCGCGTAGCGTCGACTTGCCGACCGCCAGGTTCTGCGCGAGTCGCGGCGGGTCGCGCAGGCCGCGCATCCCAGCGCGCGGCAGAACCGAATGATCGTCGGGGACTGACGCCGGCGCGGCGCGCAGCGCATCCACGTTGGCGTGGCAACACGGCCTCCGGATCCTCGAGCATCGCCGCCGCGACGGCGGTGCGCGGGCGACAGCGCGCCGGCGCGCTCTCGCGCATCGACATGATCCAGGTCGCCGGCGGCGGCCTGCCCTGCAAGGGTCGCGGCGCTGGCCATGCGATGTGTCCGCAGGCACGCCTTGAAGTGGCCGGGCGACTTCGCGCAGCGCACCAGCACGCTGGCAGCGCCCAGGCGTCGATGGCGAACGGGCAGCGGGTGCGAAACACGCAGCCGGAAGCGGGTCGGCCGGGCCGGGAACGTCGCCTGCAGCAGCAGCCGGCGCTCGCCTGGCCTTGGGATCCGAGCGCGGCGGCCCCGCGGCCAGCAGCGCCTGCGTGTGCAGGTGCTGCGGCAGGCAATACAGCGCTCTCGCCGGCGCCACTTCCATCACCTTGCCCAGGTACGGGACGATGCGGTCGCACAGGTATTCTACGACGACGTCAGTCGTGGGAGATGAAGAGCATCGTGAAACCGAATCGCTCGCGCAGATCCGACAGCAGGTTGATCACCTGCGCGGATCGATACGTCGAGGCCGACACCGGCTCGTCGGCCACGATGAAATCGGGCTCGACAGCGAGGAGCGCGCGCGATGCCGATGCGTTGCCGTTGTCCGCCGGAGAATTCGTGCAGAGACAAACCGCTCGGGGGCGAGCCGACGGAGGACATCAATTCCGCGATGCGCGCCGTGCGCGCGGCCCAGGATGCAGCCCGTGCGTCGCGAGGGCTTCCCCGATCGTGTCAGCGACGCGCCGGCGGGGATTGAGGCTCGCGTACGGGTCCTGGAAGATGATCTGCAGTCGACGGCGGAACGGCCGCATCGCGCTCGTCGCCAAGGGTACCAGATCGATTCCGGCGTAACGCACCTCTCCTGCCGTGGGCTCGATCAACCGGACCACGCTGCGCCCGATCGTGCTCTTGCCGGAGCCGGACTCGCCGACCAGGCCGAGCGCCTCGCCGCGGCCGATCTCGAAGCTGACGTCGTCCACCGCGCGCACCGGACGCTCGGCGTGGCCGAAGTACTTCCTGAGCCCGCGGACGGAAAGCAGGGCCTGTGTCACACGGTGCTCCAGCGCCTGCATCGCGAGCGTTGGCCGGCAGCGAGGTCCGCGAGCGGCGGCATCGCGGTCGTGCATGCTTCCTCCACCAGCGAGCAGCGCGGCGCGAATGCGCATCCGGGAAGGCGATCCGTCGGATTCGCGACCTGGCCTTGAATCGCGCGCAGGCGGCGCCGGGCGCCGGCGACGGCCGACGGGTCGTCGAGCGCGCGCCGGGGCAGGCAGGCGAGCAGGTCGCGCGTGTAGGGGTGACGCGGCGTCGCGAACAACGGGCCGACGTCGCCTTCCTCCACGATGCGTCCGCTGTACATGACGACCACCCGGTCCGCGATCTCGGCGACCACGCCCAGGTTGTGCGTGATGAACAGCACCGAGAGCCCGATGTCCCGGCGCAACTTGTCGAGGAGCGCGACGATCTGCGCCTGGATCGTCACGTCCAGCGCCGTGGTGGGCTCGTCCGCGATCAGCAGCAGCGGGTCGCAGGCCAGCGCCATCGCGATCATCACGCGCTGGCGCATGCCGCCGGACAGTTGGTGCGGGTATTCGTCGAGACGCCGCCTGGCGGCGGGGATCTCCACGAGCTCCAGCATGTCCAGCGCCCGACGGAGCGCGGCGGCGCGATCGAGGCGCAGGTGGATCGTCACCGTCTCGGCGACCTGATCGCCGATGCGCAGCACCGGATTGAGGCTGGTCATCGGCTCCTGGAAGATCATCGCCAGGTCGCGGCCGCGCAGCCGGCGCATCGCCTTCGCGGGCAATCGCGCGAGATCGACGACGGGCCCTTCGCGGGTGCGAAAGCGGATCTCCCCACCGACGATGCGTCCAGGCGGATCCGGAACGAGGCCCATGATCGACAGGCTGGTCACGGACTTGCCGGAGCCCGATTCGCCGACGATGGCGAGCGTCTCGCCCGCTTCGAGCGTGAACGAGACGTCCTCGACCGCGCGCACCAGGCCGGCGTCCGTCGCGAAGTGCGTCCGCAGGTTCGACACGGCGAGCAGCGGCGCCGGCGCGCGGGCGGTCGTCGGCGCGCTCACAGGGACTTCCGCAACTTGGGATCGAGGAGATCGCGCAAGCCGTCGCCGACCATCTGCAGCGAAAGCGCGGACAGCACGATGGCGAGGCCCGGGAACAGTACGAGCCACAGCGCCTGGTGCACGAACTGCTGGCCGCTCGCGATCATGGTTCCCCAGGTCGGCCATTCGGGCGGGACGCCGACCCCGAGGAACGACAGGCCCGCCTCGGCGAGCACCGCGTAGGCGAAGATGAACGTGGCCTGCACGAGGATCGGGGAGGCGATGTTGTGCAGGACGTGGACGAAGAGGATCCGCCACGTCGACACGCCGAGGGCCCGCGCGGCCTCGATGTACAGGAGCTCGCGGACGACCAGCGTGGACGCGCGCACGACGCGCGCCACGCGCGGCGTGTACACGATCGAGAGCGCGATGACCACGTTGGCCATCGACGCGCCGAGCACGGCCACCAGCGCGATCGCGAGGAGGATGTCCGGGAACGACATCATGGCGTCGACCACGCGCATGATCGGTCCGTCGAGCTTGCGGAAATAGCCGGCGGTGAGGCCGAGCAGCACGCCGAACGTCGTCGACGCGAGGACCACCAGCGCGCCGATCATCAGCGAGTACCGCGCGCCGAAGATCACGCGCGAGAACACGTCCCGCCCCAGCTCGTCGGTGCCGAACCAGTGCGCGGCCCGCGGGCTCTGCAGCCGGTCGAGGACCTTGAGCGCCATCGGTTCGTAGGGCGCGATCCACGGGGCCAGAAGCGCGGCCATCGTGACGACAACCAGGATCGCCGCGCCGGCGAGCACGAACCTGCGGCCGAACAACCTGCGCAGGAGAACCGCGGTCGGACCGGGCGGGCGCCGCGGCGACGACGTGCCGGCATCGACGGTGGCAGTCGCGGCGCGGGGCGTCATCAGTATTTCACGCGAGGATCGATCGCGAGGTACAGGAGATCGATCAGCAGGTTGATCAGCACGTAGAGTCCCGCGATCACGAGCAGCGCGCCCTGGATCACCGGGTAGTCGCGGCGCAGCACCGCGGACACGACGAGGTTGCCGATGCCGGGCAGCCCGAAGACGGTCTCGGTCACGATCGCGCCGCCGATGAGCAGCGCGAAGGTCAGGCCGACCACCGTGATCACCGGAATGAGCGCGTTGCGCAGGGCGTGGTGCAGCACGACGCGAGCTTCCGAGACGCCTTTCGCGCGGGCGGTGCGGATATGGTCTTCGCCCAGCACGTCGAGCATGCTCGCCCGCGTGAATCGCAGGATCAGCGCCGAATTGACCACGCCCAGGACGATCGACGGCAGGATCAGGTGGTGCAGGCGGTCCCACAGCGGCACGCCGGGATCCCCGTAGCCGGCAACGGGAAACCAGCCGAGGCCCACGGCGAAGAGCTGCATCAGGATGAGGCCCAGCCAGAAGCTCGGAATGCTCGCCCCCAGCATCGCGAAGCCGGAGAACGCCTGGTCGACGGCCTTGCCGCGCCACACCGCGGCCGCGACGCCGCAGGGGACGCCGATCAGCATGGCGATGACGATCGAGAACAGCGTCAGGAAGAATGTGGGCTCCGCGCGCTCGAGCAGCGCCTGGGTCACCGGACGCTGCAGGAATATCGACTGCCCGAGGTTGCCGCGGGCCAGCTCGCCCAGCCAGTACAGGAACTGCACCGGCACCGGCTTGTCGAGGCCGTAGGAGGCGCGGAGCTGCGCGATGTCGGCGGCCGTCGCCTGCTCGCCGAGCATCACCGCGGCCGGATCGCCGGGCGCCAGGCGGGTGATCAGAAACACGAGCGCCGCCACGATGAGCATCACGATCACCATGCCGGCGAACCGCGATGCGAGATAGCGGGTCACGCTGGGGATTCTATTCGGGGCAGGGTCCGCCCGCCTCGCGCGCACGGGTCGCCGACCCGCCGCGCGAGGCGCAGCACGCGTTGACGTGCGTCCGGCCTCTCGCCGGCCGCCCGGGGAGCGCGGCTACTTCTGCAGGCCGGTGTTCCAGAAGAACGGCCATGGCATGGCCACGTAGCCGTCGAGCTTGGCGGAACGCGCGGTGAGGTTGTTGAAGTTTCCGACGCGGATGTAGGGGACCTCGGCGAACACCACCGCCTGCACCTTGCCCCAGAGCGCGGCGCGCTTCGCCGGATCGGCTTCCGCGTTGAAGGCGGCGAGCGCCGCGTCCTTCGCGGGCGAGCTCCACCAGCCGGGCGCGCCGTCGCCGAGCTGCGGCGGCGTCAGCGTCGGCTCGGGCAGCACGGCGGAATGCGTGATGTAGAGGTCCCACAGCGCGGGGTCGTTGCGGCGCTGGATCAGCGTGGACCAGTCGACGACCTGCATGTCGACCTTGAACCCGGCCGCCTTCAGGTTCTCCGCCATGACCAGCGCGATCCGGTAGTGGAAGTCGTACTGCTGGCTCGTGAGGATCTTGATCGGCGTGCCGTCGTACTTGGCGGCGGCCACCATCGCCGCGGCCTTCCTGGCGTCGCCCTTGCCGTAGCTCTCGGTGCCCGCCGTCGAGTAGAACGGCGTGTTCTTCGCGTAGTGGTTGGCGTCGGTGTCGTAGAACTTCCGGTCGCCGAAGCCCGCGGCCATCATGTCCGCGTTGTTGAGGCTCGCCTGCAACGCCTGGCGCAGCGCGACATTGGCGAGCGGCCCCTGCTTGGTGTTGAGCACGATGTACGGAAAGCCGAAGGGCGCGGTCAGCACCGGCTTCACGCCGGGCGAGGATTCGAGTCGCGAGTACGCTTCGACCGGGAGCACGTCGGCGAACTGGTATTGGCCCGACAGCATGCCTTCGACGCGCGTGTTCGCGTTCGGCACCGGGACGAAGCGCAGCTCGTCGAGCAGCGCCTCGCGCTTGCCGCCGTAGCCGCTCGCCGGCTCCTTGCGCGCGCTGTAGCCATCGAAGCGCACGAGCTGGACGTATTGGTCGGGCTTGCGCTCCTTGAACATGTACGGCCCGGTGCCCACGAACTGGGTGAGCGGCGTGGCGATCGACTCCTTCGACATGATCGCCGCGAAGCCGTTCGACAGCGCCAGGTGCGCGACCAGCGGCGCGTAGGGCCGGTTGAGCGTGATGACGACGGCGTTCGGCCCCTTGGCCTCGACGGACTTGATCTCCTTGGCGACGGCCTTGCCGCGCGGCGCCATCTCCATCCAGCGCGCGAGCGACGCGACGACGTCCGCGGAGGTCATCTCCTTGCCGTTGTGGAACTTGACGCCCGTGCGCAGCGGGATCGTGTAGACGAGGCCGTCCCGGGAGACCGTGGGCATGCTCTCGGCGAGCATCGGGACCACGTTCGAGTTGGCGTCGTAGGTGTAGAGCAGCTCGTAGACGTGCTGCATGATCGTGCCGACCAGGTCGGCGGTCGACGCCATCGGGTCGAGCGTCTGCGGCTCGCCGATCATGGCCAGGTTGGCGGCGCCGCCTCTGGGCGGAGCGGCCGAGGCCGGCGCGCCCGGCAAGGCGGCGGCGAGCACGGCAACGCAGACGAGCCGGCGCGCGATGGCGGCGAGGCTGGCTGCCCGGGACGGTTGCGCGGCGATGCGAATCATGACGCCTCCTTTGCGGCGACGGGGTCCGACGAGCCTTCGGCGAATCGCCGGGCGCCGCGAACCGAAGGACGGCCCGGCGCTCCGCGATGTAACTAAATTACGTGCCGCGGCGAGTGTACGCCGGCGGCGTGTCGCGTCAAGCCCCTCGCGGCGGGCCCTTTCGGCATAGCGGAAACGAGGATGGCGGCGTCGCCGCCGCCGCGGGCGGATCGGGGGCGCGCACGGGTCCGGCGTCGGCGTCGCGGAACGCCTGGGTGTAACTTAGTTACAGCCCGGAGACTCGGAGTCGCGCGGCGGGACGGCCTGACGTGACCGGCGCCATCGGGATGCGATCCCGGAGGGGACGGGGCCAGGCTCCCGGTGGTCGACGGGCAGGCGCCCGGCAGGGTCGACGCGAGGAACGCGCGCGCATCGCCGCAACGCGACGCGCGAACCGCGAGCGTCGTTCGCCGCAGCTCGGCGCGGCGCACTCGTCGCCGGGCGCCGAGGACCGGACGAGGCCGTCGGCGCGGAGGACGTTCCGGTCCTCGCGCAATGAAAAAGGCCGACGGACGCGCCGTCGGCCTTCTTGAATGGTGGTGGAGACGAGGAGGATCGAACTCCCGACCTTCGCATTGCGAACGCGACGCTCTCCCAGCTGAGCTACGTCCCCATTCGAGCCCAACATTATAGCGCGGGGCCGGGAGCCCGGCAAACCCGGGCGATTCGGCGTTGCGGGGCCCCGCAGCGCGGGGCCGAACGGGACGGGCCGCGCCCGTCAGGCGCGCCGCTTGAGCCTGCGCGCCGCGAGCGCGACGAGCATCGCGCCGAGGATCGCGAGGCCGGCGTCGCCGAGCGTGGGCACCGGCGTCCCGCCGCCGCCGCCGGTCGCGCCGGCCGGCCGCACGACGGCTAGCGCGGTGGCGCCGCAGCCGGAATCGATGCGGAAGCTCGCGCTCGACTGCGTGCCCGCGATCTCGCTGCCGATGCACGACGTGACGACGTGGCTCGTCGAGCTCGACGTGCCGCCGCCGCCGTCGACGGAGGCGGTGAGGCCGAACGACGCGCTCGACTGCGTGTCCGCGAGCGCCGCGGGCGCGAACGCTGCGGCGAGCGCGAGCGTCGCGCCGTCCAGCGTGCGTGCGTGGCGTGGTCGCATCGAATTCGTGCGTCGCCCGTCAGAACGGAACGATGCCGCCGGCGCCCGTCGGCCCCGTCACGCCTGTTGCACCGGTCGGCCCCGTCGCTCCCGTGAAGCCGGTGGGTCCGGTCGAGCCGGTAACTCCTGTGGAACCGGTCGGTCCGGTGGGGCCGACGTAGCCGGTGGGTCCCGTCGGACCAGTGGGTCCGAGCGGACCCGTCGAGCCCGAGGGCCCGATGGGGCCGGTGTATCCGGTCGGCCCGGTGATGCCGGTCGGCCCCGAGGCCCCCGTGGCGCCGGCCGGTCCGTCGAGTCCCGTCGGCCCCATGGGCCCGGTGGGGCCCGCGACCGTGCCGATCGCCCAGGCCGAGCTGACGATGCGGATGTTCGGCGACAGCAGCTCGCCGTTGACGGTCACCTGCAGCATGCGCACCGGGCCGTAGGCGTCGGTGTCGCCGGAGGTGAAGAGGTCCGCGGGGAACGGCGTCTGGCTGCCGAGCAGCACCGAGAAGAAGCCGTTCGCGACGTTGACGGTCTGCGACTCGGACCACGACGACGTGCCGCCGAGGATCGCGAAGCCCATCGAGAACGAGCCGTTGCGCGGCTGGCCCGCGGCGTCGGTGAGCCGGCCCTGGTAGTTCAGGAGCTGCGCCGCCGACTGCGCGCGCGGCGCGCCGGACGCGCCGACCCAGGTCGTGCCGATCGTCCAGACGAGCGATCGCTTGAGGAAATCGCGCCGCGACTGCCAACCCGCCATCCCTGACTCCCCTGCGCGACCGGAGCGGCGCGCATGCGGCACGATATCAAACGCCCGGCGATGCACCAAGCGCACCGGGCGCCGAACCGATGGGCGGTGGATGGAGGAGGTCCGCGTAGCGCGCGCGATGGCGCTTCAGATAGTCCGGAAAGTCGCCGGTCTCGACGTCGAGCACCGAAAGCGTGCCCGCGTGCACGCCGAAGAGGTCGACCAGCCGCTCGCGGCGCGACTCGACGGCGGCGGCGATCTCGGGCGTGTCGAACTCGGCGTGCGAGAACGCGTGGAGCTTCGTGCGGATGCGGTCGGGCGACATCGCGTAGGTGAAATGCCAGCCGCCGCGCTCGACGCGCTCGTAGGCGCCGCGACGGTCGCGGACGTCCTGCGCGCCGCGCGCGGCGAGCTGGAACGCGTAGAGCCCGACGGTGCCGATCCAGTCCTCGTTCATGTGCCGCGTGTTGAGGTAGTAGAGGAAGTATTCCTGGTGGAAGCCGCCCCGCACGCGCGCCGCGACCGCCTCGGGGACGGGGATCTCGTCGACGTCCGAGACGTAGACCACGTCGTCGCAGCGTGCGTCGCGCAATCCGCGCGCGATCGCGTCGCGCTGGTGGCGCTCGCGGCCCCAGCGCCATGCGCCGGTGTCCGGCGTGTCGTCGACGACGACGTGCTCGATCCGGTCGTTCCAGCGGTCGAAGCGCGAGCGGTGGTCGGCGTACCAGAGCGGCTTCGGCAGGCCGCTGTAGGTGACGGTCGACTCGACGAGCACGAAGCGGTCGACGACCTCGTCGAGGACGTTGAGCCGGAACTCGAGCATCTCGAGCTCGTTGAAGAACGGGACCGCGTCGAAGACCCGCGCGCGCCGCGCGGCCGGCGTGCCCATGTCAGGCCGCCGAGCGCATCGGCGGCTCGATCGCCTGCAGCGCCCAGGTCGTGCCGTCGCGCGTGACGAACGCGAGCGGCGTCAGTGCGGCTTCGCAGAACGCGTCGACCGCGCGTCGAACGGCCGGGTCGTCGTAACCCGGCCCCGCGAGCCAGCCGCCGCGCGCGAGCTTGGGCTCCCACGCGCGCAGGAGCTCCGGCAGCGAACGCGCGTCCGCGGCGATCCACGCGCGATCGAGGCTTCGATCGTCGACGCCGTCGGGCGCCCCGGCCGCGCGGAGCGGCGTCGTGCGGTACGCGGCGAGCTCCCGCGCGATCGCGTCGGCCGCCTCGCCCGCGCCGACGACGGCGCTGCGCAGGAAGTCGACGCCGAGCGTCCAGTGCACGCTCCGCCGGTCCGGCGGCGCGTCGATGGTCTCGCCGAGGAACCGATGGCTGCGCGAGCCCAGGTGCAGCGCACGCGCCGCGGTCGCGCAGCCGTGCGCGAGGCCGTGGCGCGCGAGCGCCTCGCCGTACACGATGTCCTGGCAGTACCAGAGGAGGTCGGGCGGGAACAGCTCCTCCGCCGGCACGATGTCGAAGATCGCCGTGTCGAACATCACGCACCAGCCGGTGAGCGCGCTCGCGATCGAGTGGTTCAGGACGAGCGGCGTCGACGCGTCGATGCCGTTCCAGCGCGCCTCGCGGTAGCCGAGCGGCGAGACCGAGGGCACGCGCTGCAGCCCGTCGAGCATCGCGCGGAGGAAGCCCGGCGAGAACAGCGTCACGTCGTTGTTCAGGATCATCGCGTAGGGGGCGGCGCGATCCCGGACGCCCGCGAGGCCCGCGAGCACGAAACGGTGGTAGCCGAACCTCCCGCCGGGGTAGACGACCTCGACGCCCGGGCCGAACGGCGCGGCGTCGGCCCGGGCCCAGGGCTCGTCGGGCAGGCCTGCGTGTGTCTCGACGACGA
>JBGAHH010000118.1:0-9539 GCA_044226265.1 Casimicrobiaceae bacterium | reverse complement strand
AAGCTCCATCGCGTCGCGTCCCCGCCGCTCAGCGCTTCGCGGCGAGCCGCTCGCGCAGGACGCGGTGCTGGATCTTGCCGGTCGCGGTGCGCGGCATCTCGCGCTCCGCGACGAACGAGATCGACCGCGGGCGCTTGTAGCCGGCCATCTTGTCGCGGCACCACTCGAGCACCGCGGACTCGCTCGCCTCGACGCCTTCGTGCAGCACGATGACGCCGTGCACCGACTCGCCCCACTTCTCGTGCGGGACGCCGACGACCGCGACGTCCTTCACGCCGGGGAAGCGGCCGAGGATGTCCTCGATCTCGGACGGGTAGACGTTCTCGCCGCCGCTGATGATCATGTTGCTCTTGCGGTCGACCAGGTGGACGAAGCCGCGCTCGTCGCGGCGCGCCATGTCGCCGACCGACAGGTAGCCGTCGTCGCGCAGCGCCTCGCGCGTCTTGGCCGGATCGTTCAGGTACCCGTCGAACGCGTAGGGCGTGCGCGAGTGGAGCTCGCCCACCTCGCCGTCGGGCACCTCGCGACCGTCGGGATCGAGCATCCGGATCGGGCCCGAGCCGGTCCATTCTCGGCCGACCGATCCCAGGTACTCGATCTGCTCGTCGGGCCGCAGCAGCGTGACCCAGCCCGCCTCGGTCGAGCCGTAGAGCTCGTAGAGCTGCGAGTTCGAGAAGTGCTCGAGGATCGCGAGCTTCGTGTCCTTCCGCGCCGGCGCCGACGAGATCATGAGCTTGCGCACGCGGCTGACGTCGTGGGCGGCCTTCACTTTCGCCGGCAAACCGAGCGCCATGATGTAGTGCGTCGGCACGAGCGACGTGAAGGTCACACGGCGCGCGGCCATCGTCGCGAGCAGCGCCTCGGGGTCGAAGCTGCGGCGGTCGTCGACGACGCAGGTCGCGCCGAGGTGCGTGAACGTGAACGCGAAGTAGAGCGAGTTCGCGTGGCACATCGGCATCACGAGCAGCGCCGTGTCCTCGCCGGTCAGTCCCATGTCGAGCGCGGTGACGAGCGAGATCAGCGCGCTGCCGCGGTGGTTGCGGATCGCGCCCTTCGGCCGGCCCGTCGTTCCGGACGTGTACATCAGCGCCCAGGTGTCCTCGGGCTTCACCGGCACGCCGGGCTCGCGGTCGGAAGCCCGTGCGAGCAGCGACTCGTACCCGGTCCAGCCCGCGGGCGTCGCGTCGCCCACGTGGATCCACGCCGGGGCGGGGATCGCGAGCTCGCCGCGCAGCGGCTCGACCGCGGGCACGAGCTCGTCCTGGACGATCATCGCCTTCGCCCCGCTGTGCTCGGCGATGTAGCGGATCTCGGGGGCGACCAGCCGGAAGTTGACCGGCACCGCGACCAGGCCGGCTTTCGCGAGCGCGACGTAGATCTCCATCCACTCGACGCGGTTGTAGGCGAGCAGCGCCACGCGGTCGCCGGGCGCGAGGCCGAGGCCGCGCAGCCCGTTCGCGAGCCGGCACGCGCGCGCGTTCCATTGCGCGAACGTGAGCGCGCGCCGCGAGTCGCGCGCGCCGACCTTGTCGGGCCGCAGCCGCGCCTGCGCCGCGACGATCTCGCCGACGTTCAGCACGCCGCTCACGCGCGCCGCGCCTTCTCCGCGTCGTCCCAGGCGGTCAGCGCCTGGTAGTCGGGCACCCACCCGAGCCCCTTGCCGGCGTCGGACGACAGCGCGTCCTGCGTCACGACGACGTCGACGAGCGCGGGCGCCTTCGCGAGCGCCTCGCGCAGCGCGCCCGCGAGGCGCGCCGGATCGGTGACGCGCTCGGCGTGGAGGCCGAACGCGCGCGCCATGCCCGCGTAGTCGCTCCACGCGAGCGTCGTGCCGACGACGCGGCCGCCGTAGTTCATCTGCTGGTCGAGGCGCTCGATGTTCCACGCGGCGTTGTTGGCGATGACGAACACCGCCTTCGCGCCGTGGCGCTTCGCGCTGTCGACCTCCATCGCGTTGATGCCGAACGCGCCGTCGCCGCTGATCACGACGACCTGCCGTTCCGGATGCGCGAGCGCGGCCGCGACGCCGTAGGGCGTGCCGACGCCGAGGCAGCCGAACGCGCCCGCGTCGAGGTAGGTCGCCGGCGCCTCGAGGCCCAGGCGCGCGAAGCTCAGGATGTCGCCGCCGTCGGCGATCGTGATCGCGTCGTGCGCGAGCACCTCGCGCAGCGCCGCGAAGATGCGGTTCGGGTGCATGTGCCCGTCGTTACCGGCCGGCGAGGTCGCGAGCCCGGCGGCGTACTTGGCCGCCCGTCGCAGGTGCTCGTCGCGCATCGCTTTCGTCCACGCGGCGTCGACCGGGGGCTTCGAGGGCAGCGCCCCCGCGATCGCGGCGAGCGCGAGCCCCGCGTCGGCGAAGAGCTCGACCTCGCCGCGCCGGTTCTCGCGCAGCTCCTCGGCGTTGTCGCCGATCCGCACCCATCGGGCGGCGGGAAAGACGACCGGCGATCCGTACCCGGTCTGGTAGTCGAGCTTGCGGCCCACCGCGACGACGAGGTCGGCTTCCTGCATGACGCGCGCGCGCACCGCGCCGACGAACGACGGATGCGAGCCCGGCACGAGCCCGCGGCTCTCCTGCGTGTCGAGGTAGAGCGCGCCCGAGGCGTCGAGGAAGCGCTGAAGCTCGCGCGCGTGGCCCATCGCGCCGCGTCCGGTGAGCACCAGCGGCCGATTCGCGGCGGCGACCATCGCCGCCGCCTTCGCGACCTCCTGCGGATCGGGCGGCAGGCGCCGCCTCGGCTTCGGCCGCAGGTATTCCTGGAGCACGACGCCGGGCGCGACGAGGTCGCGCAGCACGTCGGTCGGAACCTCGAGGTAGACCGGCCCCGGCGGGTTGCCGTCGCCCAGCGCCGTCGACCAGGCCTTGTCGAGATCGCGGAGCAGGTTGTCCGCGGTCCGCAGCGTGCGCGCGCTGCGCGTCACCGGGCGCATGATCGACACGTGGTCGATGCCCTGGAGCGGGCCGAGGTCGTCCTGCGGCACCGGCGCGCAGCCGCCGATCAGCACGACCGGCACCCGCTCGAGGTACGCGTTCGCGATCGCGGTCACGCAGTTGGTGACGCCCGGTCCCGCGGTCGCGAAGGCGACGCCGACCTCGCCCGTGAGCACCGCGTGGCAGTGCGCCATGTGCACCGCCGCGCCTTCGTCGCGAACGTCGACGATGCGCACGTGCCTCTGCGCGAGGTGATCCCAGATCGGCTGGATGTGGCCGCCCTGCAGGCCGTAGACGCGCTTCGCGCCTCGCGCCACGACGAACTCCGCGATCCATTCGGCGGCCGTGCGGCCCGCGTGACCCGTCATGCGATCTCTCCCGGAGGCGCCCGCTCGCCGCCGGCGGCGAGCGGGCCGGAAAAATTATCACATCCCCGGGTACGCTTGATTCTGGACAGTCCGAGCCCCCAGCGGGAAGCCAGCCCGCCCGGCGGCGCTTGCAGTCGGCGCGCCCACCCGAGACAATGCCCGCGCCGCCGATGCCGCGCGCCCCGCCCCTCCGGGCCCCGGGTGAAGGCTAGGCCCCGCCCGATGCCGACCTCGCGTCCCCCGATCGCCCCGGACACCCTCGCGTGCCCGGATTGCGACCTCCAGCAGTCGATACCGCCGCTCCTTCCCGGTGGCAGCGCACGCTGCGCCCGCTGCCGGGTCACGATCGCGCGCAACCCCGCGGATCCGATCGACCGGCCGCTGGCGCTGGCCTTCGCGGCCGCGGCCGTCTTCCTGATCGCCAACCTGTCGCCGTTGATGGGACTGTCGGCGGTGGGGCGCGAGTCGACGACGACGATCCTGGGCGGCGCGCTCGAGATGTGGAACCGCGGCAGCGAGATCACCGCCTTGAGCGTCGCGTTCTGCGCCGTGGTCGCGCCGGGCGCCTTCATCGCGTTCATGCTCGCGGTTCTCCTCGCCGCGCGGCACCCGCCCGCGCCCCGCTGGGTCGGGCAGCTCCTGCGGATGGCGGCCGTCGTGCAGCCCTGGTCGATGACCGAGGTGATGCTGCTCGGCATCCTCGTCGCCCTCATCAAGATCGCCCACCTCGCGACCGTCGTGCCGGGGATCGGCCTCGCCGGCGTCGCGCTGCTCGTCGTCCTGCTCGCGGCGATCTCGGCGACCTTCGACACCCGCACGATCTGGGAGCGCGTGACCTGGGCCGACGGCAGCCTGCCGCCGGCGCTGCGCCAAGCCGCCCCCGGCCGCGGCGCGGCGGCGCACGTCCATGGCGCCCGCGCCGTGCCCTGCCACGCCTGCGGGCTCCTGTCGCGCCCGCCTGCGTCGGGCCAGGCATCGCGCTGCCCCCGCTGCGGCTCGGCGCTCGCCGAGCGCCACCATTTCTCGATCCAGACGACCTGGGCGCTGGTCGTCGCTTCGGCGATCTTCTTCGTCCCGGCCAACGCGTACCCGGTCCTGGTCACGACGACGCTGGGGTCGACCGAATCCTCGACGATCCTGCAGGGCGTGGTGTTCCTGTGGTCGGAAGGGTCGTGGATCCTGGCGCTCATCGTGCTCGTCGCGAGCGTGGTCGTCCCACTCGGCAAGCTCGTGGCGCTCGGCTACCTGCTGATCACCGTGCAGCGCGGCTCCGCGAAGAGCAACCACGACCGCACGCGGCTGTACCGGCTGGTCGAGGGCATCGGCCGCTGGTCGATGCTCGACGTGTTCGTCGTCGCCTTCGTCGTCGCGCTGGTGCAGCTCGATCCCCTGATGTCGGTGGCGCCGGGCATCGGCGTGCTCTACTTCATGGCGGTGGTCGTGCTGACGATGATCGCCGCCCACTCGTTCGATCCGCGCCTGATCTGGAATCCCCACGCGGCCGACCGGAGCGCGCATGGCTGAGCCCGCCGACGAAGTCGACCTTCCCCAGGCGATCCCGGTCGCGCCGAAGCGCAGCCGCATCTCGATCGTCTGGATCATCCCGGTGCTCGCCGTGCTGGTGGGCATCGGCATCGCCGTACAGCGCATCCGCAGCGAAGGCCCGACGATCACGATCGTCTTCAAGGCCGCCGAGGGCATCGAGGCCGGCAAGACGTTCATCAAGTACAAGGACGTGATCATCGGCCAGGTGAAGACCGTGCAGTTCACCGAGGACTACCAGAACGTCGAGGTCACCGCGAAGATCACCAAGCGCGCGGCGGGGCTCATGGTCGACGACGCGCAGTTCTGGGTCGTGCGCCCGACGATCAGCCTGTCGGGCATCTCGGGGCTCAATACGCTGCTGTCGGGCAACTACATCGGCTTCAAGGCGGGCGAGTCGCACCTCGACCGCTCCGAGTTCGTCGGCCTCGACAAGGCGCCCTTCGTCGCCGGACAGCTCGGCAGCGAGTTCACGCTCAAGTCCGACGACCTGGGCTCGCTCGCCGTCGGCTCCCCGCTCTACTACCGGCGGCTCCCGGTCGGCCAGGTCATCGGTTTCGACCTCGCGCCCGACGGCAAGTCGGTCGAGATCCAGGCGTTCGTCTCGGCGCCCTACGACAAGTTCGTGAGCCTCGGCACGCGCTTCTGGAAGGTGAGCGGCATCGACGTGAGCCTCGACGCCAACGGGCTCGCCGTGCGCACCGAGTCGCTGGCGTCGCTGCTGGTGGGCGGCATCGCGTTCGACGCGCCGCCGTTCGTGCACGACACGGCGCGGGCGCCGCCCGATTCCGCGTTCGCACTCTACGAGGACCGGACGATCGCGATGAAGGCGCGCGACGCGATCACGCGCCAGTACGTGCTGCACTTCGACGAGGCGCTGCGCGGCCTCGCGGTCGGCGCGCCGGTCACCTACCTCGGCGTGCAGATCGGCGAGGTCATCGACATCGGGTTCGACTTCCAGGCCGAGCAGGCGAACATCCGGCCGCGCGTCACGATCTCGTTCTACCCCGAGCGGCTGGTTCCCCTCGCCGACGCGACGCAGCAGGCGAAGGTCGAGCAGTTCCTGAAGAGCGACGAGAAGCGCCGCAACGCGTTCCTGCAGCGCCTGATCGACGAGCGCGGGCTGCGTGCGCAACTGCGCACCGGGAGCCTGATCACGGGCCAGCTCTACGTCGCGTTCGACTACTTCCCGAAGGCGCCGAAGGCGACCATCGTGTACAACAAGGGCGTGGCCGAGCTGCCGTCGGTGCAAAGCGACCTCGTCGACCTGACCTCGAAGCTCGCGAGCATCCTCGACAAGCTCGACAAGATGCCGCTCGAGCAGATCGGGACCGGGATCGCCAAGGACCTGGCCTCGCTCGACGAGACGCTCACCGGCGCGACCAAGCTCATCAACCGCGTCGACACCGAGGTCGTGCCCTCGCTCAAGGCGGACCTCGACGCGCTGCACCGGACGCTCGGCAGCGTCGAGCGCACGCTCAAGAACGCGGACTCGACGCTCGTCGGGCCCGATGCGCCCGCGCAGCAGGAGCTCCGCGACGCGCTGGTCGAATTCACGCGCGCGGCCCGCAGCCTGCGCGTGTTCCTCGAATACCTCGAGCGCCACCCCGAGTCGCCGATTCGCGGCAAGGCGGCCGAGTCCACGAGCGGGAGCAAGTGATGCGCCCACGAGCCGGCATCGCGATCGCCTGCGCGGCCATCGGCCTCGCCGCCGGATGCGGCACGTCGCCGCCGTCGCGCTTCTACACGCTGGGCCCGACCGTGGCGCCCGCGGCCTCGACCTCGTCGCTCGTCGTCGCGGTCGGCCCGGTCACGATCCCGGCGGTCGTCGACCGGCCCGAGTTCGTCGTGAACACCGGGCCCAACGAGGTGAAGATCGACGACTTCAACCGATGGGCGTCCCCGCTGCAGGACAACCTCACGCGCGCGATCGCGGACAACCTGTCGGCGCTGCTCGGCACGTCGCGCGTGATCCGCTTCCCGCAGCCGATCGCGGTCGAGCCCGACTATCGCGTCGTGGTCGAGGTGCGCACGTTCGAGTCCGCGCCGGGCGACGCCGCGACGCTCGACGCGGTCTGGACGGTCCGCCGTTCGAAGGACGGCAGGACGCAGACCGGGCGCACCACCGCGCGCGAGCCCGTCGCCGACAAGGGCTACGACGCGCTCGCAGCCGCCCACAGCCGGGCGGTCGCGCGTGCGAGCAAGGACATCGCCGACGCGATCGGCGCGCTGCAGCGCGCGTCCTGAGCGATATCGAATCCGCCGGACCCCGCGGTCGCGGGACCCGGCCGTGTCGCGGCCCGGCGCCGCGATGGCCTAGAACGGCAGGCCGACGTAGTTCTCGGCGAGCGACGCGAGCGCGCGCGGCGACGAGAACAGGTACGCGAGCTCGGTCTCCTGCAGCCGACGGTCGAACGGGCTCGAGTCCGGAAAGCGGTGCAGGAGCGTCGTCATCCACCACGAGAACCGCTGCCCCTTCCAGACGCGCGCGAGCGCGCGGCGCGAGTAGTCGTCGAGGCCGCGATCGTCCTTCGCGAGGTAGTGGTCGACCAGCGCGTGGTAGAGGTAGTAGATGTCCGACGCCGCGCTGTTGAGCCCCCTCGCCCCGGTCGGCGGCACGATGTGCGCCGCGTCGCCGGCGAGGAACAGCCGGCCGTAGCGCATCGGCTCGACCACGTACGAGCGCAGCGGCGCGATGCTCTTCTCGATCGACGGCCCGGTGACCATCGACGCGCCGAGGTGCGCGGGCAGCCGGCGCCTGATCTCGTCGAAGAAGCGGTCGTCCGTCCAGTCGTTGACCGAGTCGGACAGCGGCACCTGGATGTAGTAGCGCGAGAGCACCGGCGAACGCAGCGAGCACAGCGCGAAGCCGCGCTCGTGCGTCGCGTAGACGAGCTCGGGCGACACCGGCGGCGTTCGCGTCAGGATGCCGAGCCAGCCGAACGGGTAGACGCGCTCGAACTCGCGGATCTTCGCCTTCGGGATCGACTGGCGCGAGACGCCGTGGTACCCGTCGCAGCCGATCACGTAGTCGCAGTCGACCCGGTGCTCGCGGCCGTCCTTCCGGTACGTGAGGTACGGGTGCGCGGACTCGAGGTCGTGCGGCTGGACGTCCTCGGCCTCGTGGATCACCGCGCCGCCGGCGCGGTCGCGCGCCTCGTAGAGGTCGCGCGTGAGCTCGGTCTGCCCGTAGACGATCACCGTGTTCCCGCCGGTGAGCGTCTTCAGGTCGACGCGCTCCTTGATCCCGTCGTGCGCGATGAAGAAGCCTTCGTGGATCTGGCCTTCGCGGTCCATCCGCTCGCCGGCCCGCGCCTCGCGCATCAGCGCCGCGAAGCCGTGCTCGAGCACGCCGGCGCGGATGCGCCCCAGCACGTAGTCGCGCGTGTGCTTCTCGAGCAGGACCGTGTCGATTCCCCGCAGGTGCAGCAGCTGGGACAGCAGCAGCCCGGAAGGGCCGCCGCCGATGATCCCGACCTGGGTCCTCATGCGATCGCTTCTGCGCCGACGCGCGGCTCGAACCGCGCGCTTACGGCTGCTTGCCCGGGTCCGCCACCGCCTCGAAGCGCTCGAACTCGACGTTCTGGAGCTGGCTGCCCTGCTTCTCGACCTTGCGGAGGTAGATGTCCTGGACGATGTCGCGCGTGGACGGATCGATCTTGATCGGCCCGCGCGGGCTCTGCGACTTCCAGCCCTTCGCGATCTCCATCGCCTTGTCGGCGTCGATCGTGCCGCCCGACTTCGAGACGATGTCGTAGATGAGCGCCATGCCGTCGAAGGCACCGACGGTCATGAAGTTCGGACGCCCGGCGTTCGGCGGCGCGACCTGCGAGTACGCCTGCAGGAACGCCCGGTTCTCGGGCGAGTTGTGCGCCGTCGAGTAGTGGAACGACGTGATGAGGCCGATCGCCGCGTCGCCCATCGCGTCGATCACGTGGTCGTCGGTGAGGTCGCCGGTCGCGATCGCCTTGATCCCCGCCTGCGCGAGGCCTCGCTCGCTGTACGCCTTCATCGCCGCCACGGCCTGCTGGCCGGCGGGCACGAAGATGAACACGGCGTCGGGCTTCGCGTCCTTCACGCGCTGGATGTAGGGTCCGAAGTCCGGATTCTGCAGCGGCGTGCGGATCGATTCGATCACCTGGCCGCCGGACGCGGTGAAGGTCTTCTTGAACGCGCTCTCCGCGTCGATGCCCGGGCCGTAGTCGGTCACCATCGTGATCACGCGCTTGATGCCGTTGCGCGCGGCCCAGGTCCCCATCGGGGAGCTGACCTGCGGCAGCGTCATCGACGTGCGCACGATGTAGGGCGACCTCGTCGTGATGACCGACGTCGCCGCGTTGAAGATCACCATCGGCTTCTTCGCCTGCGTCGCGACGTCCGCGACCGCGAGCGCCTCGGGCGTCAGCCCGAACCCGGCGAGGAAGTCGACCTTGTCCTGCACGACCAGCTCGGTCGCGAGGCGCTTCGCCACTTCCGGCGACGGGCCGCCGGTGTCCTTGAGGATGAGCTCGACCTTCCGCCCGGCGACCGTGTCGCCGTGGAGCTTCTGGTACGCCTTCGCCCCGATCTCGAACTGCTTGCCGAAGTCCGCGAAGGGCCCGGTGAAGGGGGCGATGATGCCGACCTTGACCGGCGCCTGGGCCAGGGCCGGGCCGGCGCCCAGGACGAATGCGGCGGATGCGGCAAGTAGAAGCTTG
>JBGAHH010000117.1:0-9563 GCA_044226265.1 Casimicrobiaceae bacterium | reverse complement strand
CGCGCGCGGCCGCATGGGCGACGGCGCGGGAGCGCTCGCCGATCTTCGTCGGGCGGTCGATCTCCTGCCCGGCGACGCGCGCGCGTGGAACGCGCTGGGGATCGCGGCGGCGGACGCGGGCGAGCCCGACGCGGCGGCGGACGCCTTCGCGCGCGCGACGCAGCTCGACCCGCAATACGCTCGCGCCTGGAACAACCTGGGCAACGCGCTGCGAACGCTGAGCCGCCTGGACGAGGCGCTGGCCGCGTTCGGGCGCGCGGTCGAGGTCGACCCGCGTTACGCGCATGCCTGGGCGAACCTGGCGGTGGCGCGGCGCGACGCCGGCGACGAGGACGGCGCGATCGAGGCGGCGAATCGCTCGCTCGGCCTCGATCCGGGCCAACGCACGGCGAGGCTGGTGATCGCGGGCATCGATCGGCGCGGCGGCAGGCTGGATGCGGCGGCGAGCGCCTACGCGCTCGCGCTCGCGGAGCGGCCCGACGACGCGGTGGCCCGAGTCGCCCTGGCGGGCACGCTGGCCGAGCGCGACGACCTGGAAGCCGCGCGATCGGCCTTCGCGCAAGCCGCGCGCTCCGATCCGCGCATGCTCCGCGCGAGGCTGGGCGCGGAGTTGCTGCTGCCGATGATCCCGGCGTCGCGCGCCGCGATCGCCGAGGCGAGGGAGCGCTTCGCGTCGTCGGTGGCGCGCCTGGCCGTCGAGCTTCCGCCCCTCGCGTCGGCGATGCCCCGCGCGCGCGTGCTGCACGAGGTCGCGCGGACGAACTTCCTGCTCGCTTACCACGGCGAGGACGATCGCGCGCTGCAGTCCGCGTACGGGGATCTCGTCGCAGCGATGCTCGGCGCGGCGCAGGGCGCGCCGATCGGGGGCGTCGCGCCGCGGCGCGAGCGACCGGCGCGCACGCGCGTCGCGTTCGTGTCCGCGTTCTTCCGCGAAGGCACGGTCGGGCGCTACTTCGCGAGCTGGATCACCGGCCTCGACCCGGAGCGCTTCGAGGTCATCGTGCATCGTCTGGGCGACGGCAACGACGAGGTCACCGCGAGCCTGCGCGGCGCGGCGTCCGGGTTCGTGTCGCACGGGGTGCGCGCGCCGGCCGAGGTCGCCCGGGTGATCGCCGAGGGCGCGCCCGACGTCGTCGTCTACCCCGAGCTCGGGATGGATTCCACCTCGTTCGCGCTGGCGTCGCTGCGCCTCGCGCCGCTCCAGTGCGCCGGCTGGGGCCACCCGGTCACCTGCGGGCTGCCGACGATCGACGTCGCGTTCTCCGTCGACGCGATGGAGCCGCCGGGCGGCGAGGCCCATTACCGCGAGCGCCTGGTCCGGCTGCCCGGCCTCGGCACGCGCTATTCACGCCCCGCCGCCCCGGAGCGCGTCGCCCGCGAATCCCTCGGCCTGCCGTCGGACGGGACGCTGTTCCTCGTGCCGCAGTCGCTGTTCAAGATGCATCCGGACGACGACGACCGGGTCGCCCGCGTCCTGGCCGAGGTGCCGGGGAGCCGCATCGTCGCGTTCCAGGGCAGGCATCCGAAGCTCACCGCCGAATGGCACGCGCGGCTGGCGCCGGTCCTCGACGCGCACGGCGTCGAAGCCTCGCGCATCCTCGTGCTGCCGCACGTCGGCCATGACGACTACCTCCGCATCAATCTCGCGTGCGACGCGATGCTCGACAATGCGCGCTGGACGGGTGGCAACACGAGCCTCGACGCGATCGCGTGCGGCCTGCCGATCGTGACCCGCCCCGGCGCGTTCATGCGCGGGCGCCAGAGCGCCGGCATGCTGGCGCTGATCGGCGCGGACGCGCTCGTCGCGTCCGACGAGGACGGGCTGGTCGCGATCGCCCGCCGGCTGGCGGAGGACGCAGCATGGCGCGCGGAGGTCTCCGCGCTCCTGCGCGAAGGGTCGTATCGCCTGTTCGACGACGCCGCGCCGCTCGCCGCGCTCGCCGACGCGCTCGAGCGCGGCTGATCCGCCGTCAGGCGTCCGGCGTTTCGGCCCACGCGCGCTCGACCGCCGCTTCGAAGCGCCGCGTGAACCCGTCGAGGTCGAAGTACGGCCGCACCCGGCGGGCGGCGCGAAGCCGCTCCGCGAGCTCGCGCAGCTGCGCCGGATGGCGGCCGAGCTCGACGGCCGTCGCGACGTAGTCGTCGAGCGACGTCGTCACGAGCTCCGGCAGTCCCGCGGCGACGACCTGGCTCGCCGACGCGCGCGAGGCGAACGACCGCCCCGCCTCCGTCAGCACGGGGAGCCCGGCCGAGAGCGCGTCGTTGACCGTCGTGTGCGAACCGTAGGGCCAGGTGTCGAGGAACAGGTCGGCGAGCCGGTAGCGCGCGAGGTAGCGGGACGTCGGCTCGTTCTTGACGATGAGAACCCGGTCGGGGTCGACGCCGGCGGCGTCCGCGCGCAGGTGCAGGCGCCGCGTCGCCACGCCGCTCATGTAGCGGATCCAGAGCACCGAGTCCGGGACCCCGCGCAGGATCTCCATCCAGGCGTCGAACCGCTCGGGCATGATCTTGTACGCCGAGCTCATCACCGCGAACACGGTCGCCGACGCGGGCAGCTTGTAGTCCTCGCGCGCGACCGCGATCGACGCGTCGATCTCGTCGCCGCAGGGCGGCATGTAGCAGGGCTCGACGTGGAGCAGGCGCTCGAGGCAGGTGTCGGCGCGCTCGTCCGGAATGCAGTACGGATCGGTCAGGATCCAGTCCATCGCGCGGCAGCCGCTCGTCCCGGGGTAGCCCAGGTAGTTGACCTGCATCGGCGCCGGTCGCAGCGAGAAGACCGACAGGTTCGAGCCCGCGGTGTGGCCAGTGAGGTCGAACAGCACGTCGACCTCGTCGGCGCGCACGAGCGCCGCGACGTCGCGCGCGTCGCTTTCGGGCAGCATGTGGAAGCGCTCGCACGCGGCCTGGATGCGCTTCCAGATCGGGTGCGTCGGTTGCGGCATCGTGTCGTAGCCGAACACCTCGAACCGCGACTTGTCGAGCCGCTCGAGCACGCCGACGATGAGGCGGCCCACCGGATGGCCGTGGAAGTCGGGCGACACGAAGCCCAGCCGCAGCCGATCGCGATGCGCGCGCCTGGGCGGCCGCTCGTTCACCACGGGCAGGAACTCGAGCTGGGTCCAGCGGTGCACGACCGATTTCTCGAGGTCCGGGTCGTCGCTGATCGATTGCAGCGTGTAGGGCGACGGCAGCATGCCCTTCGCGTACCCGGGCTTGCGCGCGGCGTCGATCACGTCGGCGCGCAGCTCGTCGAAACGGTCCCAGACGCACTCGTGTCCCGCGGTGTGGATCAGGTAGCTCTTCGAGACGTGGTCCTCGGGGTCGAGCTCGACCGCCCGGCTGAACGCGAGCGTCGCGCTGCCCCATTGCTTGGCCGCCATGCGGCACGCCCCGAGGTCTCGCCAGGGCTCCGGCAGGTCGGGCGCGATCTCGGTCGCGCGGACCAGGCAGGCTTCCGCGCGGCCGTAGCTCTGGGCGTAGCGCAGCGTCGCGCCGAAATTCGCCCAGATCGCGGCCGGCGCGTCGGGCATCGCCTTCACCACGCGCTCGAACAACGGGATCGACTCGCGGAAGCGCTTCTGCTGGTAGTAGTTCTGCGCGAGGTTCGCGAGCGCGTTGAGGTCGTCCGGCGAGGTCTCGAGCACGCGCTGGAAGCTCCGTTCCGCCGCGGCGAGGTCGCCGGCCTTCTCCTGCGCGAGCCCCAGGTTGTTGAGGAGCGCGGGATGGTCGGGGGCCCCCGCGAGCGCGAGCTCGAACAGCGCGATCGCGCGCGCGAAATCCCCGGCCTCGCGCGCGAAATCCGCGAGGAAGAACATCGGCTCGGGGTCGCCGGGCGCCATCGCGTGCGCGCGCTCCCAGCAAGCCAGCGAGCGCGCGGGATCGGCGGGACGCAGCGCCTCCGCGTAGAGCTTGAGCGCCGCGAGGTGCCCGGGCTCCGGGCCGAAGGCGCGCTCGATGACCGCCGCCGCCTCGGACAGCCGTCCGTTGCGGAGCTCGGCGCGCGCGACCTCGACCGGATCCTGCGACGCCGCCACCGCGACGGCGGCCTCCGGCGGCGCATCGCTGCCGTGGCAATACTTGTAGCGCTTGCCGCTGCCGCAGGGGCAGGGATCGTTGCGCGACTTCGGCGCCGGCAGGCTCATCGCGCCGCCATCCAATCGTCCAGCGCGCGGCCCACGTCGCGCACGACCGACGCCCAGTCGCCGGGCGCGGGCTGGCGGAACAGGCGCGCCGACGGATACCAGGCCGTGCTCGTGCCCGCCGCTCCCCAGCGCCAGTCCGGCGCGAACGCGAGCATGATCCACGCCGGCCGGCCGAGCGCGCCGGCGAGGTGGGCGTTGCTCGTGCAGACGCTGATCACGAGGTCGAGCGCGCCCATCAGCGCCGCCTTGCCGTCGAAGTCGTTGCGTTCGTCGCGGAGCTTCAGTGCGCGCGCTGCCGGCACCGACGGGATCTGGTCCTCGCCATCGACGCGCTGCAGCGAGTACCACGCGACGTCGGCGCGCTCGAGGAGCGGCGAGAGCGCGGCCAGCGGGCACGAGCGGCGGCGGTTGTTCCCCTGGGTCGGGTTCCCCGCCCACGAGAGCCCGACGTGCGCCCGCGCGGGCGTGCGCAGGAGCTCGGCGCGCAACGATGCCACGCGCGCGCGGTCCGCGAAGACGTAAGGAGGATCGGGCGCCTCGCCGTGCGGATGCGCGCCGATCGCGCTCGGCAGCGACATCATCGGCAGCCAGGCGTCGACCGCCGGCCGCGCGCCGAGCGGCACGATGTCGGCGACGCCGGGAACCGACCGCATAAGGTTCGCGATCGGCGAGGGCAGCCGCAGGACGACCCTCGCGCCGCGGGCGGCGAGCACCGCGACGAAGCGCGCGCACTGCAGGATGTCGCCGTAGCCCTGTTCCGCGTCGACGAGGATCGTCTTGCCCGCGACGTCGCCGCCGCGGAAACGCGGCACGTGTGCGAGATCGCCTCCCGCACCGAGCTCCTCGATGTCGAGGCGCGACTCGTAATCGTCCCAGCCGCCGCGGTCGCCCAGCATGAGCCGCGTCATCGCGAGGTTCCAGCGGACCTTCGGCATCGTGGGATCGATCGCCATCGCGCGGCGGAACGCGTCGGCGGCCTCGGCGTGCCGCGACTTCTCGGTGAGCGCGAGGCCGAGGTTGTTCCAGGGGCCCGCGCGGCGCGGGTCGATCGCGATCGAGCGCCGGTGCGCGGCGATCGCGTCGTCGAAGCGGTCGACGCCCGAGTACGCGAGCCCGAGGTTCATGTGGAAGTCGGGCTCGTTGGGCCGCGCCGCGGCCGCGCGCTCGAGGCGCGGGATCGCGCTCGGGTAGTCGCGGCGCTGCATTTCGATCACGCCGAGGTAGTGGCCGGCGTAGGGATGATCGGGCGCGGCCGCGAGGGCCGCGCGATACGCGCGCTCGGCCTCGTCGAGCCGCCCCGCGCGATGGGCTTCGATGCCCGCGAGCGTCAGCGTGTCCGAACCGTTGCGTTCCGCGGGCGGCTCCGCGGGAGCCTGGGCCGCGAGCGCACCGTGGCACGCCTTGTAGCGCTTGCCGCTGCCGCAGGGGCACGGATCGTTGCGGCCGACCGACGGTCGGCGCGCCTGGTCGCGCAGCGCCTCGTCGCGGACGCGCGCCGCCTCGGCGTGCGCCGGCTCCGAGGCGAGGATCCGGTTCGCGAGCGCGAGCGCGGCGCGCGACTGGCCCAGCGCCGCGCAATTGCGCATGAGCGAGAGCATCTGCGGCGAGCGGGCGATCGCGTCGGAGAACGCCGGCGCGAGCGCGGCGATCTCCGCGTCCGACTCGACGCGCGCGAAGTTGAAGAGGCCGTGGAAGCCGAACGGCCGGCCGACCGGATAGGCGGCCTCGAACGAGAAGCGCGACGCGAGCGCCTCGGATGCGAACCGGATGCCGCGCTCGGCCTCGAGCCATGGGCGGCGGGTCACGCCGATCGTCACGTCCTCGTTGCCGTCGACGGTCACCGACGGATCGGCGAGCGCGTCGAGGAGGCGGCGCGAGCGCAGCGAGAATCCGCCGTTGCCCACGCGCGAGCCCTCGGCCTTCCAGAACCACGGGGCGCCGATGTAGTCGCAGGCGAGGAACTCGTCGGTCCACGCGTCGGGATTCACGACGTAGCCGTCCCACTGCACGACGAGCGCATGCGGCGTTGCGACGTGCGCGGCGAGCCCCTTGAGCACGAGCGCCGAGTACCCGTCGCGCGAGTCGAGCGGCTCGATGCGCCGGACCTCGACCTCGCGGGGCAGTTCGAGCGACGCGGGCGCGGCGTCGGTCAGGAACAGCGCGCGCCCGAAGCGGACGCGCTCGCAGCAGCGGGCGAGCGCCCTCGCCGCCAGCGCGTGGTGGAGCGTGTCGGCGCAGACGAGCGTGACGCCCGGAAGCTCCAGCATCGGTCAGTCGCCTCCGGCGGCGGGGCGCGGCTCGGCGGCGGACGCGGGCGCCTCGGCGTCCGCGTCCGCGGCGCTCGTCGCACAGACCATCCAGACGACGACCGTCGGCGCGAGCACGAGCACCGCGCGATTGAGGCCCAGCCCGTCGGCGCCCCAGTTGCGCAGCCACGGGAACGCGCCCATCAGCGCGATCCAGCCCGCGCCGGCCGCGACGACGAGCGTGACCGGCGCGAGCTCCGGCATGAGGAGCCTGCGCCAGGCGAACGCGATCGTGCCGACGATGCCCAACGCGAGGAGGTGCCAGTTCGCGAGCAGCAGGCCGTCGACGCCGAGCGCCGCGAACGCCGGGTCGAACGCAAGCGACACCGGCCCGATCGCGAGGTCGGTGAATCGCGCGGCGACGGCGACGACCGCGATCACCGCGACCGCGATCGCGATCGCGATTCGGCGCGTCCACGCGGCCGGGGCCGCGGCCGCCACCAGGCCCGGGAGCGCGACGACGATCCACGCCCACGACGACGTCTTCGTCAGCGCGACCGCCGCGAGCGCGGCGAGCGCGGCGACGACGTCGACCGGCGCGCGGGTTCGCACCGCGCGAACGCCCGCGAGCGCGCCGAGCGTGAACGCCGCGGCGAGCGGCAGGTCCGCGTAGCCGGCGATCGCGACCTGCGCGCCCAGCAGCGGCAGCGAGCCCGCGAGCCACGCTGCCGCGAGCGCGGGCAGCGGCGCGACGCCGCGCCTGCGAGTCTCGCCGTAGACGACGAGGAGCGTCGCGACATAGGCGAGCCACCAAGGCAGCATCACGCGGGCGTCGTCGAAGCGGCCCATCGCGGTGGCGACCCAGGCGGGCAGCAGGGGAACGGTCGCGGGCTGCGCGGGCGCGGCGTCGAACCACAGCCCCGACGGCGCCGCGATCCACTGGGTCTCGTCGCCGAACGGGACGATCGTGCCCTGCGCGAAATAGACCTTCGCCTTCGTCGCCCACGCGGACCACGCGTCCCACGCGTAGATCGGCCTCGACGCCACCTCGACGAGCAGCATGCCGGCGCGCAGCGCGATCCACGCGAGGAGCGCGAACCACGCGAATCGCGCGGGGCCGTCGATCCCGCGCGCGAGGAGGCCGTCGCGCGCGCCGCCGATCGCGTCGCGCCAGCCGGCGCCGTTGCGCCGCCACGCGACGGCGCTCGCGGCCGCGACGATCGCGAGGCCCGGCAGCCCCACCGACACGAGTCCGAACCGGACGCCGGTTGCGGCATCGGCGCGCAGGATCAGCGTCAGCACGAACGACCCGACGATCCATGCGGCGCCCGCGAGCCAGGGCACGAGGCCCGGCTCGCGCCACGATGGCGCGTCGCGAACGCAGGCCGCGAGCAGCGCCTCGCCGATCGCATACGGCAGCAGGAGCGCGAAGGTGAGGGCGATCGCGTCCATCGCGTCAGAGGATCGCGTAGACCGCGCCGTCGCCGTCGGCGAGCACGAGCTTCGCAGGCAGGTCGACGCCGTTGTCGAATCGCAGCCGGCCGCTCCCGGCGTCGAAGCGCGCGTGCGTGTCCTGCCACACGACGAGGAAGTCGCCCGTGCGCAGCGTGCCGCCGGCCGGCGCGGCGTCGACCGTGGGCGCCCACATCGCGCGATGCGGCATGAGTTGCCATCCGGCCCGGCCGCGGTAATAGTGCGCGGACGACAGCACGACGACGCGCTGCGGCTCGACGGGCATCGCGGCCTTCGCCTTCTCGAGGAAACGCGCGAGGTCGCCGTCCTCGGCGGCGAGCGCGCGGCCCTCGGCGTCCAGGCCGCCGTAACGCTCGAGGGTCGCGGCATTCTGGCGAGCGAGATTGACCGTCCATCGCAGGTCGAGCACCGCCCATCCGACGACGAAGAGCCCCGCGGCGATCGCGACGAGCTCGCGCGGCATTCGCGCGGACACGAGCTTGCGCACGACGGCGAGCGCCGCGAGCGCGATCAGCGCGGCGATGGTGACCGCCACGGGCAGCGGGAGCGACTGCGCCTGCGCGCCGCCGGTCACCGAATTGATCGACGTCCCGTTCCAGGGCTCGAAGCGGAACCATTCGCGCGCGCGGTCTCCGATGAGCTGCGACGCGGTCTGCGGCTTCACGGTGACGCCGCGCACGCGGATCGCCGCGCCCGGCGCGCGCACGGCGAGCGCGAGCCCGGTGATGCGCCCGATCCAGTCGGGATCGCCCGCGAGCGAGATCGGCTGCACGCGGCCTTCCTCGACCACGAGCGCGCGGCTTTGCACGGCCCTCGGCTTGTAGTCGGTGTTGAACAGCAGGCGGACGTCGGCGCCCGGCGGGACGTCGTCGACGTCCCACGCGACCGCGGACAGCTCGCGCGCGAGGAAGCTCGTGGGCAGCGCGACGATCAGCACGTCGTTGGCCGGGGCCTGGGCGACGAGCGTCGCGCCGTCGCGCTTGGCGGATCCGCGCGGCACCGACATCGTCGCCGTGTCGAGGGTCTGCGGCGTGCCTGCGCCGATCCACTTGCCGCTGTTGATCGCGACGTAGGCGGCGAGCGCGACGGCGCTTCCCAGCGCGAAGGCGAGGACGATCGCCGCGAGCATGGCGACGGGCGAGCGCCGCGCGGCATTCGCCGGGCCGGCCGTCGCGGGCCCGGACTCGTCCGCGACTGCGTTCGTCGACGCGGCGGGAGTCGTGGCCGTGGCCGTTTCGACGGTCTCGGGATGACCGGCTGGCTCGCGCGGCGTCTCCGCGGGAGTCGCGGCGTCGGCGGGATCGGGGTTCGTCGGGGGTTCGCTCACGTCGTGCCGGGTTGCACCGTGCGGGTGGCAACCCCAAATTGTAGCGACAGCCCGTCGGCCGTCCGGCCAGGCGGGAAGCAGGGTCGGCGAGCCGGCCCGCAAGCCCTTCAGTTGGGGGCGCCCCGGAGGCGTTTCCGCCCGGGTTCCGGGAGGGGGGTGTTGACCGACCCGGTTTTCGTGCTAGAATCGCGCCTCTTTGCTCCTCTCGGCCGAATCCAACCGATTCGGACCGGGTTCGAGGGGCCGCTCTTTAACAATTCGCAATCGATAGGTGTGGGTGCCGGCGGGTGCTCGCGTGCCGGGCTTTCGGGCCTGGTCTGCGGGGATTCACAAGCTGGTGCTCACACGACGCTATGTGCGGGCTGGCGGTCTTTA
>JBGAHH010000116.1:0-9638 GCA_044226265.1 Casimicrobiaceae bacterium | reverse complement strand
ATCGTCGAGGACTTCGACGACCCGCAGGTGCTCGGGCGCATCGCGCAGAAGCTGCTCGACGCGATCGCCCAGCCGTTCCGCATCGAGGAGCACGACATCTACGTGACCTCGTCGATCGGCATCGCCGTCTATCCCGACGACTCCGACGACCCCGACGAGCTCCTCAAGCACGCGGACGTCGCGATGTACCGCAGCAAGGAGCTCGGGCGCAACACCTACCAGTTCCTCGACGCGAACCTGGCCGAGCACCGGCTGCGCCAGCACACGCTCGAGACGGCGCTGCGCGCCGCGCTCAAGGAAGGCTCGCTCGAGCTCCACTACCAGCCGGTCGTGAGCATCCCGGACCGCGCGGTGGTCGGCGCGGAGGCGCTCCTGCGCTGGCACGACGCCGAGCACGGCGACGTGCCGCCGCAGGTGTTCGTCCCGCTCGCCGAGGAGGCGGGCCTCATCCACTCGCTCGGCGAATGGGTGCTGCGCACGGCGGCGGCACAGGTGGTGTCGTGGCGGCGCGCCGGGCTGCCGCTCAACGTGTCGGTGAACCTGTCGGCCCGCCAATTCTACCGCGAGGACCTCGCGCAGCGCATCTTCGAGATCGTGCGCGAGGCCGGCTGCGAGCCCGCGTGGCTCGAGCTCGAGGTCACCGAGACCTCGCTCTTGCACGACCTCGACGCGATCCGGCGCGTGCTGCACCAGCTGCGCGACCACGGCTTCCGGGTGGCGATCGACGATTTCGGGACCGGCTATTCGTCGCTCACGCACCTCAAGCATTTCCCGATCGACACGCTCAAGATCGACATCTCGTTCATCGCCGACCTCGAGACCGACCCGGGCGACGCGGCGATCACCGAGGCGATCATCGGCCTCGCGCGCGGCTTGAACCTCAAGGTCGTCGCCGAGGGCGTCGGCACGCGCGAGCAGCTCGAGTTCCTGTCGGCGCGCGGCTGCCACTGCTTCCAGGGCTTCTGGGTCAGCAAGCCCCTGCCGCCGCTCAGGTTCGTCGAGTTCCTCCGGCAACGCACGGCGTAGGGAGGCGCGCGGGGCGCGGCGGAAAGGCGGAGAAAGGAGACGGGAGAAACGCTGTACCGGCCGGTGGCCCGCGCCCCCTTCGCCGCCCACGTGGCGACCGCCGTCGAGCACACCCGACCCTCCGGCGCGCATCGACGACCTGCGAATTCACTGCAACCCTTCCCCGGCGCCCCTCGTCACAACGCCTGGAGCCAATCGGCGATCGCCTCCGCCACGCGCTCCCAGCCGGGCTCGAGCATGAGCATGTGCGCGAGGCCGGGGACGATCGCGGCGTCGACGCCGTGGTGGCGCGCGGTCGCGCGGACGTCGGCGGGCGTGCAGATGCGGTCGCCCTCGGCGCCGATCACGGCGAGCGGCGTGCGGTTGCGCTCGGGCGTCGCCCAGTGCAGGCGCAGCGAGAGATCGAGGATCGCGCGCGGCGATTCCGCCGCGATGTGCGACGAGGCGCGCTCGAGGACTCGAGGATCGCGGCGTCCACGCGGTCGCTGAAGTAGAACGGCCGCAGCGCCTCGAGCACGTCGGCGGACAGGCGCGTGGGATCGAGGCGCATCAGGTGCGCGAGGGCGTCCGGCCGCTCGACCGCCAGGCGTGCGGCGATCGTCGCGAGGCCCGTCGGCGGGACCGGTGCGAGCAGCACGGCGCCGCGACGCGGGTGCGTGGCGATCATCCGCTCGACGATCGCGGCGCCCATCGAGTGCCCGATGAACACGGGCGGCTCGGACAGCGCGCCGGCGACGCGCTCGACGTCGCCGGCGTAGTCGTCGAGCCCGCTCGCGAACAGGAGCTCCCCGCCGCCGCTGCCGCCGTGGCCGCGCAACGACAGCGCGTGCGCAGGCCAGCCGCGCGCGGCGAACCACTTGAGGAAATACGGCGTCCAGCACCAGCCGTCGGTGTAGCCGCCGTGCACGAACACGAGCGGCGGGCGCTTCGTGCGCGCGGGCGGCGTGCGCGCGAAGGTCTCGAGGTGGGGGTCGGTCGCTAGCACGTCGAAGACGAGGGCCTCGGGATGCGGCCCGGGTGGTCGCCCCTGCGCGGCGGGATCGCGCCCCGCCGGCCGGGGGCGGCCGCCCGTTCTAGAATCCGCGCATGCGCGCGATCCCGGGGGCCGCCATTCTGCCAGAGACGGGCGCCGCGCCGGACTACGACCCCGGCTGCCGGCGCTGCCCGAGGCTCGCGGCGTTCCTCGACCGCGTGCATGCCGAGCATCCGGGCTACTGGTGCCGCCCGGTCCCGCCGTTCGGGCCGCGCGACGCGCGGCTCCTCGTCGTCGGGCTCGCCCCCGGCATGCACGGCGCCAACGCGAGCGGGCGCGCGTTCACCGGCGACCATGCCGGCATCCTGCTGTACGAGACGCTGCACGACTTCGGCTTCGCGACCGCGAAGGTCGCGACCTCGCGCGACGACGGGCTCGCGCTCGTCGACTGCCGGATCTCCAACGCGGTGAAGTGCCTCCCGCCGGACAATCGCCCGCTGCCCGCGGAGGTGCGCGAGTGCAGCCGCTTCCTCGCGGCCGACGTCGCCCGGCTCCCGCGCGGCGCGGCGATCGTCGCGCTCGGGCGCGTCGCGCACGAGGCGGTCCTGCGGGTGCTCGGCGCGCGACTGGCCGCGCACCCGTTCGCGCACGGTGCGCGGCACGCGCTCGACGGGGGCCGCGTCGCGATGTTCGACAGCTTCCACTGCAGCCGCTACAACACGAATACCGGGCGGCTCACGCGCGCGATGTTCCGCGACGTCTTCCGCGCCGCGGCCGGGCATCTGGGACGGAAGGCGACGTCCGCATGACGAAGGTGCCGCGCAAGCACCGAGCGACCGTCGCCGCGGCGCGCGACGACGCCGCGTTCGATGCGGACGAGCTCCTGGCCTCGCTGCCGCACCTCCCCGGCGTCTACCGGATGTTCGACGCCGCGGGCGGCGCCCTCTACGTCGGCAAGGCGCGCGACCTGCGCAAGCGCGTCGCGAGCTATTTCCAGAAGACCGGCCACGAGCCGCGCATCGCGGCGATGATCGCGCAGGTCGCTCGCGTCGAGACGACGGTCGCCCGCTCCGAGGGCGAGGCGCTGCTGCTCGAGAACAACCTGATCAAGGCGCTCGAGCCGCGCTACAACATCCTGTTCCGCGACGACAAGAGCTACCCGTACCTCTGCATCACCGGCGAGTCGTTCCCGCAGCTCCGCTTCCACCGCGGGACGCTCGACCGGCGGCACCGCTACTTCGGTCCGTTCCCGAGCGCGGGGGCCGTCCGCGAGGGGATCGCGACGCTGCAGAAGGTGTTCCTGCTGCGGACCTGCGAGCCCTCGGTGTTCCAGAACCGGTCGCGGCCGTGCATGCTGCACCAGATCCAGCGCTGCACCGCCCCCTGCGTCGGCTTCATCGGCGAGGCCGAGTATCACGAGGACGTGCAGTCGGCGGTGCTGTTCCTTCAGGGAAAGACAGGCGAGGCGCGCGAGCGGCTGCAGGCGCAGATGACGGCGGCGTCCGACGCCCTCGAGTTCGAGCGGGCCGCGCGCCTGCGCGACAAGATCGCGCGGCTGTCGCAGCTCCAGTCGCGGCAGTTCGTCGAGAGCGCGACCGCGGGCGACGTCGACGTCGTCGCGGCGGTCGGCGATTCGGGCCTGGTCGCGGTCAACGTGGTGATGATCCGCGGCGGCAGGCACGTCGGCGACCGGACGTTCTTCCCGCGGCACGCGGAGGCGGGCGCGCTCGCCGACGTCGTGCAGGCGTTCCTCGCGCAGCACTACCTCGAGCGTCCGGTGCCGCCGACGATCGTCGCGCCGGAGGCCGAGGATCGCGAGGCGCTGCAGGACGCGCTGTCCTCGCAGGCCGGGCGCGACGTCGAGATCGTCCTGAATCCGGGCGGCGAGCGCCGCGTGTGGCTCGCGATGGCCGGCGAGAACGCGACGCTCGCGATCCGGCAGCGCCTGGCGCAGAAGGCGACGGCCGAGGAGCGCCTGGCCTCGCTCGTCGAGGCGCTCGGGCTCGCCGGCAGCGTGCAGCGCATCGAATGCTTCGACGTGTCGCACACGATGGGCGAGGCCGCGGTCGCCTCGTGCGTGATCTTCGACCAGCTCGCGATGCAGAGCGGCCAGTACCGGCGCTTCAACGTGACGCCCCCGGTCGCGGGCGACGACTACGCGGCGATGCGCGAGGCGCTGTCGCGCCGCTGCGCGCGCATCGTGGCCGGCGAGTTCCCGCCGCCCGACCTGCTGGTCATCGACGGCGGGCGGGGACAGGTCGCCGTCGCCGCGGAGGTGCTGGCGGAGCAGGGGCTCCACGGCGTGCCGCTGATCGGCATCGCGAAGGGACCCGAGCGCAAGCCCGGGCTCGAGGAGATCGTGTTCCCCGGCCGCGAGGCGGCGCTCTCGCTCCCGTCCGACCACCCCGGCCTGCACCTGCTGCAGCAGATCCGCGACGAGGCGCACCGTTTCGCGATCCAGGGCCATCGCGCGCGCCGCGGCAAGGCTCGCACCACCTCGCCGCTGCAGGACATCGCCGGCGTCGGCGCGGCGAAGCGCAAGGCGCTGCTCACGCACTTCGGCGGCCTGAAGGGCCTCGAGAAGGCGAGCGTCGACGACCTGGCGCGCGTGCCCGGCATCAGCCGCGCGCTCGCGCAGCGAATCTACGCGGAGCTACACTGACGCGCGCGCTTCCGCGAGGAGGCGCTTCGCGCGGAACTCGGCATTGCCAGGAGAAAGCGCCTCGGCGCGCGCGTAGTGCGTCGCGCTCTCCGCGTACCGCCCCAGGCGGAAGGCGCACAGGCCCGCGGCCGCGCAGGCGTTCGCGCCGAAGATCGACGCGTCCCACGCGGTGTCGCCGCACAGCGCCTCGGGGTCCACGCCGGCGAGCGCCTCGAAGATCGGGAGCGCGCCCTCCGCGTCGCCGGATTCGAGCCGCACGCGCGCGTCGAGCCACGCGAGCGCGTGATCGCCGGGGAAGCGCGCCCGGGCGTCGTCGAGGAACGCGCGCGCGTCGCGCCCGCGCTCGACGAGGAGCGAAGCCAGGTGCAGGAACGGCAGCACGTCCCCCGGCTCGGGCGTCCGGCGCCTTTTCACCGAGGCGATCGCGGCGCGCCACGCGTCCTCCGCGCCGTGCTCGTCGCCCGAGGCGAGGCGCACGAGGCCCAGGTGGTCGCGGCTGTAGACGTGCCCCGGGTCCGACGCGAGGCGCGCCTCGAGCATCGGCCGGTTGCGCCGGTGCTTCGCCGCGAGATCGCCGTCGTAGCCCAGGTGGTCGATCGCGACCCCGGACGCCGCGACGATCGCGCGCTCGCGCTTGGCGATCTCATGCAGCGCCGGCAGGATCGATTCGTGGATGACGCCGCGGAACCGCAGGTCGGGCCGATTGCGGAAGATCCGGTGCTCGCGATAGCGCGTGTAGCCCGTCTGCGGCCGGAAGCGAACCGTGCAGGCGATCGCCCGCGTCTCGGCCAGGATCGGCTCGAGCGCCGCACGGTCCCAGGACGCGACCCGCTCGTCGGCATCGATGTAGAGGATCCAGTCGCCGGCCGCGGCGTCGAGCGCCGCGTTGCGCGCGGCGGCGAAGTCCTCGCTCCAGCGATGCTCGATCAGGCGCGCGCCGTGCTCGCGCGCGATCTCGCGCGTGCGGTCGGTCGAGCCGGTGTCGGCGACGACGACCTCGTCGACGCGGCCGGCGAGCGAGTCCAGGCATCCGCCGAGGAAGCGCTCCTCGTCGCGGACGATCAACGTGGCGGAAACGGTCGCGCCTCTGGCGGCGCGGTCGGGCGGCACTCGCGATCGCGGGCGGGACGCCGCCCGCGCGGGGTCAGCCTTCGTCGCGGTCTTTGCGGTCGCGGCGGCGGCGGAGCAGGAACGCCCCCGCGGCGCCGACGGCGCCGGCCGCGGCGGCCAGGCCCAGGCCCGAGTCGACCGGGACCGCGGTCACCTGATTCGACCCTGCGGCCTGCGCGACGCCGCCGAGGTTGTGCATCGTGTACGACGCGATCACCGGCGCGGTGTAGATCGCCGTGCCGAGGAGGATCTTGCGCAGCGCTTCACGCCGCTCGGGGGCGAAGCGCGCGATCATCTGCTCGATCTTCGGGTTCGAACCCATCGTCACGATCTCCTTGGGGCGCGATCGCCGAGGCGGCGACGGCCGAAAAAGCCAGTCGGATCAAGGATACACGGTTTCATTCGGCGCCGGGAGCCCCGGCGGAGACGAGCTGCTCGGACACCAGCCGCGCGACGCAGGCTTCCACCTCGGCGACGGGATCCGCCTCGAGGCGAAACGCCGCCGCGAGCAGCGTCGGAAGCTCGTCCATGCGCGTTGCGCCGTCGCAACACTGGAGCACGAAAGCTGCCGCGCCGTTCAGGAAATGCAGGCGGTCGCGGGCCGGATCGTAGACGACGTAGCCGTCGGGGACCTCGCGGATCTCGAGGTCGGGGGCGCGCATGAGGGTCGTTTCGGGGGCGGTCGGCATCGTGCGGGTCCGGTCGTGGCGCGCATCGTAGCGGATGCGCCGCGCACGCGCGAGCGCGCAAACGGCCGGGCGCCCTCGATGGTATCGTCGGGGCCGCGGACCCGGTCCGCGCACGATGGCGACGCGACACGAACCTCTTCCCGCCGCGCTGCGCGACCGGCTGCGCGCGCGCGTCGGCGACGTGCTCCCGCCGCTGCACGGCTGGACGACGGTCGACAAGGGCGCGCGCCTGGCCGAGATCGTCGTCGAGTCGCGCTCCTGGCGCTCGGTCGAGCTCGGCGTGTTCGGCGGACGCGGCACGATCGCGCTCGCGATCGGGCACGAGGCGATCGGCCTGGGCGAGGTCCTCGCGATCGACCCGTGGGAGAAGGCGGCCTCGCTCGAGGGCGTCAACGCGCCGGGCAACGACGAGTGGTGGAGCCAGGTCGACCACGACGCGATCCACGCGGCGTGCATGGAGGCGATCCGGGCGAGCGGCGTCGAGCGCTGGTGCCGCGTGCTGCGCGAGCGCTCGGACGAGGCGGTGCGGCGCGTGGCCGACGGCAGCGTCGCGGTGCTGCACCAGGACAGCAATCACTCCGAGGCGATCTCGTGCGCCGAGGTCGAGCTCTGGGTGCCCAAGCTCGCGCCCGGCGGCCTGTGGATCGCCGACGACACGGACTGGCCGACCACGCAGCGCGCGCAGCAGCGCCTTCGCGAGCTCGGCTTCGTCGTGGTGGAGGATCACGCGCAGTGGAAGGTGTTCGCGCGATGAGCCGGGACATCGCGATCGCCGTGACCACCGGCCGCCGCGAGCCGGCCTTCGACTGGTTCGCGGACTCGCTGGCGCGGCAGCTCGGCGACGGGGACGACGTCGAGGTGATCGTCGTCGACCGGTTCCACGACGCGGCGCGCACGGCGCGATTCGAGGCGTGCGCGCGTGGACGGTTCGCCGTCCGCCACGTGCCGGCGAAGCCGACCCCGTGGCAGGGCGCGCACCGGCTTACCACGCGAGACGCGTTCGCGGCGTCGAGCGCGCGCAACACGGCGATCCTGCACGCCCGCGCACCGTACCTGGCGTTCGTCGACGATTGCGCCGTTCTGATGCCGGGATGGTGGGCGGCAGCGAGGCGCGCGGCCGCGGACGGCGCCGTCGTCGCCGGCGCGTACCAGCGGCGGCGGCGGATGGTCGTGCGCGACGGGCTGATGATCGAAGGGCGGCTCGACGACGACGGGCGCGACGGCCGCTGGCACCTCGGCGACGATGCGAAGCCCGTCCCGGTCCATCCGGGGCAGCTCTACAGCATGTCGTTCGGCGCGCCGCGCGACCTGCTGCTGGCGGTCAACGGCTTCGACGAGCTCTGCGACGGCGCCGGCCAGGAGGACGTCCAGCTTGGCATGCGCCTCGGCGCGGCCGGCGAGACGATCCTCTACGACCGCTCGATGATGATCGTCGAGAGCGACGACCTCAACCACGCGGGCGACCCGCTCGTGCGGCACGACCCCTGGCAGCCGGAGGACGCCTACATGGCGAGGCTCGCGACCTACGGCGTCGCGCGGCGCTCGACGGAAGGCAAGACCGACGCCACGCACATGATGATCGACATCGTCCTGGGCACCGGGTCGTGGGCGACGCACGGCAACTACTACTGGCTGGCGGACCTCACGCCCGAGCGCTACGACGCGACGATCGCGCGCTTCCCGACCCACCGCTGGTTCGACGGATGCCCCCTCTCGACGCTGTAGCGCCGCAATCGTCGCGCCGCCGCCTGCTCGAGCGCGGCGACCTGCCCGGCAGCGACGGCGGCCTCTACAACCCCGGCGCCTGGCTCGACGGCGAGCGGATCCAGCTCGTCGTCCGCCGCGAGATCGACTACCGGTTCACGCCGATCGCGCACGCCGAGCGCATCGCGCTCGACGCCGCGACGCTCGCGGTCGTCGAGCATCGCACGCTCGCGCGCCGCGGCTTCCCCGACGACGCGCGCATCGAGGACTTCCGGCCGATGCGCTACCGCGGCGAGACGCTGTGCGTGCACACGATGGTGCACGACGGGAGGATCCGGCCCGTGATGTCGCGCGTGACCGAGGGCGAGATCGCGTTCGGCGGGCCGATCGAGCTTCCGATCGCGCCGGCGCCCATCGAGAAGAACTGGGTGCTCTTCGAGCACGAGGGCGAGCTGCACTGCCTCTACCGGCTCGATCCGCTCACGATCTTCGCCCGCGGCGCGCGGGGACGGTGGCGCCTGCGCAAGCGCGTCGACAACGGCTGGGGCGCGGACTTCCGCGCAATGCTCAGCAACTCGGCGAACCTCGTCTCCTTCGACGGCGGCCTCCTGGGCTTCTGGCACAGCATCGTCGACGGCCGGTACGTGCAGGGCGCGATGCGGCTCGACGACCGCCTCGACCTCGTGGCGACGACCGGCGTGCTGCTCGACGGCCGCGATGCCGCGCCGGGACACAAGCCCGGCGTCCTGTACGTGAGCGCGCTCGTCGTCCGCGATCGCCGCGTGCTCGCGTTCTACGGCGAGGGCGATGCGCACACGGGCGTCGCGATCCTCGACGCGGACGCGCTTTCCGCGGAGCTCGGCCGGTGCCCGTTCGTCGCGCGCCCGCCGGTCACCGTGCGACTGAAGCCCGCCTCGATGGGCGAGCTCTACCGCGCGATGGTCCGCCTCGACGACATCTCGCGCGCCGGGCCGCCCCGTCCGATCTGGGTGGACGTGCCTGATCCGGCGCTGCACGAGATCGTGCCCCGGTTCGGCGTGCGCGGACTGTCGATTCGCACGTTGCGCGGGCGCACGCCCGACTACGAGATCGGCCGGGACCGTTCGACGGCGGCGCCCCGGATGCGGACGCTCTTGCGCCGGTCGTAGGCGGCCAGGGGGCATCCAGCCGGCGGCATGGAGCACGACGCCTTGCAGCAGCTGTACGGCGCAGCTCGGCTCGCCGGGATGCGCGGCCGCGCGGACGCGGAGGAGCTGCGAGGGCAGGCCGCGTGGATTCCGCCTGAACGTTGGGCCCCGCCGAAGGCGATGCGCCGACGCCCGCCTGCTGCCGGCCTGTGGCGCCTATCGACGCGCGCCCCGGGTGAAGCTCGAGGCGCGGGTCGCACCTGAGGGGAGTCCTCGACGTGCCGCGCCGTGTCGGGAAGAGGCTGTCCGGAGACGAATCGCCGACCCCATGAAACACAACGGGCGGC
>JBGAHH010000115.1:0-9691 GCA_044226265.1 Casimicrobiaceae bacterium | reverse complement strand
CCCCCAGACCTTCGCCGCGTGCGCCGTGACGTAGCCCGCGGTGCCGAAGAACATCGCGTGGCCGAACGACAGGAGCCCGGCGTAGCCGATCAGGAGGTTGAACGCGCAGGCGAAAAGCGCGAAGCACAGCGCCTTCATCAGGAAGACCGGGTAGATGCCGACCCAGGGCGCGAGCGCGAGCGCGACGACCATCGCGATCGTCGCGATGCGGAACGTGCGCGCCGACGGGTCGCCGTCGTCGCGCGTGACCGCGCGGGCGATCGGCTCCTCGGCCGTGGCGGGCGTCGCCGGGTCGGGGGCGGCCATCACTTCTCCTTGCCGAAGAGGCCGGCCGGGCGGACGAGCAGGACGATCACCATGATCACGAAGATCACCGTGTTCGACGCCTCGGGATAGAACACCTTCGTGAGCCCCTCGACCACGCCGAGCCCGAAGCCGGTCACGATCGAGCCCATGATCGAGCCCATGCCGCCGATCACGACGACGGCGAACACCACGATGATGAGGCTCGCCCCCATCTGCGGGCTCACCTGGTAGATCGGCGCGGCCATCACGCCCGCCAGCGCGGCGAGGCCGACGCCGAAGCCGTAGGTCAGCGTGATCATGCGCGGCACGTTGACGCCGAACGCCTGCACGACCGTCGGGTTCTCGGTCGCCGCGCGCAGGTAGCTGCCGAGCTTGGTGCGCTCGATCACGTACCAGGTCGACAGGCACACGACGAGCGAGGCCACGACGACCCAAGCCCGGTACTTGGGCAGGAACATGAAGCCCAGGTTGAACGCGCCGGAGAACTCGGCCGGCAGCCGGTAGGGCTGGCCCGAGCTCCCGAACGTGTTGGTGAACAGCCCCTGGATGATGAGGGCGAGGCCGAAGGTCAGCAGCAGGCCGTACAGGTGATCGAGCTTGTAGAGCCTCGAGAGCATCGTGCGCTCGATCAGCACGCCGAACGCGCCGATCGCGATCGGCACGATGAGGAGCGACCACCAGTAGCCGACGCCGAGCCGCTCGAGCAGCATCCACGCCGCGAACGCGCCCATCATGTACTGGGCGCCGTGCGTGAAGTTGATGATGTTGAGCAGGCCGAAGATCACCGCGAGGCCGAGCGAGAGCATCGCGTAGAACGCGCCGTTGATCAGCCCGATCAGGAGCTGGCCGAGGAAGGCCTGCAGCGGGATCCCGAAGATCTCAGTCATGGGGAGGCGTCGTGCAACGCTCCGGTCGAGCGGACGCGACCCCGCGGGTCGCGCCGCTCACCTGCCGCGAAGGCCCTTCTGCGAGTGTCCCGGACTTGCGCATCGCCTCGCCCATGCGCACGAACCCGAAGTATGCGGCGCCGCTCGCCTGCCGCGAAGGCTCTGCTGCGGAGCGTCTTGGCGTGCGCACGTCGGTGGTCATGCGAAAGACTCCGTTCGGCGTCCCCGGCAGCCGCGCACGAGCGGACGCGACCCATGGGCCGCGCCGCCCGTCCGGACGCCTGTCACTTCACCAGCGGGCACTCGCCGTCCTTCAGCGGACGGAACGCCTGGTCCGCGGGGATCGTCGCCTTGATCTTGTAGTAGTCCCACGGCCCCTTCGATTCGGACGGCTTCTTCACCTCGACCAGGTAGGCCGGATGGATCTTGCGCCCGTCGATGCGGATCGTGCCCTTGCCGAACAGCGGGTCGTCGGTCGGCATCTCCTTCATCTTCGCCACGACCTTCGTGCCATCGTCGCTCTTCAGCGCCTCGACCGCCTTCAGGTAGTGGAGCACCGACGCGTAGACCCCCGCGTGCACCATCGTCGGATGGATGCCCTTGTCGCGCTCGGCGAAGCGCTTCGCGAACGCGCGCGTCTGGTCGTTCATGTCCCAGTAGAAGGTGTTCGTGAGGATCAGGCCCTGCGCCGTCTGCAGGCCCAGCGCGTGAACGTCCGTCAGGAACACGAGCAGGCCCGCGAGGTTCTGGCCGCCCTTGACGATGCCGAACTCGGCCGCCTGCTTGATCGAGTTCGTCGTGTCGCCGCCCGCGTTCGCCAGGCCGACGATCTTCGCCTTGGACGACTGCGCCTGCAGCAGGAACGAGCTGAAGTCCTGCGTGTTCAGCGGGACCTTGACCGCGCCGAGCACCTTGCCGCCGTTCTTGGTGACGACCGCCGCCGTGTCGCGCTCGAGCGCGTGACCGAACGCGTAGTCGGCGGTGATGAAGAACCAGCTGTCGCCGCCGGTCTTCACGATCGCGCTGCCGGTGCCGTTCGCGAGCATCCAGGTGTCGTAGGTCCAGTGGACGGTGTTCGGCGAGCACGCCTTCCCGGTCAGGTCCGACGACGCGGGCCCGTTCGCCAGGAACACCTTGCCCTTCTCCTTCGTGATCTGGTTCACCGCGAGCGCGACGCCCGAGTTCGGCACGTCGACGATGACGTCGACCTTCTCGGTGTCGTACCACTGGCGGGCGATCGCCGAGCCGATGTCCGGCTTGTTCTGGTGGTCGGCGCTGACGAGCTCCACCTTGTAGCCGCGCTTCTCGATGCCGGAGTCCTCCACCGCCATCCTGGCCGCCGCGACCGAGCCCGCGCCCGCGAGGTCGGTGTAGAGGCTCGACATGTCGGAGAGCACGCCGATCTTGATCATGTTGTCGGAAATCTGCGCGTGGGCCGCGCCCGCGCCGAGCGCCGCCGCGACGGCGAGCGAGAGTAGACCGCGTTTGAATCGCTTCATTACCACCTCCGGGTTGACGGGCATGCTTGCCGCTGGGGCGGCCGCTAGACGCCCAGGTAATCGTGCAGCTTGTTCATCGAAGTCGCCAGCGCGTCGTTCGGGATCATGTCGACGACGCGCCCGTGCTCCATCACGTAGTGCCGGTCCGCGACGGTGGCCGCGAAGCGGAAGTTCTGCTCGACCAGCAGGATCGTGAAGCCGCGCCGCTTGAGGTCCGCGATCGTGCGGCCGATCTGCTGGACGATCACCGGCGCGAGGCCCTCGGTCGGCTCGTCGAGCAGCAGCAGGCGCGCGCCGGTGCGCAGGATGCGCCCGATCGCCAGCATCTGCTGCTCGCCGCCGGACAGCTTGGTGCCGGGGCTGTGCAGGCGCTCGCGCAGGTTCGGGAAGAGCTCGAAGATCTGCGCGACCGGCAGCCCGCCGTCGGCGACCACCGGCGGCAGCGTCAGGTTCTCCTCGACGTCGAGCGACGCGAAGATCGCGCGCTCCTCGGGGCACCAGGCGATGCCGCGGCGGGCGATGCGGTTCGACGACAGCCGGATCGTCTCCTCGCCCTCGAACGTCACCGAGCCCTCGCGGCGCGGGACGATGCCCATGATCGACTTCAGCGTCGTGGTCTTGCCGGCGCCGTTGCGGCCGAGCAGCGTGACGACCTCGCCGCGCGCCACGTCGAAGTCGACGCCGTGCAGGATGTGCGACTCGCCGTACCAGGCGTTGAGCCCGCGGACGGCGAGCATCGGCGCGGCCGCGGTCGAGCGGGCGGCGGCGGCGTCAGCCATGGGCGGTCCCCAGGTAGGCCTCGACGACCTTCGGGTGCTTCGAGACGGCGGCGTAGTCGCCCTCGGCCAGCACCTCGCCGCGGGCGAGGACGGTGATCCGGTCCGACAGCGTCGAAACCACCGACAGGTTGTGCTCGACCATCAGCACCGTCCGGTCCTTCGCGACGCGCTTGATGAGCGCGGTGATCCGGTCGACGTCGTCGTGCGTCATCCCGGCGGTCGGCTCGTCGAGCAGCATCATCTCGGGCTCGAGCGCGAGCGTCGTCGCGATCTCGAGCGCGCGCTTGCGCCCGTAGGCGAGCTCGCCCGCGTTCGTCTTCTCGAACCCGGAGAGGCCGACGGCGGCGATCAGCTCGTCGGCGCGCGCGTCGAGCGAGCGCAGCACCGAGTCGCTCACCCAGAAGTCGAACGAGCGCCCGCGGGCGCGCTGCAGCGCGATCCGGACGTTCTCGCGGACGGTCAGGTGCGCGAACACCGCGGAGATCTGGAAGGAGCGGACGAGCCCCATGCGGGCGATCGCGGCGGGCCGGGACCCGGTGATCTCGCGGCCGTTGTAGTGGATCTCGCCGCGCGTCGGCGTCAGGAAGTGCGTGAGCAGGTTGAAGCAAGTGGTCTTGCCCGCGCCGTTGGGACCGATCAGCGCGTGGATCGAGCCGCGGCGGACGCGAAGGCTCACGTCCTTGACGGCGACGAAGCCCTTGAACTCCTTCGTGAGCCCGCGCGTCTCGAGAATCGTGTCGTCCGCCATGGCCGGCGGCCCGCGTCGGGCCCGTCCTCCTCCGCATCCTGCGCGGGAGGCATTATGCCGGATTCGGTTGCGGCGAACCGCCGGGGGCGCGCGGCAGGCCCGCCGGGGAAGCCGCCCGGGCCGGCGGTCCCTATGCGCAAGCCGAGGACCGCGAGCCTCGGGCCGGTCGGCCGGCAGCGCCGTCCGCGACGCGGCAGCGCGGCGGACTGCCGCCGAGGGGGACCGAGCGCCGGCCCCCGTGACCCGGGGGACACCCCGGGGCGCCCAACACGCCCGCGCGCCGCGTTACAGCCCGTCGCTCAGCGCAATGCCCGCGCCGATCGTCGTCTGCCGCCAGTTGTAGTCGATCATGCTCTCGCCGTAGCCGGTGAAGAACTGGACGTAGGCGCGGAACGGCCCGAGGATCGGCGGCGAGAACCAGCCGGCCTGGAACGCGCCCTTGCCCGAGCTCACGTTGCCGCGCAGCGCGCCGGTGAACGAGTGCCCGTTCCAGCGATAGAGCGCGCCGATCTGCCCGTGGCCGAGGTAGTGGGTGATGTCGGGATTGTCGTCGTCGGACTCGTTTTCCGGAATCCGGTACCAGAAACGCGCGGAGAGCACGAGGTTCTCGCGCTCGACGGCACCTTCGACGAACAGCCGGTTCCAGCTGCGCGACAGCGTGTCGGTGCGGCCGTTCGACTGGTGGTTGAAGCCGCCGGAGAGCAGGTTCCACTTGAATCCGCCTGGGAGGTCCATGCCGGGCCGCCAGGTCACGAAGATCTCGGGCTCGTAGTTCGTTTCGCGGAACGGCCGCGAGATCTGGTCGTTGTAGACCTGCCACTGGTTCTGCTGCGTGTACGCGACCCACGCGCCCCACCGGCGGTCTTCGCTCGCCCACACGCGCGCCTTGAACGAGATCTGGAACTTCGCCTCGGTGCTGTCGAGGTGCACGGGCTCGCCTGCGGCCTCGAAGAGCGGCACGTAGGGCCCGACGTTGACGTTGTCCGAGTACCGGCCCACCAGGAGATAGTTCGAACGGTAGAAGCGGATGTCGTACTCGGGCGCCGACGGATCCTGGCTCCACGCACGGTCGATCAGCGACACCGTCGCGCGCGGCTGCTCGGCGGCGACCGCGCGGGACATCGCGTCGGCCGGTTCCGCGGACGTCGTCGCGGCGGGCGCCGGCACCGTGCCGGCGGGCTTCGCCTCGAGGGGACGTCCGCTCACGGCGTCGTAGCAGGCGAGCCGCTCGGCGCTCGACGCGATCGCGTGACAATCGGCGATCGAGCGGGGCTGCGCGTATGCCTGGCCCGCCATGGCGGCGGCGACGACGATCCCGGCTGCGGCAAGGCCGCGCCTCGAAAAGCCCATGGTGATCCCCCTGTCCTGCGCCGCGGCGGAGCGCGCGGCCTGCCCGCGAAGATTGCCACAGGAACCGCAAGCGCGCCCGTGGACGCGAGCGCGCCCGCGCGATCCCGTGCGACGGATGCTTCGGATGTGAAGCAACTGCGGCGGCGATCCGCGCGCGCCGCCAGCGGCTCAGCCGCCCTCGCGCGCCCCGCCGACCCAGGACTTCAGCAGCGACCAGAGCATGCCGCCGGTCAGCGCGCCCAGCACGTAGACGCCGATCACCAGGATCGACACCGGCAGCGTGATCGACGCGGACAGCAGCGTCACCGTCGCGGTGTCGAAGTTCTGGACCTTGAACAGCAGCACGATCGCCGTGAAGACGACGATGAGCGCGATGTAGACGAACCGCATGGTGCCCCCGCTCTCGAAATCGACAGGCGGCGCCGTCGACCGGCGTCCCGCCGGCGGATCGCGACGGCGAACCGCGGCGCGATCATAGCCCGCCCGGCGCCGACCGCGAGAACGGGCGTTCGACGTCGCGTCTCCCCGGCGCCGGCCCCGGGGTCCCGGCACCGGTCCGAAGCGCTCCGCCCCCGGGCGACCGTGGCCCGGGAATCCGTCGCGGCGGCGTGTCGACGTCGATGCTTCGGTTCGCAAGCATTTCGGTCCGACGCTGGACACGACACGTCGCCGCGACCCTCCGGCGACGATGCTTCGGTTCGCAAGCAATCCGGCCCGCGGGACGCGCTTGGACGTCGGACGTCCAACGTTGGACAAATCGCCTTTTGCGACAGTAATGGGACTAGAATCGTCCCGCCATCGCCAATGCGGGTCGAGCTCGTGGAATCGCGCGGTGCCGCGCGCGAGGCGATGCACGCGAAATCCGGCCGCCGACGCGGCGCCGGACGGCGCGTTCGATGAACAACGGTGCCGCGCGCGAACGCGGACCCCAGGGGAGGCATCGATGGCTTCGACGGACCAGAAGATTTCCCGGACCGCGTTGCTCGCCATGGTGGTGGGCGGGATGGTGGGCGCGGGGATCTTCGCGCTGCCGTCGCGGTTCGCCGGCGTGACCGGGCCGATCGGCGCGGTCATCGCCTGGGCGATCGCGGGCACCGGCATGTACATGCTCGCGCGAGTGTTCCAGTTCCTGGGCGAACGCAAGCCCGACCTCGACGCGGGGGTGTTCGCGTACGCGAAGGAAGGCTTCGGCGACTACCCCGGCTTCCTCTCCGCGTTCGGCTACTGGGTCGGCAGCTGCATCGGCAACGTCTCCTATTGGGTGCTGATCAAGTCGACGCTCGGCGCCTTCTTCCCGGTGTTCGGCGACGGCAACACGGTGGTCGCGATCGTCGTGGCGTCGATCGGCATCTGGCTGTTCCACTTCCTCATCCTGCGCGGCACGCAGCAGGCCGCCGCGATCAACAAGATCGTCACGATCGCGAAGGTGGTCCCGATCCTGACGTTCCTCGCGATCCTGTTCGTCGCGTTCAAGCTCGACCTCTTCCGCTACAACCTGTACGGCGGCGACCTCACCACGTCCGTCTTCGAGCAGGTGAAGGCGACGATGCTGGTCACGGTGTTCGTGTTCCTCGGCATCGAAGGCGCGAGCGTGTACTCGCGCTTCGCCCGCGAGCGCAGCGACATCGGCTTCGCCACCATCACCGGCTTCATCATCGTCACCACGCTGATGGTGCTGGTGACGCTCCTGCCGTTCGCCGTCCTGCAGCGCGCCGACATCGCGGGCCAGACGGCGCCGTCGATGGCCGGCGTGCTCGAGTCCGTGGTCGGCCCCTGGGGCAGGCTCTTCATCAGCGCCGGCGTGATCGTCTCGGTGCTGGGCGCCTACCTCGCGTGGTCGCTGATCTGCGCCGAGGTGCTCTCCGCCGCGGCGCGCAACAAGGACATGCCCTCGGTGTTCGCCAGGGAGAACGCCAACAAGGTCCCGTTCGCCGCCGTGTGGCTGACCAACATCGTCATCCAGACGATCGTCATCACCACCTACTGGTCGCGCGACGCGTTCAACCTGATGCTCGACCTGACGGCCGCGGTGACGCTGATCCCGTTCCTGCTCTGCGCGGGCTACGGCTGGATGCTCGTCGCGCGCGGCGAGACCTACGACAAGTACCCGGAGGGACGCACGCGCGACCTCTACATCGCGATCGTCGCGACGCTGTACTGCGCGTTCCTGATCTACGCCGCCGGGCTGAAGTTCGTCGTGCTGTCGTCGGTCCTCTACGGCCCCGGCACGATCCTGTACTTCTGGAGCCGGCGCGAGCAGGGCCTGCCGGTGTTCACCAAGACCTCCGACTGGGTCATCTTCATCCTCGCGATGATCGGCGCGGCCGTCGGCATCTGGTGGATCGCGACCGGCTACCTCCAGATCTGAGGCGCGTCCGCAAGCGGCAGCAGGCTACCCACTGAAACGTCAACGGAGTCGAACCATGGCGAAGGCGAAGGCGAAAGCGAAGGCGGAAACGGCGGCCCCGGCGCCGAAGGCGAAGGACGGCCGCAAGTTCGGCGTGTGGTCGGAGGTCGGACAGCTGCGCAAGGTGATGGTCTGCGCGCCCGGGCGCGCGCACCAGCGCCTGACGCCGTCGAACTGCGACCAGCTCCTGTTCGACGACGTGCTGTGGGTCGAGAACGCCAAGCGCGATCACTTCGACTTCATGCAGAAGATGCGCGACCGCGGCATCGAGGTCCTCGAGATGCACAACCTGCTTGCCGAGACCGTCGCGGTCCCCGCGGGCAAGAAGTGGATCCTCGACAACCAGGTGGTGCCCAACCAGGTCGGCCTCGGTTTCATCAACGAATTGCGCAGCTACCTCGAGGGCCTGGCCCCCCGGGACCTCGCCGAGACGCTGATCGGGGGCCTGTCGACGCTCGAGTTCCCCGAGTCGATCGGCGGCAAGGCGCTCAAGGTCGTCAAGGAGGCCGCGGGCGTCACCGAGTACCTGCTGCCGCCGCTGCCGAACACGCTCTACACGCGCGACACGACCTGCTGGATCTACGGCGGCGTGACGCTGAACCCGCTCTACTGGCCGGCGCGCCACGAGGAGACGATCCTCACGACCGCGATCTACAAGTTCCACCCGGACTTCGCCGGCAAGGTGAACGTCTGGTGGGGCGACCCGCTCGAGGACCACGGGCTCGCGACGCTGGAAGGCGGCGACGTGATGCCGATCGGCAAGGGCAACGTGCTGATCGGCATGAGCGAGCGCACCTCGCGCCAGGCGATCAGCCAGCTCGCGGCGACGCTGTTCAAGAAGGGCGCCGCGGAGCGCGTGATCGTCGCGGCGATGCCGAAGATCCGCGCGGCGATGCACCTCGACACGGTGTTCACGTTCGCCGACCGCGACTGCGTGCTTCTCGCGCCCGACTTCCTCGCGAAGACGACGACGTTCTCGTACCGGCCGAGCGACGGCCCGAGCGGCGTCGAGCTCCACGCCGAGCGCAAGCCCTTCGCCAAGGTCGTCGAGGAGGCGCTGGGCCTGAAGAAGCTGCGCGTCGTCGAGGCCGGCGGCACCGACTACCAGCGCGAGCGCACCCAGTGGGACAGCGGCGCCAACCTGGTCTGCGCGTCACCCGGCGTCGTCTTCGCTTACGACCGCAACACCTACACCAACACGCTGCTCCGCAAGGCAGGCATCGAGGTGATCACCATCGTCGGCGCCGAGCTCGGCCGTGGCCGCGGCGGCGGGCACTGCATGACCTGCCCGATCATCCGCGACCCGGTGGACTTCTAGGCGCCGCCGGCAACGAGGTTTCCCGGCTGTGAAAAGGCCCGACCAACCCCGTCCTCCCTCGCCGGCGGAGGCCGTCGTGCCGGTGGCCAGCCTGATCCTGCTGGTCGGACTGTCGTATTTCCTGTTCGGCGATGCCGGGGCGATGGGGCCGAACCAGGTCGCCCTCGTCGTCTCGACCGTGATCGCCGGCTTCATCGGCTGGCGGTGCGGCCATTCGATCGACGGCCTGGGCAAGGCGGCGACCGATAGCGTCTCGACCGGCATCGGCGCCATCTTCATCCTGTTCGCCGTCGGCGGCCTGATCGGCACCTGGGCGCTCAGCGGCACGCTGGTGGCCATGGTCTACTATGGCCTGCAGCTGCTCAGCCCGAACTACTTCTTCGTCACCGCGTGCGCG
>JBGAHH010000114.1:0-9724 GCA_044226265.1 Casimicrobiaceae bacterium | reverse complement strand
GCGAGCGCGCGCGCGGCGCGCGCCGGGGCGAGCCGGCGCGATTTCCGGTGCACGGGAGTCGGAAAGGTCATGGCGGCTCGTCCTGGGATGCGCGCGAAGTCGGTCATTATCCGGTCGGGCGGGATCATAGGACGAGCCTGGCTTCCTCGGCAAGATCGTCACGCAGTGTTGCCTACAAGTCCATGAAACGACGCGATTTTCTGGGGATCTGCAGCGCGATGGCCGGCGCGGCCGGCCTCGCGGGCGCGGACGCCGCGAGCGGCGAGGTCCAGAAGCGGGACTACCGCAAGGTCCTGCTGGTCGACATCCACGGCGACCCGATCCGCGCGGGCGCGCTCGCCGCCGAGACCAACTACGTGTTCCAGTACCCGTACGCGGCGACGCCGTGCTTCCTGCTGCGGCTTCCGAAGGCCGTGCGGTCGGGCGCGACGCTGCGCCGCGAGAACGGAACCCGCTACGAGTGGTCGGGCGGCGTGGGTCCCGACCGCGCGATCGTCGCGTTCTCGGCGATCTGCGCGCACAAGCTCGCGTACCCGACGAAGGAAGTCTCGTTCATCCGCTACCAGCGCGAGCGTTCGCCCACGTCGGGCGGCGCGGTGATCCATTGCTGCGCCGACCACAGCGTCTACGATCCGCTCGAAGGCGCGCGCGTCGTCTCGGGCCCCGCGCCGCAGCCGCTCGCCGCGATCGCGCTCGACCACGAGCCGTCGACCGATCGCCTCTACGCGACCGGCACGATCGGCGCTGCTGCGCCGACCACAGCGTCTACGATCCGCTCGAAGGCGCGCGCGTCGTCTCGGGCCCCGCGCCGCAGCCGCTCGCCGCGATCGCGCTCGACCACGAGCCGTCGACCGATCGCCTCTACGCGACCGGCACGATCGGCGCCGAGCAGTTCGACGCGTTCTTCGCGAAATACGAGCTCAAGCTCGCGCTCGAGTACGGCGGCCGCGGCCGGCAGGCGGTCGATGGCACGACCGTCGTGCGGGAGCTCGCGCAGTATTGCCGCAATACGATCCAATGCTGAAGGCGGGGTGCAGGGCGTGGTAGATAGTCTTTGGCGCCTTGCGAATCTCGTGTCGGTGTCGACAACGGAGCGTCGGCGCTCGCACGCCGACGTCGCGAGGGTTCATCTTCAAAGCTGAAGGGCGGGCGTGCGGAGTCGTCGATAGGATTTCGCAGTGGGGGTTTGGGTGCGCCGACGCTCGGTTGTCGAGACCCTGGCGAAATTCGCACGCCGCCAATTCCTATCTACTACGCCCTGCCCTTCCCAGGGCCACGAACGCCCCCCACGCCGCCACCGACAGCCCGGCCGACACGGCGAGCGCGATGGTCGCACCGGCCCCGTCGAGGATCAGGCCGAACGCAATCGGCGCGCCGGCCTGCGCTAGGCGCGCGGCCGCGGCGATCGTTCCCTGGCGGAATCCGTAGCCCGCCGGGCCGAACAGCGCGAGCGGCAGCGTGCCGCGCGCGATCGTGAGGAGGCCGTTGCCGGCGCCGTGCAGCAGCGCGAACGCCGGTGCCGCGATGCCTGCGCCCCCCGCGATCGCGAGCGCCCCGGCGCCGATCGGGTGCAGGCTCGCCGCGACGCGCGCGACCGAGCCGGGGTGCGGCTTCCAGCGGCGCATGCTCATGAACTCGCCGAAGCGCGCGGCGACCTGCGCGGGGCCGACGAGCGAGGCCGCGGCGATCGCGGCCGCGGCGCTCGCGCCGGTGTCCTGCAACAGGCGCGGCAGGTGCGCGCCCATCGCGGTCGACACGAACGCGATCACCGCGAACGCGAAGCCCATCAGCGGCATCGCGTGCGGGGGCGGGGGGCCGTGGTCGCCGACGCCGGGCGCCGGGTCGGGCGATTCGGCCGCCCGACGCTGGTGCGCGGCGCGTCCGGGCACCGACGCGAGGTAGCAGGGCAGCGTGACGACGACATGCACCACCGCCCACGCGAGGCACGCGCCGCGCCAGCCGATCGCGTGGTCGAGCCAGGCCGAGACCGGCCAGCCGATCGTGCTCGCGAAGCCCGCCATCAGCGTGATGCCGGTGATCGGCGTGCGCGCGGCGCGCCCGTACATCGCGGCGAGCGCGGCGAACGCGGTGTCGTAGAGGCCGAGCGCCATGCCCGCGCCCATCACGACCCACGCGAGCACCAGCGAGACGGGGCCCTGCGCGCCGGCGAGCAGCACGAGCCCGGCCGGGAGCACGACCGCGGAAGCGACGAGCACGGTGCGCCCGCCGCTCGCGTCGATGTGGCGGCCGATCGCCGGGCCGACGAAGCCCATCAGCGCCAGCGCGACCGAGAACGCGCCGAACACCCAGACGCGCGAGAGGCCGAGCGTCGCCGCGATCGGGTCGGCGAGCACCGCGGGCAGGTAGTACGACGACGCCCACGCGAGCGTCTGCGCGGTGCCGATCCCGACGACGACGCCGGTGCGGCTCATGCGTCCGACGCCTGGCCCCGATGCCGGGCGGGCCTCACTCGACGATCAGCGCCGCCACGACTCGCCGTCCCTCGCCCGACAGGATGTTGAACGTTCGGCAGGCTGCAGGCGTGGCCATCGTCTCCACGCCGACGCGGGCGTCGATCAGCGGCGCGAGCGTTCGCGGGTGCGCGAATCGTTGCGCCGCGCCGCTGCCGAGGATCACGAGCTCGGGCTCGTGGGCGAGCAGCGCGGCGAAGTCCTCGGCCACGAGCGCGTCGAAGCCGCGCGGCGCGAATCCGGGCACGACGCGGTCGGGCGTCAGCACGACGTGGGCGCGGACCTCCTCGGTGCCGATCCGGATCCAGCCCGGGCCCGTGCCGGTGACCACGATGCCGCCCCCCGAATCGAGGGACAGCTTCACGTCGGTCGCGCTCGTCGATGGTGCATTGCGGTAAACCCTCGGATTGGCTAGGATTATACGGTCGCCTGCCCAAGGGGCCTCGCCCCGGCGCCGGCGGCGCGTCGCTCGGACGGTTCCGGGCGCTTACGCGAGAGCCCGCCATGCCCCTTCCCCCCAAGCACTTCGACCGCCTCGAGCGGCTGCCCCCCTACGTCTTCGCCATCACGACCGAGCTCAAGATGGCCGCGCGCCGCCGAGGCGAGGACATCATCGACTTCGGGATGGGCAATCCCGACGGTCCCACGCCGCCGCACATCGTCGCGAAGCTCGTCGAGACGGCGCAGCGGCTCGACACCCACGGCTACTCGGTGAGCAAGGGCATCCCGCGGCTGCGCCGCGCGATCTGCCACTGGTACCGGCAGCGCTGGGGCATCGAGTTCGACCCCGAGAGCGAGGCCATCGTCACGATCGGGTCGAAGGAGGGCATCGCGCACCTCGCGCTCGCGACGATGAACCGCGGCGACACGGTGCTCGTGCCGAACCCGAGCTACCCGATCCACATCTACGGGCCGATCATCGCCGGCGCCGACATCCGGCAGATCCCGCTCGCGCCGGGCGTCGACTTCTTCGCCGAGCTCGAGCACACGATCCGGATGAGCTTCCCGAAGCCCAAGATGCTCATCCTGAACTTCCCGGCGAACCCGACCGCGCAGTGCGTCGAGCTCGACTTCTTCGAGAAGATCGTGGCGCTCGCGCGCGAGTACGGCATCTGGGTCGTGCACGACCTCGCCTACGCTGACATCTGCTTCGACGGCTGGAAGGCGCCGTCGATCATGCAGGTGCCCGGCGCGCGCGACGTCGCGGTCGAGTTCTTCACGATGTCGAAGAGCTACAACATGGCGGGCTGGCGGATCGGCTTCATGGTCGGCAACCGCGACCTGGTGAACGCGCTCGGCCGGATCAAGGGCTACCACGACTACGGCACGTTCACGCCGATCCAGGTCGCCGCGATCGCCGCGCTCGAGGGGCCGCAGGACTGCGTCGCCGAGATCGCGATGAAGTACCAGCGGCGCCGCGACGTGCTCGTCAAGGGGCTGCACGAGGCCGGGTGGATGGTCGACGTGCCCAAGGCGTCGATGTACGTGTGGGCGAGGATCCCCGAGCCCTACCGCAAGGAGGGCTCGATCGAGTTCACCAAGCGGCTGCTCGCGCAGGCGAAGGTGTCGGTGTCGCCGGGCATCGGCTTCGGCGAGTTCGGCGACGGCCACGTGCGCTTCGCGATGATCGAGAACGAGGCGCGGACGCGCCAGGCGATCCGCGGCATCAAGCAGATGTTCCGCGACGACGGGCTGTCGCAGGCGGCCTGACGACCGCCTTTCCTTCGATGCCCGCGAACCCTCGGATCCGATGCCGGACATGCGCGCGCTGAACGTGGGGCTCCTGGGGTTCGGCACCGTCGGGCGCGGCGTGTTCGACGTGCTCGCGCGGAACGGCGAGGAGATCGCGCGACGCGCCGGCCGGCCGATCCGGGTGGCGTGGATCGGCACGCGCACGCTCGACCGCGCGCGCGAGGCGCTCCGGGGCGTCTCCGGCGTGCACCTCACGAGCGACGCGGGCACGGTCGCCGCGCATCCCGACGTCGACATCGTCGTCGAGCTGATCGGCGGCATCGAGCCCGCGCGCGCGCTCGTGCTCGACGCGATCGCGCACGGCAAGCACGTGGTCACCGCGAACAAGGCGCTGCTCGCGCTCCACGGCAACGAGATCTTCGCGGCCGCGCACGCCAAGGGCGTGATGGTCGCGTTCGAGGGCGCGGTGGCGGGCGGCATCCCGATCATCAAGGCGCTGCGCGAGGGCCTGACGGCGAACCGGATCGAGTGGATCGCCGGCATCATCAACGGGACCTCGAACTTCATCCTGTCGACGATGCGCTCGACCGGCGCGTCGTTCGCCTCGGTGCTCGCGGAGGCGCAGAAGCGCGGCTACGCGGAGTCCGACCCGACCTTCGACGTCGAGGGCATCGACGCCGCGCACAAGCTCACGATCATGGCGTCGATCGCGTTCGGCGTCCCGATGCGGTTCGACGGCGCCTACCACGAGGGCATCACGAAGCTGACGAAGGAGGACCTCCGCTACGCCGAGGAGCTCGGCTACCGGATCAAGCTCCTCGGTATCGCGCGGCGCAAGCCCGAGGGCTACGAGCTACGCGTGCATCCGACGCTGGTCCCGGCGAAGCGGCTGATCGCGAACGTCGAGGGCGCGATGAACGCGGTGCTCGTCAAGGGCGACGCGGTCGGCGCGACGCTGTACTACGGCGCGGGCGCCGGCGCGGAGCCGACCGCGAGCGCGGTGATCGCGGATCTCGTCGACGTGACGCGCATGCACACCGCGGACCCGGAGAACCGGGTTCCGCACCTCGCGTTCCAGCCCGACCAGCTCTCCGACGTCCCGGTGCTGCCGATCGGCGAGGTCGAGACGAGCTACTACCTGCGCATGCGCGTCGACGACAAGCCCGGCGTGCTGGCGGACATCACGCGCATCCTCGCCGACCGCGAGATCTCGATCGACGCGATGATCCAGAAGGAGCCCGACGAGGGCGAGGACCAGACCGACATCATCCTGCTCACGCACCGTTCGATCGAGAAGCGCGTCGTCGACGCGATCCGGGCGATCCAGGCGCTCGCGACGGTCCGCGGCCCGGTCGTGCGCATCCGGCTCGAGGACCTCGCGTGAGGCGGCGCCGGTGAGGTACGTCTCGACGCGCGGCGCCTGGCGCGAGGCGCCGCAGCCGTTCCTCGCGATCCTGCTCGAGGGCCTCGCCCCCGACGGCGGCCTCGCGGTGCCCGAGCGCTACCCGGCGTTCGGCGCGGGCGAGCTCGAGGCGCTGCACGGCGCGCCCTACCGCGACGTCGCATTCGCCGTGCTGTCGCGCTACGCGACCGACATTCCCGCCGGCGACCTGCGCGCGATCCTCGCGCGCGCCTACACGAGCGAGAAGTTCGGCGGCGACGCGATCGTCCCGTTGACCTGGCTGGAGCCGGGGCTGGGCCTGTTGCGCACGTCCAACGGCCCGACGCTCGCATTCAAGGACATCGCGCTGCAGCTCCTGGGCGAGCTCTTCGAGTACGCGCTCGCGCGCGAGGGGCGGCGCATCACGATCCTCGGCGCCACCTCGGGCGACACCGGGTCGTCGGCCGAGGTCGCGATGCGCGGCCGCCGCGGGATCGACGTGTTCATGCTGTCGCCGAACGGGCGCATGAGCCCGTTCCAGCAGGCGCAGATGTACTCGCTGCCCGACGCCAACATCCACAACCTCGCGGTCGACGGCACCTTCGACGACTGCCAGGACATCGTCAAGGCGATCGCGGGCGACGCGGCGTTCAAGCGCCGCTACGCGATCGGCGCGGTCAACTCGATCAACTGGGCGCGCGTCGCCGCGCAGGTCGTCTACTACGTGCACGGCTACCTCGCCGCACGCGAGGCGCCCGGCGCGCCGGTCGACGTCGCGGTGCCGTCGGGCAACTTCGGCAACATCCTCGCCGCGCACGTCGCCCGCCGGATGGGCGTGCCGCTTCGGCGGCTCGTGCTCGCGACCAACGAGAACGACGTCCTCGACGAGTTCTTCCGCACCGGCCGCTACCGTCCGCGCGCGGCGAAGGAGACGCACGCGACGTCGTCGCCGTCGATGGACATCAGCAAGGCGTCGAACTTCGAGCGGTTCGTGTTCGACGCGGTCGGCCGCGATCCCGCGCGCCTCGCCGCGCTCTGGGCGAAGCTCGCGCGTGACGGCGAATTCGACCTTTCGGGCACCGACGCCTGGCGGACGGTGCAGGCGTCGGGCTTCGTCTCCGGCCGCAGCACGCACGCCGACCGCGTCGCGACGATCCGGTCGGTGGCGAAGCGCTACGGAACCGTGGTCGACCCGCACACCGCCGACGGCCTCAAGGTCGGCCTCGAGCATCGCGAACGCGGCGTCCCGCTCCTGTGCGTCGAGACCGCGCTGCCCGCCAAGTTCGCGGCGACGATCCGCGAGGCACTGGGCCACGATCCCGAGCGGCCGCGCGCCTTCGACGGCCTCGAGTCGCGGCCGCAGTACCGGACGGTCATCGCGAACGACGCCGACGCCGTGCGCTCCTACGTCGCGGCGCACGTGCAGCCGGTGGGCTGATGCGCGCGCTCGCGCGCGGGCTGGCCTTCAACCTCGCGGCGGGCCTTCGCGTCGCGCTGTTCCTTCCGGTGCGGCGGCTCGCGTTCCGGTTCGACCTCCAGCAGCTCCTCGCGCTCTTCGTCGTCTCGGCGCTCGTCGACGTCGCCGCGGACGCGATGCGCTACGGCGACGGCGCCGCGTTCTCCTGGCTGGGCCTCGGCAACGAAATCTTCTCGGGCGGCGTCCTGATGCTGTCGGCCGCGGTGCTCGCGCTCGCCTATCGCGACCGGACGCTGGCGCTCGCGGTGCCGGTGATCGCGCTCGCGACCTTCCCGGTGCTGCAGATCGCGAACGCGCTTCCGTTCGACCGGTGGGGGCTTCGCGCCGGGACCGCCGGGACCGTCGAGAGCGCCGTGCTCGCGTGGATCCTCGTCGCGCTCGCGCGGATCGTCTACGTCGCGCTCGAGTCGCGGCTGGCGATGCGCGTGCCGCGCGCGATCCTGGGCGGCGCGCTGCTCGCCGCGCCGATCTTCCTGTCGACCGCGATCATGCGCGTCGAGCCGTGGTTCGCGCCGGTCGCGCGCGGCGTCGCGGATCCCCGCTATCCCAACCCGGCGTCCGAGCCGGTGCTCGCCGAGCAGGCGCGCATCCTCGACGAGGCGCTCTCCGAACTCGACGACGGCCGCCCCGGCGTCACCGACCTCTATTTCGTCGGGTTCGCGGGCGACGCGACCGAGCCCGCGTACCGCCGCGACGTCGAGGCGGCGAGGCGCGTGATGGACGAGCGCTGGGGCACGGCCGGGCGGTCGATCGTGCTCGTCAACGACGCGAGCACGCTCCTGACCGATCCGATGGCGACGTTCTCGCACCTGCGCGACACGCTCGACGAGATCGCGAGCGCGATGGACGTCGACGAGGACGTCGCGATGATCTACCTCGCGGCGCCGGGCAGCCGCGACGGCGCGCTCGACGTCCGCATGCCGCCGCTCGAGGTGGTGCCGATCACCGCGGCGCGGCTGCGGGGCGCGCTGGACGACGCGGGCATCCGCTACAGCGTGATCGTGGTATCGGCGTGCTACGGCGGCGGGTTCGTCGACGAGCTGGCCGACGACGAGACCGCGGTCATCGTCGCTTCCGACGCGGACGCCTCGTCGCCCGGCTGCGGCGTCGACGGCGACGCGACGGCGTTCGGGCGCGCGTTCTTCGAGGAAGGCATGGCGAAGGGGGCGAGCCTCGACGACGCGTTCGAGGCGGCGCGCGAGCGCGTCGCGGAGCGCGACCCGGCGGCGCGGCCGCAGAGCCGCATCGGCGACGGCATCGCGGCGAAGCTCGACGAGCTGCGGCGCCGCGGCGGCGTGCAGCGCGAGGCGAGCCTCGCGGCGGGCCGCCGCGGGTAGGCGCGCGCGATGGCGGCGTCGCTCACCGTCGAGGCGCTCGAGCACTCGTACGGCCGCGATCCGGTCGTGCGCGGCCTGTCGTTCTCGCTCCCGGCCGGCGCCATCGGCTGCCTGCTCGGATCCTCGGCCTGCGGCAAGACGACGGTGCTCCGCTGCATCGCGGGCTTCGAGCCGGTGCGCGCCGGGTCCATCGCGCTCGCCGGCCGCGTCCTCTCGTCGCCCGGCGCGAGCGTGCCCCCGGAGGAGCGCGGGATCGGCATGGTGTTCCAGGACTACGCGCTGTTCCCGCATCTCGACGTCGCGCGCAACGTCGCGTTCGGTCTCGAGCGCTGGACGGCCGCGGAGCGCGACGCGCGCACGCGCGCGATGCTCGACCTCGTGGGTCTCGCGGACGCGGGTCGCGCCTGGCCGCACGAGCTCTCCGGCGGCCAGCAGCAGCGGGTGGCGCTCGCGCGCGCGCTCGCGCCGAAGCCGGAGCTCCTGCTCCTCGACGAGCCGTTCAGCAACCTCGACACCGAGCTCCGCGAGCGCCTGTCCGTCGAGGTGCGCGCGATCCTGAAGGAGACCGGCACGACGGCGATCCTCGTCACGCACGACCAGAACGAGGCGTTCGCGCTCGCCGACGAGATCGGCGTCATGCGCGCGGGAGCGATCGAGCAGTGGGCGAGCGCGTACGACCTCTACCATCGCCCGCGAACGCGCTACGTCGCGGACTTCGTGGGGCAGGGCGTGTTCGTCCGCGGCGTGGCGGGCTCGCGCGGGCGCGTCGTGACCGAACTGGGCGAGCTCGCGTGCGGCGTGCCGCCGGGCGTCGGCGAAGGCGCGGCGCTCGACGTGCTGCTGCGGCCCGACGACATCGTCCACGACGACGCGAGCCCGTGGCGCGCGTCCGTGGTCGCGAAAACGTTCCGGGGCGCCGAGTTCCTCTACACGATCGCGCTCGCGTCGGGCACGAGGCTCCTCGCGGTCGTGCCCTCGCACCACGACCACGCGATCGGCGAGGACATCGGGATCCGGCTCGACATCGACCACGTCGTCGCGTTTCCGGCGGGAGGCTGACCGGAGCCTCGCGCGCGACGCGGAAGGTCCGGTTCGCGTCCGTTCGGCCGACCGCACGGCGCGCAGCGCCCGGACGGGCTGCAGCGAGCATGGGCTCCGTGTCCGGCCCGAGGGCCGGCCGCGCCGGTCGGATTGACCCGCGGGCATGCTTCGCGGTAGAATTTCGGTCCTGCCGCGGGGTGGAGCAGTCTGGCAGCTCGTCGGGCTCATAACCCGAAGGTCGAAGGTTCAAATCCTTCCCCCGCAACCAGTTAAAACAAGCAGTTGCGACGTTCGAACGAGGTGAAGTAGGGCTCCGTTCTGCAAC
>JBGAHH010000004.1:0-92071 GCA_044226265.1 Casimicrobiaceae bacterium | reverse complement strand
AGCGAGCATAGCAAACCGGCCTCGGGGAAGCGCATCCCGGCAGGCGGAGGCGCGACGGGCGATAATCGGATCGACGGGATCGCCATGCCGAACGAAGCACCCACGCCCCAGGCCCGCCCGACGCCCTACGCCCTGCTGGGCGGGGAGGCCGGCGTGCGCGCGCTCACGGACGCGTTCTACGACCGCCTCGAGCTCGACGAGGCGTTCCAGGTCGTCCGCCGGCTGTATCCGGCCCGGCTCGAGGACTCGCGGGACAAGCTCCACTGGTTCCTGTCCGGCTGGCTCGGCGGGCCGCAGCACTACATCGAGCGATTCGGCCACCCGAGGCTCCGGGCGCGCCACCTCCCTTACCCGATCGCCAGCGCCGAGCGCGATGCCTGGCTCGCGTGCATGCGGACCGCGCTGTCCGACGTGAACGCGCCCGAGGCGCTCGTCGAGCCTCTGATGGAGGCGTTCCGCGGCACGGCGGACTGGATGCGCAACCGCGAAGGCTGAGCGTGGATCTCACCGACTTCTCGGGCGAGGAGCTGTCGCGGGGCATCGCCGCGCGCCGCTTCTCGTGCCGCGAGCTGATGTCGGCGACGCTCGCGCGCATCGCGCGCGTCAATCCGGTGCACAACGCGATCGTGTCGTTGCGCGATCCCGATGCGCTGCTGCGCGAGGCTGACGAGCGCGACGCCGAGCTCGCGCGCGGCGGGCGGCGAGGGTGGCTGCACGGCGTCCCGCAGGCGATCAAGGACGCGATGCCGGTCGCGGGGACCCGCTCGACGATGGGCTCGCCGCTGCTCGCGGACGTCGTCCCCGTCGAGGACGCGCTGCTCGTGCAGCGGACGAAGGCGGCCGGCGCGATCGTGATCGGGCGAACGAACTCGCCGGAGTTCGGGCTGGGCTCGCACACGTTCAACGAGGTGCACGGGCTGACGCGCAACGCATTCGACCCGGCGCGCTCGGCCGGCGGCAGCAGCGGCGGCGCGGCGGTCGCGCTCGCGACGCGCATGCTCGCGGTCGCCGACGGCAGCGACTTCATGGGGAGCCTGCGCAATCCCGCCGGATGGAACAACGTCTACGGCTTCCGTCCGAGCCAGGGGCGCGTGCCGAACTGGCCGAACGTCGACGCTTGGGTCACGCAGCTGTCGACCTGCGGGCCGATGGCGCGCAACGTGCTCGACCTCGCGCGGCTGCTCGACGTGCAGGCGGGCTACGATCCGCGCGTGCCGCTGTCGCTCGACGGCGAGGTGCGGGCCGCCGACGCGGTGCTCGCCTCGACGGCCGAGGATGCGCGCGTTCGCATCGGCTGGCTGGCGGACCTCGACGGGTACCTCGCGATGGAAGCGGGCGTGCTCGACGCCTGCGAATCGGCGCTGCGCCGGTTCGAGGCCCTGGGCGCGGCGGTCGAGCGCGTTTCGCCGACGTTCGACCCGGCGCGGGCATGGGCCGCGTGGCTCGCGTGGCGGCGCTGGCTCGTGGCCGGGCGCATCGCGCCGTTCCTCGACGATCCGCGCAACCGGTCCAGGCTCAAGCCCGAGGCGCTGTGGGAAGTCGAGCAGGCCGAGGGCCTCACCGGCAACGACACCATGCAAGCCAGCGTCGAGCGCACGCGCCATTACGAGAGATTCCTGCGGCTGTTCGAGCGGCACGACGTGATCGCGCTGCCGACCGCGCAGGTCTGGCCGTTCGACGCGTCGCTGCGCTGGCCCGCGTCGATCGCCGGCCGCGCGATGGACACCTACCATCGCTGGATGGAGGTGACGATCTACGCGACGTTCGCCGGGCTGCCGTGCATCGCGATGCCCGCGGGCTTCGGGCCCGGTGGCCTGCCGATGGGTGTGCAGCTGATCGGGCGTCCGCGCAGCGACGCCGGGTTGCTGCGGATCGCAGCCGCGTTCGAGGCGTCGATGGGCGACGTGCTCGCGGTGCGGCCCCCCGAGCCCGCCTGAGCTTCGCCGGTCCTTCAGGGCGGGCTCATTTGCCCGCGAGGATCGATTCGTCCGCGTAACGCCTCGCGATCGCCCACCAAGCGAGCGCAACCAGCAGCATCGGCGCGATGCACGACAGCGCGAGATCGCCCGCGGCGATCGCCTCGCCGCGCAGCGCGCGGTTGAGGAGCAGGTACTGGCCCGACACCGGGACCGCGACGAGCCAGTCGGGCTCGCGGCGCTGCAGGAACAGCTGCGCGACCGGGATCACGGACACGACGAACAGCAGCAGCGAGAGATTGGTCTGCGCCTCCTTGATCGTGCGCGCGCGGCTCGCGAGGAAGAGCAGCGCCGCCGGCATGAGCGCGACCATCGGGAGCAGGATCACGAGGAAGCGCGCGAACTCGCGGCCCCCGAACAGGAACGGGACGCCCACCGGCGGCAGCGGCGCGAACGAGAGCGTCAGATAGAAGCCGGTGAGCGTCACCAGCACGACCAGGCCGGCGAACGCCGCGACCGCGAGCCACTTCCCGGCGACGATCTCGGCCGCCCCGGCGGGCGTGGCCAGCAGCGGCTCGAGCGACTGCCGCTCGCGCTCGCCGGCGGTGGCGTCGAGCGCGAGCGGCATCCCGCCCATCACGGCCGCGAACAGCCCGTAGTACGCGACGAGGAAAAGCACGAGCGCGCCAGACTGCTGGGGCGTGGCGAGATCCTCGACGACCACGTCGAGAGGCATCGCGACGGCCGGCGCCACGCCGCGCAGCAGGAGTCGCTGGCCGCCCCATTGCCGCGCGTAGGCCCGCAGCAGGCCCTCGGCCTGGTCGATCGATGCGCGCGCCCGATCGCGCGACCGGTCGTAGATCAGGCGGACCTTCGCCGGGCGCCCGTCGTCCATCTGCTTCGCGAACGCCGGATCGACGACCATCGCGACGTCGAGATCGCCGGCGCGGATCCGCTCGACCGCGTCGGGCGGCATCGGGACGATCGTCACGCCCTCCCGCTCTAGGAACCCGATCAGCGCGGGTGCGTGCTCGGCGCCCTGCACCGGAAGCGCGAGCGTGCGGGCCCGCTCGGTCTGCCCCGCGATCATGTTGAAGATCAGCACGAGGAACAGGGGCCCCGCCAGCGCCGCGGTCATGAGGGTCATCGTCATCGCGCGGCGGTCGCGGAAGGTCTCGACGAGCTCCTTGCGCGCGATCGTGAGGATGCGGCTCATCGCGTCACCCTCATGCCGCGAGCCCTTCGCCGCTGCCGAGCAGCGCGACGAACGCGTCCTCGAGCGTCGCGCGCCCCGACTGCGCGATCAGCTCGTCGGCGGTGCCGGTCGCCACGACGCGCCCGTGGCCGAGGATCACGATGCGGTCGCACAGCGCGGCGACCTCCTGCATCACGTGCGAGCTGAACAACAGCGTCTTGCCGGCGGCGCGCAGGTCCCGGAGCTGCTCGCGCAGCGCGCGCACGCTCATGATGTCGAGGCCGTTGGTCGGCTCGTCCAGCAGGATCGCGTCCGGGTCGTGCACGAGCGCGCGCGCGATCGCGACCTTCATCTTCTCGCCCTGCGAATAGCCCTGCGCGCGGCGCTGCGCGATCTCGCCGAGCCCGAGCCGCGCGACCAGCGCGTCGATGCGGCGGTCGCGCTCGGCGGGCGCGATGCCGTGGAGCGCCGCGTAGTACTCGACGTTCTCGCGGCCGGTGAGGCGAGGGTAGAGGCCCCGTGCGTCGGAGAGCACGCCCAGCCGGCGCCGGACCTCGGCGCGGTCGGCGACGACGTCGCGCCCGTCGACCGTCGCGCGTCCCGAGTCGGGGACCACGAGCGTCGCGAGCACGCGCAGCAACGTCGTCTTGCCCGCGCCGTTCGGGCCGAGGAGCCCGGTGATCTCGCCGGCCGCCGCGGTGAACGACACGCCGTCGACCGCGCGCACCTCGCCGCGCTTGCCGAAGGTCTTGACGACGTTTTCGACGGCGATCACGGGGTCGCGGGGCCAAGGAGGCCGGTCCACAGCGGCGGCGGCGCCGAGCCCTCGAGCTGGCGGAGGCAGTCGGCCGGCAGCTTCGCGAAGCCGGCCTCGTCGACGAACGACGCGAGGAGTCGCGGGCCGCACGCGTGCGGCGAGACGATGTGACCGTAGCCCGGCGCGACGACGTGCCGGTGGCGCGCGAGCGTCCGGGCGACCTCCTCGCCATTCGCGGGCGGCGTCACCGGATCGAGGCCGCCGGAGAACAGCAGCGCCGGGACGTCGCTCGTCACCGGCGTGAACGCGTCCGGCGGCGCGGAGCCCTTCGGCCACACGTCGCAGATCCCGAGTGCGAGGCGCGCGAGGCGCGCGGATCGCCGGCCGACGAGCGCGCGCTCCCGATCCTCGGCGCCCACGCGCGACGCGTCCTCCGCGCAGGTGACCGAATAGTGGAGCGGCACGTTCATCTGGTCGAAGAGATCGCCGGTGAACGCGCTCGCGGAGGCCACGAGCGGCGTGTAGTCGCCTTCGCGCGCGCGCCCGAGCAGCGCGGGGATCAGCGCGACCGTCTCGGGCGCGTAGAGCAGGGGCTGCAGGAGCCCGACCACCATGTCGATCGATGCGGGCACCCGCCGCGTCTCGCCGGTCGCCGGGTCGGTGAACGCGACTTCGCGGCCGCGCGTGCCGAGGTCGTGCGCTATCGCGTCGAGCGCGGCGCCGGGATCGGGCATCGCGGCCGCGCACGACGGCGTCGATTTGCAGCGCACGAGCAGCGCATCGAGCGCCCGTTCGCGCGTCGTCCACACGTCGAGGCTGATCTTCATCGTGGGCGGCGCGACACCGTCGAGCGTCACCGTGCGCACGCGGTCGGGATGGCGGCGCAGGTACTCGAGCGCGACGCGCGTGCCGTAGCTGCCTCCCCAGAGGTTCCAGTGCGATGCGCCGAGCGCGTCGCGGACCGCGTCGAGGTCGTCGACGAAGGCGGCGGTCGTGTAGCGGCTCGCGTCGACGCCCGCCTTCGCGAGCTCCGCCGCGCAGGACTTCGCCCGGGGAATCGGATCGGTCTCGAGCATCGAGGCGCGCAGGCCCGCCTCCGAGTACGCCTCGCACAGGAGCGGCGAGCTGCGCCCGGTGCCTCGCTGGTCGACGAGCACGACGTCGCGCGTGCGCCGGATCTCGTTGAGCCGTGCCGCGAACGGGGCGAGCTCGCTCGCCGCCTGGCCGGGGCCGCCGGCGAGGATCACTAGCGGATCGGGACGCGGCGAGGCCGTGTTGGCCGGCAGCACAGCGACGTGGATCGAGATCGTCCGGCCCCCGGGGTTCTCCCGGTTCTCGGGGACGCTCACCGTGCCGCAACGCGCCGCGGTCGAAAGGTGCGGCAACCGGCATTCCGCGAGCGCGAGCGTGCGCGCCGCGTCGCGATCGGCGCCGCAGCCGGTCAGCGCGAATCCCGAGGCGAGCGCGACGGCGGCGAGGGCGGGCCGGGCGAGCATGGCCCCGGATGCTAGCAAACGCGCTCGTGTGCGGCGAAGTCGCGTGCGACGGGACGCCGATGCGGTACGACGGGCTGCGAGGGCGCCGGGCTATACTGGACGCTCTCGCGAACGCGCGGACGACGATGGCCAACCGCAGCCTCGAACCCGGCATCCACACCGATCTCCGGGACCGGATGAGCTACGGCGGGTACCTGCGCCTCGACCGGCTGCTCGACGCGCAGGAGCCGCGCTCGCGGGGCCCCGACGGCGCGCCGGTGCACGACGAGCTCCTGTTCATCGTGCAGCACCAGGTCTCCGAGCTGTGGATGAAGCTCGCGATCCACGAGATCCGCGCGGCGATCGCGCGCGTCCGCGCCGACCGCCTGTCGGAGTGCTTCAAGATCCTCGCCCGCGTGAAGCTCGTCCAGCGCCAGCTCTTCGAGCAGTGGGCGGTGCTCGAGACGCTCACGCCTTCCGAGTACGAGGCGATCCGCCCGGCGCTCGGCACCTCGTCGGGCTTCCAGTCGCTGCAATACCGCGTGCTCGAGTTCCTGCTCGGCAACAAGCAGGCGGCGATGCTCGACGTGTTCCGGCACGACCCGGCGGCGTTCGGCGAGCTCGAGGCGGCGCTCAACGCGCCGTCGCTCTACGACGAGTTCCTGCGCCACCTCGCGAGGCGCGGGCTGCCCGTGCCGGCGGAAGCGGTCGACCGCGACTGGTCGCAGCCCTACGAGCGCCACGCCGGCGTCGTCCCGGTGCTCCGCACGATCTACGCGGATCCCCGCCGCTGGTGGGACGCCTACGACATGTGCGAGAAGCTCGTCGACATCGAGGAATCGTTCCAGCTCTGGCGTTTCCGGCACCTGAAGACGGTCGAGCGGATCATCGGGCACAAGCCGGGCACCGGCGGCTCGTCGGGCGTCGCGTTCCTCGAGCGTGCGCTCGCCATCCGCTTCTTCCCGGAGCTGATCGACGTGCGCGGCGAGATCGGCGCCCGCTGACGCGCCCCGCGGCGAAGCGATGAACGATTCCCGCGCGCCCGTGCCCGCCGGCGACGAGGCGCTCGCGTCGGCGCTGGGTGCACCGCCCTGGCGCGACGAGGCGGTGCTCGCGCACGTCGCGCCGCGGTTCTCGCGGCATCGCGCGGCGTTCCGCGGACGCGTCTACCTCGCCAACCACTCGCTGGGACGTCCGCTCGACGCGACCGCACAGGATCTCGCCGAGGGTCTCGACGCCTGGTACGCGGCGATGGGCGATGCGTGGGACGCTTGGGAGGCGGAGGACCGCGCGTACCGTGCGCGTCTCGCGACGATCCTGGGCGTATCGCGCGGCGACGCGATCGTCCCGAAGACCAGCGCCGGGCAGGGATTGCGCGCGGTGCTGTCGAGCTTCGACGCGCCGCCGCGCGTCGTGTCGACCCGCGGCGAGTTCGACTCGCTCGACCTGATCCTGCGCGAGTGGGCGCGCCGGGGGCGGCTCGCGCTCGCGCAGGTCGCGCCCCGGCCGCCGGTGCCCGGCGCGCGCGACGGTCGCGCGCTCGATCACTACGACGCCGCCGACCTGCTGGCGGCGATCGCGCCGGGCACCGACCTCGTCGTGGTGTCCGACGTCCTGTTCCAGACCGGCGAGCGCCTGCCCGGCCTCGACGACGTCGTGCGCCGCGCGCACGCGGTCGGTGCGAAGGTGCTGCTCGACGTCTACCATTCGGCCGGCGTGATGCCGCTGGACGTCGAGGCGAGCGGCGTCGACTTCGCGGTCGGCGGCGCGTACAAGTACCTGCGCGGCGGCCCCGGCGCGTGCTTCGTCTATGTCGCGCCGCGCTGGCTCGACGCCGGGCTGCGTACGCTCGACACCGGCTGGTTCGCGAAGGACCGCCGCTTCGACTACCGGCGGCCCGATCCGCCCGCGTTCGCGCGCGGCGGCGACGGATGGCTCGAATCGACGCCGCCGGCGCTCACGATGTTCCAGGCGCGCGCCGGCCAGCGCCTCGCGCTCGCGCTCGGCGCCGCGGCGGTGCGGACCGATTCGATCGCGCGGCAGCGCGCGCTGGTCGGGCGGCTCGCGGAGGCGGGCATCCGCGCGATCGGCGGCGACGCGTCGCGAGGCGCGTTCGTCGTGGTGCCGTTCCTGGACGGGCCCGACGGCGTCGCGGGCCGCGTCGCGAGCGCGCTCGCGGATCGCGGCGTGTCGACCGACGCGAGGGGCGCCTGCCTCCGGCTGTGCCCGGACCTGCTGACGACGGACGACGAATCGGCGTTCGCGGCGGACGCGCTCGCCGACGCGCTGCGGTCTTTGCGACTGCCAGGGGGCGCGTGATCCCGGGCGCCGCCGTCCGCGTCGCGCCGATCGCGCGCAACGCACGCTGTGCGTGCGGCAGCGGCCGTCGGTACAAGGCGTGCCACGGCCTGCGGGCGCCGCCGGCCGGCCCACCGGTCGAGGCGATCGTCGCCGCGATGCGCGCGAGCCTCGAGGCGCAGCGCGCGGGCAGGCTCGACGAGGCGCGCGCGGGCTACGAGCGCGTGCTCGCGGCCCTTCCCGACACGCCCGACGCGCTCGCCATGCTCGGCGTGATCGACATCGCGCAGGGCGACGTGCCGTCGGCGCTCGTGCGATTGCGGCGCGCCGTGACGCTGTTCGACGGCACGTGGCCTGACGCGCTCCACAACCTCGCGTGTGCCGTCTCCGCGTTCCTCGTGCGCGACGAGACCGAGCGCACCGAAGCCCTCTGGCTCGCGTCGCGCGAGGACCGGCCAGCGGACGCCGCGCCGGCTCGCGAGGCGCGCGTCAGCGTCGTCGTGCCGAGCCACGACCATTCGGCCTACGTCGAGGCGGCGCTCGCCTCCGCGCTCGGGCAGCGGCGGCCGCCCGACGAGATCGTCGTGATCGACGACGGATCGACGGACGGATCGGCCGCGCGGATCGAGGCGCTCGCGCGGCGCCATCCCGGCCGGATCCGCTTCGTGGCGCGCGAGGGCCGCGGCGCCGCGGCGACGATCAACGAGGCGGTCGCGATGACCTCCGGCGACTGGGTGAACGTGCTCAACTCCGACGACCGCTTCACGCCCGACCGCCTCGGCCGGATGTCCGCAGCGATCGCGTCCCGGCGCAATGGCTGGGGCTTCTCCCGCTGCCGGTTCGTGGACGAGGAGGCGCTCGAGATCGAATCCTCGCCTCGCCTCAACCTGGACGCGCACCGGGCGATGGTCGACGACGTCGCGGCCTGCGACACCGTCGGCTTCGCGTTCCTGACCGGCAATCCGGCGATCTCGACGGGCACGCTGTTCTTCGCGCGCAGCCTGTTCGATCGCGTCGGCGGGTTTCGCGATCTCCGCTACAACCACGACTGGGACTTCTGCCTCCGCGCGACGCGCGTGGCGGAGCCCGTCTTCGTGCCTTCGCCTCTCTACGACTACCGCGTGCACGGCGCCAACACGATCCACGAGGCGTTCGAGCGGCGCAAGCGCGAGGCGGACCGCATGCTCGAGGACTTCTATCGCGATGCGCTTTCCGGCGAGGCTCCGTCGAACCCGTTCGCGCCTTCGCCGCACGCGTGGGGCGGGCTCTTCCTCGTCCGGGCGATCGAGCGAGGTCACGCGACGCTGCTTCCGCCCGGGACGATCGAGCGTGCAGCGGACGACCTGATCGCGCGCCTCGCGCGCGGGGACGTCGCGTGAAGGCCGACCGCGCACCGGACGCGAGCGTGATCGTCGCGGTGAATCCGCACGACTACGACTTCTCGGCCGTGCTGGACGGCTGGGCGACGCAGGCCGGCGCCGGTGCGTTCGAGGTCGTCGTCGCGCACGACGGCCGCCGCCGCGAGCTCGCCGCCGAGATCGACGCCCACCGGTCGCGGCACCCGAGTTCGCCGGTGCGCGCGGTGCGCGCCGAGGGGCCGGGCCGCGGCGCGCTCAACAACGCCGCCGTGCGCGCGTCGCGCGGCGACCTCCTGATCTTCAGCGCCGACGATTCCCGCGCGCCGCCGGGCTACGTCGCCGCGCACCGCGCGTTCCACGACGCGCTCGTGCGGCCCGGCGTCGGCGTCGGGCCGATCTGGTTCCTGCGCGCGCTGCGCGACGATCCTTTCCGGCGCTGGCTCGAGGACAGCGGCGAGAACTACGGCTTCCCGCTCTCGCAGGGCGCGGTCGCCTGGCAACCCGGGTTTTTCTTCGTCGGCAACGCGTCGCTGCGACGCGCGACCTACGACTCGGTCGGCGGCTTCGACGAGGGCTTCCCTTTCGACATGCACGAGGACCACCTGTTCGGGCAGGCGCTGCTCGCCGCGGGCTACCGTTTCACGCCGCTCCCGCGCGCCTACGCGCTGCACGACCACCCGGTCGATTTCGAGGAGCGGATGCTCGCGATGCGCCGGTTGGGCGCGACGTCCTTGCAGGTCGGCGACGCATACGCGCACCTCGCGCGCGCCCGGGCGAAGGACGCCGGCGACCTCGAGGCGCTGCGCCGTCGCGACCGCGACGCCGCGGCGGCCGCGGCCGGCACGCGCTCGATCGCCGCGTGGCGACGCCGGTGGCTCGCCGGGCTCGACCTGGCCTACGCCGAGGGCGCGCTCGGCGCCGCGGCGGGCGGCGCGGTCACGCCCCCGCGGAACGAAGGATGACGCGGACGAGCGCCAGGAGCCCGAAGACGAAGAGGGCGGCCAGCACCACGCCGACGAGGATCACCTGGTGCGGCCGGATCGTCACGGCGTCGCGCCGCATCGCGTTGCCCTTGCGCACGCCGAAGAAGCTCCAGAACACCGCGGACACGACCTGGCGGAGCGTGGCCTGCGGCGGGGTGGCGTCGGGGCCGGCTGGCGGCGGGGGAGGGGTCTCGGTCATCGGCGTCGGTCGCAAGGCGCCATTTTATCGCGGCCGGGCCGGGGTTCCGGCGAGGGGAAAGGTCGAAATCCCCTTGAAGGGGTGCGGGATTGCCTCATTTAGGAAGCGACTGGCGCGCCCCGGCGGGCGCCCGCAGGAGCCCCCATGCGTTTCGACAAGCTGACGACCAAGTTCCAGCAGGCCTTTTCCGATGCCCAGAGCCTCGCGCTCGGGCACGACAACGGATTCATCGAGCCCCAGCACCTGCTCGCCGCGCTGCTCGCGCAGGAGGACGGCGGGACCGCGTCGCTGCTCGCCCGCGCGGGCGTCGCGGTGCCGAAGCTCCAGGCCGCGCTCAAGGCGTCGATCGGGCGCCTGCCCAAGGTCGAGGGCACCGGCGGCGAGATCGGCGTGTCGCGCGACCTGAACAACCTCCTCAACCTGACCGACAAGGAAGCGACCAAGCGCGGCGACCAGTTCATCGCGAGCGAGCTCTTCCTCTCGGCGCTCGCCGACGACAAGGGCGAGACCGGCCGCATGCTGAAGGACGCCGGCCTCGCGAAGAAGTCGCTGCTGGACGCGATCGAGGCGGTCCGGGGCGGCGCGGGCGTGGGCTCGGCGGAAGCCGAGGGCCAGCGCGAGGCGCTCAAGAAATACACGATCGACCTCACCGAGCGTGCGCGCGAAGGCAAGCTCGACCCGGTCATCGGCCGCGACGACGAGATCCGCCGCGCGATCCAGATCCTGCAGCGGCGCACCAAGAACAACCCGGTGCTCATCGGCGAGCCGGGCGTCGGGAAGACCGCGATCGTCGAGGGGCTCGCGCAGCGCATCGTCGACGGCGAGGTGCCCGAGACGCTCAAGGACAAGCGCGTGCTCTCGCTCGACATGGCGGCGCTGCTCGCGGGCGCCAAGTACCGCGGCGAGTTCGAGGAGCGCCTCAAGGCGGTGCTGAAGGACATCGCCGCCGACGAGGGGCGCACGATCGTCTTCATCGACGAGCTGCACACGATGGTCGGCGCCGGCAAGGCGGAAGGCGCGATCGACGCCGGCAACATGCTCAAGCCCGCGCTCGCGCGCGGCGAGCTGCACTGCGTCGGCGCGACGACGCTCGACGAGTACCGCAAGTACATCGAGAAGGACGCCGCGCTCGAGCGCCGCTTCCAGAAGGTGATCGTCGGCGAGCCGTCGGTCGAGGCGACGATCGCGATCCTCCGCGGCCTGCAGGAGCGCTACGAGATCCACCACGGCGTCGAGATCACGGACCCGGCGATCGTGGCCGCCGCCGAGCTCTCGGCGCGCTACATCACCGACCGCTTCCTGCCGGACAAGGCGATCGACCTGATCGACGAGGCGGCCGCGCGCATCAAGATGGAGATCGACTCCAAGCCCGAGTCGATGGACAAGCTCGACCGCCGCCTGATCCAGCTCAAGATCGAGCGCGAGGCGGTCAAGAAGGAGAAGGACGAGGCCTCGAGGAAGCGGCTCGCGCTGATCGAGGACGAGATCAAGCGCCTCGAGCGCGAATACGCGGACCTCGAGGAGGTCTGGAAGGCCGAGAAGGCCAACGTCGCCGGCACGCAGCACATCAAGGAGGAGATCGACAAGGTCAAGCTCCAGATGGAGGAGGCGAAGCGCAAGGGCGACTGGCAGAAGATGAGCGAGCTCCAGTACGGCAAGCTCCCGCAGCTCGAGGCGCAGCTGAAGAAGGCGGACACCGCGCTCGCGAAGGAGCAGGCGAAGGCGCCCAAGCTGCTGCGGACGCAGGTCGGCGCCGAGGAGATCGCCGAGGTCGTGTCGCGCGCGACGGGGATCCCGGTCTCGAAGATGATGCAGGGCGAGCGCGACAAGCTCGTCCACATGGAGGAGAGGCTGCACCGGCGCGTGGTCGGGCAGGACGAGGCCGTGCGCCTCGTCTCCGACGCGATCCGCCGCTCGCGCTCGGGCCTGTCGGACCCGAACCGTCCCTACGGCTCGTTCCTGTTCCTGGGGCCCACCGGCGTCGGCAAGACCGAGCTCACCAAGGCGCTCGCCGAGTTCCTCTTCGACACCGACCACGCGCTGATCCGCATCGACATGTCCGAGTACATGGAGAAGCACTCGGTCGCGCGGCTCATCGGCGCGCCGCCGGGCTACGTCGGCTACGAGGAGGGCGGCGCGCTCACCGAGGCGGTGCGGCGCAAGCCCTACAGCGTGATCCTGTTCGACGAGATCGAGAAGGCGCACCCGGACGTGTTCAACGTGCTGCTGCAGGTGCTGGACGACGGCCGCCTGACCGACGGCCAGGGCCGCACGGTCGACTTCAAGAACACCGTCGTCGTGATGACGTCGAACCTGGGCTCGCAGAAGATCCAGCAGCTGACCGACGAGGGCGCGGATCCGGCGGTCGTGAAGATCGCGGTGATGGCCGAGGTCAAGTCGAGCTTCCGCCCGGAGTTCGTCAACCGGATCGACGAGATCGTCGTGTTCCATCCGCTCGACGAGGCGCAGATCGCGAGCATCGCGCGCATCCAGCTCAAGTCGCTGGAGTCGCGCCTCGCGAAGCTCGAGATCAGGCTCGACGTCGACGAGTCCGCGATCAAGGCGGTGGCCGCCGCGGGCTTCGATCCTGTCTACGGCGCACGGCCGCTCAAGCGGGCGATCCAGCAGCAGGTCGAGAACCCGCTCGCGAAGGAGATTCTCGGCGGCCGGTACGCCGCGGGCGACACGATCCGCGTGAAGGCGACCGGCGGCGAGATCGGGTTCGCGAAGGCGTAGCGCCGGCCGGCGCGTCAGGCGCCGGCCCTCGCTTCGTCGATCAGCGCCTGGAGTCGGGGCGCGAGTTCCAGGAGGCGCTCTTCGCGCACGCCGTGCACCGCCAGGTGCCCCTCGCGTCCCTCGAAGTAGTTGTCGAACTTCGTCGGCCGCGACTGCGCCGACCATCGCCGCTTCTTCGCCTCGAATTCCTCGCGCGACTTGAGGATGTAGTGGTGCAGCACCAGCTCGCCGTCCTGGGCGACCTCGTCCGCGTGGCCCGGATGCAGGCGGGACGCCACGAGCGGCCTGCCGTCCGAGAGCACATGGGCGCCCCATTGCGTGACGACCGCGTGCGCGCTGTGGAACGCCGCGACGCGTTCCGGCCGCGCGACCGACTTGAAGAAGCGCGACTCCGCGTCGCCGGGGGGGGCCGCCATCGTGAATCGTCGCGTGACCAGGTCGCCGGTCGACCGATCGAGGCCGGCCGAGCCGAACACGCGTTGATTGACGGCGATCGCGGAGATCTCCGGCCCGAACCCGGCCAGGGCTCCGCCGAGCGTCGGTGCGCGCGTGGGAACGAGGAACTCGTCGATGTCGATGTAGGCGACGAAGTCCGCGCGGCCTCGCAACCGGAGCGTGCCGTCGAGATAGGCATGCACCTGCGTCACGTTGAACTCCCGATCCCGGTTGGGCCACGGGACGACCTCGAGGTCCACGTTGCGGGCGAATCGCCTCGCGCGCGCGATCGTGTCGTCGGTGGAATCGTTGTCGTACAGGACGATTCGCGACACGCCCTGCAGGATGTGGTAGGCGAGCCACTCCTCGATCGCGTCCGCCTCGTTCCTCATGATCGCGCAGGCCGCGACGACCGGCTCGGCGCTCACGGTTCGTCCCCGATCGCCGGTGCCGTCACGTCGCGCCCCCCGCGACGGCCCGCGCGTCGCGCTCGACGAGCGAGACGTAGGGCGGGAACTTGGCGCCGGCCGGATGCGCGAAGCCGCCGACGATCGTCACGTCGAACGCGACGCCCGGACCCAGGGCTGCGGCGCCGTTTCGGCGCACGCGCTCGAGCTCGTCGGGACGTGGAGGGCGCCGGACCGCCATCGACAGCACGACTCGGTCGACGCTCCGCTGCACGAGCTGATGCTGGGCGACCCAGTCGGCGTCGTCGTCGGCGAGCGTCCCGGTTATCGCGTACGGATGGACGCTGCTGCCGTCGGGACGCCGGATGAGGTCGACCGCGCGGCCCCGGATCGCCCGCAGCGTCGACCAGGGTGCGCCGCACGAACAGGGTGCGGGCCCGAGCTCCGCGAGGTCGCCGGTCCGGTAGCGCACGAAGGGCATCGCGTACGCGTGCAGCGCCGTCGCGACCACCTCGCCGGTCGCGCCCACCGCGACAGGGCGGCCGTCCTCGCCGAGCACCTCGACGATCACGTTGTCGTCGCACACGTGGAAGCCGCGGCCCGCCGGGCATTCGCTGGCGATCAGATTGAATTCGTGCGCGCCGTAGCAATCGACGATTCGGCCGCCCAGCACGTCCGCGATCATGCGTCTCGTCGAGGCACCGAGGACTTCGCCGCCGCTGAACACGAACTTCGTGCCGTCGTACCGGCCGTTTCGCCTGGCGAGCTCGGCGGCGAGGGCGGCGAGCGTCGACGGATACGCGAGCAGGACGTCCGGGCGCACGCGGAGCAGCTCGTCGGCCAGCTTCGCCGCGTCCGCGAGTCCGTCGAGCCGTGTGTGGCGGTACCAGCGCAGCGCGTGGGCGACGCGGCCGGGCCATGATCGTCGGAAGCCCCCCGCGGGAACCTGCCCGAACTGCAGCGCCCGATCGGTGCGGCGAACGCCAGCGCCGGCTTCCGCACGCACTCGGAAGAGCTGCATCAGGTGATCCTCGACGCGCGTGCGGCGCACGGCGAACGGCTGGCCCGAGGAGCCGCTCGTCGTGTGCACGACCAGCGAACGGGGATCGACGCCGTCGGCGAGCGCGGCCGCGAGAGGTCGCGAACGGAAGTCGTCCTTGCCGATCGTCGGCAGCGCGTCGAGGCGCGCCTCGGTCGGGTCGGCGTCGCGCCAATGCTCGCGATAGAGCGCGACGTTGCGCCGGCAATGCGCGACGAGCGCCGCGAGCGCACGCCGCTGGAACGCCAGCGCCGCCCGGCGATCGGGCTCCGACGGTCCGAACCGGCGGAGCAGGGTGCTCAGGAGCTGGAGCCCGCGCGGGGGCGAAGCGAGGACGCTCGACATCGTGGGGACGGGTGGCGCGCCCGGCCGCCGGTCGCGCCGATCGACGATAGCACGCGCGCGAACGACACGCCGGACATGCCCAGGGTTCGAGCGGCGTTCGCCGGTTGACACAGTAATAAGAATCATTATCATTTGATCGGACCGCCGCCCCCTCGACTTCCAGGAGCCCCCGTGCCCGAACCGTTCCCTGCATCCGCCGACGTTCGCCCCGACGCGATGATCGCGGGGACGCTGTGCCTCATGAGCTGCTACGCGCAGCACCCGGTGCCGGTTTACGCGGCGCGGATCGCGGACAACCTGGCGTGCCTCGCGGACGCGGGCGCGCTCACGCCCGAGCTGCGCTCGGTGTGCCGCCGCATGGCGTCGCGATGGTGCGCGATCGAGGCCGAGGCGCGCGACCGGTGCGCCTGCGGCGCCGCGGTCCGCGACGAGCGCTCGCTGCAATGACGCCCTTCGAGGTCCTTCGCGCTGCCGCCGAGGGCCGCGATCCGGAGACGCTCATCGGCCCGCTGTTCTTCCTGTTCACGCGGCTCGCCGCCGCGCGCGACGCGTGCGAAAGCGCCGTCCTCGCCGACCACCTCGCGGTGCTCGCGGCGCATCCGGACGTCGATCCCGGGCTGCGGCTCGCCGCGGGCGCGCTCGCGATCGAGCACCGCGCGCGCATGGAGCGCTAGTCGAGCGGGATCCGGCTCGCATTGCGGGCGAGCCACTGGTCGAAGGTCTGCAGCGACGGGTTGTACTTCCGCGCGATCGCCGGGTCGCGCGACGCGCAGAACTCACGCTCGAAATCGCGGTAGAACTGGAACATGTTGCCGAGGTCGTCCGCGCCGGGGAAGCCGAACCCGCGGTACGCCGCCGGCGACACCGCGTTGTGCTTCACGGTCTTGTGCAGCGCGCGCGACAGCGCGGCCGCCATCTCGGCGCCCGAAAGCGCCTCGCCCGAGATGCCGATGCGCTTGCCGATCGTCTCGTCGCCGCGCTTGAAGACGCCGTACGCGCAGCGCCCGATGTCCTCGGCGGCGATGCCCGGCATCCTCGCATCGTCCATCGGCAGCGTGAACGCGTAGCTCCCGTCCGCCTGCTTCTTCGGTCCCATGCCGAAGTGGATCAGGTTGTCCCAGTAGAACGTCGTCAGCAGGTAGGTGGTCGGCACGCCGGCCGCGGCGAACGCCGCGTCGCCTTCCCCCTTCGCGTCGAAGTGGGGCACCTTGTACCTGCCCATCAGCGTCGGCATCCGGTCGTCGGACAGCGGGACGAACTTTCGCGTGTCGTCGAGCGTCGACCAGACCACGTGCTTCACGCCCGCGGCCTTCGCGGCCCGCGCGATGTTCCTCGCCTCGGCGAGTTCCTTCTCGGGCTGCATGTGCGCCCAGTAGAACGTGACGGCGAACACGCCGTGCGCGCCGGCGAACGCGCGCTCGAGGCTCTTCTCGTCGTCGACGTCGGCGGAGACGACCTCGGCGCCGGCCGCGGCGAGCGCCTTCGCGGCGTCTGAGCGCGCGTCGCGCGTGATCGCGCGCACCGCGAATCCGCCCGCAGGGTCGGCGAGGATCGCGCGCGCGAGCCCCCCGCCCTGCGCGCCCGTCGCTCCCAGGACCGCGATGATCTTCTTCGATGCCATGGCCTGCCTCGCGTGATCGTTGCGGCGATGCCGCCGCGAGGCCCAAAGATACCGCGAAACGCCGCTGCGCGGACTCGCGCCTAACCCTCCGCGTGCAGCAGGCGCCCGTGCGAGAACGCCCAGTTCTCCCACGCGGTCTCGATGAACACGACCATCACGTCGCCCGGGTCGAGCCCGCCGGCGCGCGCGACGCCCGCGACGATGTCCGCCACGGCCTTGCGCTTCACCTTCACGCTGCGTCCCACCGACCACAGGACCTCGACCAGCACGAACCGCCCGCTGCGGTCGCGCGCCAGGTCCGGGTAGCGCGGGTCGACGACGAACCGATCCGGCGGGAGCTCCAGCACGCGCTGGAAGCGATCGGCGGGCGGAACGCCGGATGCGACCAGCGCGGCGTGAACCGCGTCGAGCATCGCGCGCGTCGCGGCCGCGTCCGCGGGCGCGCGCTGCGTGAGCGTCACGAGGGGCATTCCGGCCTCCCGGCTACAGGTAGGGAACGAATCGACGTCCCAGCCGGCCGTTCGCGACGCGCTCGATCCAGTCGGCGGCGCGCGCGGGTTCGATCGGCGCGGCGACCGGGACGATCGGCCTCGCGGCAGCCGGGCCCGACACGTCGATCAGCGTGCTCTCCTGCGCCTGCACGATCGTGCGGCCGTTGCGCTCGACCGCCCAGACGTCGCCGGCGCCGAGCACGTGGTCGACCGGGTCGCCGTACTGCGTCAGCCAGATGCGGCCGCGCGCGACCCGGATCACGGTGCCGCGGGCATCGTCCAGGTCGACGAGCTGGTCGGGGGCGAGGGCGAGGCGGCGAAGGGCTGGGTGCATTGTCATTCTCCCGGTTCATGGCTACAGTCGGGACTGCCGCCGGGGCGGGGCCCGAGGGCTCCCGGGGCGGCTGCCTTGCTACGGAAGCGAATCTAGCGGCCGGCGCGGCCCGGCACAAACGACGATTCGGCATGCCTTGCATGCAAGAAACTCATGCATAAGACGCTGCGCCGCCTGCCGTCCCTCGATTTCCTCCGGGGCTTCGAGGCGTCGGGCCGGCTCCTCTCGTTCACGCGCGCGGCGGACGAGCTCCACCTGACGCAGTCCGCGTTGTCGCGGCAGGTCGCAGCGATCGAGCAGGCGCTCGGCGTCCCCCTGTTCCAGCGTCGGCACCGCGCGCTCGCGCTCACCGACGAAGGCGAGGCGTTCCTGCGCGAGGTCACGACGCACCTCGCCGGCATCGCGCGCGCCGCCGAGACGGCCGGCAGCCTGCGTCGCGCACCGGGCCTCACCGTCACGACGACGGTGTCCTTCGCGGCGCTGTGGCTGATCCCGCGGCTCGCGCGATTCCGCGCGCGGCGCCCCGACGTCGAGGTCTACGTGTCAGCGGACGACCGCACGATCGACCTCGCGCGCGGCGAGGTCGACGTCGCGATCCGCTACGTGGGCCGCGAGTCGAAGGTGCCGCCGGGCGCGCTCGCGATGTTCGGCGAACGCATGCTGCCGGTCGTGAGCCCGGACGTCGCGCGCGCGCCCGGAACGCCGCTCAAGCTGCCGGCCGACCTCGCAAAGCACGTGCTGCTGCACCTCGACGACCCGGAGGGCCGCGTGCCGTGGCTCAACTGGGAAGCCTGGCTCGTGTCGAACGGCGCGGCGGGCCTGAGGCCCGCGGGGTCGCTGCGCTTCACGCTCTACGACCAGGTGATCCAGGCCGCGGTGGGCGGGCAGGGCGTCGCGCTCGGGCGCCTGCCGCTCGTCGGCGAGCTCCTGCGCGACGGCAAGCTCGTCGCGCCGTTCCCGAAGCGCTACGACTCCGAGCGGGGTTACGTCGCGCTGGTCGCGCCGCACGCCGCCGCGCGAGCCGACGTCGCGGACTTCGTACGCTGGCTCGACGACGAGTCCGCGACGGTGCGCGAGCGACTCGACGGCGATCCTTCGCTCTCCCCCGGCGCCGGCCGCTCCCGCGCGCCCCGGACGAAGGCGCGCGCGTGAGCGCCGCGGCGGATCCGCGCGCGACGATGCCGCCCGAGGCCTGGGTGCGGCGCCACGCCCCGCTCCTCGCGCCGCGTTCGCGCGTGCTCGACCTCGCGGCGGGCCACGGCCGCCACGCTCGCTTCCTTGCGTCGCTCGGGCACGACGTCGTCGCCATCGACCGGGACGCGCACGCGCTGTCCGCGCTCGAAGGCGTTGAGCGCGTGACCGCGCGGGTGATGGACCTCGAGACGCCTGCCTGGCCGCTCGCCGGCGAGCGCTTCGACGCGATCGTGGTCAACCATTACCTGCACCGGCCGTCGTTCGGCGCGATGCTCGACGCGCTGTCGGACGCGGGGACGCTCGTCTACGAGACCTTCGCCGTCGGCAACGAAGCCTACGGCCGCCCGTCGAACCCGGCGTTCCTGCTCGAGCGCGGCGAGCTGCTCGAACGCGTGCGCGGGAGGCTCGCGGTCGTGGCGTTCGAGGAGGGGATCGCCGACCGCGGGGGCGGCACGCTCGCCGTCGTCCAGCGCATCGCCGCCGTCGGGCCGCGCCATCCGGCGCCCTGGCGGCTGTCCTGAGCGCCGCGGCGGCCGGGAACCGTCCGCCGTTCGCGGGATCGAATGCGGTAAAATCGGCCGTTTCACCGGACCCGCCGTTCACCGGACCTGCCCCCATGCCCCTCCCGACCGGAAGCCTCGTGGCCATCGTGACGCCGATGAAGTCGGGCGGTGCGCTCGACCTCGACGCGCTGAAACGGCTGGTGGACTGGCACGTCGAGAGCGGCACCGCGGGCATCGTCGTCGTCGGGACCACCGGCGAGTCGCCCACCGTCGACGTCGACGAGCACTGCCTGCTCATCAAGACCGTCGTCGAGCACGCGCGACGCCGCGTCCACGTGATGGCCGGCGTCGGCGCGAACGCGACGTCCGAGGCTATCGCGCTGACCGCGTACGCGCGCGAGGTCGGCGCCGACAGCGGGCTGTCGGTCGTCCCGTACTACAACAAGCCGACGCAGGAAGGCCTCTACCGGCACTTCCGGTCGATCGCCGAGAAGGTCGACCTGCCGCTGGTCCTCTACAACGTCCCCGGCCGCACCGTCGCCGACCTCGCGACCGAGACGGCGCTTCGGCTCGCGCAGGTGCCCGGCATCGTCGGGATCAAGGACGCGACCGCCGACCTCGGCCGCGGAAGCGAGCTTCTCCGCGGGCTCGCCGCCGCGGGGAAGCGCGAGTTCGCCGTCTACAGCGGCGAGGACATCACCGCGCTGCCGCTCATGTTCATGGGCGGGCACGGCGTCATCTCGGTGACCGCCAACGTCGCGCCGGCGCCGATGGCGCAGATGTGCCGGGCGGCGCTCGCCGGCGACTTCGCGAAGGCGCGCGCGATCAACGACCGGCTGCTCGGGCTGCACCGGCGCCTCTTCATCGAATCGAACCCGGCGCCGGCCAAGTGGGCGCTGGCCGAGATGGGACGCATCGAGAACGAGCTGCGCCTGCCGCTCGTGCCGCTCTCCCCGCAACACCACGAGGCCGTCCGCGCCGCGCTGCGCGAGGCGGGCTGCCTCGAGCCTTCACGGATGCACGCCGCATGACCGCAAGCTTCGCCGTGCCGCGCAAGATCGCGGTCCTCTTCGCCGTCGCGGCCCTCGCGCTCGCCGGCTGCGAGTCGATGCAGATCACCAAGCGCATCGACTACAAGTCGACGGCGAGCGGGCCCTCGCTCGAGCTGCCGCCCGACCTCACGACGCCGCGCTACGACGACCGCTACTCGGTGACGACCGCGACCGGCCTCGCGGCCCAGCAGGCGGGCGGCGCCCAGCGCAAGTCCGAGCTCCTGCTGACGGTCCCCGACGCGCGCATCGCGCGGGCGGGCAACGAGCGCTGGCTCGTCGTCAAGACGACGCCGGAGAACGCGTGGAACCTCACGCGCCAGTTCTGGAACGAGAACGGCTTCGTGCTCGCGACCGAGCAGCCGGCGCTGGGCCTCATGGAAACGGACTGGGCCGAGAACCGCGCCGAGATCCCGCAGGACGTCCTGCGACGCACGCTGGGCCAGTTCGCCGACGTCTTCTACACGACGTACAAGCGCGACAAGTATCGCACGCGCATCGAGCGCGGCGTGGAGCCAGGCACCGTCGAGATCTACCTCGCGCACCGCGGCATGGAGCAGGTGCCGACCGGCAAGATCGACAACTCGTCGCCGGCGGCGTTCGCGTGGGCGCTCATGCCGCCGAACCCGGACCTCGAGGCCGAGATGCTGACGCGCCTGATGGTGAAGTTCGGCACGACCGAGCCGCAGGCGGTCGCCGCGGTCGCGCAGTCGACCGCGCAGCCGGAGCGCGCGCGCATCGAGAAGGGCAGCGACGGCGTGGCGAAGCTCGTCGTCGACGAGTCGTTCGACCGCGCGTGGCGCCGCGTGGGCCTCGCGCTCGACCGCAGCGGGTTCACGGTCGTCGACCGCGATCGCTCGAGCGGCCTCTACTACGTCCGCTACGCCGACCCGGACAGCGACATCAACAAGCGCGACCAGGGCTTCCTCGCGAAGCTCATGTTCTGGAAGAAGGACGAGGCCGACAAGCCGGAGCAGTACCGGATCGCCGTCGTCGAGGCCGCGCCGGCGAGCCTCGTGACCGTGCAGGACCCGAAGGGCGCGCCCGACAAGTCGCCCACGAGCGACCGGATCCTGGCGCTCCTCAAGGACCAGCTCAAGTAGGGCCCGCGGGCGCGCATCGATGCGCTTCGCGTCGTTGGGGAGCGGCAGCGAGGGCAACGGCCTCGTCGTCGAGGCGTCGGGGTCCCGGCTCATGATCGACTGCGGGTTCGGCGTGCGCGACGCCGCGAGGCGCCTCGGTCGCCTCGGTCTCGCGCCGGGCGACCTCGACGCGATCGTCGTGACGCACGAGCACACCGACCACGTCGGCGGCGTCGCGGCGTTCGCGTCCAAGCACGCGATCCCGGTCTGGCTCACGTTCGGCACGCTCGCGGTCGTCGGCGAGCGCTTCGCCGGGATGGAGCGCGTCTACGGGTTCGACAGCCACGACGCGTTCGCGGTCGGCGCGCTGGAGGTGCGGCCGTTCCCGGTTCCGCACGACGCCCGCGAGCCGGTGCAGTTCGTCGTCGGCGACGGCGCGGTGCGCCTGGGCGTCGTCACCGACCTCGGCACGTCGACGCCCGCGGTCGAGCGCGCGCTCTCGGGCCTCGAGGCCCTCGTGCTCGAATGCAACCACGACGCGACGATGCTCGCGGAGGGACCGTACCCGGCTCAGCTCAAGGCGCGGATCGCCGGGCGCTTCGGGCATCTCGCGAACGACGCGTCGGCGGCGCTGCTCGCCGCGCTCGACAACGCGCGGCTTCGTCACATCGTCGCGGCGCACCTCTCGAAGCAGAACAACACGCCGGCGCACGCGCGCGCGGCGCTCGCCGGCGCGCTCAACTGCGCCGAGGACTGGATCGGCATCGCCGACCAGGAAGCCGGATTCGACTGGCGGGAGATCTGACGATGCACAAGGGAGCGGAGCTCTACAAGGGCAAGGCCAAGACCGTCTATGCGACCGACGATTCGCGCTACCTCGTCATGCACTACCGCGACGACGTTTCGGCGTTCGACGGCGTGAAGCTCGCGAAGCTCGAGAAGAAAGGCGAGACCAACAACCGGATCAACGCGTACGTGATGGAGAAGCTGGCGGCCGCGGGCGTCCCGACGCACTTCGTGCGCCTGCTGAACGAGCGCGAGTCGCTCGTGCGCGCGATGAAGATGATCCCGGTCGAATGCGTCGTGCGCAACGTCTGCGCGGGGTCGATGGCCAAGCGCTACGGCGTGCCGGAGGGCACGCGCCTGTCGGAGCCGATCTTCGAGTTCTTCTACAAGAGCGACGCGCTGCACGACCCCCTGTGCAACGACGACCACATCCGCGTGCTGGGATGGGCGAGCGCGAAGGAGGTCGCCGAGATGAAGGCGATCACGCACAAGGTGAACGGCCTGCTGAAGCCGATGTTCGCGAACGCGGGCATCGACCTCGTCGATTACAAGCTCGAGTTCGGCCACCCGGTCGACGACCCGCACGGCGCGCTCACGCTCGGCGACGAGTTCACGCCCGACGGCTGCCGGCTGTGGGACGCGAAGACCGGCGAGAAGATGGACAAGGACCGCTTTCGCCGCGACCTCGGCGAAGTCATCGAGCACTACCGCGAGGTGGGGCGGCGGATCGGGGTGGAGCTTTGAAGCGCTACGCAGTAGATAGTAGGTAGTAGATAGGGTTTGGCGCCTCGGCGGACGTAGCCGGCGTCGACAACCGGTTGTCGCGTTCGATGCCGAGGCGTCGAGGCAACTCGGGGACTGGTGGATTCCGGCGCCGCTGCGCGCCTCGAGGAACGGCTGGATGTCGAAGCCGTGCGACTCGGCACCGTCGCCAAACCCTATCTACTACCCACTATCTACTGCGGTTCACAGCCCCAGGACCGTCCCGGTCAACCCCGGCTCGCCCGTCGCCCAGATCTCGCCGAAGCGCGCGACCAGCGGGCGCGCGGCCGCGGGTGCGTCGAAGGCGAGCGCGGCTCGCGCGCCGTCGACGTGGAAGCGGTGCAGGAAATGGCGGTCGTCCGCGATCGTGAGCGGGTCCATCGCGCCGCGCGCCTCCGGGCCGGTCCGGTAGACGGTGATCGCGTGCCCGTAGGTCTTGAGCAGCGCGAGGATCCGCGGGCAGGACTGCTCGAGCCAGCGCGGATCGTGCACGATCATCTCGACGCGGGCGCCGCGGGCTCGCCGGAAGAACGCGACCAGCCGCGCGGCTCGCCCGGCGTCGTTCCAGCCGCCCTGCGAGAGGTCGACGTCGAAGATCCGCAGGATCGACTGCGCGCGATCGATCAGCGCGTCGATCGCCTCGACCTGCTCGGCGATCGAGGCGAGCGTGCGCTCGACCGGCGCCGGCGCGTCGTCAGTCGGCGCCGACGTGGAGCCAGCCATGGCGGTGCCATTCGTGGAGGACGGCGAGCGCCGCGCGCGGCAGCGCCGAGGCCTCGCGCGGCGACAGGCGGCGCCGGTCGGCGAGGCGCCGGAGCGGCGTCCGCGCGTCCCGCGCGGGTTCCAGGACCTCGCCATTGACGTACATCGCCCGTGCATCGTATAGCGCCTGCGTCCCGAGGTCCAGCCTCGCGCCGCGCCGCGCGACCGCGCGCGCGAACGCGGCGGGCGTCGTAGCGCGCGACGGGCGCGCGAACGCCACGTGCGCCTTCGGCTCGGTGAGCCACGCGCCCAGGAAAGCGTCGACGTCCGTGCGCGAGACGCGAATCCGCGCGAGCGTGGCGGCGATCCGGTCCTGCATCGCACGCGGAATGCGAGCCGGCGTTCGCGTCGCCGCGAGGCCGGGATCGGCGTAGCGGCCGCCGAGGTCAACGGCCTCGGCGAGCCGCGTCAGGAACGCTTCGGCGATCTCGTTCGCGAGCGCGGCGCGGAACCCGACCGAGTAGGTCGTGCACGCGTCGATCGCGACGCCGTCGTGCGCGTCGCCCGGCGGCAGGTAGAGCATGTCGCCCGGGCCCAGAACCTCGTCGTGCGCGGGCGCGAAGCGGGCGAGGATCCGAAGCGGGAGCCCAGGACGGAACGCGGCGTCGCGCTGCGGGCCCCAGCGCCAGCGGCGGCGCCCGAAGCCCTGCAGCAGGAACACGTCGTAGGAGTCGAGGTGGGGTCCGACGCCGCCGCCCGGGGCGGCGTAGCTCACCATGACGTCGTCGAGGCGGGCGTAGGGCACGAAGTCGAACCGTCGCATCAGCGCATCCGCGCGCGCGTCGACGAGGTTCGTGCCCTGGACGAGCAGCGTCCACGACCGGGGCGGGAGCGACGAGAGCGCCTTGCGCGCGAACGGCCCGTGCTCGACGCTCCATCGGCCGCCGGTCCGCACGACGAGACGGGACTCGACATCGTCGCGGCAGGCCAGCGCGACGAGGTCGTCGCGCGAAAACGGGCCCGTGAACCCGGGGATGGCGTTGCGGACGAGCTTCGCGCGCCGCTGCCAGTGGCGGCGCAGGAACGTCGCGGGCGCGAGGCCGGCGATCGTGCGGTCGTGGGAGGCGCGGGGCATGCGGGCTCGCGGTCCGCGCCGATTATAGGGCGCGCCGGCGCGAGGCCGGCCGGAGCGTAGAATGCGCGCTTTGCCCGGAACGCGCGAAGCCGCGCCGGCCGCCCGAGGATTCCCGATGAACGTCTTCCGCAACACGGTCGTCTCGCTCACCTTCAAGCTGTTCGACGACCGCAACGCGCTGATCGAGGAGGCGCGCGAGCCGATCGCCTATCTGCACGGCGGCTACTCGGGGATTTTCCCGCGCGTCGAAGCGGCGCTCGCGGACAGGAAGGTCGGGGAATCGGTCTCGGTGACGCTCGAGCCGACCGACGCGTTCGGCGACTACGACGCCGCGCTCGTGCGCATGGAGCCCGTCGAATCGCTCCCCGACGACGTCAAGGTCGGCGGCTACCTGGTCTCCGAGAAGGACGGCGAGGAGGTCGTCTGGCGCGTCACCGACATCGCCGAGGGCAAGGCGGTGCTCGACGGCAACCACGAGCTCGCGGGCCAGCGGCTGCGCTTCGAGGCGACCGTCGTCGACATCCGGCCGGCGACGCAGGAAGAGATCTCGCACGGCCACGTGCACGGCGCGCACGGTCACCATCACTGACCCGCGCGCGGCCGAGGGTCGCGCGACTACTGGCCGAGGCTTCGCAGCATCGTGAACTTGACGATGCCGTACGGGAGCTCGCGCAGCTCGAACACCACGCGGTAGCCGAGCTTCGCGTAGAAGCCCGGCGCCTGGAAGCTCAGCGTCTCGAGATAGCAGCTCCGGCAGCCGCGTTCCGCGGCGCGCGCCTCGAACGCGCGCACGAGCCGCTCGCCGACCCCGCGCTTGCGGTGCGCGTCGTCGACCCAGAGCTGCCGGATCTCGGCCGCCGGTCCCCAAGTCCGGCCGACCGCGCCGCCGACGACGGCGCCGGCCTCCCTCGCGAAGCACGCGAGCGGCCGCACCTCGTCGAGCGGCGCCGCCGCGCCGTTGAACTCGCCGAGGCCCGCGTCGACGACCGCCGCGTCGGCGGGCGGCGGCGCGTCGTGCGTCGTGATCGCGATGCCGCCCATGTCGCGTCAGACCGGCACGCGGCGGTCGGGGAACGCCTTCGACCAGTGCCAGACGTCGTGGCTCGCGCGAAGGCCGTGGACCCAGAACGGGTCGGTCCGCAGGAGCGCCTCGACGTCGTCGCGCGAGGCGGCTTCGACGATCCACAGGCCGCCGACCGGGTCGCCGCCGGGATCCGGGCGCAGCGATCCCGCGACGAGCACGCGGTCGCGGTTGCGGTCGAGCCAGTCGAGGTGCGCGGCGAACTGCGCCCGGCGCGTGGCGAGCCGGTCGGGACGATCGACGAAGCGGACGGCGTAGAGCATCGGCGCGGCGATCGTCGCGTGGCGGTCAGGCGCCGCCTTCGCCCAGGCGCTTGAGCGCGTACAGCGCGTCGAGCGCCTCGCGCGGCGACATCGCATCGGGGTCGAGCTCGGCGACGCGTTCGGCGACGGCGCGCGCGCGCGCCGCCCCCTCGGGCTCGCCGGCCGGCGCCCGGGCGTCGAACAGGCTGCCCTGGCCTTCGCCCGAGCTCGCGAACTGGTCGAGGCGCGCGAGGTAGTTGCGCGCCTTGCGCACCGTGTCGGCGGGGACGCCCGCGAGCTTGGCGACCGCGAGGCCGTAGCTGCGGCTCGCCGGCCCGTCCTCGACCGCATGCATGAACACGATGCCCTCGCGCGGCGTCTCGACCGCGTCGAAGTGCACGTTCGCGCAGCCGGGGATCTCGGCGGCGAGCGCGGTCAGCTCGAAGTAGTGCGTCGCGAACAGCGTGAGCGCACGATTGGTCTCGGCGAGCCGGTGCGCGATCGCCCACGCGAGCGCGAGGCCGTCGTAGGTCGAGGTGCCCCGGCCGATCTCGTCGACGAGCACGAGGCTCTGCGGCGTCGCGCGGTGCAGGATCGCCGCGGCCTCGGTCATCTCGACCATGAACGTCGAGCGCCCGCCCGCGAGGTCGTCGGACGCCCCGATGCGCGTGTAGATGGCGTCCAGCGGGCCGATCGTGGCCGACGACGCCGGCACGAACGACCCGCAGCAGGCGAGCAGCGCGATCACCGCGGCCTGCCGCATGTAGGTCGACTTGCCGCCCATGTTGGGGCCGGTGACGACGAGGAGCCGGCGCTCCGGGCCGAGCACGACGTCGTTGGCGATGAAGTGCTCGACCTGGCGCTCGACGACCGGATGCCGGCCGCCGCGGATCTCGATGCGCGGCTCGCGCGTGAACGACGGCCGCACGAGCGCGAGGGCGTCGGCGCGGTCGGCGAGCGCCGCCAGCACGTCGAGCGACGCGAGCGCACCGGCCGCACGCTGCAGCGCCGGCACCGCGGGCGCCAGGTCGGCGACCAGCCGCTCGAACAGCGCCCGCTCGCGCGCGAGCGCGCGCTCCTGCGCGGAGAGCGCCTTGTCCTCGAACGCCTTCAGCTCGGGCGTCGCGTAGCGCTCGGCGTTCTTGAGCGTCTGGCGGCGGCGGTAGTCGTCGGGCACCTTCGCCGCATTCGCGTGGGTGACCTCGATGTAGAACCCGTGCACGCGGTTGTACTCGACCTTGAGGCCGGGAATGCCCGAGCGCTCGCGCTCGCGCCGCTCGAGGTCGGCGAGGAACGCGCCGCAGTCGCGGTCGATCGAGCGCAGCTCGTCGAGCTCGGCGTCGTGGCCGTCGGCGATGACGCCGCCGTCCCGCACCTGGGCGGCCGGCTCCGGCCGGAGAGCACGCGACATGAGCTCGGTCCATCGCGCGTCGACGTCCAGCGCGTCCCGCGCGTCGCGAACCGCCGCGGGCGTGATGTCGGCGATGGTCGATCGCAGCGCCGGTAGCGCGGCCAGCGTGTCGCGCAGCGCGGCCAGCTCGCGCGGACGGACCTGGGCCAGCGCGATCCGCGACGCGATGCGCTCGACGTCGGCGACGCCCGCGAGCGCCTGCCGCAACCGCTTGCGCAATCCGGCGCCGGACACGAACGCCTCGACCGCGTCGTGCCGGGCCGACGCCCCGCCGGCATCACGCAACGGGTTCTGCAGCCACTCGCGGAGGAGCCGGCTGCCGGCCGGCGTCGAGCAGGCGTCGAGCATCGACAGGAGGGTCGGCTGCGGATCGCCCGCGAGCGTTCGCGTGATCTCCAGGTTGCGCCGCGTCGCCGCGTCGAGGGCGACGTGCGTCCCGGGCCGCTCGACCGCGAGCGTCGTCACGTGCGCGATCGAGGACTGCTGCGTCGCGGCCGCGTACTCGAGCAATGCCCCCGCGGCGCCGGTGGCGAGCGGCGCCTCGTCCGCGCCGAACGCGCGGAGGTCCTGCGTTCCGAGGTGCTTCGCGAGCGCCTTCGCGCCCGCGGCGGCGTCGAAGATCCATGGCGCGCGCGTGCGGACGGGCGGCGACAGGCGCGCGAGCGGGGGCGGATCGGCGCCGTCGGGAACCAGGAGCTCGGCGGGCTCGACGCGCTCGAGCGCGACGGCGAGCTCCGACGCGGGCATGTCCGCGATCGCGAGGCGTCCCGCGGCCAGGTCGAGCCACGCGACGCCGGCGCGCTTGCCCGCGACGACGCAGGCCGCGAGCCGGCAGCTCGTCCGCGCGTCGAGCAGGTTCGCGTCGACGAGCGTCCCCGGCGTGACGATCCGCGAGACGCGGCGCTCGACCGGCCCCTTGCTCGTCGCGGGGTCGCCGAACTGCTCGACGATCACCGCGGACTCGCCCAGGCGGATCATTCGCTGGAGGTGCTGCTCGATCGCGTGGAACGGCACGCCGGCCATCGGGATCGGCGCGCCGGCCGACTGGCCGCGAGAGGTCAGCGTGATGTCGAGGAGGCGGGCGGCGCGCCGCGCGTCGTCGTAGAACAGCTCGTAGAAGTCGCCCATCCGGTAGAACACGAGCTTGTCCGGATGCTCGGCCTTGACCGCGAGGTACTGGCGCATCATCGGCGTGTGCGCGGCCAGCGCGTCATCGGACGAGCGAGGCGTCGGCGTCATGGTGTCGAGCCCTCGACGCTTTGCCGCGAGGCCCAGCGCCGGTCGAGGTCCGCGGCGTAGCGGCTGCCGTCGGCGAGCCAGTCGACGAGCGGCAATGCATCGCCATGCTCGCGGGCGTTTCGCACGAGCTCGCCGTCGCTGCCTGAGCGGCGCAGGTGCGGGAAGAGCCCGCGGGCGGCGAGCTGGCGGTTGAGGAGCAGGCGCATCACGCGGCCGTTCCCGTCGCGGAACGGGTGCATCTCGCCGATCGCGACGTAGAGGAACGCCGCGCGCCGCGCGTCGTCGGGCACGCGGGGAGCCTGCCGGCCGAGCACCACGTCCAGCGTGCCCGCGATGCGCCGCGGCGGCGTGCGCGTGATTTGCGGAGCGGTGGTCACCAGGTTGTTGATGAGCTTGAGGCGACCCGGCGCGAGCCCGGGACGATGCCCGGCGATCCCGGCGTGGCGCCACATCATCCACGCGAGGCAGGAGGCGGCGTCGTCGAGCGGCCAGTCGTCGCGATCGCGCGACGCGACGGCCTCGGCGTAGCGAAGGACGTCGAGGTCGTCGGGGCCGGCCGGCGACACGCGGCCCGCGACGAGCGCCACGCTGCGCGCCAGTGCGCCGTCGGAAAGGGGAAGGTGCATGTTGTGGTGCGCCTCGAGCGCGGGCCACGTCGAGGAAACGGGCCGCCCGCGCGCGAACCTGGCGTCGACCGGGGGCATCGTCGCGAGTCGATCGGCCAGTGCGTCGAGGTCCGCGAGGAGCGCGTCGTCGCGCCCTATCTGCGAGTGGCCAGCCCGCAGCGCGACCGCGAGCGGCGCCGGGCTGCCTTCGGCGAGCGCGGCCGCGAGCGGCGCGGCGAGCGCGGCCTGCTCGGCATGCATGGCGAGCGCGTCCTCGACCTCGGCGCGGGCATCGGGCGGGAGCCCGGCCTGCGATGCGATCTCGCGCAGTGCGGCGATGCCTTCCGCTTCCCGCCCGTTCTCGAGCACGAGGGTCGCGAGGTTCACGCGCGCGTACGGGTGGTGCGGCGCAAGCTCGATCGCCTTCCGCAGCAACGACTCGGCGAGGCCGGCGCGGCCGAGCGCGCGCTCGACGACCGCGAGCTTGTTGAGCGCGTCGGTGTCGTCCGGCGCGAGCGCGGCGGCTCGCCGGTAGGATGCGACCGCGTCGTCGAAGCGACCTGCGGACCGGAGCACGTCGCCGAGGCCGAGCTCGACGACGGCCGCGGCCGGGGCCAGCGACCGCGCGCGCATCGCGCTCTCGATGGCGTCGGCATGCCGGCCGAGCATCGAACGTGCGACCGCCAGCGCGAGCCAGGCGGCGGGACCGTCCGGCGCGCGCCTGGTCATGCGCTCCAGCAACGGAATCGCGTCGGCCGCATGGCCGGCGCGAATATGCGACTGGGCGAGCCCGAGCTCCGCCGGCAGGAACCCGGGCATGCGCGCAGACGCGCGCGACCAGGCTTCGGCCGCCTCGCTCCACGCGCCTCGCGCTTCGTGCTCGAAGGCGAGCCGCATCAGCGCGTCGACCTCATGCTTCGCGGACGTGTCCGGCGTCGACATCATCGGCTCGCGGCAAGGCGACGCCGCGCCGAGCGGAAGCCGGCGCCGCCGCGAGGATGCGGGCGATGCCGACTCGCCGGCAACGGCGAAGGCGACGCGACGGGAGCCTCAATGCGCGCCATGCGCCGCCCATTCGCGATCCCGCTGCGACGCTTCGTGGCTTCCGGCCGCGAGCGATGCGAGCAGGGGCTCGAGATCCGCGGTTGCCAGCACGGCGTTCAGGAGGTCCCGGTCGCCGCTGGGCGGCCGCAGCGACGGAAAGTAGCCGGCTTGCTCCAGCATCCGATTCTGGAGGAGCCTCGCGACACGCGTATTGCAGTCGGCGAACGGCTGCAGCGTCACCACCGCGACGTGGAGGAAGGCGGCCCTCACGGGGCCTTCGGGCAGTCGTGGCAGGAACTCGCGCACGACCGCGTCGAGCGTGGCCTGCGTGAGGGCGGGATAGCGGTGCGACAGCCCGCGCATCTCCAGGCGCTGGAAGCCTCCGAGCTTGAAGCATCCCGGGCTGCGGTCGGGGCGATGTCGCACGAGCCGCGCGTGCGTCCAGCGCATCAGCGCCTCGAACGCGATCGGGTCGGGCTCGTCGATACGCCGACCTCCTGCGGCGTCGACGGTGCGCGCGTACTGCTCCACGTCTTGCTCCAGCTGCGTCCTGGGGCGGTCCGGGGTCGCCAGGAGCCCGAGGGTCGCCGCGATCGCCTCGCGGGAGCGCGTGTCGAGGTAGTGGTGGTGCGCCTCGATCGCGGCCCAGGCGGCCGAGCGCGGGCGGCCGCGCGCGAATCGCTCGGCGACGTCGATCCGGCCCGCATGGCGATCGACGACGCGGCCGAAGAAGGCGATGAGCTGTTCGTCGCGAGCGGTTCCGCGCCGCCGGACGCGCAGCGCCGAGAGGATCGGCTCCGGGCGGTCGGACGAAAGCGCGAGCGCGACCGGCCCTGCGAGCGCGGCCGCCTCGTCGACCATCGCAAGCGACTCGCTCGCTTCTCGCCGTGCGTCCGCCGGGAGTTGCGGATCGTCGAGGGCCTCCGCGAGCAGTCGCCGGCCGCGCTCCCGATCGCCGTATTGCATCGCGAGCGTGCCTGCGTTCACGCGCACGTAAGGATGGCGCGGATCGAGCGCGAGCGCGCGCTCGAGGACCGCTCCGGCGTTCCGGATGTCCCCCGTCGCACGATGCATCGTCGCGAGCTTGTTCAGCGCGTCGACGTTGCCGGGCTCGAGCTCGACGGCTCGCGCGTACGCGGCCAGGGCATCGCCAGGCCGCCGGGCCTGGCGCCGGACGTCGCCCAATCCCAGCTGGACCGCCGCGTTCCCTGGAAAGAGCGCCGCCGCGCGCTCGGCCGCCGCGATCGCGCCTTCGTGGAGGCCCAGCGACGAGCGCGCGACCGCCAGAGCGAGCCAAGGCGCGGGATGGTCGGGCGACCGCGCGCTCGCGCGTTCCAGCGAGGCGATCGCGTCGGCCGGGCGGCCCATGCGGATCTGCGCCTGCGCGAGCGCGAGCTGTGCCGGAAAAAGTTCGGGCAGGCGCTCGACGACGCGCGACCAGGCGTCGACGGCTTCGCACCAGGCGCCGCGCGCGTCGAGCTCGTACGCGCGTTTCACGAGCGCGACGGTCTCGGGAGGCGGCGGGAGGGAAGGCGCGGGCACCGGCGAATTATAGGGAAGCCGTCGTCGGGCGGGCCGGCGGACGGTTAAGGGGGCGTTAAGGTTCGCCGCGTACCGTCGAGGGCGTTCGCTCACGACGCCGAAAGCCGCCCATGATCCGACCATCCGCCCCTGCCATCCTCGCCGCCTTCGCGCTCGCGGCGCTTGCCGCCGCGAACGCGCGTGCCGTCGTGCCCGGGGACTTGCTGAAGGGCTACGAAGCCGCGGCGCGGGCGCAAGGCCCCTCGTTCGCGGGATTCTCCGCCGACCGGGGCAGCCGCCTCTTTCGCACGACGCAGGCCGGCGACTGGAGCTGCGCGACCTGCCACGGCGAGACGCCGACCGGGCCGGGGCGCCACGCGAAGACGGCGAAGGTGATCCAGCCGCTCGCGCCCGCCGCGAACCCGCAGCGCTTCACCGACGTCGCGCAGGTCGAGAAGTGGTTCAAGCGCAACTGCGGCGACGTCCTCAAGCGCGAGTGCACGGCGCAGGAGAAAGGCGACATCCTCGCCTGGCTCGTCACGCTCAAGTGAGGACACGACGATGAATGCCGCGCCTGTCCGTTCGATTCTGTTCCTGGCGTTCGCGTCCCTCGCGACGGGCGCGCTCGCCGATTCGGCGAGGTTCGCCGCCGACGATCCGCGCTGGCGCGCCGAGTGCGGCGGCTGCCATGCCGCGTTCCCGCCTGCGCTCCTGACCGCGCCCGCGTGGCGACAGGTGATGGGCGCGCTCGACCGACACTACGGCACCGACGCGTCGCTCGACGCCGCGACCGCGCGCGAGATCGCGTCGTTCCTCGAGCGCAATGCCGGCGACGCGCGACGCGGCGCGCCTCCGGCCGTCGCGACGAACGCGGCGTCCGCGCCGGCGTCGACGCCGCTCCCGCGCCTCGCGGACTCGCCGAAGTTCTCGCGCGAGCACCGCGGGATCCCCGCATCGACGATCGCTCGCCCCGACGTCGGAAGCCTCGCGAATTGCGGGGCCTGCCATCCCGCCGCCGACCGCGGCGATTTCTCGGAGCGCGCGGTGCGCGTTCCGCGCTGAAGGAGAGCGCCATGCACGAATCAATCGCAAGCCCGCGACGGATCCTGGTGTGGGACCTGCCGGTCCGCCTGTTCCACTGGATGCTCGCGCTCGCGTTCGCGGGCGCCTGGCTCACCGCCGAGTCGGAGCGGTGGCGGGACCTTCACGTGCTGCTCGGCTACACGGCCGGCGTGCTGGTCGTGCTGCGGATCCTGTGGGGCCTGGTCGGGTCCCGGCACGCGCGCTTCGCGTCGTTCGTCCACGGCCCGCGGCGCGTGGCCGCGTACCTGCGGTCGCTCGTCGCGGGACGTCCCGAGCACGCGACCGGCCACAACCCGGCCGGCGGCTGGGCGATCCTCGCGCTCATCGTGCTGACGCTGGCCGTCGTCGCGACCGGGCTCGTGGTCGAGGCGGACCTCGGACCGCGGGGCCTGGACGAGGTGCACGAAGCGATCGCGACCGTGATGCTCGCGGTCGTCGGGATCCACGTCGCCGGGGTGATCGTCGGGAGCCTCGCGCACCGCGAGAACCTCGTGCGCGCGATGGTCACGGGCACGAAGCGCGGCGATCCGGCCGAGGCGATCCGCGGTCCCCGCCGCATCGTGGCGGCGGTGCTCGTCGCGATCGTCGCGGGATTGTGGACCGGCGTCCTGCCGACCCCGGGACTGTCGTCGACCCCGGACTTGACCGCCGTCACGGCCAAGGCGCCGCCGTTGCGGCAACATGGGCGCTCCGGAGACGACTGAAGCCGCCCCGTGCGCATCCTGCTGGTCGAGGACGACCCCCTGCTCGGCGACGCGCTGCGCGCGGGCCTCGGCCAGGCCGGCTTCGACGTCGACTGGGTGCGCGACGGGGCCGCGGCGCTCGCGGCGATGCGCGACGCCGAGCACGCGGCGGTGGTGCTGGACCTCGGGCTCCCGAAGTTGCCGGGCCTCGACGTGCTCGCCCGCGCCCGCGGCGGGGGCGTCAGGCTGCCGGTCCTCGTGCTGACCGCGCGCGACGCGCTGGACGATCGCGTCCGCGGCCTGGACGCCGGCGCCGACGACTACGTCGTGAAGCCCGCCCAGATTGCCGAAATCGCCGCGCGGCTGCGCGCGCTCATCCGGCGCGCGGGCGGCGAGCCTTCGCCGAGGCTCGAGGTCGGCGAGGTCGTGCTCGACCCGGCGGCGCGGAGCGTGCGCCACCGCGGCAAGGACGTCGAGCTCAAGCCGCGCGAGTACGATCTCCTGCACGAGCTCATGCTGAACGCGGGCCGCGTGCTCTCGCGCGAGCGTCTCGAGTCGCGCCTCTACGCCTGGGGCGAGGAGGTCGGCAGCAACACGATCGAGGTGCACGTCCACCACCTGCGGCGCAAGCTCGCGCCCGGCCTGATCCGCACGATCCGCGGCGTGGGCTACATGATGCCGCGCGAGGCGTAGCCCGTGCGCACGGCGTCGCTCTCGCGCCGTCTGCTGCTGCTTTCGCTCGCCGCGGTCGCGGTCGTATGGGCCGCCGCGGCGGTCTTCGCGGTCGCGCGCGTGCGGCACGAGGCGGGCGAGCTGCTCGACGCGCACCTGGTTCAGGCGGCCGCGATGCTGCACGCGCGGATCGGCGAGGACGTCGACGAGTCGGAGCTCGAGCACGCGCCCGAGCTGCACCGCTACGCGCGCGGCCTCGCCTTCCAGGTGTGGGAGGAAGGCCGCAAGCTCAGGCTCCATTCGGCCAACGCGCCCGACGCCCGGCTCTCGCCGCAGGATCAGGGATTCTCGGACGTCGAGTCGGGCGGCCGCTCGTGGCGCGTGTTCTCGAGCGTCGACCGCAAGGGGCACGTGCTCGTGCAGGTCGCCGAGGAGCGGCGGGCGCGCGACCGCATCACGAGCGGCGTCGCCGGCGCGCTCCTGCTGCCGATGGTCGTCGGGCTGCCGGTGCTGGGCCTCCTGATCGTGCTCGCGCTCCGGTCGGGGCTGAAGCCGCTCGTCGCGCTCGGCCGCGAGGTCGCCGCGCGCGACCCCGACAACCTGCAGCCGCTCGACGCGGCGGGTCCCCGCGAGGTCGCGCCCCTCGTCGCGAGCCTGAACGGGCTCTTCGTCCGCCTCGGGCGCTCGATCGAGCACGAGCGGAGGTTCAATGCCGACGCGGCGCACGAGCTGCGCACGCCGCTCGCCGCGATCCGCGCGCAGGCCGAGGTCGCGCTCGGCGCCGCGGGCGATCCGGAGCGCGCGAACGCGCTGCGCCAGGTGCTCGCCGGGTGCGACCGCGCGGCACGGCTCGTCGACCAGATGCTCACGCTCGCGCGACTCGATCCGCAGCGCACGATCGAAGGCGGAGCCCGCTTCGATCTCGCGGCCACGGCGCGCGATGCGGTCGCCGCGATCGCGCCCGCTGCCCTCGCGCGAGGCGTCGAGGTCGGGCTCGACGCCGTGCCGGCCCGGGTCGTCGGCGATCCGGCGCTCGTGGCGATCCTGCTGCGCAACCTGCTCGACAACGCGATCCGCCATTCGCCGGCCGGCGCGTCCGTCGACGTGCGCGTGCAGGACGCCGACGGCGGCGCCGAGGTCGTCGTCGCCGACCAGGGACCCGGCGTCCCGCAGGAGGAGCGTGAACGCCTCGGCGAGCGCTTCCACACGGTGCCCGGCAGCGGCGAACCGGGCAGCGGGCTGGGGCTTTCGATCGTGCGCCGGATCGCCGAGCTGCATCGCGCCGAGCTCCGGTTCGGCGAGCCGGCGTCCGGGCACGGGCTCGAGGTGCGGGTCCGCTTCGCGCACCGCTGACGCACCCCCGCGGCGGCGCGGGAACCGCTACACTGGCGCGTCCTGCGGGTCCGTCGCCCGGTGCCGCCGCCATGCTCAATCTCGTTCCCGGACGGATACCGCTCTCGACGCTGCGCAGCCTGTGGTCGCGCCCGCACGCGATTGCGATCGACGCCGGCGCACGACGCGGGGTGGAAGCCGCCGCCGCCGCGGTCGCGCGCGTGGTCGCGGAGCGCCGCACGGTCTACGGCGTCAACACCGGCTTCGGGCTGCTCGCCCGCACGCGCATCGACGACGCGCGCCTGGCCGAATTGCAGCGCGCGCTCCTGCTCTCGCACGCGGCCGGCACCGGGCCGCTCCTCGACGACGCGGTGGTGCGCCTCGCCATCGCGCTCAAGGCGGCGTCGCTCGCCCGCGGGCACTCGGGCGTCCGCTGGGAGGTGATCGAAGCGCTCGTCGCGCTGGCGAACGCGAACGTCCTGCCTTGCGTCCCGTCGCAGGGCTCGGTCGGCGCGTCGGGCGACCTCGCGCCGCTCGCGCACCTGTGCGGCGTGCTGATCGGCGAAGGCGAGGTGCGCTTCGACGGCCGGGTCGCGCCGGCCTCGGAGGGCCTCGCGCGCGCGGGCCTCGCGCCGCTCGCGCTCGCGCCGAAGGAAGGCCTCGCGCTCATCAACGGCACGCAGGTCTCGACCGCGCTCGCGCTCGGCGCGCTCTTCCTGCACGAGCGCGTCGCCGCCGCGGCCTTCGTCGCCGGCGCGATGAGCGTCGACGCGTGCCTCGGCAGCGACACGCCGTTCGACCCGCGCATCCATGCGCTGCGCGGTCACGCCGGCCAGCGGGACGCGGCGGCGATCTATCGTCGCCTCGTCGAGGGCAGCGCGATCCGGGCGTCGCACGTCGACTGCCCGCGCGTGCAGGATCCCTACAGCCTGCGTTGCCAGCCCCAGGTCATGGGAGCCGTGCTCGACCAGGCGCGCGCGGCCGCGGCGACGCTCCTCACCGAAGCGAACGCCGTGTCCGACAATCCGCTCGTGTTCGCCGACCGCGGCGACGTGCTGTCGGGCGGCAACTTCCACGCCGAGCCGGTCGCGTTCGCGGCCGACAACCTCGCGCTCGCGATCGCGGAGACCGGGGCGCTCTCGGAACGCCGGATCGCGCTCCTGATGGACGCGAACCTGTCGGGCCTGCCGCCGTTCCTGGTGGAGGACGGAGGCGTCAACTCGGGCTTCATGATCGCGCAGGTCACCGCCGCCGCGCTCGCGTCGGAGAACAAGGCGCTCGCGCACCCGCGCAGCGTGGATTCGCTGCCGACCTCGGCGAACCAGGAAGACCACGTCAGCATGGCCACGGGCGCCGCGGCGCGGCTCGCGACGATGGCGGGCAACGCGGCGGCGATCGTCGCCGTCGAGCTCCTCTCGGCCGCGCAGGGCATCGATCTTCGCCGGCCGCTCGCGACCTCGCCGCCGCTCGCCCGCGCGCACGCGCGCATCCGGGCCGCGGCGGCGTACTGGGAGCGCGACCGCGCGTTCGCGCCCGACCTCGCCGCGGTGCGCGCGCAGGTCGAGCGCGGGGATTTCCTCGAGGACGCGCCGGAGTCGAAGGTCGCGGACTGACGCCGGGGCGCTAAGGCGCCGGCTTCGCTCCCGCGCGGAACCAGCCGTCGATCGTCGCGCGCTCGGCGTCGGTCATCTGCGTCAGGTTGCCGATCGGCATCGCCTTCAGCACGACGGCCTGCTGGTGGATCGGCGTCGCCTGCGCCGCGATGCGCGAGGGCGTGTCCAGCATCACGTTCTTGGGGGCCGACGCGAACCCCGCGAACGTGGGCTTCTCGGCGTGGCAGCCCGCGCAGCGCTCGGCGACGATCGCGCGCACCTGCGCGAAGGTCGCCTCGCCGGCGGCGTTCGCGGACGGCCGCGGCATCAGCGCGACGAAGGTCGCCGCGAGGATCGCGACGCCCGCCGCCGCGAGCCAGGGCTTCGCCGGCCCGCGGTGCCGGCTCGTGAAGTAGAGGCGGATCAGCACGCCCGCGAGCGAGATCGCCACCAGCACCGCCCACGCGTGCGTCGCGCTCGTGAAGGTCGCGTAGTGGTTGCTGATCATCGCGAACAGCACCGGCAGCGTGAAGTACGTGTTGTGGACGCTGCGCTGCTTGCCGCGCGCGCCGTGCGAGGGATCGGGCACGCGGCTCTCGACCTTCGCCTTCACCATCTCGCGCTGCCCGGGCATGATCACGAAGAGCACGTTCGCCGCCATGATCGTGCCGAGCATCGCGCCGAAGTGGATGAAGGCGCCGCGGCCCGAGAACAGGTGCGTGAGCGCCCAGGCCGCGACCGCGCACAGGACGAGCATCGTCGCGGCGAGCGCGCCCTCGCGCCCGCCGAGCGGCGACCGGCACAGGAGGTCGTAGACGATCCAGCCGCCGGCGAGGAACGCGAGGCCGATCGCGATCGCGGCGGCCTTGCCGAGCTCGGCCACCGACCGGTCGATCAGGTAGACCTCGGCGCCCCAGTAGTAGACGAGGCCGAGCAGGAACATGCCCGACAGCCAGGTCGTGTACGCCTCCCACTTGAACCAGTGCAGCGGCTCGGGGAGCTCCGGCGGCGCGACGGCGAATTTCTGCGCGCGGTAGAAGCCGCCGCCGTGCAGCGCCCACACCTCGCCGGAGAGGCCGAGGCGCTTCGCCTCCTCCTCGTAGCGCGGCGCGCGAAGGCTGCCGTCGAGCCAGATGAAGTAGAACGACGCGCCGATCCACGCGATCCCCGCGATCATGTGGAGCCAGCGGCCGAGGAAGCCCAGCCACTCGACGACGTAGGCTTCCACTAGCCTGCCGCCGCGCGGGCTCCGCGCGCCATGGTTCGTTCGCCGTCGTGCAAGCGGCCCCCGTTGCAGCCCGCTAGCTTCCGCGGTAGGTCGAGTACGCCCAAGGCGTGCAGACGAGCGGCACGTGGTAGCTCCCGCGGTCCTCCGCGATGCCGAACTCTACCGGTACGACGTCGACGAACGGCGGATCCGGAAGCGCGACGCCCGCGCCGCGGTAATGATCGCCGACGTGGAAGACGAGCCGGTAGCGGCCCCGCTTCACCGCGTCGCCTTCGAGGAGCGGGCGGTCGGTGCGCCCGTCGGCATTGGTCCGCGTCGCGACGACGAGGCGCGGCCCGCCCGCATCGAGCGCGTAGAGCTCGATCCGCACCCCGGCCGCGGGCCGGCCCTGCCAGGTGTCGAGCACGTGCGTGGAGAGCTTCGCCATCGTCAGGGGACGAGGTCGGCGAGCCTCAGGCGCGCGATCTCGCCGATCTGCGCGATCGCGTTCGCCACCTCCTGCTCGCGCGTGTTGGAAAGGCGCGCGCGCAGCGTGCCGAAGATCGCGTCCTTGCGGTTGAGCCGCGCGCAGATGACGAACGGGAACCCGAAGGCCTGCAGGTACTCGGCATTGAGCCGGCGCAGCTCGGCGGCCTCCCCTGCGTCGAGGGTGCCGAGCCCCGCCGCGGCCTGCTCCCGGGCGGATTCGCGCGTCAGCGTGCCTTCGCGCGCCTCCTTGCCCGCCAGCGCCGGGTGCGCGCGGATCAGCGCGAGCTTCTCGGCCTCGGAGGCCGATTGCACCGCGCCGTAGAGCGCGAGCTGGACGTCGAGGCGCGACGCGAACGGCCGCCGCGAGTAGGCTCGCTCGGCGACCCAGGGGGAGTGCTCGTAGACCGGGCCGAAGGCCCGCGAGAACTCGTCCGGCGTCGCGAGATTGAGCTCGTCCAGCGAAGGCATGCCCGCCACGTTACCCGGTAGGTAAAATGCAAGTCAAACGCCCGCTGCGGCGGAGGAAAGGCGGTGACGCGGTGCGATTCGGTCACGACATCATGCGGCAGGCGGACGCGCTCGCGGCGTTCAGCGAGGACCCGCCCCGCATCACGCGGCGGTACCTGACGCCGCAGCACCGCCAGGCGGGCAACTACCTGCTCGGCCTGATGCGGGACGCCGGCATGGAGGCCGGCTACGACGCGCTGGGCAACGTCGTCGGCCGCTTCCGCGCCGCGGCGCCCGACGCGCCGGTCGTGATGACCGGCTCGCACATGGACAGCGTGCGCAACGCCGGGCGCTACGACGGGCTCTTCGGCATCCTGACCGCGATCGCGTGCGTGCGCGACCTCTCGTCGCGCGGCAAGCGACTCCCGTACACGTTCGAGGTCGTCGCGTTCGGCGACGAGGAGGGCGTCCGCTTCGGCGTCACCCTCGTCGGCAGCAAGGCGATGGGCGGCAGCTTCGATCCCGCCTGGCTCGAGATGAAGGACGCCGACGGAATCACGCTGCGCGAGGCGCTGGTCGCCTTCGGCGGCGATCCGGAAGGCTGGCGCGGCCTCGACCGCCGGGGCCGCGGCGTGGTCGCGTACGTCGAGTCTCACATCGAGCAGGGGCCGGTGCTGCTGAACGCCGGGCTGCCGGTCGGCGTCGTGACCGCGATCGCCGGCGGAAGCCGCATCCGCGTGAAGGTCACGGGGCTCGCCGGCCACGCGGGCACCGTGCCGATGGGCGCGCGGCGCGACGCGCTCGCCGCGGCGGCGGAGATGGCGCTCGCCGTCGAGCGCATCGCGTCGTCGCCTGGGCGCGACGGCGCCACGCTCGTCGGCACCGTCGGCGTGATGACGGTCGGCCCGGGCGCGATCAACGTGATCCCGCAGGACGCGACGTTCACGGTCGACCTGCGCTCGGCGTCCGACGACGCCCGCCGGGCGGCCGTCGCCGCGCTGCGCGAGGCGTTCGCGGCGATCGCCCAGCGCCGGCAGGTCGCCGTCGCGTTCGACGAGTTCTACCAGCTCGCCGCGGCCCCATGTGATCCCGCGCTTCAGGACGCGCTCGCCGCGTCGATCGCCCGCCAGCGCGTGCCGGTGCGCCGGCTCGCGTCCGGGGCGGGGCACGACGCGATGGTATTCCCGCCGGTGTGCCCGATCGCGATGCTGTTCGTGCGCTGCGGCGCGAACGGCATCAGCCACCATCCGGACGAGACGATGACCGCCGAGGACGCGGAGATCGCCACCGCGGTGTTCCTCGACTTCCTCGAGAACTACGCGCCGGGGAGGCCCCGGTGACGGCGCGAGCGCCCGACGCGGTCGCCGCGGCGATCGCCGCGCACGTCGACGCGCATTTCGGCGACGAGGTCGCGTTCCTGCGCGAGATCGTCCGCGTGCCGTCCGACACGCCGCCCGGCGACAACGCGCCCGCGGCGGCGAAGGCCGCCGAGCTGCTCGAGCGGCTGGGCTACGCGGTCGAGCGCCACCCGGTGCCCGCATCGTTCCTGCGCGACCACGGCATGGCGAGCGTCACCAACCTGATCGTGCGCCACCGCTTCGGCGACGGCGGCCCGACGATCGCGCTGAACGCGCACGGCGACGTCGTGCCGCCCGGCGAAGGCTGGACCAAGCCGCCCTACGCGGGGGTGATCGAGAACGGCCGCATGTACGCGCGCGGCGTCGCGGTCTCGAAGTCCGACATCGCGGGCTACACGTACGCCCTCGAGGCGCTGCGCGCGGCGGCGCGGGGCGGGGCGCGCTTCCGCGGCACCGTCGAGCTGCACTTCACCTACGACGAGGAGTTCGGCGGACTGGCCGGACCCGGCTGGCTCCTCTCGCACGGCCTCACGAAGCCGGACTTCGCGATCGCCGCCTCGTTCAGCTACGCGATCGTCACCGCGCACAACGGCTGCCTGCAGCTCGAGGTGACGGTGCACGGCAAGGCCGCGCACGGCTCGATGCCGAAGACCGGCGTCGACGCGATGCGCGCGGCGGCGTCGATCCTCGGCGGGCTCTACGCGGAGGCCGACCGGCTCGAGGCGACGAAGTCGTCGGTCCCCGGCATCGACTCGCCGACGCTCATCGTCGGGCGCATCGAGGGCGGCATCAACACCAACGTGGTGCCCGACCGCGTCGTGCTGAAGCTCGACCGGCGCATGATCCCCGAGGAGCGTCCCGAAACGGTCGAGGCGGCGCTGCGCGCGAGGATCGAGGCGATCGCGCACGTCCACGACGGCGTTCGGGTCGAGATCCGGAGGCTGCTGCTCGCGCGGGCGCTCGGGCCGCGGCCGGGCCACGAGAGGCTCGTCGACGCGCTGCGTCGCCACGCCGAGCGGATCTTCGGCGAGCCGATTCCCGCGGTCGGCGTGCCGCTGTACGCGGATGCCCGCCTCTACGGCGAGCACGGCGTGCCGATCGTGATGTACGGCGCCGGTCCGCGCACGATCCTCGAGGCGAACGCGAAGCGCGCCGACGAGAACCTCGACCTCGAGGACCTCCGCCGTTCGACGGCGGTCGTCGCCTGCGCCGTCGCCGACCTGCTTTCCGGCTGACCGGGGCGCGCCCGCGAATGCTCCGGGCGGACGATGCGGAAAGATCGCCTCCGCGCAGGGCGCTCGCGCGCCATCATGGACTCGAGCGGCGGATCGACGCCGCACGATGCCAGGGCCACGAGATGACGCTTCCCCCGAACGAATGGATGCCCGTGTTCGCGATCGTCGCGCGAGCGCGGAATCGAGGCGGGCGCCGCGCGGGGGCGCGGCGTCCGCCCTCGACCGGCGACGAGGGGCTCGAGCGCGTCGGCACCGCGTGGCGCGAGGACGACGGCAGCTACCTCGTGTCGCTCGCGACGATGCCGGCGAGCGGCGAGCTCCTGATCCGCCCGCCGCGCCACGGCGATCCGCTGCACGTGGCGCCGCGGGGCGAGGGCGCGGTGCGCGCGCTCGTCCCGGTCGACGCGGCGGGCTGAGGATCGGGCGGGCGCCGGAAACGAAAACGCCGCAGCGGGAATCCGCTGCGGCGTCGATGCATCGGCGGGAATGGTCGGGGTGAGAGGATTCGAACCTCCGGCCTCTACGTCCCGAACGTAGCGCTCTACCAGGCTAAGCTACACCCCGAGGCCCCGCGGCGGATCGCGTCAGCTCGCCCGATCCGCCGAGAAAGTCGCCAATTGTAGCAGAGTCCCGACGTCCGGTTCCGACGCCCAGGGCGACAGCGCCTCCGCCGCGAGCCGGGCCTCGCTGCGCGCCCGATCCCGGGCGTAGTCGATCGCGCCGGCCTCGGTGAGCGCGGCCGACACCTGCGCGAAGTCGCCGATCCGCCCGCCGCCCTCGATCGCGTGGCGGATCCGCTCGCGGACCCCGGGCGAGCCGACCTCGAGCGCGCGGATGAGCGGCAGCGTCATCTTGCCCTCGGCGAGGTCGTCGCCCAGGTTCTTGCCGATCGTCTGCGCGTCGCCCGTGTAATCGAGCACGTCGTCCATGATCTGGAACGCGCTGCCGAGGTGCCGCCCGTAGCTCGCGTAGGCCTCCTCGCGCGCGGCGTCGGGCCGCGCGAGGACGGCGCCCAGCCGGGCCGAGGCCTCGAAGAGCTTCGCGGTCTTGCGCCGGATCACCTCGAGGTAGGCGCCCTCGTCGAGCGAGGCGTCGCCCGCGTGCATCAGCTGCAGCACCTCGCCTTCGGCGATCACGTTGGTCGCCTCCGACAGGATCTCGAGCACGCGCATCGACGATACGCCGACCATCATCTGGAACGCGCGCGAATAGAGGAAGTCGCCGACGAGCACCGACGCCGCGTTGCCGAACGCCGCGTTCGCCGTCGCGCGGCCGCGCCGCTGCGATGATTCGTCGACGACGTCGTCGTGCAGCAGCGTCGCCGTGTGGATCATCTCGACGACCGCGGCCAGCACGTGGCGATGCCCGCCGGGGTCGCCGCAGGCGCGCGCGGCGAGCAGGAGCAGCGCGGGCCGGAGCCGCTTGCCGCCGCCGCCCACGATGTACTCGGCGATCTGCCGGATGAGCACGACCTCGGAGGCGAGGCCCTCTCGGAGCACGGCGTCGACGCGCGCCATGTCGGCGCCGATCGGGGCTTTCAGGAACTCGGGTAGCACGGCTGGGGGTCGGGCCGGCCGCCGCAAGCGGGCCGGGAACGGACGCGGGGACGGGGACCGCGGACCGGGCGCATTGTAGCGGACGCGTCCCGCGGCCCCCGCGGCTTCGGGGCGGGATCGCGGGGCCGGGAACGGCGCTTTGACAGGCCGAACCGAAAGGCGCTATAATTCAAGGCTTTCCGCGATGGCCTCCCGGCCGGTCGCGGAACCCATTCTCCAGCACGCATTCGGAGCCCAACCATGTACGCGGTCGTAAAAACCGGCGGCAAGCAGTATCGCGTCGTCGCCGGCGACAAACTCAAGGTAGAACAGATACCGGCGGACGTGGGCGCGGAAGTGATCCTCGACCAGGTGTTGATGGTCGGCGAAGGCGAAAGCGTCCGTCTCGGCCAACCCATGCTCGCCGGCGCCTCGGTGAAGGCGACCGTCGTGTCCCACGGACGCGGCGAGAAGGTGAAGATCTTCAAGATGCGCCGCCGCAAGCACTACCAGAAGCACCAGGGGCATCGGCAGGGCTACACCGAGCTCAAGATCGACGCCATCGTCGCCTGAGGAACCTTAAGCCATGGCACACAAGAAAGCAGGCGGCAGCTCCCGCAACGGCCGCGACTCCAACCCGAAGATGCTCGGCATGAAGGTGTACGGCGGCGAGGCGATCCGCGCCGGGGGCATCATCATGCGCCAGCGCGGCACCCGGCTCCATCCCGGCAGCAACGTCGGCATGGGCAAGGACCACACGCTCTACGCGCTCGTCGACGGCACCGTGAGCTTCACGACGAAGGGCGAGCGCCAGCACAGGTACGCGAACGTGGTGCCGGCGGCGCCGGAAGCGGTTTAGCGCCTCCGCTTCGCGCACGCCCGAAGGAAGCCCCGCGACGCGGGGCTTTTTTCTTGGGCCGCGTGGCTCAGCGATCCCGGCGCAGGACGAGCATCGCGATCGCGCCCGCGCAGAGCCCCCAGAACGCGCTGCCCAGTCCCGCCAGCGTCACGCCCGACGCGGTCACGAGGAACGTGACGAGCGCCGGGTCGCGCTCGCGCTCGTCGCGCATCGCGGCGGCGAGGGCGCCGCCGATCGTCGCGACGAGCGCGAGTCCCGCGACGGTCACGACGAGCGCGCGAGGGAACGCGGCGAACAGCGCGCCGACCGTCGCGCCGGCGATGCCCAGCGCGAGGTAGAAGCCGCCCGCGGCGACCGCCGCGGTGTAGCGGCGCGCGGGATCGGGATGCGCCTCCGGCCCCATCGAGATCGCCGCGGTGATCGCGGCGAGGTTGAACGCGTAGCCGCCGAAAGGCGCGAGCGCGACCGTCGTGACGCCGGTCCAGCCGACGAGCGGCGAGATCGGCGTCGCGTAGCCCGCCGCGCGCAGCGTCGCGGCGCCCGGGAGGTTCTGCGACGCCATCGTCACGAGGAAGAGCGGCAGCGCGACGCCCACGAGCGCGGTCCACGAGAACGCCGGCATCGTGAACACGGGCTCGGACACGCGCAGCGCGACCTCGGTCGCGACGAGGCGGCCCTGGACGCCCGCGACGACGATGCCCGCGACGAGCACCGCCGGGATCGCGTAGCGCGGGAACGCGCGGCGGCCCGCGAGCCAGGTCGCGAGCATCGCGCCGACGAGCCCGGGATCGGCCGGGAGCGAGGCGAACGCCGCGAGGCCGAACCGCAGCAGCACGCCGGCGAGCATCCCGGCGGCGACGCCGGCGGGCAGCCGCGACATCGCGCGCTCGAACGCGCCGGAGAATCCCGCGAGCGCCGCCAGCGCGCCTGCGACGACGAACGCGCCGATCGCCTCCGGCATCGAGACGCCCGCGACGCCGGTCACGAGCATCGCGGCGCCCGGCGTCGACCATGCGGTGACCACCGGCGCGCGGAACCGGAGCGACAGGCCGATGCAGGTGAGGGCCATCCCGAGCCCGAGCGCGCCCATCCACGAGCCCAGCTCGCGCTCGGTCGCGCCGAGCGCCCGGGCGGCCTCGAAGACGATCGCCGCCGAGCTCGTGTAGCCGACGAGCACGGTGACGAACCCGGCGACCACCGCGGGGAGCGAGACGTCGCGGAGGAACGCGCGCGGCGGCGTCACCGCCGCTCGATCCACGCGAGCATCCCGACCGCGAGGCCCGTGAAGATCACGAGCGGCAGCGTCGCCGAGATCAGCGGCGGCCAGTCGTTCAGCACGCCGAGGCTGGAGAACAGCCGGCCGATCAGGAAGAACGCGAGGCCGAGCATCGTGCCGGTGAAGATCCGGAAGCCCAGCCCGCCCTGGCGGCGCTGGAAGTGCGCGAACGGCAGCGCGACCACCATCATCGCGAGCACGGCGAACGGGTAGAAGATCTTGTTCCAGAACGCGATCTCGAAGCGGTTCGTGTTCGCGGCGCCGCCCGCGCCGAGCACCTGGATGTTGTCCCACAGCGTCGCGAGCTCGAGCCGCTCGGGCGCGACCTGGTAGACGGTCAGGATCGACGGCCGCAGCACCGTGCGCCAGGTCCAGGTCGGCGCGCTCGTCGCGCGCGCGACGTCGCCGTCGATCTCGGTGGACTTGACGTTCGTGAGCTCCCAGCGTCCGTCCTCGACGAAGCGCCCGCCCTCGGCCGAGCGCGCGGCGGTGAGGCGCATCGCGTCGTCGAACTCGTAGATGCGCACGCCGACGATCGTGAGGTCGGCGAGCACGTTGCGGATGTTGACGAACATCCGGTCCTGCTTGAACCAGAAGCCCGACGCGAACTGCTGCGCGAAGACGCGCGAGCTGTCGCCCTTGGCGGCGACGCGCACCGACTGCGCGAGGCGCTCGGCCGGCGGGGCGACGAACTCGCCGGCGAGGAACGTGAGCGCCGCGAGCGGGATCCCGATCCGGACCACGGCCCAGCCGATCTGCCACAGCGAGGCGCCGGAGGCGCGCATCACCGTGTACTCGGAGTTCGCGACGAGCTGCGCGAGGCCGAAGAGCGTGCCGATCAGCGCGGCGACCGGGAACAGCTCGTAGACGCGCGACGGCAGGTGCAGCGCGACGAAGAGCATCGCGCCGGAGATCGTGTAGCCGCCCTTGCCGACGTCCGACAGCTCGTTGATGAGGTCGAAGAACGCGAAGAGCGACAGCAGCGCCGCGAAGACCGCCAGCGTCGCGAACAGCACGTCCCGGCCGACGTAGCGGGTGAGCGTCCGCACGTTCAGGCTCCCGTCGGCGCGGGGTCGTGGGGCCCCGGTTGCGGCGGCCTGCGGAACAGCCCGGCCGCCGACAGCTGGTGGCGGAACAGCACGAAGACGACCGCGAGCGCCGCCGCGTGCGGCGCGATCAGGCCGATCCAGAAGTCGAGCTTTCCCTGCGCGATCAGGCTCTGCACGATGTTGAGGCAGTTCGTGTAGAGCAGGTAGAGGAACGCCGCGGCCACCAGGTTGAACGAGCGCCCGAGGCGCGGGTTCACGTTGGACAGCGGCACCGCGAGCAGCGTCAGCACCAGCGCGAGGAGGGGCACCGACAGCCGCCAGAAGAGCTCGGCCCGCTCGGCGTCGCCCTCGGTGACCGCCAGCACCTCGGTCGGGATCGCCTTGCGCGAGGCCGGCAGCGCGCGCGCGGCCGCGGGCTCGATCACGCGGCCCAGCCGCTCGAACTCGACGATGCGGAACTCGGGGCTCCCGGGCGCGCCCTCGTAGCGCCGGCCGTCCTCGAGCACCACGTAGCGCGCGCCGTCCGGACCGTCCTGCAGCCGCGCGACGCGCGCGAAGGTCGTCGAGTCCTTCTCGTCGTCGATCGAGTGCAGGAAGACGTTCCGGATCGTCCCGTCGAACGTGTTGATGCTCTCGAGGAACACGACCAGCTTCGCCCGCGAGAACTCGCGGAACAGCCCCGGCGAGATCAGCGCGAGCTCGTCGCGGGACTCGAGCTGGCGCTCGAACTCGAGCTTGCGCTGCTCGGCCCAGGGGGACAGGAACAGCGAGAGCGCGACGATGGCGGCCAGGAACGGCGCGCTGAACCAGAGGATCGGCTTGAGCAGCGCGGTGATCGACTGGCCGGAGGTCATCCAGACGATCATCTCGCTGTCCCGGTACCAGCGCGACAGCGTGAGGAGCACGGTCAGGAACAACGCGACCGCGAGCAGGATGTTGAGGTAGAACAGCGCGTTGAAGCCGAGGAGCGCCAGGATCCCGTCCGGCGCGACCGCGCCGCCGGCCGCCCGCGCCAGCAGGCGCAGGACCAGGTTGGTGAACAGGATCGCGATCAGGACGATCGACAGCCCGATCGCCGTGGCCGTCAGCTCGCGGACCAGCGTGCGGCGGAAGATCATGACGGCGGGAAAAGTTTTGACTTTTTCGCCATCGTTTGCCGATAATTGGCGGAAACGGCCCTAACGGCAATAATGTACGGTAAGAAGGCGCCGGGGCCGAAGGAAGGACAGTCGATGGAATTTACCATAAAAAGCGGCAGTCCCGAGAAGCAGCGCAGCGCCTGCGTCGTCGTCGGCGTGTTCGACAACCGCAAGCTGTCGCTCTCGGCGGAGCTCATCGATCGCGCTTCGAACGGGTACATCGGCGAGATCATCCGGCGCGGCGACATGGAGGGCAAGCTCGGCTCGACGCTGCTCCTGCACAACGTGCGCGGCACGCTCGCCGACCGCGTGCTCCTGGTCGGCCTGGGCAAGGAGCGCGACTTCCGCGACCGCGAGTTCCGCAAGGCGGTCCTCTCGGCCGTGAAGCTCCTGAACGAGACCGGCTCCTACGAGGCGGTCGTCTACCTGACCGAGGAGAAGGTCAAGCGGCGCGAGGTCGCCTGGCGCGTCGAGCACGCGGTGTGCGTGGCGATGGAAGCGGTCTACCGCTTCGACCAGATGAAGAGCGAGCCCGCGGAGGTGCGCCGGCCGCTGCGCAAGCTGACGCTGTCGGTGCCGCAGCGCTCCGACCTCGCCGCGGGCGAGAAGGCCGCCGCGCGCGGGCTCGCGATCGCGCACGGGGTCGAGCTCGCGCGCGACCTCGGCAACCTGCCGGGCAACGTGTGCACGCCGACCCACCTCGGCGACGAGGCGCGGAAGCTCGCCGAGGCGTTTCCCGACGTGAAGGTCGAGGTGCTCGAGAAGCCGCAGATCGAGGCGCTCGGCATGGGATCGTTCCTGTCGGTGACGCGGGGCAGCGTCGAGCCTCCGCGCTTCATCGTCCTCGAGTACCGGAACGCGCCGAGGAAGGGCAAGCCGGTGGTCCTGGTGGGCAAGGGGATCACGTTCGACACCGGCGGCATCTCGATCAAGCCGGCGGCCGACATGGACCACATGAAGTTCGACATGGGGGGCGCCGCCTCGGTGCTGGGCGCGTTTCGCGCGGTCGCCGAGCTCAAGTCGGCCGTGAACCTCGTCGGGCTCATCCCGGCGTGCGAGAACATGCCGTCCGGAAGCGCGACCAAGCCGGGCGACATCGTGAAGAGCATGTCGGGGCAGACGATCGAGGTGCTCAACACCGACGCCGAGGGGCGGCTGATCCTCGCGGACGCGCTCACCTACGCCGAGCGCTACGAGCCCGAGGCGGTGATCGACGTCGCGACGCTGACCGGCGCGATGGTCATCGCGCTGGGGCACGCCGCCTGCGGCGTGTTCAGCAACAGCGACACGCTGTCGCGCGCGCTGGTGGCGGCCGGCGACGACGCCTACGACCGCGCGTGGCCGATGCCGATGTGGGACGACTTCCACGAGGGCCTCGAGAGCAACTTCGCCGACTTCGCGAACGTCGCCGGGCGCGCGGGCGGCAGCATCACCGCCGCGTGCTTCCTGTCGAAGTTCGCGAGGAAGTTCGACTGGGCGCACCTCGACATCGCGGGCGTCGCGTGGCGCGACGGCAAGGAGAAGGGCGCCACCGGCCGCCCGGTCCCGCTCATCGTGACCTGGCTCCTCGCCGAGGAATCGACCGCGGCCTGACCTCGCGGGCGACGCGATGACGACGATCGACTTCTACACCGGCGCCGAGGACCCGGTCGACGTCGCGGCACGCATCGTCGCGAAGGCGTGGCAGCAGCACGGCAGCGTCCGCGTGCTGACGCCGGATCGCGCCACGACCGACGCGCTCGATCGCCGGCTGTGGATCGCGCCGCCGACCGCGTTCGTGCCGCACTGCCGGCTGTCGAGCCCGCTCGCGGCCCAGACGCCGGTGCTGGTCGACGACCTGCTCGAGCACGAGGGGCTCGCCTGCGTGCTCGTGAACCTGCACCCGGAACCCCCGCCGTTCTTCAGCCGATTCGAGCGGCTCGCCGACGTCGTGGGCCGCGACGCGATGCTCGCCGAGGCCGGGCGCCGCCGCTGGAAGTTCTACCGCGACCACGGCTACGCGATGTCCCACCACGCGCTCGACGGACGGGCCTGACGATGCCCACCGCGCGGGAACTGCTCGAGCAGGCCGACGCGCTGATGCGCCGCAACCGCCAGGAGGCGGCTCGCGCGCCGACGATGCCCCCGGTTCCCGTCGCGGTCGAGCAGCGCGCGGCCGTCCCGCCGATCGATCCGGGCCCGCGCGTCGTCGCGGAAGCGCCTCAGCCCGCGGCGAACGCGACCGTGCCCGAGCCCGTGGCGACGCGGTCGAGCGACGCCGACATCCCGGTGTTGGACGACGCAGTCGAGGCGGTCGCCGACGACGACGTGCCCGTCCTCACCGATGCCGTCGACGAGATCGAAGTCGCCGCGCCCGCCGTCGACGAGGGCGAGCCGTCCGACTGGCTCGCGCCGCCGGCCGAGGACGAGAGCGTGCTCGGCCCCGCGCCGCCGTCGGTCGCCCTCGTGCCGCCCGCGATGCCGGCCCCGCCGCATGCGGTGCCGTTGCGCGAACGGCCGGCGGCGTTCGCCGCGCCGAAGGCGATCGAGCCGCCGCCCGAGATCGAGGACCTTCCTCAGGAACCCGTCGATCAGGACGTCACGATCCGCCGGCCGGCGCCGGCGCTCGGCGCCCCGGTGGAGGCCCGCCGGATGCCTCCGGAAATCGAGGACCTGGCGGAGGCCGGTGCGACCGATCTCGACGCGGACGTCACCTGGACGCGACCGGTGACGGCGGCGCCCGCCGCCGCGGCGCCGACGGCTGCCCCTGCAACGGCGCCCGTCGCCGAGCGTAGCGTCGAGAGCGTCGCGGCCGCCTCCGCGCCGATGCCCGAGGATGCGAGCCTCGCGTCGGACGAGCTCCCTGCACCTCCGGTCGCCGAGCCCGCGCGGACGCCGCCGGCCGGCGCCGAGTGGGACGCGCTCGCCGAGGAAATCCGCATGCAGGTGCTGCAGCGGATCGACATGTTCACCGACACCGGCCTGCGCGAGCGCCTGGGCTCGCGCCTGCAGCCGATCGTCGACCGCGCGAGCGCCGACCTCGTCGACGCGATCAACCAGCACGTGGGCGAGATCCTGCGCGCCTACGTCGCCGAGGCGATCGAGCGCGAGATCGACCGCTGGCGCGCGGGACGCTGACGCATTCGTCGACCGCGCGGCCACGACCCGGTTGTCGCGTCGAATCCGCGATTGCTACGCTCGCCGCCGGCACGGGGGGGACGCCGTGCGCCACGACAGGGGGGCGTCATGGTCTTGAGCCGCATCGGGGCGCTCGCCCTGCTTGCGCTGGCGTCGTTGCCCGTGCACGCGGCGCCCGTGTCGAAGGTGATCGACGTGCCGACCTCTGCGGGTGCGCAGCGCATCCTCGAGGTCACCGGCGACGTCGTGAACGCCTACCTGCTCGCCTTGCCGGGGGGCAACGGCTTCTTCGACATCCGCGACGACGGCTCGATGCCGAGCACGACCGGCGCCTGCAGCCCGATCGGCCGCAACATGTGGGATTTCGCGAACCGCGGGACGGCCGTCGTGATGCTGAACTCGGCCGGCTGGAAGGTCGACGAGATCATCGCCTTCCTGAGGACGCGCCACGACGTCCCGATCTGGCTCTCCGGCGGCAGTTCCTCGGCGAACGCGGCGGTGTCGTGGGCCGCGTCGCTCCCGCCCGCGGTGCCGATCGGGCTCGTCGCCTTTTCTCCGCCCTTCGTGCCCGGGGCCGTCGCGGCGCAGGTCAAGGTCCCGTCGCTCGTGATGTACCACGTGCTCGACGTCGGTGTGCAAGGCACCGCGCTCGCGGCGGAGTTGACGGCCGCGCCGGTCGTGCAGCTCGTCTCCTTCACGGCCGGCAACGCGTTCGATTGCGGCGGCCATCACCTGTTCGCCGGCGAGGACGCGAAGGTCATCGACACGATCGACGGGTTCATCGACGCCTACAGCGGCATGCTGGGCGGAGGCGCCGGTGCGACGAAGGTGCCCGTCGTCGAGTACTTCAACGCGAGCCAGGGCCACTACTTCATGACCGCCGACGCCGACGAGATCGCCGGGCTGGACGGCGGCGCGTACGGCGGCGCGCTGGAGCGCACGGGGCAGGGGTTCAATGCGTACAGCGGCCCGTCGACGGGTACCGTGCCGGTGTGCCGGTTCTTCACGACGCCGGGCCGCTTCGGCGCGAAGGGGTCGCACTTCTACACCGCGAACGCGGCGGAGTGCGACTGGCTCAAGGGAAACCCGGACTGGATCTACGAGAAGATCGCGTTCTACATCGGCGTTCCGGTTTCGGGGGCCTGTCCCGCCGGGACGGCGCCGGTGTACCGGGCGTTCAACCACGGGCAGACCGGTGCGCCGAACCACCGGTTCACGACCGACGTCGCGATCTACGACGACTTCACGACGAACCGGGGCTGGGACGCCGAGGGCATCGCGTTCTGCTCGCCGCCGTGATCGCCTGCGTGCTAGACTGATTCGCATGTCGTCCCGGTTGCCGCTCCCGCTGTCGCCTTCCGCGAGGGAAGCGGGCCTCTACGCGTATGCCTACGGCTATTTTTATCGCCGGCGGCCGCGCGCATCCTGACGACTCCGAGAGCAGCGAGGATTTCCAGGATCGGGCGGCCCAGGCGGGTCGCCCGATTCGTTTCTGCCGCCCGAATCGACGCCAGGCGACCGCGACAAGGAGCGGAGCATGGTCATCGTGATGGAGCGGGGCGCCTCGAGGGACGCGATCGAGGCCGTGGAGGACCGGTTGCGCGCGGCCGGGCTCGACGCGCACGTTTCGCGCGGGGCGGACCGGACGCTCGTCGGCGCGACCGTCGACGATCGCGTTCTCGAGCGCGAGGCCTTCGCATCGATGCCCGGCGTCGAGCGCGCGGTGCGCGTCGCGCGGCCCTACCGTCTCGTGTCGAGCGAGTGGCATCGCGGCCGCACCGTCGTCGACGTCGGCGGCGTGCCGATCGGCGGCGACGAGATCCAGGTGATCGCCGGCCCCTGCTCGGTCGAGACCGATCCGCAGATGGCCGCCGCGGCGGACGCCGTCGCGGCCGCCGGCGCCCGGCTGATGCGCGGCGGCGCGTTCAAGCCCCGCACGAGTCCCTATGCCTTCCAGGGGGTCGGCCTCGAGGGCCTGCGCATGCTGAAGCGCGCGGCGCGCGCGCGGGGGCTGCCCGTCGTGACCGAGCTGATGGACGCGCGCATGCTCGACGCGTTCCTCGACGCGGGCGTCGACGCGATCCAGATCGGCACGCGCAACATGCAGAACGTCGAGTTGCTGAAGGCGGTGGGCCGCGTCGACGTCCCGGTCGTGCTGAAGCGGGGGATGTCCGCGACGATCGCCGAGTGGCTGATGGCCGCCGAGTACGTCGCCGCGGGCGGCAATCACCGGATCGTGCTGTGCGAACGCGGCATCCGCGCGTTCGAGACCGCGTACCGGAACGTGCTCGACGTCACCGCGATCCCGTTCGTGAAGCGCGAATCGCACCTGCCGGTGATCGTCGACCCTTCGCACGCGGGCGGCAAGGCGTGGATGGTGCCCGCGCTCGCCGGCGCCGCGATCGCGGCCGGCGCGGACGGGCTGCTGATCGAAGTGCACCCTTGTCCGGCCGAGGCCTGGTGCGATGCCGATCAGGCGCTGTCGCCGGTCGAGTTCGCCGCGCTGATGCCTCGCCTGCGGGCGATCGCCGGTGCCGTCGGGCGAACGTTGGCGGTGCCGCGCGGCGGCCGGCCGCCGACGACGACCGCCGGCGCGCTCGAACGGCCGCCGGCGACGACACTGCCGTGAGTCGCAAGCCCTGGCGTCAGGACCGAGCCCTCGGGCCGCTCGTGCGGCGGGGCGTACGGCGCTCGCGTCCCGAAGGGCGGCCGGGCGAAGGAAACGCGGCGTGATTGCACGATGCGCGCATGCGAGGCCGCGCGCGCCGCGGATTTGCGCAGAGGTTCGCTAGCTGTGGTCCCGCGCGCGCTTGCGGAGCTCGAGCGCGGTCATGCTGGTCGGCGCGAACACGCCCTGCGCCTTCTCGTCCATCATCGACTCGAGGATCTTCTGGTTCTGGAGCTCGGTGATCCGCTCGAGCACCTCCGCCAGCGCGAGCATGATGAGCTTGAGGTCGGGTTCCTGTTCTTTCGCCATCGCGATGCTCCGTCGTCGTCGTTCCTGGGGTGAGCGCCGGATGCGGGTGGAGGTCCGGCCGCGGCGCGCGCCCCCGAACCTTGCCACAAAACCGCGCTCCGCTTCTGCGCGACGTGCGGTCCGCTCGTGGCCTACAACGATCCGCTCGACGCAAGGACTTGATTCTCCGGGGCTTCTCTCGCGCTCTGGTAGAATTTTCCCCTTTTCGCGGCCGCGCCGCGCGCCGCAGGTCCCGCATGGAACTCGCGAAGAGCTTCGAGCCCCACGCCGTCGAGGCGAAGTGGTATCCGCTTTGGGAATCGCGCGGCTGGTTCAAGCCGTCGATGAAGCCGGGCGCCGATCCGTATTGCATCCAGCTTCCGCCGCCGAACGTCACCGGCACGCTGCACATGGGGCACGCGTTCCAGCAGACGCTGATGGACGTGCTGATCCGCTGGCACCGGATGCGCGGCGACGACACGCTCTGGCAGGTCGGCACCGACCACGCCGGCATCGCGACGCAGATCGTCGTCGAGCAGCAGCTGAAGGCCGAGGGCGCTTCGCGGCACGACCTGGGCCGCGAGGCGTTCGTCGAGCGCGTGTGGTCGTGGAAGGAGGAATCCGGCGGCGCCATCACGCGGCAGATGCGCCGGCTCGGCGCATCGTGCGACTGGACGCGCGAGCGCTTCACGATGGACGACGGGCTCTCCGCGGCCGTCGTGGAGACGTTCGTGCGGCTCCACGAGGACGGCCTCATTTACCGCGGCAAGCGGCTCGTCAACTGGGATCCGAAGCTCGGCACCGCGGTCTCGGACCTCGAGGTCGACAGCGAGGAGGAGCAGGGCAGGCTCTGGGAGCTGCGCTATCCGCTCGCCGACGGTTCCGGCTCCCTCGTCGTCGCGACGACGCGGCCCGAGACGATGCTCGGCGACACCGCCGTCGCGGTGCACCCCGAGGACGAGCGCTACAGGCATCTCATCGGCAAGTCCGTGCGCCTGCCGCTCGCGGATCGCGAGATCCCGGTGATTGGCGACGACTACGTCGATCGCGAGTTCGGCACCGGCGTCGTGAAGATCACGCCGGCGCACGATTTCAACGACTGGCAGATCGGGCAGCGCCACGGGCTCCCGGTCCTCGCGGTGCTCGACCTCGAGGCGAGGATCAACGGCAACGCGCCGGCGAAGTACCGCGGGATGGACCGCTATGTCGCGCGCAAGGCGGTGCTCGCGGACCTGGCGGCGCTCGGCCTCGTCGTGTCCGAGAAGCCGCACAGGATGATCGTGCCGCGGTGCGGGCGCACGGGCGAAGTCGTCGAGCCGATGCTGACCGACCAGTGGTTCGTCGCGACGACGAAGGCCGGCCCCGCGACGCACCCGTTCTTCCCGGGCAGGTCGATCCAGGACCTGTGCCTCGCCGCGGTCGACGCCGCCGGACTGCCGGGGCGCGGGCCGGGCGCCGGCGAGCACCTGCGCTTCGTTCCCGAGGAGTGGCTGTCGACCTACCTGCACTGGATCCGGAACCTGCAGGACTGGTGCATCTCGCGCCAGCTGTGGTGGGGGCACCAGATCCCCGCGTGGTACGACGAGCACGGAAACGTCTACGTCGCGCGCAACGAAGCCGATGCGCGGGCGAAGGCGCGCGCCGCGCTCGGCCGCGAGCCCGCCGGCTTCGAGCGCGATCCCGACGTGCTCGACACCTGGTTCTCGTCGGCGCTCTGGTGCCATTCGACGCTCGGCTGGACCGGCGACGCCGCGAAGGACGCGGCGAACCCGTTCCTCCGGACGTTCCTTCCGTCCCAGACGATGATCACCGGCTTCGACATCATCTTCTTCTGGGTCGCCCGGATGGTGATGACGACGACCTGGTTCACCGGCCGCATCCCGTTCCGCGACGTGTACATCAACGCGATCGTGCGGGACGAGGAAGGCCAGAAGATGTCGAAGTCGAAGGGCAACGTCCTCGATCCGCTCGACCTCATCGACGGCGTCGACCTGGAGACGCTCGTCGCGAAGCGCACCGCGAACATGATGGACCCGCGCCAGGCGGAATCGATCGCGAAGCGCACGCGCAGGCAGTTCCCGAACGGGATTCCGTCGTTCGGCGCCGACGCGCTGCGGTTCACGTTCGCGAGCCTCGCCACCTTCGGCCGCACGCTCAACTTCGACCTCAACCGCTGCGAGGGCTACCGCAACTTCTGCAACAAGCTGTGGAACGCGACGCGGTTCGTGCTGATGAACGTCGAAGGCAAGGACGTGCATGCGGGCGACCTCGTGCCCGGGGAGCTCTCGTTCGTCGACCAGTGGCTGCTGCAGCGCGTCCAGTTCGCCAAGCAGGACATCGTCGAGGGGCTGCGAGGCTACCGGTTCGACCTGGCCGCGAAGGCGCTCTACGAGTTCGTCTGGGACGAGTACTGCGACTGGTACCTGGAGCTCGCGAAGGTCTCGCTCGCCGAGGCCGAGAAGGCGGGCGACGCGAAGGCCGCCGCGCGAACGCGCGCCGTGCTCGTGCGCGAGCTCGAGGCGACGCTCCGCCTCGCGCACCCGTTCATGCCGTTCATCACCGAGGAGCTGTGGCAGAAGGTCGCGCCGCTCGCGGGCAAGGCCGGAGAGACGATCTCGCTCGCGCCGTTCCCGAAGCCGAACGACGCGTTCCGCTTCCCCGCGAGCACGTCGCGCGTCGACGTGCTGAAGCGGATCGTGAACGCGACGCGCTCGCTGCGCTCCGCGATGGGCCTCGCCCCCGGCGCGAAGGTCGACCTGCTCGTCAGCGGCGACGTCCGCGCGTACGGCGCCGGCGAATTCCGCCCCTACGCGATGGCGCTCGCGCGCCTGTCGGATTTCCGGATCGTCGATTCGCTTCCGGAGCGCGATGCGCCGGTCGAGATCGTCGACAAGCTTCGCATCATGCTCGACGTGAAGGTCGATCCCGCCGCGGAGCGCGAGCGGCTGTCGAAGGAACGATCGCGCATCGACGGCGAGGCGACGAAGGCCAGGGCGAAGCTCGGCAACGAGAGCTTCGTCGCGCGCGCGCCCGCGGCGGTCGTCGAGCAGGAGCGCGCGCGGCTCGCGGGCTTCGAATCGACGCTCGCGAAGCTCGACGAGCAGCTTCGGCGGCTCGGCGGCTAGTGTCCTGTCCCGCGAATGCGCTTGCAAGTTCGCGGCGAAACGGGCCGCCAGGCGTCGTTACTCGGCCTTACCGTGCCGCAAGGCACGGTCGCGGCCTCGCGCCTCGCCTGACGGCCCGTTTCATCCGCTCCTTTTGCGTCGGTACTCGCGGGACGGGACACTAGTGCGCACGCTCTACACGCTCGCCTGGCGCATCGCCGCGCCCCTCGCGCCGATCAGGCTGTGGTGGCGCGGCCGGCGCGAGCCCGGCTACCGCGAGCGCATCGGCGAGCGCTACGGCCGCTACGACGAGCCTTCTCCCGCCGGTGACGTCGTCTGGGTGCACGCGGTGTCGGTCGGCGAGACGCGCGCGGCGGTTCCGCTCGTCGAGCGGGTGCTGCGCGAGCGCCCCGGCGCGACCGTCGTGCTGACGTCGATGACCGCCACCGGGCGCGCGACCGGCCGCGCGGTGTTCGGCGACCGCGTCGCGCAGGCGTGGCTCCCGTACGACCTGCCCGGCGCGATGCGGCGGTTCCTCGCGCACTTCCGGCCGTCGGTCGGGCTCCTGATGGAGACCGAGCTGTGGCCGAACCTCGCGGCCGAGGCCGCGATCGCAGAGGTTCCGCTGTTCCTCGTCAACGCGCGGCTCTCCGAGCGCTCGGCACGCGGCTACGAGCGCGTCGGGTCGCTGATCCGGCCGCTTCTCGGGTCGCTCGCCGGCGTGGCGGCGCAGACGCGCGAGGACGCCGACCGGCTCGAGGCGCTCGGCGCGCGCGGCGTCGCGGTCACCGGCAACCTCAAGTTCGACCAGGGGGTCCCGGAAGGCGCCGGCGCGCTCGCCGCGGCGCTGCGCGAGCAGTTCGGCGCGTCGCGTCCGGTCGTGCTCGCGGCGTCCACGCGCGACGGCGAGGAGGCGCTGATCCTCGACGCGCTCGCGCGCCGGCCGCTGCCGGCGGGGACGCTGCTCGCGATCGTGCCGCGCCATCCGCAGCGGTTCGACGAGGTCGCGGCGCTCCTGCGCTCGCGCGGGGTCGCGTTCGAGCGCCGCTCGACGAACCGCCCGGTCCCCGCGGGCGCGGCCGTCGTGCTCGGCGACTCGATGGGCGAGATGGCGGGTTACTACGGCGCCTGCGACGTCGCGTTCGTGGGCGGCAGCCTCGTGCCGCTGGGCGGCCAGAACCTGATCGAGGCGCTCGCGATGGGCACGCCGGTCCTGGTCGGGCCGCACACCTTCAACTTCGCCGACGCAGCGCAGAAGGCCGTCGAGGCGGGCGCCGCGATCCGCGTGCCCGACGCGGACGCGATGCTGTCGGAGGCGTCCGCGCTCGTGAGCGACGCCGCGAGGCGCCGCGGGATGGGCACGAAGGCCGCGGCGTTCCTCGCCGCGCACCGCGGCGCGACCGAGCGGACCTGGGCGTTCGTCGCCGAGCGTCTCGCGAGTCGAAGGGCGCCGGGCTGAAGCCCGGGCTGCGTACGTCGGACTGAAGCCCGACCCACAGGCAAGCGTTTGCGGGTCGGGCTTCAGCCCGACGCCTTTCCGAGCGACCGGGCGCCGCCTTCGCCGCGCCGATCAGCCCGCCAGCCGCCGGTTGAGCTCCTCGAGGTCCTGCTCGGTCAGCGTCCCGACCGCGGACTTGAGGCGCAGCGTGTTGATCAGGTAGTTGAAGTACGCCTGCGCGAGGTTGCGGCGCTGCGTGAACACCGTCTGCTGCACGTTCAGCACGTCGAGGTTCGTCCGCACGCCGACTTCCTGGCCGAGGCGGTTCGACTGCAGCGCCACCTCGGCGGACTGCACCGCCTGCGCGTTCGCCCGCACCGACGCGACCGAGCTGTTGACGCCGGTGTAGCCGACCTGCGCGTTGAACAGCGCGTTGCGCCGCGCGAGCTCGAGCGCCTCGCGCGCGCTGTCCTGCAGCGCGACGGCCTCGCGGATCCGGGAGTCGACGAACCCGCCCTGGTAGAGCGGCAAGTTGAGCGCGACCCCGATCGCCGCCGTGCGCGCGTTGAAGTCCAAGCTGCTACCCGTGCCTCCGCCTCCGCCGTTCGCGCCGTTCGCGTTCAGCGTGCCGACGAGGTCCAGCGTCGGCAGGTGCCCGGCCCGCTGTCGGTCGACCTCGAGCACCGCGATGTCGTAGTTGTACTGCGCGACGCGGACCGCGAGGTTCTCCTTGAGCGCGCGGTCGAGCCACGCGTCGAGCGTGTCCGGGTCCGGCGGCGTCGGGTCGAACCCCGGGCCGAGCTTCTTCAGCTCGCGCGGCGCGCGTCCGATGATCGCGCGGAGCGCGGTGAGCTTGTTGTCGAGGTCGTTGCGGGCCGCGATCTCCTGCGCCACGATCTGGTCGAAGTTGGCCTGCGCCTCGTTGGTGTCGGTGATCGTCGCGACGCCGACCTCGAAGTTGCGCTTCGCCTGCGCGAGCTGCTCGGACACCGCGGCCTTCTGCGCGACCGACAGCTCGACGTTGAACTGCGCCAGCAGCACGTCGAAGTACGCGACGGCGACGCGGATGATCAGGTCCTGCTGCGCGGAGGCGAGCGTGAAGTCGGCCTGCTCGACGACGCGCCGCGCCTGGTCGTAGGCGACCGCGTTCTGCACGCGGTAGATCGGCTGCGTCGCGCTGATCGTCGCGGTGTACGACTGGTAGTTGCCCGTCGCGATGATCGGCGGCTGCGAGCGCGTATTGTTGTAGACGTCGTTCGCGTTGACCGACGCCGAGAATCCGACGTTCGGCAGCAGCGCCGCGCGGGCCTGCGGCGCCTTCTCCTGCAGCGCGAGCCAGTTCGCGCGTGCCGCGGCGAGCGCCGGGTCGGCGCGCTGCGCCTCGCGGTAGATGTCCATCAGGTCCTCGCCCGCGGCGGAGAACGCGGCCAGCGCGAGCGGGACGGCGAGGGCGAGCAGGCGTCGTTTCATCGTTTCGGCCTTCTTCAGTAGCGCGGCATCGCCGGGTCGACGTCCTGCGCCCACGCGGCCACGCCGCCGGCCAGGTTCCACACGGCGGGGAACCCGGCCCGGGCGAGGAAATGCGCGGCGAGCCGGCTGCGCACGCCGTGGTGGCACACGACGACGAGGTCGCGATCGCGGGGGATCTCGCCGAGCCGGCCGGGGAGCTCGTGCATCGGGACGTGGATCGCGTCGGCCAGCGCGCAACGCTCGAGCTCCCAGGTCTCGCGCACGTCGACGACGAGCGGCGCGCGCGCCGCCTCCTCGCGCCACGCGGCGAGCTCGACCGGCGTGATGTCGCGGATCAAAACGCGAAGCGCGCCGGCTCGGGCGCGTTGACGAGCGGCTTCACCACGGTCTCGAACAGCGAGGTGACGACGCAGGCCCCCGGCGCGGTCCAGCGGTGCAGCTTCGCGGTCATCGCCGGCGCGTCGCCGACGATCGCGAACACGCGGCCGCCCGGCTTCAGCTGCCGCAGGAACGCTTCGTGGAGCACCGGCGTCGAGCCGGTGAGCACGATCGCGTCGTACGATTCCTCGCCGAAGCCGCGGGCGCCGTCGCCGACCGCGAGATCGACGTTGTCGATGCCCGCGTGGCGAAGCTTCGAGGCGGCGTCGCGCGACAGCGGCGCGTGGATCTCGACGCTGGTGACGTGGCCCGCCAGGCTCGCGAGCAGCGCGGTCAGGTAGCCGCTGCCGGTGCCGATCTCGAGCACCGACTCGCCGGGCTTGAGGCCGAGCTCCTGCACCGCGCGCGCCTCGAGCTTGGGCGGCCACATCGACTCGCCGTGCCCGATCGGGATCTCGAGGTCCGCGAAGGCGAGCGCCCGGTGCGCGGCCGGCACGAATTCCTCGCGCCGCACCGTGAACAGCAGGTCGAGCACCGTGGGGTCGAGCACCTCCCACGGGCGGATCTGCTGCTCGACCATGTTGAATCGTGCTTGCTCGAAATCCATGGAAATGGGCTCGTGGAGGTCGGGCGGGATCGGGCGGTGGCGTCCGGTTGGTCGTCCGCGCCTTCGCGGATGACGCGGTGCGGAATTCACAACTGACCGCCGGTCAGTTATTATGCCGTCGACGATTATCCCACGTCAACCGGCGCCGGAAGGGATGTGGCCGGGCGCCGCCGCATGCCCCGGGAACCGGGGAATCCCGGCCGCCGCGCAGGCGCCATGGCGGACGTCGCGCGACCGAGCCGGCGCCGCCGCCCTGCAGGTGAGCGCCCACTCCACGCTCGACGGGCTCAGTCCGCCGCGGAAGGACCTGATGCCGGCGCCCCGGCACGCGCCGCCCGGCGTTCCGCGCGCCGCGCGCGCCTCGCCCGGCGGGCCTCCATCCAGCGGTCGAGGTAGGCGTACAGGACCGGCACGACGACCAGGGTCAGCAGCGTGGACGTGATGACGCCGCCGATGATCGCCCGCCCCATCGGCGCCTGCGTCTCGCCGCTCTCGCCGATGCCGAGCGCCAGCGGCAGCATCCCGCCGATCATCGCGGCGGTCGTCATCAGGATCGGGCGCAGGCGCACCTGCCCCGCGTCGCGCAGCGCGTCATTAAGGCTCGCGCCGGCGCGGCGCGCCCGGTTCGCGAAGTCGACGAGCAGGATCGCGTTCTTGGTCACGAGCCCCATCAGCATGATGAAGCCGATGATCGAGAAGATGTTGAGCGTCGTGCGCGTGACGAGCAGCGCGAGCAGCACGCCGATCAGCGAGAACGGCAGCGACGCCATGATCGCGACCGGCTGCGTGAAGCTCGCGAACTGCGAGGCGAGGATCAGGTAGATGAAGACGATCGCGAGCCCCAGCGCGGCGACCGCGGCCTGGAAGGATTCCTGCATGTCCTGCTGCTGGCCGGCGGCCGCGAGCCGGTAGCCTGGCGGGAGCCGCATCTCGTTCGCGACCTTCTGCACGTCGCTGCCGACGTCGCCCGACGGGCGGCCTTCCGCGTTCGCGTAGATGCCGATCCGCCGCTGGAGGTCCTGGCGCTTGATGATCTGCGGGCTGTCGGTCTCGACCAGCTCGGCGACCTGCCGCAACGGCACCATCCGGAGCTGCCCGTCGGGGCCGCGCCGGTTCGTCGACACGTAGAGGTTGCCGAGGTCCGACGTCAGCCGCCGGTTGTCCTTCGGGAGCTGGACGTTGACCTCGTAGTTCTGGCCGTCGGGCGCGAGCCAGTAGCTCACCGTGTCGCCGGCGATCAGCGGACGGATCGTCGCGCCGACCTGCTGAACGGTGATGCCGAGGTCCGCCGCGACGTCGTTGTTCAGCCGCACCGACAGCGCCGGGTTCGCCGCCTTGTCGGAGGTCTCGAGGTCGGCGATGCCGGGCACCTTCGCCACCTTGTCCGCGAATTCCTTCGCGATGCGCGACAGCGTGTCGGGATCGGGCCCGAGCAGGTTGAACCAGATCGGGCGGTCGTAGCCGATCGCGAGCTCGATTCCGGGGATCGGCTTCAGCGCGTCGCGGATCGCGGACTCGAGGTCGCGCTGGGAGCGCTTGCGCTCCGCGCGGTCGACGAGCTTCAGGTTCACGCGCGAGTAGTTGCGCCCGTCCTCGGTGCCGACCGTCGTCATCGCGAGGTCGATCTCGGGGAACGCCTTCAGCGTCTCCTCGACCTGGCGCACCTTGCCGTCGGTGTACTCGAGGCTCGAGCCCACCGGCGTGTTGAGCCGCAGCGAGATGAACCCCTGGTCCGCCTGCGGCACGAACTCCGTCCCGACGAGCGGCACGACGAAGAAGCTGCCGAAGAACGTGACGAGCGCGATCGCGACCACGCTCTTGCGGTGGCCGAGCGCCCAGCCGAGCACGCGGCCGTAGACGACGTGCACGAAGTCGATGCCGCGCTCGACCCACGCCATGAAGCGGCCGAGCCACGGCACGCGCCGGAAGCGCGAGCCCGGCGGGTCGTGCCACACCGACGAGAGCATCGGGTCGAGCGTGAAGCTGATGAACAGCGACACCAGCACCGCGACCGCGACGGTCATCCCGAACTGGAAGAAGAAGCGGCCGATGATGCCGCTCATGAACGCGATCGGCACGAACACCGCGACGATCGCGAACGTCGTCGCCATCACCGCGAGCCCGATCTCCTCGGTGCCCTCCAGCGCGGCCGCGCGGTGGTCCTTGCCCATCGACAGGTGCCGGACGATGTTCTCCCGCACCACGATCGCGTCGTCGATCAAGAGGCCGATGCACAGCGACAGCGCCATCAGCGTCAGGAAGTTGAGCGTGAACCCGAACGCGTAGATCGCGATGAACGTCGCGATCACCGCGATCGGCAGCGTGAGCCCGGTGATGATCGTGCTGCGCCAGCTGTGCAGGAACAGGAAGACGATCAGCACCGTCAGGAGCGCGCCCTCGAGGATCGTGCTCTTGACGCGGTTGACGCTCTTCTCGACGTTGTCCGAGGTCGAGTTGACGACGCGCACCTCGACGTCGGAAGGCAGCCGGTCCTTGAGCGACGCCACCGCCTCCCGCACGTTTCGGCCGGTCTCGACGATGTTCGCGTCCTGCGCCTTGCGCACGTCGATCGTGATCGCCGGCCGCCCGTTGATGCGGGCGAAGCTCGTGAACTCCTTCTCGCCGTCGATGACGTCGGCGACCTGGTTCAGGTAGACCGGGCCGCCGCCCTGCTGCGTCACGATGATGCGGCCGAACTGCTCGGGATCCTTGATCTTGCCCTCGACGCGCACGACCGAGTCGCTGGCGCCGCTGGTGAGCCGCCCGGCGGGCACGTCCTGGTTGGCGTCGCGGATCGCGTTCATCACCTGGTCGACCGGGATCCCGAGCGCCGTCAGCGCGTGCGGCTTGATCTGGACGAGGATCTGGCGCGTCAGGCGTCCGTTGACGTCGATGCGCGCGACGCCGGGCAGGTTCTCGAGCGCCTTGACGATCGTCTGGTCGGTGAGCGAGGTGAGCTCGCGCAGGCCGGTCGTCGGCGAGAGCACGGCGAGCGAGACGACCGGCGCGTCGTTCTCGTTGTCGGCGCGGATGACGAGCGGGTCCTTGACGTCGCGCGGGAAGCCCGGGCGCACGGTCGCGATCTTGTCCCGCACGTCCTGGATCGCCTGCGGGACGTTCGTCGACATGCGGAACTCGAGGAAGACCTGGCTCGAGCCCTCGCGGGAGTTGCTGTAGATGCGCTTGACGCCCGCGACCTGGTTGACCGCGTACTCGATCGGCCTGGTGACGTCGTTCTCGACCGCCTCGGGCCCCGCGCCCGGGTAGTTCGTGATGATCATCACGAACGGCAGGCTCACGTCCGGCATCTGCTCGACGCGCAGCCGGTTGTACGAGAACACGCCGAGCACGGTGATGCCGACCATCACCATGGTGGCGAACACCGGGTTACGGATCGAGGTCTTCGTGATCCACATGTCAGTTGTCAGATGTCAGATGACGATTGTCAGGGGCGTCGGCGCTTCCCGGGGCGGCGCATTCAGCGCCGATGCGGATTCCTCGTGGGTCGGGCATCGGCCCGACGCCTCTTGTCAGCTGCTCTGGGACCTCTGCTTCGTCGACTGGGCCTCGGAGGTCGGCGACGGCGCCTTGACGAGCGCCGGCGCGCCTTCCTTCAGGTTCTCGAAACGCGTCGCGAGCACCGGCAGGTCCTTCGGCAGCGGCGTCTTCACCTCGACCAGCCCCGCGTCTTCGTCGCGGCGGCCGATCGTCACGATGCGGCGCGAGAGCTTGCCGTTGTCGACGACCCACACGAAGCTCTGGCCCGCCTCGGTGCGCACCGCGGCCGCCGGCAGCGTCGCCATCGGCGTGCTCGCCGCGAGCGCGACGCGGCCGTTCGCGAACATGCCGCTGCGCAGCTCGGCGTCGGCGTTCCGCAGCGCCACGTAGACGACGATCGATCGCGTGCCGGGCTCGGTCGACGGGTTGATGCGCGCGATGCGCCCGGCGAACTTGCGGTCGCCGAAGCCGTCCACCGCGAGCTCGACGGTCATGCCGACCGAGAGGCCGGGCACGTCGATGGCCGGGACGAGCGCCTGCAGCTCGAGGTCCGACAGGTCGACGACGGTGACGAGCGGCGCGTCGAGCGCGACCTTCTCGCCGCCCTGCACGTGCCGCTTGCCGACGACGCCGGCGATCGGCGAGACGACCGTCGCGTCCTTGATCGCGTTCTGCGCGAGCACGACCTGCGCTTCCATGCTCTTGACGTTGCCCTTCGCGACGTCGTAGCCCGACTGCGAGCTGTCGAACGCGGTCTGCGAGATGAACTTCTCGTTCAGGAGCTTCACGTTGGACGCGCGCGTCTTCTCGGCCAGCGCCATCTGCGCCCTCGCGCTCTCGAGCGCGCCCTGGCGCTCGATCAGCTTCGCGTCGAGGTCGGCGGTGTCGATGCGGGCGAGGAGCTGGCCGGCGCGGACGGTCTCGCCTTCGCGGACGAGCACCTGCTTCACCTCGCCGGGCACCTTGGCCTTGACGGTGGCCTGGTTGACCGCCGTGAGCGTGCCGGACACCGGCAGCCAGCGCGACATCGCTGCCGCGGTCAGGTAGGCCAGGTCGCCCGCGCCGAACTGGAGCGGCACGGCGGCCGGTCCGCCCGGGGCCTTGGCCTGGGCATCGGCCGCCTTCGACGCCGGCTTCATCGCGAAGATGCCGGCGAACGCGCCGACCGCCACGACGACGAGAACGACGAGCGCTCGGCGCCACGTGAAGCGAAATCGCATGGTCTCCCTTTCCCCCAGGGACTGCCCGGACTGCCGAGGCGCATCGCGCCGGGCAGCGCCGGCAGGCCCTCGCCGGTGGTACCGGTGAACGGCGCGCGCCGGCGCGTCGACCCGGTCATGGCGGGTTGGATGCGGCGGAGCGGCCCCCCGGATTCGGTCCGGGACGCGGTCGCAAGCTTCGCATCTCGCGCGACCGGACGCCAATCCGTCGCGACGAAGCGCCGATCGCCGCGACGGGCCGCGGCCCGGGTGGACCGGCGGTCCGGGTGGGGCCATGAGCAACCCCGGCGGGACGCGCTGCCTCGCGCGGGACGATGGCCCGGCTCCTCCGCCGGCCGCGGCGCGCCCGGGGATCCGGGCGGGTCGCGACGTCCACGCCCGGCCAGGCCCCCGCGAGGGACGATGGCCCGGACCGCCGCGCCTATGCCCGTCCCGGCGACGATTGCGGCTGCCCGCCGTCAGGAACCGTGGGCGCCCCGGGGCCGGCTGGTCAGGCCACCGGTCCCGTCCGCCCGGCGAATTGACACTGTCCTACAGGCCGGCAATAATTTTATGTTTTCCTCTCACACCCGTTCCGGATCCTCCGGAGGAGTCCCTCGATGAACACCCCGAAGAAGCTCGGCCTGACGATCGTCGCGGCCGCGCTCATCGCCGTTTACGGCTGCAGCAAGGAAGAACCCAAGAAGGCCGAAGCCCCCAAGGCTCCGGTGGAAGACGTCGTCGTGGTCAAGATCGGCCATGCCGGCCCGCTGACCGGCGGCATCGCCCACCTCGGCAAGGACGACGAGAACGGCGCCCGCCTCGCGGTCGAGCAGGCCACCGCGAAGAAGATGAAGATCGGCGGCAAGACCGTGAAGTTCGAGCTGATGAGCGAGGACGACCAGGCGGACCCGAAGATGGGCCCGACGATCGCCCAGAAGTTCGTGGACGCGAAGGTCGCCGGCGTCGCCGGTCACCTGAACTCCGGCGTCACGATCCCGGCGTCGGCCGTCTACAACCAGGCCGGCATCCCGATGATCTCCGGCTCGGCGACGAACCCGAAGCTGACCGAGCAGGGCTTCAAGAACATCTTCCGCACGGTCGGCCGCGACGACCAGCAGGGCCCGGCGGTCGCGCAGTACCTCGCCTCGCAGAAGATCAAGAAGATCGCGATCGCGGACGACGCGACCGCGTACGGCGAAGGCCTCGCGAACGAGGTCGAGAAGACGCTGAAGGCGGCCGGCGTCCAGGTCGTGGCGCGCGAGAAGGCCACGGACAAGACGACGGACTTCAAGGCGATCCTCACCAAGATCAAGGGCAAGGCGCCCGACGCCGTGTTCTACGGCGGCATGGACGCGACCGGCGGCCCGATGATCAAGCAGGCCCGGGAGCTCGGCATCAAGGCGGCGTTCGCGTTCGGCGACGGCGCGTGCACCGACGAGATGGGCAAGCTCGCCGGCGCGGCGGCCGAAGGCCTGATCTGCTCGCAGGCCGGCCTGCCGGCTTCGGCGGCCAGCAAGGACTTCAACGACGCGTTCAAGGCGAAGTTCGGCGAAGTGAAGCAGTACGCGCCGTTCTTCTACGACGCGGTGAACCTGATGATCGCCGCGATGCAGAAGGCGGACTCGACCGACCCGGCCAAGTACCTGCCCGAGCTCCAGAAGATCAGCTACCAGGGCGCGACCGGCAAGATCGAGTTCGACGAGAAGGGCGACCGCAAGAACGCCGAGATCACGATCTTCACGCTGAAGAACGGCAAGGTCGAGCCGATCGCCGTCGTCCAGGGCGGCAAGGCGATGGGCTACGAGGACTTCATCAAGGCGATGGCGCCGGCCCCGGCCGCCGCCGCGCCCGCGATGGCGCCGGCCCCGGCGACCCCGCCCGCCCCGGCTCCGGAAGCCCCGAAGAAGTAATCGCGCTTCACCCGCACCGGAAAGCGGCGCCCCTCGGGGCGCCGCTTTTTTTTGCCCGCCCGCCGGGTGTTGCCGTTCGGAGCTTCCCACCCCACAATCGCGGCGGGCTCAGGGATCGGGGTTCACAGGACAAGGATCAGAGGCGGCGGCGTTTCCCGGGCGGCGCGTCGAGCGCCGGGAAGCGTCCTTCCACTGCAGCGAGCCACGACCGGCCACAGCCTCGAACGAACACCGCTCCTCATCGGCGCCGAATGCGCCGCCAACGTCGACGCCGACGCCGCTGACATCTGTCAACCGACAACTGACGACTGAGTGGATACGTTCCTGCAGCAGATCGTGAACGGCCTGACGCTCGGCAGCGTCTACGCGGTCGTCGCGCTCGGCTACACGATGGTCTACGGGATCATCCAGCTCATCAACTTCGCGCACGGCGAGGTCGTGATGATCGGCGCGATGACGGCGTACTCGGTCATCGTCGCGCTGACCGGCGCGCACGTGCCGCTGCCGGCGGTCGCGATCGTGTTCATCGGCGCGATGGCCGCGGTCCCGGTCTGCATGGCGATCGGCTACACGCTCGAGCGCACCGCCTACCGGCCGCTGCGCCGCGCCCCGCGCCTCGCGCCGCTGATCACCGCGATCGGCCTGTCGATCATCCTGCAGCACCTCGCGATGATCGTCTGGAGCCGCAACCCGCTGTCCTATCCGCAGATCATCGTCCAGGTCCCGATCCACCTCACGGCCAATCCGAACGGCGCGACGATCACCAACGTCCAGATCGCGATCATCGCCACCTCGATCGCGATGATGGGCGGGCTGCTCGCGCTCGTGTACAAGACCAAGCTCGGCATCGCGATGCGCGCGGTCGCGCAGAACCCGTCGATCGCCGGCCTCATGGGCATCGACATCAACCGCGTGATCGCGCTCACGTTCGTCATCGGCGCCGCGCTCGGCGCCGTGGCCGGCGTGATGGTCGGCAGCTACTACGGCATCGCGCACTACCAGATGGGCGCGCTGCTCGGCATGAAGGCGTTCTCGGCGGCCGTGCTGGGCGGCATCGGCAACCTCGCCGGCGCGATGCTGGGCGGCGTGCTGCTCGGCATCATCGAGGCGCTGGGCGCGGGCTACGTCGGCGACCTCACGAACCTCTGCCAGCTCTCGGGCTGGTTCGACGGCCTCGCCCAGCGATGCGCGTCCGACCCGAACGTCACGCTGTTCGGCTCGAACTACCAGGACGTGTTCGCGTTCATCGTGCTGATCCTCGTGCTCGTGTTCCGCCCGTCGGGCCTCCTGGGCGAGCGCGTCGCCGACCGGGCATAGCGGAGATGACGTCCCTCCGAAGCGCGCTTCGCGCGCCTCCCCCCGAGGGGGCAGCGCGCGCCCTTGGGGCGGCCCGGCGGGCGCGCTGCGCCCCCCGAAGCGCGCTTCGCGCGCCTCCCCCTGAGGGGGCCGGCGACCTCGGGGCGGCCCTTCGGTCGCCGGGCGCGCTCCGACGCCTCGCTTCGAGCTGACATGCAGCCGATCGTCGACGTCAAGGGCCGCCCCGGTCTCGCGCTCGCGGGCCTCGCGATGGTCGCGGTCGCGCTGGTCGTGCTGCCGTTCGTGCTCACCGGCGTCGGCACGTTCTGGGTGCGCATCACCAACCTCGCGATCCTGTTCTGCCTGCTCGCGCTGGGCCTCAACATCGTCGTCGGCTTCGCCGGCCTGCTCGACCTGGGCTACATCGCGTTCTACGCGGTCGGCGCCTACGTCTATGCGCTCCTCGCGAGCCCGCACTTCGACATCCACCTGCCGTTCTGGATCATCCTGCCGATCGGCGCGGCGTTCGCGTGCCTGTTCGGCGTGCTGCTGGGCACGCCGACGCTGAAGCTCCGCGGCGACTACCTCGCGATCGTGACCCTGGGCTTCGGCGAGATCATCCGGATCTTCCTCAACAACCTGTCGCAGCCGGTCAACATCACGAACGGGCCGCAGGGGATCTACCGGATCGACCCGTTCCGCATCGGCAGCTTCGACTTCTCGCAGACGACGAGCGTCGCCGGGCTGACGTTCACCGGCCCGATCAAGTACTACTACTTCCTGCTGCTCGTGCTGGTCGTGGTGATCGGGATCAACCTGCGGCTGCAGGACTCGCGCATCGGCCGCGCCTGGGAGGCGATCCGCGAGGACGAGATCGCGGCGCGCGCGATGGGGATCAACACGCGCAACATGAAGCTCCTCGCCTTCGCGATGGGCGCGTCGTTCGGCGGCGTCTCGGGCGGCATGTTCAGCGCGATCCAGGGCTTCATCAGCCCGGAGAGCTTCATCCTCGTCGAGAGCATCATGGTGCTGTCGATGGTCGTGCTCGGCGGCATGGGCAACGTGTGGGGCGTCGTGATCGGCGCCATCCTGCTCTCGTTCGTGCCCGAGCTCCTGCGCGAATGGGTGGGCCCGGTGCAGGAGGCCGTGTTCGGCCGCACGCTGCTCGACCCCGAGGTGATCCGGATGCTGCTGTTCGGCCTCGCGCTGGTGCTGATGATGCTTTTCCGGCCCGCGGGGATCCTGCCCTCGGCGCTGCGCAAGCGCGAGCTCGAGACGCGGCGCGCCAACTGACGCCCGATGGCTTCCGAGCACCTGACACTCCTCGAGGCCGAAGGCATCGGCAAGCGCTTCGGCGGCGTGCAGGCGCTTTCGGAGGTGAGCTTCACGATCCGCCACGGCGAGATCTACGGCCTCATCGGGCCGAACGGCGCCGGCAAGACGACGCTGTTCAACGTGCTGACCGGCATCTACGAGCCGGACGGCGGCAGGTTCACGTTCGACGGGCAGCCGCTCGTCGGCCTCAAGCCCAACGACGTCGCGGCGCGCGGCATCGCGCGCACGTTCCAGAACATCCGCCTGTTCGCGAACCTGTCGGCGCTCGAGAACGTGATGGTCGGCCGGCACGTGCGCACGAAGGCCGGCGTCTTCGGCGCGATCGCCCGCGACCGGCGCACGCGCGACGAGGAGGCGGGGATCCAGCGGCGGGCGCTCGAGCTCCTCGAGTACGTCGGCGTCGCGTCGCGCGCGAACGACCTCGCGAAGAGCCTTCCCTACGGGTTCCAGCGCAGGCTCGAGATCGCGCGGGCCCTCGCGACCGAGCCCAAGCTCCTGGCGCTCGACGAGCCCGCCGCGGGCATGAACGCGACCGAGACCGCCTCGCTCGAGGCGCTGCTCCACGGCATCCGCCGCGACGGCACGACGATCCTCCTGATCGAGCACGACATGAAGCTCGTGATGGGCGTCTGCGACCGCGTGCTCGTGCTCGACTACGGCCGCAAGATCGCCGAGGGCACGGCCGCCGAGGTGCAGAAGAACCCGGCGGTGATCTCCGCGTACCTCGGCGGCGAAGTCTCGCTGAACCTGAAGGGGGCTTGATGGCGGACGCCGCCCCGCTCCTCGCCCTCGAGGGCCTCAAGGTCGCCTACGGCGGCATCCAGGCGGTGAAGGGCGTCGACCTCGTCGTCGGCAAGGGCGAGCTCGTCTGCCTGATCGGCGCGAACGGCGCGGGCAAGACGACGACGCTCAAGGGCGTGACCGGGCTGCAGCCGGTCACCGGAGGCGCGGTGCGCTACGAGGGCGAGGACGTGACGGGCAAGCCGGTGTTCGAGCTCGTCCGGCGGGGCCTCGCGATGGTGCCCGAGGGCCGCGGCGTGTTCGGCGCGCTGACCATCGAGGAGAACCTCGCGATGGGCGCCTACGTCCGCAGCGACAAGGCCGGCATCCGCGACGACATGGAGCGCGCGTTCACGCTGTTCCCGCGCCTGAAGGAGCGCCGCCGCCAGACGGCCGGCACGCTGTCCGGCGGCGAGCAGCAGATGCTCGCGATGGCGCGCGCGCTGATGTCGCGCCCCCGGCTGCTCCTGCTGGACGAGCCGTCGATGGGCCTGGCGCCGCTCATGGTGCAGAAGGTCTTCGAGACCGTGATGGCGGTGAGCCGCGAGGGCGTGACGATCCTGCTGATCGAGCAGAACGCGAAGCTCGCGCTCGAGGTGAGCCACCGCGGCTACGTGATGGAGTCCGGCGAGATCACGCTCGCCGGCGAGGCGAAGTCGCTGCTGCACGACCCGAAGGTCCGAGCCGCGTACCTGGGCGTAGGCGCGTAGGGGCAGAAGGGCAAGAGGGTGTCGTAGATAGATTTTGGCGCCGGTGGATGTCGCGGGCGCACCGATCCGCGGCGACGCCAAGGACTATCTACGACGCCCTATCTACGCCTTCGCAGCCGTCCGCGCCGCCCACGATGACGCCTCCCCGCCCCGCGATCGCCTCGGTGCCGGCATCGCGCGCGCTCGCCTGGTACGCCGACGCGATGCGGCTGTGGAAGCGCGGGCCCGTCGTGATGTCGGTGCTCGCCGCGCTCACGATCCTCTCGCAGTTCGCGTTCGAGCTCTGGCCGGAGGTGGGGTCGCTGCTCGCGAAGGTCGCGGTCCCGCTGATCGCCTGCGGCATGCTGTTCGCCGCCGACGCCGCGGCGCGCGGCGCGCGCCCGAGGCTCGCGCACGCGTTCGCCGCGTTCCGGTCGCCGGCGGGCGCGATCGCGGCGATCGTGCTCTCGTCGGCGATCACCTTCGTGGCCGAGTGGGTGGCCGCGGATCGCCTCGCGGGCGTCGACCTGCTGCGCCCCGAGGGAGCGACGCCGGACCTCGACGCGGGAACGGTGATCGCGATCTACGCGGCCGGCGTCCTCGTCTCGCTGCCGATGACGTTCGTGCCGCTCGCCGCGCTCTTCGGCGGCGCCGGATTCGTCGACGCGTTCTCGACGTCGGCGGAGGCGTTCCTGCGCAACGTCGGCGCGTTCCTCGCGTACGGCGCGATCGCGCTCCTGCTCCTCGCCGTCGGGCTCCTGACGATGGGCCTCGGGCTCGTCATCGCGCTGCCGCTCATCGCGTGCGCGACCTGGGTCGCGTGGCGGGACCTGTGCGCTGGCGGCGCTACGCCGTCGGCGCCTGCGTGAAGCCGGCGAGCGCGGCGTCCACCGCGACCTCGTCGACGTCGACGCGTTCGACCCGCGCGGCGCGCGGCCCCCGCCGCGCCCAGGCGATCGTGCGGGCGACCGCGTCGTCCGGCCCCTGCAGCAAGGCCTCGACGGTTCCGTCCCGGCGGTTGCGGACCCAGCCGCGAACGCCGGCGTCGCGCGCGGCCTCGACCGTCGCGTAACGGAAGCCGACCCCCTGCACGCGGCCGTGCACGACGATGCGCCGCGCGATCAATCGAGGTCCCCGCGCCGCGCGAGGAAGAACAGCGCGGCGAGCGTCTTCGCGTCGGTGACCTCGCCGCGCTCCGCGAGGGCGACGAGCTCGCGCCCGCCCATCGCGACGATGTCGAGGTGCTCGTCCTCGTCGAGGCGCCGCCCGACGTGCGTGAGCCCGTCGGCGCGCCACAATTCGATCACTTCGTTCGTGTAGCCGACGCCCGGGTGGACCTCGCCGAGGCGCGTCCAGTCCGCCGCCCGGTATCCCGCCTCCTCCTCGAGCTCGCGCCTGCCCGTCTCGATCGGCGACTCGCCCGGATCGCGCTTGCCGGCCGGGAACTCGAGGAACACGCGGCCGACCGGGTAGCGGAACTGCCGCTCGACGATCCAGCGGCCGTCGGCGAGCCTCGGCGCCACGAGCACCGCGCCCGGATGCACGATGTACTCGCGCGTCGCGAGCCGCCCGGACGGCAGCCGCACCGTGTCCTTGCGCACGTGGAGCAGCGCGCCGTCGAACACCGGCGTCGAATCGACGCCTGTCTCCACCAGGTGCGCGTCGCCCGCTCGATGATCAGCTTGGTCCGTCATGCCGTCCCCCGCGAAGTCCAGGCCATCCCCAGGTAGTGCGCGGCGGCGACGCGGCCCGTTCGTCGGCGACCGCGTGGACGGCACGTACCAGGGCACGCTCCTCGCCGGAACGCATCTCGACGCCGCGATCGACCGGCTGCTCGCGACGAGAGGGCGCGCGCTCCATGCGCCGGGTCCCCGGCCGGACGCTCAGCCGGGCGCGCCCGCGGCCCAGTCCCGCGGCACGAGGTAGCGCTCGTAGAGCCGCGCCTCCGGCGTGCCGGGGTCGGGGCGCCAGTCGTAGCGCCAGGTCGCGTGCGGCGGCATCGACATCAGGATCGCCTCGGCGCGCCCGTTGCTCTGCAGCCCGAACGCGGTCCCGCGGTCCCAGACGAGGTTGAACTCGACGTAGCGGCCGCGCCGGTAGGCCTGGAAGTCGCGCTCGCGCTCGCCGTACTCGCGGTCCTTGCGCCGCTCGAGGATCGGCACGTAGGCGCCCGCGAACGCGTCGCCGACGGCGCGCACGATCGCGAACGAGCGCTCGAAGCCGCCTTCGGCGAGGTCGTCGAAGAAGATGCCGCCCACGCCGCGCGGCTCGCGGCGATGCCTGAGGTAGAAGTATTCGTCGCAGGCCCGCCTGAAGCGCGGGTGGAGGTCCTCGCCGAACGGCGCGAGCGCGTCGCGGCACGCCCGGTGGAAGTGGATCGCGTCCTCGTCGAAGCCGTAGATCGGCGTCAGGTCCATGCCGCCGCCGAACCACCACGCGGGCGCGGCGCCCTCGCGCGTGGCGACGAACATCCGCACGTTCATGTGCACGGTCGGCGCGTAGGGATTGCGCGGATGCATCACGAGCGACACGCCCATCGCTTCCCAGGCGCGCCCGGCGATCTCGCCGCGCCCGGCGCTCGCCGATGCCGGCAGCGACGCGCCGCGCACGTCGGAGAAGTTGACGCCGCCGCGCTCGATCACGCGTCCGTCCTCGATCAGGCGCGAGATCCCGCCGCCGCCCTCGGGACGCTCCCAGGCGTCGCGCAGGAATCGTCCGCCGTCGACGGCTTCGAGGCGCGCGACGATGCGCTCCTGCAGGCCGGTCAGGTACGCGCGGACGGCGCCGACGTCGACGGGGCCGGGCGCGATCGTCACGGAAGCGCGTCCTCGGTGGCCATCGAGTCCGACCGTTTGGACGACGCAGGTGCAGCGAGCATCGGGAGGATCACCTCCGCGCCACCGCGCGATGGCCGATGTCGGTCCGGTACTGCATGCCGTCGAAGCGGATCTCCGCGATCGCGGCGTACGCCGCCCGCTGCGCGAGGCGCACCGAATCGCCGAGCGCGGTCACGCACAGCACGCGACCGCCGCTCGTGACGACGCGGCTTCCTTCGAGCGCCGTGCCCGCGTGGAACACCTTGACGTCCGGGTGGCGCGCGGCGTCCACGCGGTCGAGGCCGTCGATCGCGTCGCCGCGCCGCGGCGCGTCGGGATAGCCGGGCGCCGCGATCACGACGCCCAGCGCCGCGCGGCGATCCCACGCGGCCTCGACGCGGTCGAGCGTGCCTCGCGTCGCGTGCTCCGCGAGGTCGATCAGGTCCGACTTGAGCCGCGCGAGGATCGGCTGCGTCTCGGGGTCGCCGAGGCGGCAGTTGTACTCGAGCACGCGCGGCGTCCCGCCGGCGTCGATCATCACGCCCGCGTAGAGGAAGCCGGTGTACGGAATGCCGTCCGCGGCCATCCCCTCGACCGTCGGCACGACGATCTCGCGCATGATGCGCTTGTGGAGCTCCGGCGTGACGACCGGCGCCGGCGAGTACGCGCCCATGCCGCCGGTGTTCGGGCCGGCGTCGCCGTCGCCCAGGCGCTTGTGGTCCTGCGACGAGGCGAGCGGCAGCACGTTGCGGCCGTCGCACAGCACGATGAAGCTCGCCTCCTCGCCGGCGAGGAAGTCCTCGACGACGACGCGCGCGCCGGCCTCGCCCATCGAGTGGCCGACGAGCATCGCGTCGATCGCGGCCTGCGCCTCGGCGACCGTCGCGGCGACGACCACGCCCTTGCCGGCGGCGAGCCCGTCGGCCTTCACGACGATCGGCGCGCCGCGCCTGGCGACGTAGTCCTTCGCTTCTCCGGCATCGGTGAACGTGCGGTACGCGGCGGTCGGGATGCGATGGCGCGCCATGAACGCCTTCGCGTAGTCCTTCGACGACTCGAGCTGCGCGGCGGCGCGCGTCGCGCCGACGATCGCGAGGCCGGCCGCCCGGAACGCGTCGACGACGCCCGCGGCGAGCGGCGCCTCGGGACCGACGATCGTCATCGCGACGTGCTCGCGCTTCGCGAACGCCACGAGGTCGTCGATCGCGGTGATCGCGACGTTCGCGACGCCGGGCTCGCGCGCGGTGCCCGCGTTGCCCGGCGCGACGTACACCTTCGCGACGCGCGGCGACTGGGCAGCCTTCCACGCCAGCGCGTGCTCGCGCCCGCCGCCGCCGAGGATCAGGACGTTCATCCGAGGGTCGCGACGCGCGCGGTCAGAACTGGTAGCGCGCGAAGAAGTACGCGACGTCGCCGTGGTTGATCCCGCCGTTGAGCTTCGGGATGAACGTCCCGAGCACCTCGACGTTGTACACCTTCACCGACGCGAGCGGCAGCACTCCGGGAAACGGCCACCCCTTCGCGATGTCCGGCCGCATCATGAGGAACACCGTGTAGCCCAGGCCGACCGCGAAGTCGTCCTTCGCCGGCCAGTAGGTCATCGCGCCCCATCCCGCCATCGACGTCACGTTGTAGTGCGAATCGTAGAACCCGAGCGCGTACCAGCTGTAGTTGTCGCCGCGATCGTCGGTGCGCGCGAAGCCGTACCCGCCGCCCCAGGCGTGCTGGTTGAGCTCGGCGAGCTTCTCGTCGGACCAGGTGCCCGGGATGTGCCACGCGTAGCCGCTCGCGTACCACGTCGCGCGGCCCTGGAACCAGGCGGCCTTCAGGCCCTGGCACTGCCGCGCGGCCCAGTCCCACATGCCGGAGCAGTCCAGCCACTTCCGCGTCTCGAGCGGCTGGTCGACGCTGTCGGGCGAGATGAACGGATTGGGATGCGACGCGAGCCACTCGAACGTCGAGCGGTCCGGCTTCGACCAGTCGGGGCGGTTCGCCGCGCCCGTCGCGGTCGCGGTCTGCGCCATCGCAGGCAACGCGAGCGCGCCGGCGAGCGCGAACGCGGGAATCCACCAACGCATGTTCTTCTTCATCGTCGTGCTCGCCCCTAGTGGCGGAAGTGCCGGATGCCCGTGAACACCATCGCGATGCCGCGCTCGTCGGCGGCCGCGACCACCTCGTCGTCGCGGACGCTGCCGCCGGGCTGGATCACCGCGGTCGCGCCCTGGTCCGCGACGACGTCCAGCCCGTCGCGGAACGGGAAGAACGCGTCCGACGCTGCGACCGAGTGCGCGAGGTCGAGCTTCGCCGCGGCCGCCTTCGTCGCGGCGATGCGCGTCGAGTCGACCCGGCTCATCTGGCCGGCGCCGATCCCGAGCGTCGCGCCGTCCTTGCCGTAGACGATCGCGTTCGACTTGACGAACTTCGCCACGCGCCACGCGAACATCAGGTCGGCGAGCTCGCGCGGCGTCGGCGCCTTGCGCGTGACGACCTTGAGCTCGGCGGGCGACACGTTGCGCGAATCGCCGGTCTGGACGAGCAGCCCGCCGCCGATGCGCTTGAAGTCGAGCTGCGGCGCCGCGGCGTCCTGCGGCAGCGGCACCTCGAGCACGCGGACGTTGCGCTTCTGCCCGATGATCGCCATCGCGTCGTCGGTGTAGCCGGGCGCGATCAGCACCTCGACGAACTGGCCGGCGACCGCCTCGAGCGTCGCCGCGTCGACCGGGCGGTTGAACGCGATGATGCCGCCGAACGCGCTCACCGGATCGGTCGCGAACGCGCGCCGGTAGGCGTCGAGCGTCGTGCCCGCGAGCGCCACGCCGCAGGGGTTCGCGTGCTTGACGATGACGCAGGCGGTGGCGTCGAACGACTTCACGCATTCCCACGCGGCGTCCGCGTCGGCGATGTTGTTGTACGAGAGCTCCTTGCCCTGCCGCTGGCGGAACGTCGCGATCGAGCCCGGCGCGGGCGCCTCGTCGCGGTAGAACGCCGCCGACTGGTGCGGATTCTCGCCGTAGCGCAGCGACTGGACGCGCTCGCCGGCGTAGCGGAACGACTGCGGGAACGGCTCCGCGGACCCGTCGACCGAGCGCGCGGTCAGCCAGTTCGCGATGGCGCCGTCGTAGGCGGCGGTGTGCGCGAACGCCTTGCGCGCGAGCGCGAATCGCGTCGCATCGGACAGCGCGTTGCCCGAGCGCGCGAGCTCGATCGCGAGGGCCGCGTAATCGGCCGGGTCGACGACGACGCCGACGTGCTGCCAGTTCTTCGCGGCCGCGCGCACCATCGCGGGGCCGCCGATGTCGATGTTCTCGATCGCGTCGTCGAGCGTGCAGCCCGGTTTGGCGACCGTCTCGCGGAACGGGTAGAGGTTGACGACGACGAGGTCGATCGCCGGGATGCCGTGCGCCGCGATCGCCTCGGCGTGCGAGGCGAGGTCGCGGCGCGCGAGGATGCCGCCGTGCACCTTCGGGTGCAGCGTCTTCACGCGGCCGTCGAGCATCTCGGGAAAGCCGGTGTACGCGCCCACGTCGGTCACCGGCAGGCCTGCGTCGGCGATCGCCCTGGCGGTACCCCCGGTCGACAGGAGCCGCACGCCCCGGCCGGCGAGCGCGCGGGCGAACTCGACGAGCCCGGTCTTGTCCGACACCGACAGCAGCGCCTGGGCGACCGGCGCCGACATCAGGCGAGCTTGTACTTCGCGAGCTTCGCCCGCAGCGTGTTGCGGTTCATGCCGAGCATGTCGGCCGCCTGCGTCTGGTTGTGGCCGGCGCGCTCCATGATCGACGCGATCAGCGCGCGCTCGACGTGGCCGATCACCATCTCGTAGACGTTGTGCGCGGGCTCGCCGTCGAGTCGGCGGAAATACTCGTCGAGCGAGCGCTCGACGCTGCGCCCGATGTCGTTGCTGCCGTTGAGCTTGACTTTGCGGTTCACGCTGCGAGGGCCTCCCCTGCCCTTTGCCCCGGAGCGATGGCACGCGGCGCGAACGCGCCGAAACGGGCGGCGGGCTCTTCGGGCCCGCTCGCCTCCAGCAGGCGCTCGCCGCAACGGGCGAGCGCGTCGAGCCACCGCTCGACCGCGTCGAGCTGCGCGGCGGTCGTTTCGCACAGGTTCATCGCGCGGCGGAAGGCCTCGCCGCCCTCGAGCCCCGACGCGTACCAGCCCAGGTGCTTGCGCGCGGTGCGCACGCCGTTGACCGGCCCGTGGAACGCGTAGTGGTCGTCGAGATGCGCGACGACGAGCGTGCGGAATTCCGCGACCGTCGGCGGCGGCAGCCGCGCGCCGGTGGCGAGGAAGTGCGCGATCTCGCGGAAGATCCAAGGACGGCCCTGCGCGGCTCGCCCGATCATGAGGCCGTCGGCGCCGGTCGCCTCGAGCACCGCCTTCGCGCGCTCGGGCGTGTCGACGTCGCCGTTGGCGATCACCGGGATGCGCACCGCGCGCTTCACCAGGCGAATCGTTTCGTACTCGACCGAGCCCGCGAACGCGCAGGCGCGCGTGCGCCCGTGCACCGCGAGCGCGGCGATGCCCGAGTCCTCGGCGATGCGCGCGATGCGGACCGCGTTGCGGCGCTCCGGGGACGGTCCGGTGCGGATCTTGAGCGTCACCGGCACTTCCACCGCGGCCACCACGGCCGCGAGGATCGCCGCGACGCGCGGCTCATCGGAAAGCAGCGCCGAGCCCGCCGCGACGTTGCAGACCTTCTTCGCCGGGCAGCCCATGTTGACGTCGATGATCTGCGCGCCGCGGTCGACGTTGTAGCGCGCGGCGTCGGCCAGCATCGCGGGATCGGCGCCCGCGATCTGGACCGCGATCGGCGCGACCTCGCCGGCGTGGTCGATGCGGCGCAGCGACTTCGCGGTCGCGCGCAACGCCGGGTTCGACGCGACCATCTCCGAGACGGCGTAGCCCGCGCCGAGCCGCTTGCAGAGCTGGCGGAACGGCCGATCGGTCACGCCCGCCATCGGCGCGACGGCGAGGTTGTTCGGCAGCGCGTGAGGCCCGATGCGCATGGCGATCGCGACGAGGGAAACGTGCGGAAGGGAGGCGATTATACCGGCTTTGCCCGGCGCCGGCGCCGCGCGCAGCCTCGACGAACGCGCGTTCGCGCGTCGGCGGCGGCGGGGGCTCGCCTACGCGCCGAACAGCATCGCGCGCGTGAACGTGCGCTTGAGCGGCGGTAGCGCGTCGAGCAATGCGAGGCCGATCCCGCGCGGCCAGCGCACGAGCGGCAGGTCGGTGCCGAAAAGGTGCACGAGGCCGTGCGTGAACGCGACGCCCGCCCAGCGATCGGTCCGACGGCGCGCCGCGTAGCCCTCGAGCATCGCCCGCGAGCCGATCTGGTCGCGCGGCGCCGCGACGATCGCCCGCTTGAGCTCCCACGCGTCGCGCAAGCCGACGTTGAAGCCCTGCCCCGCGATCGGGTGCAGCGTCTGCGACGCGTTGCCGATCGCGACGACCCGCGTCGCGTAGGCCGGCCGCGCGATCTCGAGGACGAGCGGAAACGATTTCCGCGCGTGCACCCTCGTGAAGTCCGTGCGGCGGCGGCCGAAGTGCTCGGCGAAGCGCGCGACGAATGCCTCGTCGGACAGCGCGAGCATCGCCTGCGCCCGCGCGGGCTCGAGCGTCCAGACGAAGCCGTAGTGGTCGCCCTCGGGCAGCAGCGCGATCGGGCCCTCCGGGGCGAACCGCTCGTAGGCGAGGCCGCCGTGCGGGACGCGCGTCTCGATCTTGCCGATCACCGCGACCTGCCCGTAGTCGTGGCGCATGCGCTCGAGGCCGGCCAGGCCGGCGCCCGCGCCGTCGGCGATCACCGCGAGGCGCGAGGCGACCGGCGCCCCTCCGCCGGCGACCGTCACGGTGGCCAGCTCGGACGTGGCGTCGACGCGCTCGACCGTGGCGCCGAATCGCACGTCGACGCGCGCCCGCTCGAGCGCGACGTCGAGCGCGGCCTGCAGCGCGACGTAGGACACGACGTAGCCCAGCGCCGGCAGGCCGACGTCGGCCGCGTCGAGCGTCGCCGCGCCGAAGCCGTTCGCCTGCGACACGTCGACGCGCTCGATGGGCGTCACCGCGCCGGGCGCCTCGGACAGGGGCGACCAGACGCCGAGCCGCTCGAGGATCAGCCGCGCGCCGTGCGACAGCGCGAGCGAGCGGTCGCCGCGCAGCGTCCCGCCCGGCGCGCGCGCGTCGAGCGCGACCACGTCGAGCCCGCTGCCGGCGAGCGCGAGGGCCAGCGTCGCGCCGACGGGGCCGGCGCCGACGATGCAGATGTCGGTTGACAGTTGGGAGTTGGCAGTCACGTCAGCGTATCGCGAAGGTCGGCGGGCGCGAACGATCGCGCGCAAGCGCCAGCGTCAAACGGCGAAATTCGAGCGCGGTCCGCGGCCGACCTCGTTCCGATCTGGAGATCGCGCGCGCGACCGTTCGCGCCCGCAGCCGCCCACATCACGCCAATGCCACTGCCAACTGCCAACTGACCCCTGTCACCTGACTCCGCATGCCGCTTCCACCTCCGCGACCGTCTTCGGCGCGCGCGCGGTCAGGTTCTCGATGCCGTCCGCGGTGACGACGACGTCGTCCTCGATGCGCACGCCGATGCCGGCGAACTCGTCGGGAACGCCGTCGCCGGGGCGGATGTACAGGCCCGGCTCGACCGTGAGCACCATGCCGGGCGCGAGCGCGACCGACACGCCCTTCTCCTGGTAGAGGCCGGCGTCGTGCACGTCCATGCCGAGCCAATGGCCGGCGCGATGCATGTAGAAGCGCTTGTAGCTGCCGCTCTCGAGCGCCGCGTCGAGCGGACCCGCGATGAGCCCGAGCTCGATCAGCCCTTCCGCGAGCACGCGCTCCGCGACCTTGTGGTAGTCGTGGAACGGCGCGCCGGGACGCACCGCGTCGAGGCAGGCCGTCTGCGCGGCGAGCACGACCTCGTACACCGCCTTCTGCGGCGCGGTGAAGCGGCCGTTGATCGGAAACGTGCGCGTGATGTCGGACGCGTAGCCGCGGTATTCGCAGCCCGCGTCGATCAGGAGCAGGTCGCCGTCGGCCATCTGCCGGTCGTTCTCGCGGTAGTGCAGCACGCACGCGTTCGGCCCGCTCGCCACGATCGACGGGTAGGCGACCGACTGGGCGCCGTGCTTCAGGAACTCGTGCACGAGCTCGGCCTCGACCTCGTACTCGTGCATGCCGGGGCGCGCCGCGGCCATCGCGCGCCGGTGCGCGTCCGACGAGATGACGCCGGCGCGGCGCATCAGCGCGAGCTCGTGCGCGTCCTTGACCAGGCGCATCCGGTCGAGCGTGCCGCGCACGTCGACGACCTCGTCGGGCGCGGCGACGCCGGTGCGCACGCGCGCGCGCACCTCGTTGAGCGTGCCGGCCACGCGACGGTCCCAGTCGGCGGACAGGCCCAGCGGCGTGTAGAGCGCCGGCCGATCGGCGGCGAGGTCCGGCAGCCGGCGCTCGAGCTCGGCGATCGGGTAGGCCTCGTCGAAGCCGAAGATCTCGCGCGCGGCGTCGGGGCCGTAGCGGAACCCGTCCCAGATCTCGCGCTCCTCGTTCTTCTCGCGGCAGAACAGGAGGTGCCGGTCGCCGTCGCCGTCGGCGACGAGCGCGACCACCGCCTCGGGCTCCGGGAATCCCGACAGGTAGTAGAAATAGCTGTCGTGCCGGTAGGGGTACAGCGAGTCGCGGTTGCGCGCGACCTCGGCGGCGGTCGGCACGATCGCGAGGCCGCCGCCCGAGTGCTCGCGCATGGCGGCGATCAGCGACGCGCGCCGCTCGCGATGGACCTGGTGGGCGTTCTTCATGGCCTTTGACGCGGGAGCGCCGGCGAAGGCGGCGCGCAGGGCAGCCATTATAGGGGCGCGGCGTCGCGCGTGGCGCGGGTGCCCCGGTGTCGTTAACAGGCCCTAGAATCCGCGGATGCCGATCGAATCCGCCGCCACCCCGGTCGGCGCCCCGCTGCGCGAGGCGAAGCAGGCGATGCGCACCGCGGTCGCCGCGGCGCGCGACGCGCTCGACGCGGACTGGCGCGCGCAGGCTTCCGCGCGGATCGTCGATCGCATCGCGGCGTTGCCGACGTTCGTGCGCGCCCGCTGCGTGCTCCTCTCCGCCCCGTTCCGCAGCGAGTGGAACGCGGCGCCGCTGATCGCGCGCGCGCTCGAGGCGGGCAAGGAGGTCGTGCTGCCGCGCGTCGACGAGGTCGCGCGCATGCTCGACCTCCGCCGTGTCGAGGATCCCGGCGCCGACATCGTCGCGGGGCATCGCGGCATCCCGGAGCCGGACGAGCGGGCCGAGCGCGTCGCCGCCGCGTCGATCGACTGGGTGCTCGTGCCCGGCGTCGCGTTCGACCGCACCGGCGGTCGCCTGGGCTACGGTGGCGGCTACTACGATCGCCTGCTCCCGCTCCTGCCCGCGCGCGCCGCGCGGGTCGCGGGCGCGTTCGCGATGCAGCTCGTCGACACGGTGCCTTCGGCGCCGCACGACATCCGGATGGACACGGTGGTGACCGAGGCGGGCATCGTCGTCGACCGCCGGCCGGCACCGTGACGGGCGTAGGCCCGGCCCGCGCGGCCGCGTCGCCCGGCGTCGCCCTCGGCGCGACGCTCGCGATCCAGGTCTACACGTCGCTCGCCGGCACCGCGGCCGCAGTGCTCGCGCCCGCGATCGCGGCGGACCTCGACGTGCCCGCGCGCTGGATCGGCGCCTACGTCGGCCTCGTCTACCTCGGCGCGATGAGCGCGAGCCTGCTGTGCGGCGCCTACATCGCGAGGCACGGCGCGATCCGCGTCTCCCAGGTCTGCGTCGCGCTCTGCGCGATCGGCATCGCGGTCACGGCGCTGGCGCGGCCGGGGTTGTTGCCCGTCGTCGTCGTCGCGGCGGTCGTGCTCGGGCTGGGCTACGGCCCGATCACGCCGGCGTCGTCGCACGTGCTCGCGCGCACGACGCCGCCTTCGCGCATGAGCCTCGTGTTCTCGATCAAGCAGACGGGCGTGCCGGCGGGCACCGCGCTCGCCGGCGCGATCCTGCCCGCGGCGTCGCTCGTCGCGGGCTGGCGCTGGGCGTTCGCGGCCGTGGCCGTCGGGGGCGTCGCGGTGATCGTCGCCGCGCAGTCGATCCGGCGCGCGCTCGACACGGGCCTGAGGCGCGATGCCGACGTCGCGATCGGGCGCGCGTTCACCGCGGTCGGTCGACTCCTGCGCGACCCGCACATCGCGCCCATCGTGATGCTCTCGTTCGCCTACGCGGCGACGCAGGTGTCGCTCACGAGCTTCCTCGTCGTCCACCTGACCGGCGTGCTCGGCTGGTCGCTCGTCGCCGCGGGCTTCGCGCTGTCGGTCGGGACGATCGCCGGCGTGGGCGGCCGCATCGTCTGGGGTGCGGTCGCGGATCGCACGCAGGCGCCGCGCGCGGTGCTGGGAATCGTGGGCCTCGTCGCGGGCGCCTGCGCGGCGCTCACCTCGCTCGCGACGCCCGAGTGGCCCGCGGTCGCGATCTACGTCGTCGTCGCGGCGTTCGGCGCGACCGCGATCGGCTGGAACGGCGTGATGCTCGCCGAGGTCGCGCGCCTCGCGCCGGCGGGCGAGGCCGGAAGCACGACGGGCACAGCGGGCTTCATCACGTTCGCGGGCGTCGTGACCGGGCCGACGGTCTTCGCGGCGCTCTCGGCCGTGGCAGGGTCGACCCGGGCCGGCTTCGTCGCGGTCGCGCTCCTGTCGGGCATCACCGGCGCGGCGCTCCTCCTCCGGCGCCCCGCCACAGGGACGTCCAGAAAGTCTTGAACTTTCCGGATGTTGCCGGAGAGCATGCGCTCACTAACCTGACCTTTCCGGCGATGCCGGACGTGCGCAGCGGCCCTCAAACGATCGTTTCGGAAATGATTTCCACAATGTGGTAATTTGCGTCCGGCGAGAGATCCCCGAACCGGGAAGGCCGGAAGCGACGGCAGCCCGCCGCAGCGCAGCAATACACGTCCGCGGGACCTCCCTACAATCGTTCATCCCAAGCGCTTTTCCACGCCGTTCCATCAGGCACGCCGGAGCTTCGACATCATGGACGTGAACGCGACCCCGCCGAACGATCCCGATCCGCAGGAAACCCGCGAGTGGCTCGACGCGCTCGCCGGCGTGCTCGAGAACGAGGGCGCGGACCGCGCGCATTTCCTGATCGAGAGCCTGATCGACCGCGCGCGCCGCAGCGGCGCGCACATGCCGTTCTCGGCGAACACCGCGTACATCAACACGATCCCGACGTCGCTGCAGGTCAAGATCCCCGGCGACCAGGCGATCGAGCATCGCATCCGCAGCCACGTGCGCTGGAACGCGATGGCGATGGTCGTGCGCGCGAACAAGCACACGAACGTCGGCGGGCACATCGCGAGCTTCGCGTCCGCCGCGACGCTCTACGACGTCGGCTTCAACCACTTCTGGCACGCGCCATCCGAGAACCACGGCGGCGACCTCGTGTTCGTGCAGGGCCACTCGGCGACCGGCGTCTACGCGCGCGCCTACATGCTGGGCCGCCTGACCGACGAGCAGATGAACCACTTCCGGCAGGAGGTGGACGGCAAGGGCATCGCGAGCTATCCGCACCCGTGGCTGATGCCCGACTTCTGGCAGTTCCCGACGGTGTCGATGGGCCTCGGCCCGCTGATGGCGATCTACCAGGCGCGGTTCATGAAGTACCTCGAGGACCGCGGCTTCGCGAAGACCGAGGGGCGCAAGGTCTGGTGCTTCTGCGGCGACGGCGAGATGGACGAGCCCGAGTCGATGGGCGCGATCGGCATGGCGTCGCGCGAGACGCTCGACAACCTGATCTTCGTCATCAACTGCAACCTGCAGCGGCTCGACGGGCCGGTGCGCGGCAACGGCAAGATCATCCAGGAGCTCGAGAGCGACTTCCGCGGCGCGGGCTGGAACGTCATCAAGCTCGTCTGGGGCACGCACTGGGACGCGCTGTTCGCGCGCGACAAGAAGGGCATCCTGATCCGCCGGATGATGGAGGTCGTCGACGGCGAGTACCAGACCTTCAAGTCGAAGGACGGCGCCTACGTGCGCGAGTACTTCTTCAACACGCCCGAGCTGAAGGAGCTCGTCGCCGACTGGTCGGACGAGGACATCTGGAACCTGAACCGCGGCGGGCACGATCCGCACAAGGTCTACGCCGCGTTCCACTCGGCGGTGAACCACAAGGGCCAGCCCACCGTGATCCTCGCGAAGACGATCAAGGGCTACGGGATGGGCGAGTCGGGCGAGGCGCAGAACATCACGCACCAGCAGAAGAAGATGTCGACGGACTCGATCCGCCGCTTCCGCGACCGCTTCCAGATCCCGGTCCCGGACGACAAGCTCGAGGAGGTGCCGTTCGTCAAGTTCCCGGAGGGCAGCCAGGAGCTCGAGTACATGCGCGCGCGGCGCATGGAGCTCGGCGGCTACCTGCCCATGCGCCGCCGCAAGGCCGAGTCGCTGCCGGTGCCCGGGCTCGAGACGTTCGAGCGGTTCCTCAAGAGCACCGAGGACCGCGAGATCTCGACGACGATGGCGTTCGTGCAGATCCTGCAGACGCTCGTGCGCGACAAGATGCTCGGCAAGCGCGTCGTGCCGATCGTCCCCGACGAGTCGCGCACCTTCGGCATGGAGGGCATGTTCCGGCAGCTCGGCATCTGGAACCAGCAGGGGCAGCTCTACACGCCGCAGGACGCCGACCAGCTGATGTTCTACAAGGAGGACAAGGGCGGCCAGATCCTGCAGGAGGGGATCAACGAGGCCGGCGGGATGTGCGACTGGATGGCCGCGGCGACGAGCTACTCGACGCACGGCGTGCCGATGATCCCGTTCTACATCTTCTATTCCATGTTCGGCTTCCAGCGCGTCGGCGACCTCGCGTGGGCCGCCGGCGACATGCGCGCACGCGGCTTCCTGCTCGGCGGCACCGCGGGCCGCACGACGCTGAACGGCGAGGGGCTGCAGCACGAGGACGGCCATTCCCACATCCTCTCGGCCACGATCCCGAACTGCGTCTCGTACGACCCGACGTTCGCCTACGAGGTGGCCGTCGTGATCCAGGACGGCCTGCGCCGGATGATCGCCGAGCAGCAGGACGTCTACTACTACCTGACGGTGATGAACGAGAACTACCCGCACCCGGCGATGCCGGAGGGCGCGGCGCCGGACATCATCAAGGGCATGTACCGCTTCGAGACCGGCGGCAAGGGCAAGCCGGGCCTGCGCGTCCAGCTGCTGGGCTCGGGCACGATCTTCCGCGAGGTGATCGAGGCGGCGAAGCTCCTGCGCGCCGACTGGGGCGTCGAGGCCGACCTGTGGGGCTGCCCGAGCTTCACCGAGCTCGCGCGCGACGGCATGGCGGCCGAGCGCTGGAACATGATGCACGCGGGCGAGAAGCCGCGCGCCTCCCACGTCGAGCACTGCCTCAAGGGCACCGAGGGCCCGGTGATCGCCGCGACCGACTACATCCGCGCGTACGCCGACCAGATCCGCGCGTACGTTCCGCGTCGATACGTCGTGCTCGGCACCGACGGCTTCGGACGCTCGGACACGCGCGAGAAGCTCCGCTACTTCTTCGAGGTCGACCGGCACTGGGTCGTGCTGGCCGCGCTCAAGGCGCTGGCCGACGACGGCAAGCTCGACCGGTCGAAGGCCGCCGAGGCGATGAAGAAGTACGGGCTCGACGCGGCCAAGCCCGCCCCGTGGACGGTGTAGGTGCTTCGATGCAAAAGGCGTTCGCAAGGGCGGAGGATGACGTGAGCCCGGCGTTGCGCCTTTTGCATCGAGTCGAAGCCAGGCGGTCGCCTTGGGGCGGCCCGGCGCCGACCGCCGGCAAAGGCACGAAACAACGAGCGAGCATTGCGGGCACGTGCCCGATCGAGCGCCACCAGCCAGGATCGAACGATGGGCACAGTTGAGATCAAGGTTCCGGACATCGGCGACTTCACCGACGTGCCGGTGATCGAGGTGTTCGTGAAGCCGGGCGACGCGGTCAAGGTCGACGACTCGCTCGTCACGCTCGAGAGCGACAAGGCGACGATGGACGTGCCGTCGACGGCCGCCGGCGTCGTGAAGTCGGTGGCGGTGAAGGTCGGCGACAAGGTGAGCGAGGGCTCGGTCGTCGTGGTGCTCGATGCCGCCGCGGCCGCACCCGCGAAGGCGGCGCCAGCCCCCGCGACGGCGCCCGCCCCCGCGGCGCCGAAGCCTGCGCCTGCTGCGCCGGCGCCCGCGTCAGCCGCGGCAAAGCCAGCCGGCGGCGCCGTCGAGGTGAAGGTGCCCGACATCGGCGACTTCACCGACGTGCCGGTGATCGAGGTGTTCGTGAAGGCGGGCGACGTCGTGAAGGTCGACGACTCGCTCGTCACGCTCGAGAGCGACAAGGCGACGATGGACGTGCCGTCGACCGCCGCCGGCGTCGTGAAATCGGTCGCGCTGAAAGTCGGCGACAAGGTGAGCCAAGGCGCGGTCGTCGCGGTCATCGAGGCCGCAGGCGCAGCGCCCGCCGCGAGCGCGCCCGCGAAGGCTGCGACCGCCCCGGCAGCTGCGCCGGCACCGGCGCCCGCGCCGGCCGCCGCTCCCGCCGCCGCGCCGAAGGCCGCGCCCGCCCCGGCGGCAGCGCCGATCGACGAGAAGGCGTTCAAGGTCGCGCACGCGTCGCCGTCGGTGCGCCTGATCGCGCGCGAGCTCGGCGTCGACGTGTCGAAGGTGACCGGCACCGGTCCGAAGGGCCGCATCCTGATCGAGGACGTCCGCGCGTTCGTGAAGAAGGTGATGACCGGCCAGGCGGCCGCGCCGGCGGCTTCCGGCGCCGCCGGCGGCGCCATCAGCGGCGGCGGCGAGCTCAACCTGATCCCGTGGCCGAAGGTCGACTTCGCGAAGTTCGGACCGGTCGAGGCGAAGCCGCTGTCGCGCATCAAGAAGCTGTCGGGCGCGAACCTCGCGCGCAACTGGGTGATGATCCCGCACGTCACGCAGTTCGACGAGGCGGACGTCACCGACCTCGAGGCGCTGCGCGTCCAGCTCAACAAGGAGAACGAGAAGTCGGGCGTCAAGGTCACGATGCTCGCGTTCCTGATCAAGGCGTCGGTCGCCGCGCTGAAGAAGTTCCCGGACTTCAACGCGTCGCTCGACGGCGAGAACCTGGTGCTCAAGCAGTACTTCCACATCGGCTTCGCGGCCGACACGCCGAACGGCCTCGTCGTGCCGGTGCTGAAGAACGCCGACCAGAAGGGCGTGCTGCAGATCGCGAAGGAGATGGGCGAGCTCTCGGCGAAGGCGCGCGAAGGCAAGCTCGGGCCGGCCGACATGCAGGGCGGCTGCTTCTCGATCAGCTCGCTCGGCGGCATCGGCGGCACCGCGTTCACGCCGATCATCAACGCGCCCGAGGTCGCGATCCTCGGCGTGTCGAAGGGCGCGCACAAGCCGGTGTGGGACGGCAAGGCCTTCCAGCCGCGCCTGATGTTGCCGCTTTCGCTCTCCTACGACCATCGCGTGATCGACGGCGCCGCGGCGGCGCGCTTCACCGCGTACCTGGGCACGCTGCTCGGCGACATGCGCCGCGCGATGCTGTAGGTCCCCGGCCATGGACCGGATCGACGCGCGGCTGAAGGAGCTCGGCATCGTGCTGCCGCCGGTGCCGACGCCGGTCGCCAACTACGTGCCGTCGGTGATCACCGGTCACCTGCTGTTCCTGTCGGGCCAGGGTCCGCGCAGCGCGGACGGATTCCACCGCGGGGTGGTCGGTGCGGACGTCGGCGTCGAGGAGGCGTACGCGCACGCGCGGATCGTCGGCACGCAGCTGCTCGCCGCGGCGAAGGCGGCGCTGGGCAGCCTCGACCGCGTCCATCGCGTCGTGAAGCTCCTCGGCATGGTGAACGCGGCGCCCGGCTTCACGAAGCATCCGGCCGTGATCAACGGCTGCTCCGACCTCTTCGTGCAGGTGTTCGGCGACGCGGGCCGCCACGCGCGCTCCGCCGTCGGCATGGGGTCGCTCCCCGAGAACATCACCGTCGAGATCGAAGCGATCCTGGAGATTCGGTAGTGTCCTGTCCCGCGAATACCGACGCAAAAGGAGCGGATGAAACTCGTCGCCAGGCGAGGCGAGAGGCCGCAACCGTACCGCGTGGTACGGTGAGGCCGAGCAACGAAGCATGGCGGCGAGTTTCGCCGCGAACTTGCGAGCGTATTTGCGGGACAGGACACCAGCCATGAGCCAGAGCGTCGACGTCAAGGTGCCGGACATCGGCGATTTCAAGGACGTCCCGGTCATCGAGGTGCTCGTCAAGGCGGGCGACACGGTCAAGCCCGAGGACGCGCTCGTCACGCTCGAGAGCGACAAGGCGACGATGGACGTGCCCTCGCCGGTCGCGGGCACGATCAAGTCCGTGGTGGTGAAGGTCGGCGACAAGGTGAGCGAGGGGTCGCTCGTCGTCGTGATCGACGCCGCGGGCGCGGCCCCGTCGCCCCAACCCTCGCCCCGCGACGCGGGGAAAGGGAGTCCTGCTTCGGCTGCGGCGCCGACGCCTGCGAAGGCCGCGCCCGCGGCGCCGGCCGTGATCGCGCCAGCGCCCGCGGGGACCTACGCCGGCAAGGTCGACGTCGAATGCGAGATGCTCGTGCTCGGCGCGGGACCGGGCGGCTACAGCGCGGCGTTCCGCTCGGCCGACCTCGGCATGAAGACGGCGATCGTCGAGCGCTACGCGACGCTGGGCGGCGTGTGCCTCAACGTCGGCTGCATCCCGTCGAAGGCGCTGCTGCACGTCGCCGCCGTGATGGACGAGACGAAGGCGATGGCCGACCACGGGGTGAGCTTCGGCGCGCCGCAGGTCGACCTCGTGAAGCTCCGGGGCTGGAAGGACAAGGTCGTCGGCAAGCTCACCGGTGGCCTCGCGGGCATGGCGAAGTCGCGCAAGGTCGAGGTCGTGCGCGGCGTCGGCCAGTTCCTCGATCCGCACCACGTCGAGGTCGAGGTCACCGAAGGCCCTGGCCAGGCGAAGACCGGCGCGAAGAAGGTCGTGCGTTTCCAGAAGGCGATCATCGCCGCGGGCTCGCAGGTCGTGCGGCTGCCGTTCATCCCCGACGATCCGCGCATCCTCGACTCGACCTCGGCGCTCGAGCTCGAGAGCGTGCCGAAGCGCATGCTCGTGATCGGCGGCGGCATCATCGGGCTGGAGATGGGCACCGTGTATTCGACGCTGGGCGCGCGCCTCGACGTCGTCGAGATGATGCCCGGGCTGATGCCGGGCGCCGACCACGACCTCGTACGCATCTGGGAGAAGATCAACAAGCCGCGCTTCGACCGCATCATGCTGAACACGAAGACGGTCGCGGTCGAGGCGCGCAAGGACGCGATCTACGCGACCTTCGAGGGCGAGGGCGCGCCGTCGGGCCCTCAGCCCTACGACAAGGTGCTGATGAGCGTCGGCCGCGCGCCGAACGGGAAGAAGATCGCGGCGGAGAAGGCCGGCGTCGCGGTGACCGACCGCGGCTTCATCCCGGTCGACTCGCAGATGCGCACGAACGTCGCGCACATCTACGCGATCGGCGACATCGTCGGCCAGCCGATGCTCGCGCACAAGGCGGTGCACGAAGGGCACGTCGCGGCCGAGGCCGCCGCGGGGCACAAGTCGCACTTCGACGCGCGCGTGATCCCGTCGGTCGCCTACACCGATCCGGAGATCGCGTGGGTGGGGCTCACCGAGGACGAGGCCAAGGCGAAGGGCATCGCGGTGACGAAAGGCTTGATGCCCTGGACCGCGTCGGGCCGCGCGATCGCGAACGGCCGCGACGAGGGCCACACCAAGCTCCTGTTCGACGCGACGACGCACCGCATCGTCGGCGGCGGCATCGTCGGCACGCACGCGGGCGACCTCATCAGCGAAGTCGCGCTCGCCATCGAGATGGGCGCCGACGCCGTCGACATCGGTCGCACCGTCCATCCGCACCCGACGCTCGGCGAATCGGTGGGCCTCGCGGCGGAGATCGCCGAAGGCGTCTGCACCGACGTTCCGCCGCCGCGCAGGAAATAGCGCGACTCGGCCGCGGCCCGGACGGGCTCGCGCCGGCCGGGCTCGCCCAGGAGGGCTGGCGGGGCGCCGCAGCTGGCAGTATCGTCATTGTCGGCGTCTGCGCACTTCGTCGCGCGCGCCGGGGAGGTCCGTGCTCGTCACGCTCCACATCGGCTGGAACCGGACCGGAAGCACGGCGCTGCAGGTCTACCTGTTCGCGCACCGCGCGGCGCTCGCTGAGCTTTACGGGGTCGCCTACCCGGACCATGGCCTCCTCGGGACCGCGCACCATCCGATCGCGTGGGCGTTCGAGGGCCTGACCGAATCGGCCTGGGGTCCGGTCCGAGGCTTCGATGCGGGGCCCGAGGCGGTGGTCCGGGAAGCGATCGATCGCGCGCGCGATGCCGGCGCCCGGCACGTCGTCTTCAGCTCCGAGGAATTCCGGAGGTTCGACCGCGGGGCCGTCGCGAGGATCGCGGGCGCCCTTCGAGCCGCCGACGCTTCGGTGCGCGTCGTCGTCTACCTCCGTCGCCAGGACCGGCTCGTCGAGTCGTCGTACAACATGG
>JBGAHH010000113.1:0-9616 GCA_044226265.1 Casimicrobiaceae bacterium | reverse complement strand
GAGCCAGCGGAAGGGCGCGTCGAGCGGGACCACGCGCACCGGCAGCGCGTCGTCGTCGTGGAAGGAGGGCGATGGCAGCGGAGCCGTCATCGCGCGAAGGACCAGGGGTCGGAGCCCGTCGCTGACGCTTGGGGGATCCGTCCCCCCGGCATGGCTACGCTGCGCTTCGCAATCAGAGACTCACCTCCAGCAGGCAGCCGAACTCGCGCGGGAAGTCGACCGACACGCGCGCGTGGACCGCGCCCTGCTTGTCGAAGAAGCGCTGCGAGCCGGCGACCGCGAACACGCCCTCGTGCCAGACGTTCGCGTGGATGTAGAGGCCGCGCGAGCCGTCGAAGCGGAACGCGACGAAATCCTCGGGCCGCACGTCGTCGCCGGGCTTCGCGAGCGGCACCACGAACGGCCGCGCGTCGAGCGGAAAGAAGAGCTGGCCGCCGTCCGGGTGGTAGTTCGCGTGCCACAGCAGCATGCGCGACGGCGCGCGGCCGTGGTCCTCGCGCGCGTCGGCGGGCTCGTCGCCGTAGGCGAGCACGTAGTGGCCGCCGACCGCCTCGTTGCGCCCGTAGAGCACGTCGCCCTTCCAGTCGCACCGGAAGGTGCCCTCGGTCGTGCCGCCCTCGTCGCCCGAATCCTCGTCGACCGCGCGCCAGCCTCGCGCGGGCCAGCGCGTGATCTCGATCGGCGCGTCGGCCGGATCGTCGACGAGCCGCCCGTAGCCGCGGAGGCTCTCGTCGCTCGCGTCGACGACCGGCAGCGCGACGCGTCGAAGGCCGCGCGGCACGGCCGGGTTCAGGTAGTCGGGCGCGTTCATCCCGGCATTTTGGCGGCCGCGAGGCTTCGTGGGAAGATCGCGCGACGGCGCGCGGACCCGGACGGTCCGCGACGCCGGATGCCCACGGGGAGGCCATCGATGAAGACATGCGGCGTGCGTTGCGCGGCGACGGCCGCGCTGGCGGCGATCGCCTTCGCGGCGTCGGGCGCCGCGGCGGCCCAGGCGTACCCGAGCCAGCCGGTGCGCATGATCGTGCCGTTCGCGCCCGGCGGCGCGACCGACATCATCGCGCGGCTCGTCGGCCAGAAGCTCGCCGAGCGCCTGGGGCAGAGCGTCGTGATCGAGAACAAGCCCGGCGCCGGCACGACGATCGGCAACGCCGAGGTCGCGAGGGCGCGGAACGACGGCTACACGCTGCTGTTCGCGCCCACGCCGTTCGTGATCTCGCAGGTCGTCTACCCGAGCCTGCCCTACGACCCGCAGAAGGACTTCGCGCCGGTCTCGCTGCTCGCGGTGTCGCCGTTCATCCTCGTCGTCAACGCGGCGTTCCCGGCGAAGACGACCGCCGAGCTCGTCGCGATGGCGAAGGCGAAGCCCGGCACGATCACGTTCGCCTCGGCGGGCAACGGCACGGTGCCGCACCTCGCGGGCGAGCTCTTCAAGCTGCGCGCCGGCATCGACCTGGTGCACGTCCCGTACAAGGGCGGCGGCCCGGCGATCGTCGATCTCGTCTCCGGCCAGGTGCCGATGATGTTCGCGACGCCGATCGAGGTGAGCCAGCACGTGCAATCCGGCCGGCTCCGGGTGCTGGGCACCACGTCGCTCAAGCGCCTCGACGCGCTGCCGGACGTCCCGACGCTCTCGGAGAGCGGCTACCCCGACTTCGAGGTGCTCTCGTTCTTCGGCGTCCTCGCGCCGGCGGGCACGCCGGCCGCGATCGTCCAGCGCCTGGCCGCCGAGCTCGCGGCGGTGATGCAGCTGGCCGACGTGCGCGAGCGGTTCGCCCAGCAGAGCGCGGAGGCCCGCGTGCTGGGGCCCGCGGAGTTCGGCGCGTTCCTCGCGCGCGAGCGCGACAAGTGGGCCGACATCGTCAAGCGGTCGGGCGCGAAAGTGGATTGACCGGGCGCGTCGGGCGCCCGGCGTCCACCGACCGCCGGGCGCGCCCGGCCGTCAGTGGCTCGGCCGTCCGATGCCCGCTCCCGAGCCGCCGACGAGGAAGTCGAGGTCGACGCCCTGGTCGGCCTGCTGCACGGTGTCGCAGTAGAGCTTGACCCAGCCGCGGTGGCTGTGCGGCTTCGGCGCCTTCCACTTCGCGCGCCGCTTCGCGAGCTCGTCGTCGGGAACGTGCAGCACGAGCCGCCGCTTCGCGACGTCGAGCTCGATCGTGTCGCCGGTCCTCACGAGCGCGAGCGGGCCGCCGACCGCGGCCTCCGGCGACGTGTGGAGCACGACGGTGCCGTACGCGGTGCCCGACATGCGCGCGTCGGAGATGCGCACCATGTCGGACACGCCCTTCTTCAGGAGCTTCGCGGGCAGCGCGAAGTTGCCGACCTCCGGGAAGCCCGGATAGCCCTTCGGCCCGCAGTTCTGCAGCACCAGGATGTCGTCGGACTTCACGTCGAGCTTCGGATCGTCGATGCGCGCGTGCAGGTCGTCGATGTCGGTGAACACGACCGCGCGCCCCTTGTGGCGCATCAGCTCGGGCGTCGCCGCCGAGGGCTTCAGCACCGCGCCGTTCGGCGCGAGGTTGCCGCGCAGCACCGCGATCCCGCCGAGGGGCTTGAACGGCTTGGCGATCGGCGTGATGACGTCCTCGTTGTAGTTCGGCGCCTTCCGGCAGTTCTCCCAGATCGTCTTCCCGTTCACCGTGAGCGCCTTCTTGTGGATGTAGCGCTCGAGCTCGCGGATCACGACGGGAAGGCCGCCCGCGTAGTAGAAGTCCTCCATCAGGTACTTGCCCGACGGCATCAGGTTGACGAGGCAGGGAATCTCGCGGCCGAGCCGGTCCCAGTCGTCGAGCGTCACCTTGACGCCGATGCGGCCCGCGATCGCGAGCAGGTGCACGACCGCGTTGGTCGACCCGCCGATCGCGCCGTTCACCATGATCGCGTTCTCGAACGCCTCCTTGGTGAGGATCTTCGACATGCGCAGGTCCTCGCGCACCATCTCGACGATGCGGCGGCCGGCCATCCGGCACAGCACCTTGCGCCGCGAGTCGACCGCGGGGATCGCGGCGTTCGTCGGCAGGCCCATGCCCAGCGACTCGACCATCGACGCCATCGTCGACGCGGTGCCCATCGTCATGCAGTGGCCGGCCGAGCGCGACTGGCACGCCTCGGCCTCCGGCATGTCCTCCTCCTTGAACTCGCCGGTCTTCAGCATCGCCGTGAGCTGCCAGGTGAGGGTGCCGGATCCGACGTCGTGCCCGCGGAACTTGCCGTTGAGCATCGGTCCGCCCGATATTCCGATCGTCGGGAGGTCGCACGACGCCGCGCCCATCAGCAGCGCAGGCGTCGTCTTGTCGCAGCCCATCATCAGCACGACGCCGTCGAACGGGTTCGCGCGGATCGACTCCTCGACGTCCATCGACACCTGGTTGCGGAACAGCATCGTCGTCGGCCGCATCACCGGCTCGCCCAGGCTCATCACCGGGAACTCGAGCGGGAAGCCGCCGGCCTCGAGCACGCCGGCCTTCACGTGCTCGGCGAGCTCGCGGAAGTGCGCGTTGCACGGCGTCACCTCGGACCAGGTGTTGCAGATGCCGATCACCGGCTTGCCGATGAACAGGTCGTGCGGGAAGCCCTGGTTCTTCATCCACGAGCGATGGACGAAATCGTCGCGCTCGCCGCTGTTGAACCAGCCTTCGGAACGGAGCCTGGGCATCGGCTTGCCGGACTGGCGTTTCGACTTGCTCATACGGAAAGAGCTCCTGGGAAGGGAATGAATCAGCGGATCACTTCGTCGGCGCGGGCGAGCAGCGCCAGCGGAACCGTCACGCCCTGCGCCTTGGCGGTCTTCAGGTTGATGACGAGCTCGAACCTCGACGGAATCTCGAAAGGGATGTCCGCCGGCCTCGCCCCCTTCAGCACCTTGTCGGTGAAGTCGGCGGCGCGGCGGTGCATTTCCGGAAGGTTCACGCCGTAGGACATGAGCCCGCCGGCGTCGACGAAGAAGCGGTTGTCGTAGACCGCCACGGTGCGCGTCTTCTGCGAGAATGCCACAAGCGCGTCCGCGTGCGTGTAGATCGAAGGGTCGCCCAGCGTGGTCAGCGCCTGGACGCCCTCGCGCGCCATCGCGTCGAGCGTGACCTCGAGCTCTTCCTTATCGCGCACCTGCTGCGACTTCATTTCGTACCCGAGGCTCTTCGCGCCCGCCACCACGACGGCCGCCTCGTCGGCGTTGTCGCCGCGCACCGGGTTCCACAGGATCATCGCCTTCGAGACCTTCGGCGAGACCTGCTTGATGATCTCCGCGCGCTTGGCGGACAGCTCGTAGAGCGTGGTGGACAGCCCGGTGATGTTGCGGCCGGGACGCGCCCAGCTCTCGATCAGGCCGGACTTCACCGCGTCGCCGGTCGCCGCGACGATCACCGGCACCGTCGACGTGACCTTCTTCGCCGTCACCGCCTCGGGCGTGCACGGAACGACCAGGATGTCGACCTTCTGGGCGACGAGCTCGCGCATGATCGACTCGGTTCTCGCGATGTCTCCCTTCGCGTCGTGGTAGGTGATGTGGATGGTCTTGCCCTCGACCCAGCCGAGCTCGGCCATGCGCGCGATGAACGGCTCGACGAACGGCGCCGCAGGCCCGATGCCGAACGTCCACACGTAGGCGATATGCGGAATCCGCTTCGGCGTTTGCGCATGCGCGTGCGGCAGGAGCGCGGAGGCTGCGGCGAGCCCGAGCGCGTTCTTGATCGCTTCACGACGGTCCATGGACGCCCTCCCCTGGTTGGTCCATTGAAGATCGGGCGTCCGGTCGCCGGCTAGCCGGCGATCCTCCGCCCGGTCGCGCGGTCGAACAGGTGCACGGTCGCCGGATCGACGGCGAGCCCGACGCGGTCGCCGGGGTTCACGTCGGGGCGCCCGTGCGTGACGAGGATCAGCTGCGCCTCGCCCGCGGTGATCACGAGCTCGGTCTCGGCGCCGGTCGGCTCGACGACGACCACCTCGGCGGGCACCGTGCCCGCGGCCGACGCCGGCGCGAGCCCCAGGTGCTCGGGCCGCACCCCGAGGCTGACGGCCTGCCCGTCGGCGCCCGGCGAGTGACCGACCGGCCAGCGAACGCCGCCGGCCGCCTCGACGTGCACCGCGCCGCCGTCGCGGCGCAGCGTGCCGTCGACGACGTTCATCGCGGGCGAGCCGATGAACTGCGCGACGAACAGGTTGTCGGGACGATCGTAGAGCTCGAGCGGCGCGCCGATCTGCTCGACGATGCCGTCGTGCATCACGACGATCCGGTCGGCCATCGTCATCGCCTCGATCTGGTCGTGCGTCACGTAGACGGTCGTCGTCTTCAGCCGCTGGTGCAGCGCCTTGATCTCGGCGCGCATCGCGACCCGGAGCTTGGCGTCGAGGTTCGAGAGCGGCTCGTCGAACAGGAACACCTTCGGGTCGCGCACGATCGCGCGGCCCATCGCGACGCGCTGGCGCTGGCCGCCCGAGAGCTCGCGCGGGTAGCGCGCCAGGTAGGGATCGAGGTTCAGGATCTTCGCGGCCTTGGCCACGCGCGCGTCGATCTCGCCCTTGTCGGCCTTGCGCAGCCTGAGCGAGAAGCCCATGTTGTCGCGCACCGTCATGTGCGGGTACAGCGCGTAGCTCTGGAACACCATCGCGATGTCGCGGTCCTTCGACTCGAGGTCGTTCACGACGCGGCCGTCGATCGCGATCGTGCCCGCGCTGATCTCCTCGAGGCCCGCGAGCATCCGGAGCAGCGTCGACTTGCCGCAGCCCGACGGCCCGACGAGCACGACGAACTCGCCGTCGGCGATCTCGAACGAGATGCCGTGGATCACTTTCGTCGCGCCGAACGACTTCTCGACGTTCCTGAACGATACGGATGCCATCGAGCCCCCGTCAGGCCTTCACCGCGCCCGCGGTCAGGCCCGAGACCATGTAGCGCTTGAACGCATAGTAGATCGCCGCCGGCGGCAGCGCGTAGACGAGCCCGGTCGTCATCAGGAGCTCCCAGGGCGAATCGTCGGCGGCCATGAACTGCCCCAGCGCGACCGCGAGCGTGACGTCGGTGTCGCGCGACAGCAGCAGGAACGCGTAGAGGTACTCGTTCCACGCGAGCAGCAGCGCATAGGTGCCGACCGCGACGAGCGACGGCAGCATCAGCGGCAGGTAGACGAGCCGGAAGAGCTGCAGCGGCGACGCGCCGTCGATGCGCGCGGCCTCGTCGAGCTCGAACGGCAGCTTGTCGGACGCCTGCTTCAGCACCCAGATCGCGTAGGGCGACGCGAGCGTGATCATCGCGAGGATCAGCGCCCACTGGCTGTCGAGGAGCCCGTAGTTGCCCATCGCCTTGTACATCGGCACCGCGAGGAACGCCGCCGGGATGAAGTAGGTGAAGAGCGCCAGGTTCATCGTGAGCCGGCCGCCGCGCACCTTGAGGCGGCTGATCGCGAACGCCGCGCAGGTCGCGACCAGCAGCGTGAGGGCGCCGACCGCCAGCGCGATGACGAGCGAATTGCCGAGCTGGCGCCAGAAGTGGATCAGGAAGTAGTGGTCCTGGCGGAAGACCACGCCGAAGTTGTGCAGCGTCGGATGGTCGGGCCACAGCTTGCCCGAGAACGCCTCGTCCTTCGTCGACACCGCGAACAGCAGCAGGTGGTAGATCGGCGCGAGCGTCCAGAGCGCGACCGGGATCCCGATCAGCAGGAGCTTCGCTTCGGTCGCGACCTTGCGCCAGCGCACCGGGTCACCTCGACAGGCGCTTCATCATGAAATAGACGAGCGGAAGCACGAGCGGCATCGCGCAGACGATCGTCGCCATCGACAGGTCGACCTGGTCGAGTCGCAGGTAGCGGACGCCCAGCGTCGCGAGGATGTGCGTGAGGTCCGCGGGGCCGCCGCCGGTGAGCAGGTACACGCTGTTGAAGTCGCCTAGCGTCCAGATCGTCGAGAGGATGGCCGACGTGAGGTAGAGCCCGCGGATCGACGGCCAGGTGACGAACCGGAACTTCTGCCAACGCGTCGCGCCGTCGACGCCCGCCGCCTCGTAGAGCTCCGCCGGGATCGCGAGCCTGCCGGCCAGCAGGATGAGCGTCCAGAACGGCAGGCTCTTCCAGATGTGGACCAGCATCGCCATCGACAGCGCGAGCCAGCGATCGTTGAGCCAGTTCGGCCCGTCCTCGGCGGTCAGCTTGAAGATGAGCGAGTTGATGATCCCCCACTCGGGGTTCAGCATGAAGCGGAACGACAGGATCGTCGGGATCGACGGCACCGCCCAGGGCAGGATGAACAGCACCGAGAGCCAGCGGATCCACGGCCGGGCGTTCGCGAAGAAGCCGGAGAGCCACAGCGCGGCCGCCATCTTCACGTTGATCGCGATCCCGAGGAACAGGATCGTGTTGACGACCGACGAGGAAAAGATCGGGTCGTCGAAAAGGTGCTGGTAGCTCGTCGGATGGCGGGCGAGCCAGAACCCGTAGCCGACCGGGTAGAGCACGAACACCAGGAACACCACGACGTAGGGCGCGATGAGCACGAGCCCCCAGAACTGCCAGGGCGACACCTTCCGCCGCGTCGGCCCGGCCGGCGTCGCGGTGTCGGCGGCGGTCGCGGCGAGCGTGGACATCGTCGGCGCGGCGGGCGGCGGAGCGCGTCCACCGCCCCGCCGCCCTCCGGAGCGTCAGCCCGCGACCTGCTTGATGCGGGCGATCATCTCGTCGACCGCCTTCTCGATCGGCACCTTCTCGGTGACGATCCGGTTCATGCACTTCGCCCAGACGTTCTCGTTGTTGAGCGTCGTGAAACGGAAGTTCTTCGTGAACTCGAAAGGCGTCGTGCCGGCGACGAACTGGCGCTGCACCGACGCGCGGTGCGGGTCGGCGAGCCAGAACGACAGCCGCGCCGCGCCGGACTTCGTCACCGGGTACCAGCGGCCCAGCGACCCTTCGACGTAGGGGATCAGGTTCTCGTCCTGCAGCAGGAACGCGACGAATTCCTTCGCGCGGCGCTTGTTCTTCGCGTTCTCGAACACGACGCCGGTCTTCACCGCCGCCCGGTAGGTCATGATCGAGCCGTCGGGCTTGTTCGGGAAGCCGGCGGTCGCGATCAGCTCCTCGTAGTTCTTCTTCGCGATCGCGCGGTCCTCCGGCTTGTTCGCCGGGTTGTTCATGTCGTCGTACCACTTCGCGGCGATCGAGATCGTCGCGTTGTGCGTCATGATGATCGTCTTGTTGTGGAACGCGACGTTGTTGTCGGGATCCTTCCACGACGTCGCCGAGGGCGGCGTGCAGCCCTTCGTGTAGACCATCGTGTAGTCGCGCATCGAGGCGATCAGCCCGGCGCGCACCTTCGGATCGTCGACCAGCAGCTTGCCGTTGTCGTCGACGAGCTTGACGTTGTACGCGTCCATGAACGTCAGGTACGAGTAGTACGAGTCCGACGAGTCGACCCCCATCGGGAACCCGGTCGAGAAGACGCGCTTGCCGGTGTTCTTGCGGTAGCCCGCCTGCACCTTCTCGCACCAGAAGTTCCAGTAATCCTTCCAGCCGGTCGGGATGTCGGACTCGGCGAAGCCGGCGTCCTTCAGCATGTCCTTCCAGTACTGGATGTGCATCGTCTGCTGCTTCAGCGGGAACGCGTAGTACGCCTTCTTCTTCGCCTTGTCGTTGTAGAGGTAGGTCGTCTCGAGCGCGCCCGGCAGGAACGCGCCCTTCATCGGCGCGAGGATGTCGGACAGGTCCTCGAGCTTGCCCTCGTAGGCCCACTTGCCGGTGACCTGGAAGTCGAACACGTCGATGTAGGCGACGTCCGGCGGCGTGCCCGCGTCGAGCGCCGCGACGGTCTTCGGGATGCCGTCCTGCACCGCGTACTGCGACAGCTCGACCTTGACGCCGCTCTTCGCCTCGTACTTCTTGATCGCCTCGTAGAGCGCGTCGTCCTCGCTCTTGTAGAAGCCCTTGACCCACCAGACGACGAGCTTCTCCTGCGCGAGCGCCGTGCCCGAAGCGACCAGCGACACGGCCGCGACGAGCGCGAGGCCGGCGTTCTTCCAAGCTTTCATGGGAACCTCCTCCTGGAACCTTCGTGGATGCCGCGCGGCGTCGGTCGCCGTCTCGTTCGATCCTGCTCCGGGGGAGCCTAAGGGCGCCCCCGCCGGGTGTCAATCGAGCGCGGCGTCACATCACCGCGCCCACATACCAGGGCACGAACTCGTTCTGGCCGTAGCCGTGCACCTCGCTCTTCGTGCGCTGCCCCGAGCACGTCGCGAGCATGAGCTCGAACAGCTTCTCGCCGACGCCTTCGACCGTCGCGTCGCCGTCGGCGATCTCGCCCGCGTTGAGGTCGATGTCCTCCTCCTGCTTGACCCACAGCGGCGTGTTGGTCGAGAGCTTGAGCGACGGCGACGGCGCGCAGCCGTAGGCCGAGCCGCGGCCGGTCGTGAAGCAGATCAGGTTCGCGCCGCCGGCGACCTGGCCGGTCGCCGACACCGGGTCGTAGCCGGGCGTGTCCATGTAGACGAAGCCCTTCGCCGTCACCGGCTCCGCGTACTCGTAGACGTCGACGAGGTTGGTCGTGCCGCCCTTCGCGACGGCGCCGAGGCTCTTCTCGAGGATCGTCGTGAGCCCGCCCGCCTTGTTGCCCGGCGACGGGTTGTTGTTCATCTCGCCCT
>JBGAHH010000003.1:0-93158 GCA_044226265.1 Casimicrobiaceae bacterium | reverse complement strand
TTCGACGCGTTCCCGGCGGAACGACGCACCTACGTCCTCGCGTTCGACGACAAGGGCGTGCTCCGCTTCGACGACTATCCGCCGGCCCCGACGTCGCCCGACGCGCTCGTCAGCCAGGCGTTCGTGTCCCGGAGCGGCGGGACGCTGACGCTCTCGGGCTCCCCGGGCGCGGGAGACACGTGGACCTATGCGGCGCTTCCCGACGACGGGCGCAGCATGCTGGACCGCGACAAGGGCGTGGTTCCCGCGAGCTTCGACAACGGTCGCGACCAGCCGGTCGTCGTCGACCTTTCCGCCGCCGGCGGCGAGACGCAGTGCAAGAACCACTACATCCTCGACGAGCCCTGTCCGCCGCCGACCGCGTACCGGATCGCCCAGCTCTACTCGAACCTCGACGGAAGCGAGCAATACATCGAGCTCGTCGCGGAGGGCGACGGGCCCCGTTCGCTCGCCGGCCGCACCCTCACGAGCGTCCACGACGGCGTCGTCAAGTCGTTCACGTTCCCGAACGACGTTCCGGACGTCGTCGCCGGCGCGGATTCGATCGTCGTCGCGACGGTTCCCCGGCTGTTGGCCGAGCACTTCGACGCGGGCGGCAACTTCGTCGTCTCCTTCCGGCCGCACTACGTCGTCCCGGCGAGGTTCCTCGCGACGGAAGGCGGGACGCTTTCGCTCGGCGAAGCCGACACGTTCGAGCACGCGCAGCTGCCCGGCGACGGCGCGAGCGCGCTCTACCGGGACGGCCACGTCGATCGCGGACGGCTCGTGCCGGACTACTGCCGCACGCAGGTTCCGCCGCCGGTCGCGTGCTCGACGCCGTACATGCCGATGCCGCACGCGGTGCGGGCCCTCGAGTACGTCGACACCGCGCAACACGACTATTTCTTCACCGCATCGGCGTCGGAGATCGAGGCGCTCGATTCGGGGCGGGTTCCCGGATGGCAGCGCACCGGCGAGGCGCTCGAGGTCGGCGCGGGCCCGACGACCTACCTAGGCCTCGAGTGGACCTACGGAGCTTCGGCCGTATGCCGCATCTACCTCCCGGCCGGCGCCGGCGGCGGCCACTTCTACTCGGCCTCGCCCGACGAATGCGCCGCGGTGCTGGCGAAGGACGCACGATCGGTCCTCGAGGGCGCGGCGGCCTTCTACGCCGCGTTGCCCGATCCCGTCACGGGCGAATGCGGCGTGCTTCCGGGCTTCATCGACGGCGACATCGGACTGGTTCCCGTCTACCGCCTGTGGAACGGGCAGGTCGATTCCAGCCACCGCTTCACGACGCGCGTCGACCTGCGCGCCGACATGATCTCGCGCGGCTGGATCCCCGAAGGCTACGGGCCGCTCGGCGTCGCGATGTGCGTGCTGCCCGACTTCGGTTGACCGCGCGCGTGCATCGGTCCACGCGCGCCTCGTTGCGCGCATAGTCACGAGTCCCGCAAGGCAAACGGCCCGGCGGACAACGTCCGCCGGGCCGCCCTTTCGGGCTTCCGAAATTCGTCGGGCTCCGCCCGCGATTTTCGCCACTTCAGCCTCTACGTCAGGCTATCAGCGTCGTGATTTTTCCAGCGCGCGCGGCCGGAAGGCCTCGCGCGCGCTCATTCCAGAAACAGAACAGCCCGGCGGACAACGTCCGCCGGGCCGCCCTTTCGTGCTTCCGAAAATCGTCGGGCTCCGCCCGCGATTTTCGCCACTTCAGCCTCTACGTCAGGCTATCAGCGTCGTGATTTTTCCAGCGCGCGCGGCCGGAAGGCCTCGCGCGCGCTCTGACTTATCTACTCTTTGACATCCACGCCGTAGAACGTGTGACGGCCGAACGGCGAGAGCTTGAAGTCGACCACCTCCTTGCGGACCGGCTTCAGCTGCACCGCGTGCGCGATCGTGAACCACGGCGCCTGCTCCTTGAAGATCACCTGCGCCTTCTCGTAGAGCGCGGTGCGCTCCTTCTGGCTCGACACCGACTTGGCCTTGATGACCAGGTCCTCGAACGGCTGGTAGCAGAACTTCGCGACGTTCGAGCCGTTGGTCTTGGCGGCGTCGCAGCCGAGCAGCGTGTGCAGGAAGTTGTCCGGATCGCCGTTGTCGCCGGTCCAGCCTAGCATCCCCATCTGGTGCTCGCCGTTCTGCATGCGCTTGCGGTACTCGCCCCATTCGAAGCTCTTGATCTCGGCCTTGATGCCGACCTTGTCGAGGTCCGCCTGCATCAGCTCCGCGATCCGCCTCGCGTTCGGGTTGTACGGGCGCTGCACCGGCATCGCCCACAGGTCGGTCGAGAAGCCGTTCGGGTAGCCCGCCTCCGCCAGCAGCTTCTTCGCCGCGGCCGGATCGTACGGGTCGTCCTTGATCGCCTTGTTGTACGACCACATCGACGGCGGAATCGGGTTCGTCGCCGGGATGCCCGCGGACAGGTAGACGGCGTCGATGATCGCCTTCTTGTTGATCGCCATGTTGACGGCCTTGCGCACGCGCACGTCGTCGAACGGCTTCTTCTGCGTGTTGTAGGCGAGGTAGCCGACGTTGAGCCCCGGCTGCTCGAGAACCTTGATGTTCGGGTCCTTGCGCATCGCGTCGAGGTCGGCCGGGTTCGGGTAGGGCATCACCTGGCACTCGCCCTTCTGGAGCTTCGCCCAGCGGACCGAGGCGTCGGGCGTGATCGCGAAGATGAGGTCGTCGATCTTCGCCTTGCCGCCCCAGAACTGCGGGAACGCCTTGTAGCGGATGATCGCGTCCTTGATGTAGCGCACCAGGTAGAACGGCCCGGTGCCGATCGGGTCCTGGTCGAGCTTCTCGGGCGTGCCCGCCTTCAGCATCGCGTCGGCGTACTCCTTCGACTGGATGCCCGCGTACTCCATCGCGAGGTCGGACAGGAACGGCGCCTCGGGGCGGTTCAGCGTGATCCGCACCGTGTGGTCGTCGACCTTCTCGACCGACTTCAGGAGCTTCGGCAGCCCCATGTCGTTGAAGTACGAGTGGTTCGAGCTCGTCACCTTGAAGTACGGGTTCGACTCCTTCCACTGCCGCTCGATGCTGAAGATGATGTCGTCGGCGTTGAGGTCGCGCGTGGGCTTCCAGTCGCGGTGGTTGTGCCACTTGACGCCCTTGCGCAGGTGGAACGTGTAGACGGTGCCGTCGGGCGAGATGTCCCACTTCTCGGCGAGGCCCGGGACGACGCTCGTGCCGCCGCGCTCGAAGTCGACGATGCGGCTGTAGATCTGGCTGTTCGCGTCGAACGACGTGCCGGTCGTGTTGACGGCCGGGTAGAAGTTCTCGGGGCTTCCTTCCGAGCAGTAGACGAGCGTCTTCGCGGCGAGCGGTCCCGCGACGAGGAGCGCCGGGATCGCCAGGGTGGACAGGACGGCGCCGGCGAGGCGGGTGCGACGGGCCGGGCGGGCTTGCTTCATTGCAACCTCCAGGGGTTAGGCCCTCGGGACGCGCGGATCGGTCGTTTGCCGTCCGTCAAGCCCGGGCCAGGGTGAATCGTTCGGCGAAGTGGCAGGCCACCTGCCGACCGTCGATCGGTCGCGCCGCGGGGCGCTCGGCATGGCAGCGCGCCTCCGCGTGCGGGCATCGGGTGGAGAATACACAACCCGCGGGCGGGTTCAATGGGGAGGGCAGCTCGCCCTTGAGCGGCGCCCGGCGGGCGCGCGCCTTCCCCGCCGTCGCGGGGACCGACGCGAGCAGCGCCTGGGTGTACGGGTGCAGCGGCCGCTCGAAGATCGCGCCGACCGGCCCCTGCTCCATCGCGAGCCCCAGGTACATGACCAGAACGTCGTCGGCGATGTGCCGGACGACGCCCAGGTCGTGCGAGATGAACAGGTAGGCGAGGCCCAGGTCGTCCTGCAGGTCCGCCATCAGGTTCAGCACCTGCGCCTGCACCGACACGTCGAGCGCCGACACGGGCTCGTCGGCGACGACGAGCGCCGGCGACAGCATGAGCGCGCGCGCGATCGCGATGCGCTGGCGCTGGCCGCCGGAGAACATGTGCGGGTAGCGCGCGTAGTGCTCGGGCCGCAGCCCCACGCGCGCGAGCATCGCCTTCGCCCGCTCGGCGCGCTCGGCGGGCGCGAGCGCCGTGTTGATCTCGAGCGGCGCCTCGAGGATCGCGCCGATCTTCTTGCGCGGATTGAGCGACCCGTACGGGTTCTGGAAAACCATCTGCACGGACTTCCGAAGCGCGACCTTCTCGCGCTCCCCCGCCGCGACGGCGTCGACGCCCGCGAGCGCGAGCGCGCCCGAGGTCGGCGGCTCGAGCAGCGACACCACGCGCGCGAGCGTCGACTTGCCGCAGCCGGACTCGCCGACGACCGCGAGCGTGCGGCCGGCGTCGACGGAGAACGAGACGCCGCCGACCGCCTGCAGGCGGGCCCGCGCGCGAAACGCGCCGCGCCGGACCTCGTAGACGCGCGTCACGTCGCGCGCGACGACGACCGGCCCGGCCGCAGGGCGCGGCGTCGCCACGGCCGCCGGAGCGACGATAGCGCTCACGCTTCCGCGCCCTCGACGCGCACCGGCCCGTCGCGCAGGATCGCGGCGTCGCGCCCCGGGTCGCCCCTCGGATAGTGGCAGCGCACGCGGCCTTCGGGACCTTCGCCCGCCAGCGACGGCCGCTCGGCGACGCAACGCCGCGTGGCGTACGCGCAGCGCGGCGCGAACAGGCAGCCCGCCGGACGGTCGTACGGTCCGGGCACGACGCCGGGAATCGTCGCGAGGCGCGCGCGGCCGAGGCTGCGCTCCGGCATCGCCGCGAGCAGCGCCGCGGTGTACGGGTGACGGGGCTCGGCGAACAGCTCGTCCGCCGGGCGCTCCTCGAGCACCTGTCCCGCGTACATCACGGCGACGCGCTTCGCCATCTCGGCCACCACGCCCATGTTGTGGGTGACGAGCACGAGCGCCATCCCGCGCGAGCGCTGCAGCTCGCGCAACAGGTCGAGGATCTGCGCCTGGATCGTGACGTCGAGCGCGGTCGTCGGCTCGTCCGCGATCAGGAGGCGCGGGTTGCACGCGATCGCCATCGCGATCATCACGCGCTGGTTCATGCCGCCCGACATCTGGTGGGGAAAGTCCTTGAGCCGCGCCGCGGGCGCCGGGATGCCGACCTGCTCGAGCAGCTCGACCGCGCGGTCGCGCGCCGCGCGGCCGTCCATGCCGAGGTGCTGGCGCAGCGACTCGGTCAGCTGGAATCCGACGGTGAAGCAGGGATTGAGGCTCGTCGTCGGCTCCTGGAAGATCATCGCGACGTCCTTGCCGACGATCGCGCGCCGCTCGCGCTCGCTCGCGGCCATGAGATCGCGCCCGGCGAACGCGAGCCGCCTCGCGCGCACCCGCCCCGGCGCGGCCACGAGGCCCATCAGCGCGAGCATCGACACGCTCTTGCCCGAGCCCGACTCGCCGACGATGCCGAGCACCTCGCCCTCGTCGACGGCGAGGCTCACGCCCTCGACCGCGCGCATCGTGCCCGCGTGCGACGGGAACTCGACGTGCAGGTCCTCGATCTCGACGAGCTTCGCCATGGCGGCCGCTATCGCTTGAGCTTCGGGTCGAGCGCGTCGCGCAGCCCGTCGCCCATCAGGTTGAACGCGAGCACCGTGACCAGGATCATCAGGCCCGGGAACGTCACGGCCCACCACGCGCGCAGCACGAACTCGCGCGCGTCGGCGAGCATCGTGCCCCACTCGGGCGCCGGCGGCTGCGCGCCGAGGCCGAGGAAGCCGAGCGCCGCGGCGTCGAGGATCGCGGTCGACACGCCGAGCGTCGCCTGGACGATCAGCGGCGCAGCGCAGTTCGGCAGCACCTCGCCGAACATCAGGCGCAGGCGCCCCGCGCCGGTCGCGCGTGCCGCGGTCACGTAGTCGCGCGACATCTCGGCGATCACCGACGCGCGCGTGAGCCGGACGTAGTGCGGGAGGATGACGATCGCGACCGCCAGCATGGCGTTCATGAGGCCCGGCCCGAGGATCGCGACGATCACGATCGCGAGCAGGAGCGAGGGCAGCGTCAGGATGATGTCCATCAGCCGCATGATCGCGATCTCGGTCACGCCGCGCGCGTAGCCGGCGACGAGGCCGAGCGCGATGCCGGTCACGATCGAGATCGCGACGACCGCCAGGCCGATCAGGAGCGACAGGCGCGCGCCGTGGATGAGCCGCGAGAGCATGTCGCGGCCGATCGCGTCGGTTCCGAGCGGATAGGCCCAGCTGCCGCCCTCCTGCCAGGCCGGCGGCTTCAGGAACATCGTGTTGTTCGTGAGGTCCGGCGGGTGCGGCGCGAGGACGTTCGCGAACACCGCGAGGAGCAGCACGCCGATCACGACGACGAGGCCGCCGAGCGCGCCGCGGTTCGCGCTGAAGTACCCCCAGAACTCGCGGAAGGGCCCGAGCGGCTCGCGCGGCGCGGCGGCGGCGATGGTGTGATCCCCCCGAAGCTCGCTTCGCGAGCCTCCCCCCAGGGGGCGAGCGCCCTGGGGCGGCCCGGCGGCGCTCTCGTCGATCGTCATGTGGCGTGCCGGATGCGCGGGTTGATGACGCCGTAGGCGACGTCGACCAGCAGGTTGACGAGCATGACGACGACGCCGAGGAGCAGCAGGCCGCCCTGGAGCACCGGGTAGTCGCGGCGGTTGATCGCCTCGATCAGCCACTTGCCCACGCCCGGCCAGGAGAAGATCGTCTCGGTCAGGATCGCGCCGGTGAACAGCACGCCGACCTGGAGGCCGATCACCGTGATGACCGGGATCAGCGCGTTGCGGAACGCATGCAGCGCGATCACGCGCCAGGCGGGCAGGCCCTTCGCGCGCGCGGTGCGGATGTAGTCCTCGCCCAGTACCTCGAGCATCGAGCTGCGCGTCATGCGGGCGATGACCGCGAGCGGGATCGTGCCGAGCACGATCGCCGGCAGGATCAGGTGCGAGACCGCCGAGGCGAACGCGCCCTTCTCGTCCGACAGCAGCGTGTCGATCGTGAGGAAGCCGGTCACCGGCTCGACGAAATACTTGACGTCGATGCGCCCGGACACCGGCGTCCAGCCCAGCTGCACCGAGAACAGAAGGATCAGCAGCAGCCCCCACCAGAAGATCGGCATCGAGTAGCCGGTGAGCGAAACGCCCATCACGCCGTGGTCGAAGATCGAGTTCCGGCGCACCGCCGCGACCATCCCGGCGGGAATCCCGACCAGCAGCGCGAACGCGATCGCGCACAGCGCGAGCTCGACGGTCGCCGGGAACAGCGACAGGAACTCGGTGACGACGGGCTCGTGCGTGATCATCGAGCGTCCGAGGTCGCCGTGCAGCACGCGCCCGACGTAGATGCCGTATTGCACGAGCACCGGCCGGTCGAGCCCGTACTCCTTCAGCAGCGCCTCGTGGCGCGCGGCGTCGATGCCGCGCTCGCCGGCCATCGTCTCGATCGGGTCGCCCGGCACGAGCCGGATCAGGAAGAACGCGAGCAGCGTCATCCCGATGAACGTCGGGATGACGAGCGAAGCGCGGGTGAGGACGAAGCGGAGCAAGGGCGGGGCGCCCGTCCCCGGGGCCGCCGGCGGGTCGCCGACGCGATGTTGCCACATCGCGCGGCCCGCGGGCCTGCCGCGCGCCCCGCCCTCTCCACTGGCAAGGGCCGTGGGTCGGCTTTCAGGCCGACGGGGTCGCCGGGTTGTCAGGGAGTCGGGCTGAAGCCCGGCCCACAAAACAGAAGCCCGGCTTTCGCCGGGCTTCGAGTGGTGCGGGAGCCGGAGGCAGGGCTCGCTGATCCCCGACCTCCGATTCCTGATGCCTGAATCACATGTCCATGTCGCCCATGCCGCCCATGCCGCCGCCGGGGCCGCCCATCGGCTTCTCGTCCTTCGGCAGCTCGGCGACCATCGCGTCGGTCGTGAGCATCAGCGACGCGACGGACGCGGCGTTCTGGAGCGCGTAGCGCGTGACCTTGGTCGGGTCGAGCACGCCCATCTCGACCAGGTCGCCGTACTCGCCCGTGGCCGCGTTGAAGCCGAAGTTGCCCTTGCCCTCGACGATCTTGTTCACGACGACCGACGGCTCCTCGCCGGCGTTCGCCACGATCATGCGCAGCGGCTCCTCGACCGCGCGGAGCACGATCTTGATGCCGGCGTCCTGGTCGGGGTTCGCGCCCTTCAGGCTCTTCAGGTGCGAACGGGCGCGCAGATACGCGACGCCGCCGCCCGGGACGATGCCTTCCTCGACGGCCGCGCGGGTCGCGTGCAGCGCATCCTCGACGCGGGCCTTCTTCTCCTTCATCTCGACCTCGGTGGCCGCGCCGACCTTGATGACCGCGACACCGCCGGCCAGCTTCGCGACGCGCTCCTGCAGCTTCTCCTTGTCGTAGTCGGAGGTCGCTTCCTCGATCTGCTTGCGGATGTTCTTGACGCGGGCCTCGATCGACGCCTTCTCGCCGGCGCCGTCGATGATCGTCGTGTCTTCCTTCGCGACCTCGACGCGCTTCGCGCGGCCCAGGTCCTTGATCGTCGCGTTCTCGAGCTTCAGGCCCAGCTCCTCGGCGATCACGGTCCCGTGCGTCAGGATCGCGATGTCCTCGAGCATCGCCTTGCGGCGGTCGCCGAAGCCCGGCGCCTTGACGGCGACGGTCTTCAGGATGCCGCGGATGTTGTTCACGACCAGCGTCGCGAGCGCCTCGCCGTCGACGTCCTCGGCGATGATCAGCAGCGGCTTGCCCGCCTTCGCGACCTGCTCGAGCACCGGGAGGAGCTCGCGGATGTTCGAGACCTTCTTGTCGTGCAGCAGGATGTACGGGTCCTCGAGGACCGCGACCTGCTTGTCCGGGTTGTTGATGAAGTACGGCGAGATGTAGCCGCGGTCGAACTGCATCCCCTCGACCAGGTCGAGCTCGTTCTCGAGGCCCTTGCCGTCCTCGACGGTGATCACGCCTTCCTTGCCGACCTTGTCCATCGCCTCGGCGATCGTCTTGCCGATCGACTCGTCGGCGTTCGCCGAGATCGAGCCGACCTGCGCGATCTCCTTGCTGGTCGAGCAGGGCTTGCTGATCTTCTTGAGCTCGTCGACGACCGAGACGACGGCCTTGTCGATGCCGCGCTTCAGGTCCATCGGGTTCATGCCGGCGGCGACGTACTTCATGCCTTCGGTCACGATCGCCTGCGCGAGCACCGTCGCGGTCGTCGTGCCGTCGCCGGCGACGTCCGAGGTCTTGGACGCGACTTCCTTGACCATCTGCGCGCCCATGTTCTCGAACTTGTCCTTGAGCTCGATCTCCTTCGCGACCGACACGCCGTCCTTCGTGATCGTCGGCGCGCCGAAGCTGCGCTCGAGCACGACGTTGCGGCCCTTCGGGCCGAGCGTCACCTTGACGGCGTTCGCGAGCACGTTCACGCCGTTGACCATCTTGTTCCGGACGTTTTCGCCGAAACGGACATCCTTGGCTGCCATGTTCTAGCTCTCCTGGATTTCGTGTGGGGGGCGGATCAGGCGACGACGCCGATGACGTCGTCTTCGCGCATGTGGAGGTAGTCGTGGCCGTCCATCTTGAATTCCTGGCCCGAGTACTTGCCGAAGAGGATCTTCTCGCCGACCTTGACGCCCATCGGCACGAGCTTGCCGTTGTCGTCGATCTTGCCGGGACCGGCCGCGACGACCTCGCCCATCGAGGGCTTCTCGGCCGCGGTGTCCGGAATCACGATGCCGCCGGCCGACTTCCTCTCCTCTTCCAGCCGCTTGACGATGATCCGATCATGCAAGGGACGAAGCTTCATGGTAAGCGCTCACTCCTGACAGTTTCGATTGAAAATCCGTGGTTTAGGGCGTCCCGCCTTTCGATTCTTCTGGGGGACGCCGGGCGGCGCGGCCGGGTTGTTAGCACTCGGCGGCAACGAGTGCCAATTATAGGGGGAGGTAGGGGGAGATTTCAACCGTCTGCGCACCCGGTTCGATCGGATGCCTCCGGCACCGATCAACCGGATGGGGCGGAAGGCCCGGATTCGAGACGGATCGGAAGGGCCGAAGCCGGGAAAGGGGCCCGGACGCCGCCGCGTCAATCCACCAAGGTCGACGCCGAGGCCAGCCGGGTTGCGTCCTGGCCGCTCCCGATGGCCTTGTCCTCGCAGAGGGAGGTGCGCGCGGATTTCAACGGTCTGCGCACCCGGTTCGATCGAATGCCTCCGGCACCGATCAACCGGAAGGGGCGGAAAGCCTTGATCCGAGACGGATTGGAAGGGCCGAAGCCGGGAGAGGGGTCCGGACGCCGCCGCGTCAGCTCCCCGAGGGCGACGCCGAGGCCAGCCGGGTTGCGTCCCAGCCGCCCCCGATGGCCTTGACCAGCGCGACGTTCGCCTGCCACTGGCGGCCGCGCAGGATGACCAGCGTGCGCTCGTTGTCGAACAGCGTCGTCTGGGCCGTCACCACGTTGACGAAGCCGACGATGCCGGCCTTGTACTGGTTGGTCGTGAGCTCGAGCGAGCGGCGCGCGGCCGCGACCGCGTCGGCCTGGATCTCCGACATCTCGGAGAGGTACCGGAGCGTCGCGAGGTTGTCCTCGACCTCCTGGAAGCCGGCCAGCACGGTCGAGCGATAGCCGGCGACCGCCTCGTCGTAGGCCGCCAGCGTCGCGTCGCGCTGCGCGCGCCGCAGGCCGGCGTCGAACAGCGGCTGCGCGAGGTTGGCGCCGATCGCCCACGCGAGGTTGGAGGCCGAGAAGAGGTTGCCGAGCGACGACGCGCCGTACGCGCCGCTCGCCGACAGCGACAGCGTCGGGTAGAACGCCGCGGTCGCGACGCCGATCTCCGCGTTGGCCGCCGCCATTCGTCGCTCGGCGGCCGCCACGTCCGGCCGGCGCTCGAGGAGCTCGGAAGGCAGCACCGGGGGAATCGGCGGCGGCGCAGCGAGGTCGTCCGCGACCGCGAGCGAGAACTGCGCCGGCGGGCGACCCATCAGCACCGCGATCGCGTGCTCGAACTGGGCACGGGTCGCCCGGTTGTCGACCGCCTGTGCCTGCGCGGCCTTGAGCTGCGTCTCGGCCTGTACGACGTCGGCGCGCGCCACGACGCCCGCCTCGTAGCGGTTCGTCGTCAACGCGAGCGTCTGGCCGTAGGCCTCGACGGTGCGATCGAGCAGGCGCTGGCCCGAATCGACGACGCGAACCGAGAAATACGCCGCGGCGAGCGACGCGGTGATCGACAGGCGCGCGGACTCGAGGTCCGCCGAGGCCGCGCTGCGGCTCGCTTCGCTCGCCTCGACGCCCCGGCGAACGCGGCCCCAGAGGTCGACCTCCCACGACGCGTCGATCGACGCGCCCACGGTATTGCCGGTGCCGGCCCGCGGGACACGGGCGCGGCCCGCGCTCGCGCCCAGCCCGACCGCGGGAAAGAGCCCCGCGCGCGCCTGCGCGAGCAGCGCGTCGGCCTGCCTCGCGCGCGCGGCCGCCGCGACGATGTCCTGGTTCCGCTCGACCGCTTCGCGCTCGAGCGCGTCGAGCACCGGGTCGCCGTAGATCGACCACCAGGCGTCGCGCGGGAGTCGATCGCCGGGCGCCGCGAGCTTCCATCCGCCGCCCTCCTTCCATTCGGCCGCCATCGGCGCGTCGGGGCGCACGTAGTCGGGGCCGACCGTGCACCCCGCGAGCAGGGCGGCGAGCATCGCGGCGATCGCGCGATTGCGGCTCATCGCGCCGCCTCCGCGGTCGCGCCGTGCGCGAGCGACACGCCGCCGCGCGAGAATCGCGCGAGGCACCAGAGGCGCAGGCGGTCGAGCTGCAGGTAGACGACCGGCGTCGTGTAGAGCGTCAGGAGCTGCGAGAGCATCAGCCCGCCGACGATCGAAATGCCGAGCGGCTGGCGCAGCTCCGCGCCCTCGCCGAAGCCGATCGCGAGCGGCACGGCGCCCAGCATCGCCGCGAGCGTCGTCATCATGATCGGCCGGAACCGGCGCTGGCAGGCCTCGAAGATCGCGTCGCGCGGCGAGAGCCCGCGCTCGCGCTCGACCGAGATCGCGTAGTCGACCATCATGATCGCGTTCTTCTTGACGATGCCGATCAGCAGGATCACGCCGATCAGCGCGATCAGGCTGAACTCGATGCGGAACACGATCAGCGCGAGCAGCGCGCCGACGCCGGCCGACGGCAGCGTGGAGAGGATCGTCAACGGGTGCACGTAGCTTTCGTAGAGGACGCCGAGCACGATGTAGACGGTCACGAGCGCCGCGAGGATCAGCCACGGCTGGCTCGACAGGCTCTGCTGGAACGCGCGCGCGGTGCCGGCGAACGCGCCGTGCACGCCGTTCGGCACGCCGAGCCGCGCCACCGCGTCGTCGATCGCGGCCTGCGCCTGCGAGAGCGAGACGCCCTCGGGCAGGCTGAACGCGATCGTCGACGAGGCGAACTGGCCCTGGTGGTTCACCGCGAGCGGCGTGTTCGTCGGCCCGAACCGCGCGAACGCCATCAGCGGCACCGCCTTGCCCGCGGACGTGATCACGTGGACGTCCTTCAGCGCCTCGGGGCTCTGCCAGTACTGCGGCGCGACCTCCATCACCACCTTGTACTGGTTGAGCGCGTTGTAGATCGTCGAGACCTGCCGCTGGCCGAACGCGTCGTTCAGCACGGCGTCGATGTCCTTCGGCGTGAGCCCGAGGCGCGCCGCGGCGTCGCGGTCGATCGTCAGCGTCGTCTGCACGCCCTTGTCCTGCGCGTCGGTACTGACGTCGACGAGCTCGGGGAGCTGCGCCAGCGCGTAGCGGATGCGAGGCTCCCACAGGCGCAGGAGGTCGAGGTCGTCGGCCTGCAGCGTGTACTGGTACGAGGCCTGCGCCTGCCGTCCGCCCACGCGGATGTCCTGCGCGGGCACCAGGAACAGGCTCGCGCCTGCCACCTCCGCGGTCCGCTGGCGCAGCCTGGCCGCGATGCGGTCGGCGCTCGCCTTGCGCTCGGCGAGCGGCTTCAGCGTGACGAACATGAAGCCGCCGTTGCGGCGGCCGCCCCCGGTGAACGCGACGACGTTCTCGACCGCCGGGTCCGCGCGCACGATGTCGAGGAACTGGGCCATCTTGCCCTGCATCGACTGGAACGACGAGCCCTGGTCCGCCTCGATGAAGCCCATCATGCGGCCGTTGTCCTGCTGCGGGAAGAAGCCCTTCGGCACGACGACGTACAGCCACACGTTGAGCGCGATCGTCAGCCCGAGCACGGCCAGCGTGAGGACGCCGTGCCGGAGCACGACCGCGAGCGAATCGCGGTAAGCCTCGGCCAGCGCGTCGAAGGCGCCGGCGAACGCCCGCGACCACTTCGGCTCCGGTCCGGCCGGGCGCGGCTTCAGCAGGCGCGCGCACATCATCGGCGTCGTGGTCAGCGACACGACGAGCGACACGCCGATCGCCGCCGACAGCGTGACCGCGAACTCGCGGAACAGCCGGCCGACGATGCCGCCCATCATCAGGATCGGGATGAACACCGCGACCAGCGAGACGCTCATCGACACGACCGTGAAGCCGACCTCGCGGGCGCCGGCCAGCGCGGCCCTCCACGGGGTCATGCCCTCCTCGACGTGGCGCGAGACGTTCTCGAGCACGACGATCGCGTCGTCGACGACGAAGCCGGTGGCGATCGTGAGCGCCATCAGCGTCAGGTTGTTGACCGAGAACCCCGCGAGGAACATGACGCCGAACGTGCCCATCAGCGACACCGGCACCGCGATCGACGGGATCAGCGCCGCCCGCGCGTTGCGCAGGAACGCGAAAACGACGACGATGACCAGCGCCACCGCGATCGCCAGCGCGCGCTCGACCTCGCGCAGCGACGCGCGGATCGTCGTCGTCTGGTCCATCATGACCTTGACGTCGATCGCGGCGGGGATCGACGCCTGGAGCGTGGGCAGGATCGCGCGAACGCGGTCGATCGTCTCGATGATGTTGGCGCCCGGCTGCCGGCTGACGATCAGCAGCACGGACGGCTCCCCGTTGGCCGACCCCGCGTTGCGCAGGTCCTCGACCGAGTCGACGACGTCGGCGACGTCGCGGATGCGCACCGCCGCGCCGTCCTGGTAGCGGATCACGAGCGGCGCGTACTCGGCCGCCACGCGGGCCTGGTCGTTGGCGCCGACCTGCCAGCGGCGTTCGCCCTCCTCGACCGCGCCCTTCGGGCGGTTGGCGTTGGTCCCGGTGATCGTCGTGCGGACCTGCTCGAGGCTGATGCCGTAGCGGTCGAGCGCGCGCGGGTTCACCTCGACGCGCACCGCGGGCAGCGAGGACCCGCCGACCTGGACCTGGCCGACGCCGTCGATCTGCGCGACCTTCTGCGCCAGGACCGTCGACGCCGCGTCGTACATCTGGCCCCGCGTCATCGTCTTCGACGTGAGCGCGAGGATCATGATCGGCGCGTCGGCAGGGTTGACCTTGCGGTAGGTCGGGTTGTTGCGGAGCCCGGTCGGCAGCATCGACCGCGCGGCGTTGATCGCGGCCTGCACGTCACGCGCGGCGCCGTCGATGTCGCGCGACAGGTCGAACTGCAGCACGATGTTGGTCGAGCCGAGCGACGAGGTCGACGTCATCTCGGTCACGCCGGCGATGCGGCCCAGCGCGCGCTCGAGCGGCGTGGCGACCGTGGCGGCCATCGTCTCGGGTGACGCGCCGGCCATCTGCGCGCTGACCGAGATCGTCGGGAAGTCGACCTGCGGCAGCGGCGCCACCGGCAGGAGCCCGAACGACAGCGCGCCGGCGAGCGCGACGCCCAGCGTAAGCAGCGTCGTCGCGACCGGGCGCTCGATGAACGGCCGCGACAGGTTGAACCCGCCGGTCCGCAACCTGTCGCGAAGAGCGTTCACGATGCCGCCACCGCCTCGCGCCGGTTGCGCAGCGATCGCGCGACCCGGTCGAACCACAGGTAGACGACCGGCGTCGTGAACAGCGTCAGCGCCTGGCTGACGATGAGCCCGCCGACCATCACGAGCCCGAGCGGATGGCGGAGCTCGGACCCGACGCCGGTGCCGAGCATCAGCGGCAGCGCGCCGAGCAGCGCCGACATCGTCGTCATCAGGATGGGGCGGAAGCGCAGCAGGCAGGCCTCGCGGATCGCGGCGCGCGGCGCGAGACCGCGGCGCCGCTCGGCGTCGAGCGCGAAGTCGATCATCATGATCGCGTTCTTCTTGACGATGCCGATCAGCAGGATGATGCCGATCACCGCGATGATGCCGAGGTCGGTGCCGGTGAGGATGAGCGCGAGCAGCGCCCCGATGCCCGCGGAAGGCAGCGTCGACAGGATCGTGACCGGGTGGATCGTGCTCTCGTAGAGGACGCCGAGCACGATGTACATCGTGACGATCGCCGCGAGGATCAGCAGCAGCGTGTTGTCGAGCGACGCCTGGAACGCGAGCGCGGCGCCCTGGAAGCGGGTCGTGATCGACGCGGGCATGCCGAGCGTCGCCTCGGCGTCGCTCACCGCGCGGACCGCCTCGCCGAGCGACGCGCCCTCGGCCAGGTTGAACGACACCGTCGCGGCGGGGAACTGGCCCAGGTGGTTGATCGCGAGCGGCGCGTTGCGCTCCTCGACCCTCGCCACGCTCGAGAGCGGGACCTGCGCGCCGCCCTGCGCCGGCACGTAGATGTCGTCGAGCGTCGCGGGCCCGCGCTGCATCGACGGCTCGATCTCCAGCACCACGCGGTACTGGCTCGACTGCGTGAAGATCGTCGAGATCAGGCGCTGCCCGAACGCGTTGTAGAGCGCCGCGTCGATCGTCGCGGGCGTGATGCCGAGCCGGCCCGCCGCGTCGCGGTCGATGACGACGTAGGCCTGGAGGCCGCGGTCCTGCACGTCGCTCGCGACGTCGGCGAGCTTCGGCGACGCACGCAGCTTCTCGACCAGGCGCGGCGTCCAGGTCGCGAGCGCCGCCGGATCGGCCGTCTCGAGCGTGAACTGGTACTGCGTCCGGCTCACGCGGTCCTCGATCGTCAGGTCCTGCACCGGCTGCAGGAACACGTCGATGCCCGCGACGTCGCGCGCGCGCCCCCCGAGACGCCGCAGGATCGCGCCGATGTCGCGGTCGCGCTCCGCCTTGGGCTTCAGGTTGATCAGCATCCGGCCGCTGTTGAGCGTCGTGTTCTGGCCGTCGACGCCGATATACGACGAGAGGCTCGCGACCGCGGGATCGTCGAGCAGCGCCTTCGCGAGCGCCTGCTGGCGCTCTGCCATCGCCGCGAACGAGATCGACTGCGGCGCCTCGGTGATCGCCTGGATCGCGCCGGTGTCCTGGGCCGGGAAGAAGCCCTTGGGCACGACGACGTAGAGGACGCCGGTCAGCGCGAGCGTGCCCACGGCGACGGCGAGCGTCGCGCGCTGGCGGTCGAGCACCCAGTCGAGCGTCCGCGCGTAGCCCGCGATCAGGCGGTCGAACCACGCCCCGCTCGCCCGGAACAGCCGGCCCTGGCGCTCGGGCGGCGTGTGGCGCAGGAGCCGCGCGGCCATCATCGGCGTCAGCGTCAGCGAGACGACGGCCGAGATCAGGATCGCGACGGCGAGCGTGATCGCGAACTCGCGGAACAGTCGCCCGACGACCTCGCGCATGAACAGCAGCGGGATCAGCACGGCGATCAGCGAGATCGTGAGCGAGATGATCGTGAACCCGATCTCGCCGGCGCCCTTCAGCGCCGCGTTCATCGGCGTCTCGCCCGCCTCGAGGTGCCGCGCGACGTTCTCGATCATCACGATCGCGTCGTCGACGACGAAGCCGGTGGCGATCGTGAGCGCCATCAGCGTCAGGTTGTTGATCGAGAATCCCGCGAGCAGCATCACGCCGAACGTGCCGACGAGCGACAGCGGCACGGCGATCGACGGGATGACCGTCGCCGACCAGCTGCGCAGGAACACGAAGATCACCGCGACGACCAGCGCGATCGCGAAGGCGAGCTCGACCTGCACGTCGTGGACCGACGCGCGGATCGTCGTCGTGCGGTCGGTCAGGAGCTCGACGTCGACGTCGGCCGGCAGCGAGGCCTTGAGCGCGGGCAGCAGAGCCTTGACCGAGTCGGCGACCGCGATCACGTTGGCCCCCGGCTGCCGCTGGATGTTGAGGATCACCGCCGGCTCGTCGTTCGCCCACGCGTGCAGCCACGCGTTCTCGGCGCCGTCGATCACCTTCGCCACGTCGCGCACGCGCACCGGCGCGTTGTTGCGCCACGCCACGATCAGGTCGCGGTACTCGTCGGCGCTCTTCAGCTGGTCGTTGGCGTCGATCGTCGACGCGCGCGCCGGGCCGTCGAAGCTGCCCTTCGCCTGGTTCACGTTCGCGCTCGCGATCGCGGCGCGCAGGTCGTCCATCGAGAGCCCCTGCGCGGCGAGCGCGCGCGGGTTCGCCTGCACGCGCACCGCCGGCCGCTGCCCGCCGCCGATCGAGACCAGCCCGACGCCGGGCAGCTGCGAGATCTTCTGCGCGATGCGCGTGTCGACGAGGTCCTCGAGCCTCGGCAGCGGCAGCGTCCTCGACGTGATGCCGAGCGTGAGGATCGGCGCGTCGGCCGGGTTCACCTTGCTGTAGATGGGCGGCTGCGGCAGGTCGGTCGGCAGCAGGTTGCCGCTCGCGTTGATCGCCGCCTGCACCTCCTGCTCGGCGGTGTCGAGCGACACGTCGAGGCTGAACTGCAGCGTGATCACCGACGCGCCGCCGGAGCTCGTCGACGACATCTGGCCCAGGCCCGGCATCTGGCCGAACTGCCGCTCGAGCGGCGCGGTCACCGACGAGGTCATCACGTCCGGGCTCGCGCCCGGGTAGAGCGTCACGACCTGGATCGTCGGGTAGTCGACCTCGGGCAGCGCCGAGATCGGGAGCAGCCGGTAGGCGACGATGCCCGCGAGGAAGATCGCGACCATCAGGAGCGAGGTCGCCACCGGCCGCAGGATGAAGAGGCGCGACGGGTTCATCGGCGCGACCTCGCGTCAGCCGCCCGCGGGCGCCGAGCCCTTCGCCGGCCCGGCGCCCTGCGAGTCGCGCGGTCCCGGCGGCGTCTCGCCGCCCGTCGCTTCACCGCCTGCGGGGCGACGGACGCCGTTGCCGCGCGGCGCCGCGCCCGGCGCGCCGGCTTCGCCCGGCCCCGCACCCCGGCGCCCCGCGCCGCGCGGCCGCGGCGCGCCCGTCGGCGCCACCGTCGTGTCGCGCTTGACGGTCTCGACCTTCTGGCCTTCGCGCAGCCGGTCGACGCCGTCGACGACCACGACGTCGCCGGCCGACACGCCGCTGCGCACGACCGTCGACTCGCCGTCGGCAGGTCCCGTGCGCACGACGTGCAGCGCGACGACGCTGTCGGCGCCGACGACGTACACGAACGTGCCCTGCGTGCCGCGCTGGATCGCCGCGGTCGGGACGACGACCGCGTCCTTCAGCGTGTCGACGCGCATGCGCACGTTCACGAACTGGTTGGGGAACAGGGACTGGTCGGCGTTGGCGAATTCCGCCTTCAGCTTGACCGTGCCGGTCGCCGTGTCGATCGCGTTGTCGACCGTCAGGAGGCGACCGGTTGCGAGCAGCGAGGCCTGGTCGCGCGAGCGCGCCTCGACCGCCATCGGCTCGCCGGTCGCCATCCGGCGCATCACGGCCGGCAGATTGGTCTCCGGCAGCGAGAACACGACGTCGATCGGCGCGAGCTGGGTCAGCAGCACGAGGCCGCCCGCGTCGGACGCGTGGATCATGTTGCCGGCGTCCACCTGGCGAAGCCCGAGGCGGCCGCCGATCGGTGCGGTGATGCGCGTGTACGAGAGCGACAGCGCGGCGCTGTCGACCTGCGCCTGGTCGGCGGCGATCGTCGCCTCGTACTGGCGCACGAGCGACTCCTGCGTGTCCACCTGCTGGCGCGCGATCGAGTCCTGCGCGAGCAGCGTGCGGTAGCGATCGAGGTCGGTCTTCGCGTTCGCGAGCAGCGCGCGGTCCTTCGCGAGCTGCGCGTTCGCCTGCGCCAGCTGGACCTCGAAGGTGCGCGGATCGATCTCGGCGAGGAGCTGGCCCGCCTTCACGGCGTCCCCTTCGCGGAAGAGCACGCGCGAGAGCTGGCCGTCGACGCGCGAGCGCACCGTCACGCTGGCGCGCGGCGTCACCGTGCCCAGCGCGTCGAGGAAGACGTCGAAGTCGCGCGCTTGCGCGGCGGCCACGGCCACCGGCGCGGGCTTGGCGGACGGGTCGTTCCGGCGCAGGCCCGCGACGGTCGCGGTCGGGTCGGGCGCACGGGCCTTCCAGATCGCGTAGGCCCCCGCGACGAGCGCGGCGACGATCGCCATTGCGACGACGAGGCGCCAGCGGCGCGGCTTTGTCGCGCCGGGCACATCGCGGGAAGCGGCGACGGCGTCCGGGACGCGCGGTCCGCCGGCGGCGGAACCGCGGGGATCGTCGGGCATGGCGGGCATGTCGGTGGCGGGTCGTCGATCGGGCCCTGAGCGAAAGGTCTGAGCGCCCGGAAGGCGAATGGTTCGTCAGGATCCGACGAAACGCGATCCGGGGGCCGGGCGGATTGCAACCAGCTGTAACCGGCCCGGCGCCGTCCGTCAGCCGAAGGCCGCACCTCGGAGGTTCGCGACCCCGTCCGAACGGCGGCCGCGTTAGCGTGTCGACGGACGAAACGCCCGTCCGCGTGACCGCCACGACGATGCTCCGCCCCGCGCACATCGGCCATCTCGCGCTCCTGCGATCGCTCATCCGCGACGCCGCGCGCGACGGCGCGTTCGATCCCGCGCTCGCATGGGATTCGCCCGCCGCCACGCGATTCTTCGGCGAGCTGCGCCAGGCGCTCAAGACCGGCTACTTCATCGTCGAGGATGCCGCGACCCGGACCGTCCGCACCGTCGCGGTGCCGGGCTACGTGTACTGGGCTGACGAAACTGCAGGGAGCGAGCCGCCGGTCGGCTTCGGGCTCTTCCGGGCGATCGACGACGGCTACGAGCTCTGGCTGACGGGCCTCGAGACCCACCTCCGCGGGCGCGGCCACGGACGCGCGATGCTGAAGGCGCTCTTCTCGACGCCGACCGGCCGCAAGACGAAGCAGATGCGCGTGCGCCGCGCCGCGCGCTCGGCGGCCGCCCTCGCGCACCTGCTCGCCGAGCACGGCTTCACGGCGACGCGCGAATCGGAGCGCGAGACCTGGTTCGTGCGTGTCGCGCCGCCGCCGCCGATCGAGACGCCGCGGGCGCCGCCACGCCGGCCGCCGCCCCTGCACTGAGCTTCGCACGCCGCCTCATGCGGCCGGGCCGATCAGGCCGCGCGGCCTCCTCGCTGCATCACCGTCGCGAACACGACGGCGCGTCGGCCGCCGGCGGCGATAGCAAGCGATCGTCGTCGATCCCCGTCGCAAGCGACGGGGCCCCTCGCCGACGGAGCTACGCCGCCTTCTTCGGCCGCTCGACGACGATCGTCGCGGACGCCTGGTTGACCTTGCGACCCGACGCGATCCACGCGTCGAGGCCGCCCGCCAGCGGGCGCGCGCGCTTGAACCCGCGCGCGTGCAGGATCTGCGCGGCGCGCCGCGCGGACTCCTCGTTCGGGCACGCGCAATACAGCACGATGTCGCGGTCCGACGGGAACGAGTGCGCGGAGCGGTCGATCTCGTCGAGGTCGAGCAGCACCGCGCCCGGGATGTGCGGCCGGTGTCCGTGCGCGAGCTTCGAGCCGACGTCGACGAGGTGATGGGGACGCTTCGCGTCGATCAGCTCGCCGAGCTCGTCGACCGTGATGCGCGACGCGACGACGAAGCGCGCGAGCCGCCACCGCTGCCACGCCTTGTAGAGGACGTAAGCGGCCAGCAGCGCGCCGACGATCGCCGCCGCGAGCGCGGCGTTCGCGGCCATCCACGCGAGCACGAAGTCGACCTGGCGCGAGAACAGCCAGCCCGCCGCCATCGCCGCGCCGACCCACAGCGCCGCGCTCGCGAGCGCTGCGCCGAGGAACGATCCCAGCGACATCCGCAGCGCGCCGGCCATCGGCGGCGCGACGGTCGAGAACCCCGGCACGAACTTCGACACGACGACCGAGAAGAAGCCGTAGCGCTCGAAGATGCCCTCGGTCTGGCGCACGCAGGTGTCCGGCGACAGCGACACGCGGCAGAGGAACTTGAGCACCTTGTAGCCGTAGCGGCGCCCGGCCCAGAACCACAGCGCGTCGGCCAGCACCGAGGCGGCCACCGAGATCGCGAACACGCCCGGCGCCGAGATGCGCGAGGCGGCCGCCATCGCGCCCGCGACGATCATCGTCGGCACGGCCGGGATCGGCAGCCCCATCTGCTGCAGGAAGACGTTGAGCCCGACGAGCGAGACGCCGTAGCGGGCGAGCGAGGCGGAAAGGGCGTCCATGCGAAAGCGCGGGAGCGTGAGGCGAAGCGGACCGCGTAGGGTGGGGGCGCCGCCGCCGTTCCGCAACCCCCGCCCGGAAGGCCGGCGGCGCCAGGGCTGGGGCACGGCCGCATCGCCCGGCCGGTGCGCGTGCTACCGTACCGTCCTCGGAGGGAGCGACGCATGGACGAGGACGTCACGCAACCCGGCGGGAAGCCGATGCCGCCCGCGCCGCGCCCGGCGCCGGCCGGCGGCGCCACGCCGCCCGGGCCGGGCAAGCGGGAGCCCCGCACGCTGGCGGCCGGCCAGGGCGCCGCCTGGTGGAGCGAAGGCTGGCAGGTCTTCATGGCCGCGCCGGGCACCTGGATCCTGATCACCGTCGTGTTCCTGCTGATCCTGATGGCGCTGGCGTTCGTGCCGGTCATCGGCAGCCTCGCGCAGACGCTGCTCGCTCCGGTCTTCGGCGGCGGCATCGCGCTCGCGTGCCACGCGCTGGCGAAGGGGCGGACGATCACGGTGTCGAACCTCTTCGACGGCTTCACCGGCCCGCGCTTCATGCCGCTCTTCATCATCGGGCTCGTCTACCTGGCCGCGATGTTCGTGATCTGGCTCGGCTTCGTCGTCGCGATCCTCGGCGTCGCGGGCGGCGCGGGCCTGTTCTCCGCGATCTCCGGCGACCCGTCGCAGATGCTGAGCGCGCTGTTCCGCTCGGTCGGGACGACCGCGCTCGTGCTCGTGCCGCTCGCGCTCGTCGCGACCGCGCTGGTCGCGATGGCGTACTGGTTCGCGCCGCCGCTCGTCGTGATCAACGGCGAGGAGCCGATCGACGCGCTGAAGAAGAGCTTCCGCGCCTGCTGGCTGAACCTCGGCGCGACGTCGATCTACGGCCTGATCCTGATCGGCCTGTGCATCGTCGCGGCGATCCCGCTGGGCCTGGGCTTCATCGTGCTCGCGCCGGTCATGGCGGGCAGCTGGTACGCGAGCTGGCGCGAGACCTTCGACGCCTGACGCGAGGGGGAGGGAAAGGGTCGACGGCGCCGCCCTTCCCTCTCCGGTCACCCTTCCCGCTTCCCCTCGTCGCCGCGCTTGATCGAGAAGTCGACGCCCTTGACCGTCAGCGTGTTGCGCACGCCCTCGGCGTAGTCGCGCTGCGCGGCGACGGCGCGATCCACCTCGGCCTTGAGCTCGGGCGTGAGGGTCATCAGGCGCTCGAGCACGATGCCGTTCGCACGGAAGTGCGCGAGCATGAACGGGTGCTGGCCCTCGAGGAAGATGCCGGTGTAGACGGTCGGCTCGCCCGTCGCGCCGTGCGGCAGCGCCTTGATCGCCCGGAAGAACCGCCGCTCCTCGCCGCGCCCCTGCGCGTCGGCCTCGGTCCACGCGAGGAGCGCGCCGTGGCAGGCGAGCTTGTCGATCATCAGCGTGTCCGCCGCCGAGAACCCGCCCTCGCTCTTCGCGTAGATGCCCCGGCCGGGGCCGACCGATTCCCAGGTGTCGGGGCAGATCACCTGGCCGGTGCGCGCGTCGACGTACCAGCGCTCGGTGAACGCCCAGGCCTTGTCGCCCAGCGCGCGCGAGAGGAGATCGAGGTGTCCCGGCGCGTAGCGGCTGAACTCCGACAGGTAGGCGACGCGACGCGCGTTCGCGAGCAGCGTGAGCGCCACGCGCAGCGACCCGCCGGCCTCGGGCGCGTAGAGGCCGCCGCGCGAGCGGGCGGTCGAGTAGCCCGGGTCGACGACGGTGAGCGCCATCGTCGGAGGCACCTCGCGCGCGAGCGCGGCGAGCGCCGCGCGGTCGCCCTGCGGGCCGTCCACGCCGACGAGGATCTGCACGCGCCCGGTGAACTGCTGCGCGAACACCGAGCGGACGGCAGCGGCGAGCGGCCCGCCGCGCTTCGTGAACATCACGACCGCCACGTCGAACGGCGTCCTCGGATCGGCGGCCATCGTCACCCCCCCGCGCGTCAGTGCGCGCGCTCCCAGTTCGGCCCGGTGCCGACGTCGACGACGAGCGGGACCGACAGCTTCGCCACCCCGGTCATGAGCCCGGGCAGCTCGCGCTGCACGCGCGCGAGCTCGCCCTCCGGCACCTCGAGCACGAGCTCGTCGTGCACCTGCAGGAGCAGCAGCGTCGCGAGCCTCTCGCGGCGGATCCAGCCGTCGACCGCGATCATCGCGAGCTTGACCAGGTCCGCCGCCGTCCCCTGCATCGGCGCGTTGATCGCCGCGCGCTCGGCCGCCGCCCGGCGCGGGCCGCCGCCCGCCTTGATGTCGGTGAGCCACAGCCGCCGGCCGAACACCGTCTCCACGTAGCCCTTCTCGCGCGCTTCCTCGCGCGTCCGCTGCATGTACTCGGCGACGCCCGGGTAGCGCTGGAAGTATTTCTCGATGAACTGCTGCGCGGCGTTGCGCTCGATGCCGAGCTGCTGCGCGAGCCCGAACGCGCCCATCCCGTAGATCAGGCCGAAGTTCACGGCCTTGATGTAGCGGCGCTGGTCGGCGGTCACCTCGCCCGGCTTGACGCCGAAGATCTCCGCCGCGGTCGCGCGGTGGATGTCCTCGCCCGCCTCGAACGCGCGCACGAGCGCAGGATCGCCCGACAGGTGCGCCATGATGCGGAGCTCGATCTGCGAGTAGTCGGCCGACACGAGCGCGTGCCCCCTGGAGGCGACGAACGCCTCGCGGATGCGCCGGCCCTCCTCGGTGCGCACCGGGATGTTCTGCAGGTTCGGGTCGCTCGACGCGAGACGGCCGGTGACCGCGGTCGCCTGCGAGAACGTCGTGTGCACGCGCCCCGTCCGCGGGTTCACCATCTGCGGGAGCTTGTCGGCGTAGGTCGACTTCAGCTTCGCGAGCGCGCGGTGCTCGAGCAGCACCTTCGGCAGCGGGTAGTCGGCCGCGAGCTCCTGCAGCACCTCCTCGTCGGTCGAGGGCTGGCCGGTCGCGGTCTTCTTGGCCACCGGCAGCTTCATCCGCTCGAACAGGATCTCGCCCAGCTGCTTCGGCGACGCGAGGTTGAACGGGCCGCCCGCGAGCTCGTAGGCCTTCTGCTCGAGCGCGACCACCCGCTCGCCCAGGGCGCGGCTCTGCGCGCGCAGCAGGTCCGCGTCGACCAGCACGCCGTTGCGCTCCATCCGGAACAGCACCTCGCGCACCGGCATCTCGATCCGCTCGTAGACCGACCGGAGCTTCGCGTCCCCCTCGAGCTGCGGGTACATCGTTTCGTGCAGTCGCAGCGTGACGTCGGCGTCCTCCGCCGAGTACTCGGTCGCGCGGTCCACGGGCACCTGGTCGAAACCGATCTGCGACGCGCCCTTGCCGGCGACGTCGGCGTACGCGATCGTCTTCCAGTCGAGGTGCCGCCACGCGAGGCTGTCCATGTCGTGCGGCCGGTGCGCCTCGAGCACGTAGGACTCGAGCAGCGTGTCGTGCGCGACGCCGGCGAGCGCGATGCCGTGGTTCGCGAGCGCGTGCTCGTCGTACTTGACGTTCTGGCCGAGCTTCGCGCGCTTCGGATCCGCGAACCACGCCCGCAGCTCGTCGAGCACCTCGTCGCGCGAGAGCTGGTCGGGCGCGCCCGCGTACCGGTGCGCGACCGGCACGTAGCACGCGCGGCCCGGCTCGATCGCGAACGACAGCCCGACGATCTCGGCGGCCATCGGGTCGAGGCTCGTCGTCTCGGTGTCGAAGGCGACGAGTGGCGCCGTCGCGATCGCGTCGCGCCAGCGCCGGAACGCCGCCGCGTCGAGCACGCACTCGTAGGCGAGGTCGGCGGGCTTGCCCTTCGCGACATGCGCGCCGCGCTCCGGGTCGAAACGGCGCGTGTCCTCCTTCGCCGCGCGATCGGCGATCGCCTCCGCCGCGCCGGCGGGCAGGCCGGCGGAGGGCCCGCCGGCGACCTCGCGCAACCAGCTCTTGAAGCCGTAGCGCTCGTAGAGGGCCTTCAGCCGCTCGCCGTCGGGCTCGCCCGGGACCAGGTCCTTCGGCGCCACCGGCAGCTCGCAGTCGGTCTTGACGGTCAAGAGCTCGCGCCCCTTCGGCAGCCAGCCGAGCGCGGCGCGCAGGTTCTCGCCCACCTTGCCGCCGACCTCGCCCGCGCGCTCGACGAGCTTGTCGAGCGTCCCGTACTCGGCGAGCCATTTCGCCGCGGTCTTCGGGCCCACCTTGTCGACGCCGGGCACGTTGTCGACCGCGTCGCCGGTCAGCGTCAGCAGGTCGAGGATCTGGTCGGCGCGCACGCCGAACTTCGCCTGCACGCCCGCCTCGTCGAGCGTCTCGTTGCTCATCGTGTTGACGATCGTGATGCCCGGCTCCACCAGCTGCGCGAGGTCCTTGTCCGACGAGCTGATCGTCGTCTCGATGCCCTGCCGCTTCGCCTGCTTCGCGAGCGTGCCGATCACGTCGTCCGCCTCGACGCCCTCGACCATCAGGAGCGGCCAGCCGTGCGCGCGGACGAGCTCGTGCAGCGGCCCGATCTGCGCGACGAGGTCGTCGGGCATCGGCGGCCGGTGCGCCTTGTACTCGGGATAGATCGCGTCGCGGAACGTCTTGCCCGGCGCGTCGAACACGACCGCGAAGTAGTCCGGCTTGCCGTCGTCCACCAGACGGCGCAACATCGACAGCACGCCGCGCAGCGCGCCGGTCGGCTCGCCCGCGCGCGTGCGAAGATCCGGCAGCGCGTGGAACGCGCGGTAAAGGTACGACGAGCCATCGACGAGGACGAGCCTGGGCATGCGACAGACGACGCCGAAGATCCCGCCGGTCATCGACCCGCAGGCGATGTATTCATCGAACGGGCAGGAAGCGTGGCGGGTGCTGGGGATTATGGCAGAGTTCGTCTCCGCCACGGAGCGCCTGCGGGGCATTCGCCCCGCGGTGTCGATGTTCGGCAGCGCGCGCATCCGCGAGGGACATCCCTACTACGAGACGGCGCGCACGATCGCCCGCAAGCTCTCCGACGCGGGCTTCGCGGTGATCTCGGGCGGCGGGCCGGGGATCATGGAGGCGGCCAACCGCGGTGCGCACGCCGGCCGCGCGCCGTCGATCGGGCTCAACATCAACCTGCCGCACGAGAAGGGCGACCGCAGCGCGCAGGACGTCTCGCTCGACTTCCTGTACTTCTTCTCGCGCAAGATGATGTTCGTGCGCTTCGCATCGGCGTACGTCGTGCTGCCCGGCGGCTTCGGCACGCTCGACGAGCTCTCCGAGTGCCTGACGCTGGTGCAGACCGGCAAGAGCCGCCGGATCCCGATCATCCTCGTCGGCTCGTCGTTCTGGCGCGGCCTCGTCGACTGGATGGGCGCGCACCTCGTCGGCGAAGGCATGGTCGGTGAGCGCGACCTCGACCTCATGCAGACGATCGACGATCCGGACGCGATCGTCGAGGCGATCTTCCGCTTCTACGAAGGGCGCGGCTTCCAGCCGACGCAGGAGGAGCGCCAGCGCATGCTCAATCTGTAAGCGGCCCCGGCCCCGAACGCGCGGGCGCCGGCCCTGTCCAACGGGGAGCGGGGCGCGCGATGCTAGAATGTCAGCGTGCCTCCGCTGCGAAGCGAAACGCCCATGCGCTCCCCCGCCCGCCTCGCCGCCGCCGTGACGCTCGCGCTGGGACTCGTCGCGGGCACGCCGCTCGCGCAGGTCCCGCCGCCGCCTCCTCCTCCGCCGGCCGCGGGCGGCGACGCCGCGGCCGCGCCGCCGCCCTACACGGGCAACCCGGACCTCGAGCCGCAGGTCACGATCACGCGCCGCGAGACCGAGACCACCGAGGAGGTCCGCATCGGCGGGCAGCTCAAGTTCGTCAAGGTGACGCCGCGCTGGGGCCGGCCGTACTACCTGGTCCCGAACAGCGACGGCACGGGCTTCCTTCGCCGCAACAGCCTCGACACGTCGCTCAGCGTCCCGCAGTGGGTGCTGTTCTCGTGGTGAGCGCCCGCCCCGGCGGCCGCTGACGACGCGCGCGAGGCGCGCCGCGGCATGTCCGTCTACACGACCGTCTCGGCCGAGGACCTCGACGCCTGGCTCGCCCGCTACACGCTGGGCGGCCTCGTCGCGTTCGAGCCGATCAAGTCCGGTATCGAGAACACGAACTACTTCGTCACGACCGGGCGCGGGCGCTACGTGCTCACGCTCTACGAGCGTTTGCCCGCCGACGAGCTGCCGTTCTACCTGAACCTGATGGCGCACCTCGCGAAGGCCGGCGTCGCGGTCCCCGCGCCGGCGCCCGACCGCAGCGGTGCGCTGTTCTCGATGCTGTGCGGCAAGCCCGCGAGCCTCGTCGACCGCGTCGACGGCGAGCCGCACCTCGCTCCTTCCGAACGCGACTGCGACGAGATCGGCGGCGCGCTCGCTCGTCTGCACCTGGCCGCGCAGGGCTACCGCGCGCGGCTCGCCAATCGCCGCGGGCCCGCGTGGTGGCGACAGGCCGCGCGCGCCGTGCGGCCGTTCCTCGACGCGGAGCAGGTCGAGCTGCTCGACGGCGAGCTCCGCTACCAGGCCGGCGTCGGCCGGATGACGCTGCCGAAGGCGGCGATCCACGGCGACCTCTTCCGCGACAACGTGCTCTTCTCGGACGGCCGGGTCGCCGGCATCATCGACTTCGGGTTCGCCGCCACCGACTTCCTCGCCTACGACCTCGCCATCGCGGTGAACGACTGGTGCAACACGCCCGACGGCGACCTGGAGCCGGGGCGCACGCGCGCGTTCATCGACGGCTACCAGCGGCTGCGCCCGCTCGCGCCCGAGGAGCGCGCGCACTGGCCCACGCTGCTGCGCGCCGCGGCGCTCCGGTTCTGGCTGTCGCGACTCTACGACCTCCACTTGCCGCGGCCGGGCGAGCTCGTCCACGCGCACGACCCCGCCGTGTTCCAGCGGATCCTCGCGCACCGCGTCGGCAGCACGCCCGCGCTGCCCGAGGCGCGCGCCGCCTGAACGCGATGGACACGCCGCGCGACGTCGTCTTCACGATCCACGAGGCGCGCCGGGGCACCGCGTGGCTGCGCGACGCCTGGGCGCTCTTCTCGCGGGCGCGCGCGCCGTGGCTCTTCATGCTCGGCACCTACTACCTCGCGATGATGGCGGTCGACCTCGTCCCGTTGGTGGGCCAGCTCGCGGTGCCGCTCATCAAGCCGGTGTTCGCGGTCGGCTTCCTCGCCGCCGCCTGGACGCAGGAGCGCGGCGGCATCCCGCGCGTTCGCGACCTGTTCCTGGGATTCCGCTCGAACCTGCGCGCGCTGCTCGTGCTGGGCGCCGTGTTCGTCGCGGGGATCACGCTCGCGGTGCTCTCGACGGCCGTGGTCGACGGCGGCAAGCTCCTCGACACGCTGACGGCCCCGGCGCCCTCGACGGCGGAGGAGCGCGACGCATGGGGCGAGGCGCTCAACGCGACGCTGCGCGATACGCGCACGCAGCTCGCGATGCTGTTCGCGGTCGCCGTCGCGCTGCCGACGCTCGCCGCGCTCTGGTTCGCGCCCGGCCTCGTCGTGTTCCAGGACCTGTCTGCCCCGGCGGCGCTCGGGCATTCGCTGCGCGCCGCGTTCGCGAACTGGCGGCCGCTCGTCGTCTACGCGCTCGCGGTGTTCGCGCTCGGCGGCGCATTGCCGGCGATCGTGCTCGGCCTCCTCGCCGCCATGCTCCCGCAGTCCGCGGTGGCGGTGATCGCGTTCGCGTTCCTGCTGCCCTACGCGCTGTTCTTCGCGGCGACGCTGCACGTGTCCGATTACGTGAGCTACCGCGACGTGTTCCACGCGGGCGAGACGCTCGCGCCGCTCACGCCCTCGGCCGCGCCCTCGCGCGACTGAGCGGAACGCCGATGGCGCCGACGGGCTCCGCGGGCTGGCGCCGCTGGCTGCCCGGCCTCGCGCAGCTCGCGCCGCCCGCGCCCGGCGCCTGGCGCGCCGATGCGTTCGCGGGCGCGTCGGTGGCCGTCGTGATGATCCCGTCGGTGCTCGCGTACGCCGAGCTCATGCGGCTGCCCGCCGCGACCGGCCTGTACGCCGCGATCGGTTCGATGGCGGCCTACCTGCTCCTCACCCAGTCGCGGCGCGTGATCGTCGGCCCCGACACGACGATCGCGCTGCTCGCGGCGGCGGTCGTCGCGCCGCTCGCCGTGGGCGATCCGCTGCGCACCGCGGCGCTCGCCGCGCTGCTCGCGATCATGACCGGCGTCGCGCTGATCGCCGCCGCGCGGCTCGGCCTCGGCGAGGCCGCAGACGTGCTCGCGCGACCGGTGCTCGTCGGCTACGCGAACGGCGCAGCGCTCGTCCTCGTCGTTTCGCAGCTCGGCGCGCTGCTCGGGGTGAAGCTTCAGCACGAGTCGTTCCCGCTGCGCGTCGTCGAGGCGGCGCTCGCGCTTCCCTCGGCCCACGGGCCGACGTTCGCGCTCGGCGTGGCGCTGATCGCGCTGCTGCTCGCGTGCCGCGCGTGGCTGCCCCGGCTCCCGGGCCCGCTCATCGCATGCGGCGTGGCCGTCGCCGCGGTCGCCGCCTTCCCGCTGCGCGAGCGCGGCGTCGCCACGCTCGCGGCGATCGCCGCCGGGATCCCGCCGCCCGCGCTGCCCGACGTCGCGCTCGCGGACGTCCGAAATCTCGCCGGCGGCGCCCTCGCGCTCGCGTTCCTGACGTTCGCCGAGGGCGTGCTGCTCGCGCGGACGCTCGCGGAGCGTCGGGGCGAGTCGGTCGACAGCGGCCACGAGCTCCGTGCGCTCGGCGCCGCGAACGTCGCGGCCGGATTCGCGGGCGGCTTCAACGTGGGCGCGAGCGGATCGCGATCGGTCACGGCCGACGCGGCGGGCGGCGCCTCGCAGGGGACGCAGCTCGTCGCGCTCGCGCTGCTCGTCGCGTTCGCGCTCTTCTTCGCGCCGCTGCTCGCGTGGCTCCCTCGCGTCGCGCTGGCGGCGATCCTCGTCGTCGCGGGCCTCCACCTGCTCGACCTCCGCGGCCTGCGCGAGCTCTGGCGCCTCGACCGGCACGCCTTCGCGATCGCGACGGGCGTGACGATCGGCGTGCTGGTGCTGGGCGTGCTGCCGGGCATGCTGATCGGCGTCGCGCTGGCCTTCCTCGAGGTGCTGGTCGAGGTCGCCCGTCCGCGCGACGCGGTGCTGCGCCGGCGACCGGGCGACGCGCACTTCCACGACCTCGACGACGACGAGCCGGGCAGCTCGCCGCCCGGCGTCGTCGTCTACCGGCTCTACGCGCCGCTCGTGTTCGCGAACGCGCAGCACGTCGCCGACCGGATCCGCGCGCTCGTCGGGACCTCGGAGGCGCCCGCGAGGCTCGTCGTGCTCGACCTCCAGGCCGTGTGGGAGATCGACGTCACCGCCGCCGACGTGCTGATCCGGTTGCACGACGAGTTCGAGGGCCGCGGCGTCGACCTGCGATTCGCGCGCGCCAATCGCCCGCTGCGGGAGCAGATCCACCGGATGCTCGCCGGCCACGGCGCGGCCCGTGAGCGCTTCTTTCCGTCGGCGTCGGCGGCGGTCGAGGACTTCCTCGGGGGGTCAGAGACGAAACCCGGGTGATTCCCCGAGTTTCGTCTCCGACCCCCCGCGCCCGACGGGCCGCCCCGAGGGCGCCGCCCCCCCGGGGGGAGGCGGCCGCAGGCCGCTTCGGGGGGGCCACCCTACGCCGGCTCGAGCTTCGCGTACTCGAGCGCGAGCCACTTGACGCCGACGTCGCGGAAGTTGACCTGCACGCGCGCATCGCTGCCGCGGCCCTCGGCGTCGACGATGACGCCGACGCCGAACTTCGCGTGGCGCACGTTCTGCCCGATTCGCCACGCCGGCGCCGCGGGCGTCGGCGGCAGCGCGCTCGACGCCTTCCCCCATTCGGCCTCGTCGACGTCGATCGCGCCGTAGCGCTTGCGCGCCGGCGACAGCCACTGGATCAGGTCGCGCGGGATCTCGTCCAGGAACCGGCTCGCGATGTGCCAGCGCGTCTGGCCGTGCAGCATGCGCGATTGCGCATGCGTCAGGTACAGGCGCCGGCGTGCGCGCGTGAGCGCCACGTACATCAGGCGACGCTCCTCCTCGGGGCCGTCCATCTCGTTCAAGCTGTTCTCGTGCGGGAACAGCCCTTCCTCGAGCCCGGTGACGAACACCGTGTGGAACTCGAGCCCCTTGGCGGAGTGGACCGTCATCAGCTGGAGCGCAGGCTTGCCCTCCGCCTCCTGCGTCTCGCCCGCCTCGAGGGCGGCGTGCGCGAGGAACGCCGAGAGCGGGTCGCTCGCGCCCTCCGCCGGCCCGTCCTCGGGCACGGGCGCGTCGGCCGACACGCGATCCGACAGCATCGGCGCGTCGCTCGCGATCTCGGCCTCTCGCACGAAGCCCTGCGCCGCGTTGACGAGCTCCTCGAGGTTCTCGAGGCGGTCCTCGCCGTCCTTCTCCGCACGGTAGTGGGCCACGAGCCCCGATTGCTCGTTGACCTGCGCGACGGCCTCGGGCAGCGGCAGCGCCTGCGTCCCGGCGCGCAGCTTCTCGATCAGGCGCACGAACGCCGCGAGGCTCGCGCCGGCCTTGCCGCCGACCGCGCCGCTCGCCGCCGCCTGCCACAGGCTCGTCCCGCGGCCGCGCGCGACGTCCTGGAGCTGCTCGAGCGAGCGGGCGCCGATCCCGCGCGGCGGGAAGTTCACGACGCGCAGGAACGCGCCGTCGTCGTCGGGCGAGGCGACGAGCCGCAGGTAGCCGAGCGCGTGCTTGACCTCGGCGCGCTCGAAGAAGCGCATGCCGCCCCAGACGCGGTAGGGCAACCCCGCGTTGAACAGCGCGTGCTCGAGCACGCGCGACTGTGCGTTCGAGCGGTAGAGCAGCGCGATCTCGGAGAGCGGAACGCCCTCGTCGGCGACGCCCTTGACGACGTCGACGACGAACGCCGCCTCGTCCAGGTCGGTCGGCGCGGCGAACGCGCGCACCGGCTCGCCCTTGCCCTCGCTCGTCCACAGCTCCTTGCCGAGCCGCGCGCGGTTGTGGCGGATCAGCGCGTTCGCGGCGTCGAGGATGTTGCCGTGCGAGCGGTAGTTCTGCTCGAGCTTGACGAGGCGCACCGGCCGGCCCGGCGCGCCGAAGTCGCGCTCGAAGTGCTGCATGTTCGCGGCGTTCGCGCCGCGGAACGCGTAGATCGACTGGTCGTCGTCGCCCACGGCGAAGACCGCCGCGTCCGGGCCCGCCAGCAGGCGCAGCCACCGGTACTGCAGCAGGTTCGTGTCCTGGAACTCGTCGACGAGCAGGTGCGAGAACCGGCGCCGGTAGTGCTCGCGGATCGCCTCGTGCCCGGCGAGGAGCTCGTAGCTTCGGAGCAGGAGCTCGGCGAAGTCGACGACGCCCTCGCGCTGGCACATCGCCTCGTAGAGCGCGTAGTGCTCGACGCGGGCGCGGGCGAACGCGTCGCCGGCCTCGACCGCCGACGGGCGCAGGCCCGCCTCCTTGGCGCTCGCGATGAACCAGGCGAGCTCGCGGGGCGGGTAGCGGTCGTCGTCGAGCCCGTGCGCCTTGTACATGCGCTTGATCAGCGCGAGCTGGTCCTGCGTGTCGAGGATCTGGAAGAGCTGCGGCAGGTTCGCGTCGCGGTGGTGCGCTCGCAGCATCCGGTTGCAGAGCCCGTGGAAGGTGCCGATCCACATGCCCCGGACCGACACCGGCGTCAGCGCCGACAGCCGGAGCAGCATCTCGCGTGCGGCCTTGTTCGTGAACGTCACCGCGAGGATCGACAGCGGCGACGCCTGCCCGGTCGCGATGAGCCAGGCGATGCGCGTCGTGAGCACGCGCGTCTTGCCGCTGCCGGCGCCCGCGAGGACGAGCGCCGAGCCGTGCGGCAGCGTGACCGCCTCGAGCTGGCGGGGATTGAGGTTGGCGAGGAGCGGGCTCGTCATCGGACCGGTCGGCCGAGCCGGAGCGGGCGGCGTCGCGCGCGATCGCGCGGCGGCGATCCCCGGATTATAGGCGACGGCGGACGCTATAATCGCCCGTCCTTTCGCCCCCCGATGGCCCGCGACCCCTCCACCCCGCCCGACGCTCGCTCCGCGGCGATGCGCGGCTTCGTGCAGTGGATCCGCGCGGCCGCGCCGTACGTCCACGCGTTCCGGGGCAAGACCTTCGTGATCGCGTTCGGCGGCGAGGTCGTCGCCGACGAGGCGTTCCTCGGCATCATCCACGACCTCAACCTCCTGCACAGCCTCGGCATCCGGCTCGTCGTCGTGCACGGGATGCGCCCGCAGATCGAGGCGATCCTCGCGCAGCAGAGCCTGCCGTCGCGTTACCACCGCGGCCTGCGCGTCACCGACGCGGAGACGATGGACTGCGTGCTCGAAGCCGCCGGCCAGGCGCGAAGCCGCATCGAGGCGATGCTCTCGCTCGGCATGGCGAACTCGCCGATGGCCGGCGCCTACAACCGCGTCTCGTCGGGCAACTACATCACCGCGAAGCCGATGGGCGTCGTGGACGGCGTCGACATGATGCTGACCGGCGAGGTGCGCCGCGTCGACACGCAGGCGATCCAGCAGCGCCTGGACGACGGCGACATCGTGCTCATCTCGCCGCTCGGCTACTCGCCCACGGGCGAGCTGTTCAACCTCGCGCTCGAGGAAGTCGCGATGCAGGTCGCCGTGCGCCTCAACGCGCACAAGCTCGTGTTCCTGATGGAAAACGACGGCGTGCGCAACGGCCGCAAGCGTCTCCTCACCGACCTGTCGACGCGCGACGCCGAGGCGCTCCTCGCGAAGGACAAGCACCTCGCGCCCGACGTGCGCCACTACCTGCCCTGCGCGATCCGCGCCTGCGACAACGGCGTGGCGCGCGCGCACCTGCTCTCCCGGCACATGGACGGCGCGCTGCTGCTCGAGTTCTTCACGCGCGACGGCGTCGGCACGATGATCGCGTCCTCGCCGCTCGCGCACCTCCGCAACGCGACGATCGACGACGTGCAGGGCATCCTGCAGATCATCGGCCCGCTCGAGGAGCAGGGCGTCCTCGTCCGCCGGTCGCGCGAGCGCCTCGAGGCGGAGATCGAGCGCTTCGTCGTCGCCGAGTACGACAACCAGATCATCGGGTGCGCCGCGCTCTACGCTTTCCCGGACGAGCGCGTCGGCGAGCTCGCGGCGCTGGCCGTGCACCCGGACTTCCGGCGCGAGGGCTACGGCGAGGCGCTGATGCAGGAGATCGAGGTCCGCGCGCGCAAGCACCGGCTGCAGGCGCTGTTCGTGCTCACGACGCGCACCGCCGGCTGGTTCCTCGAGCGCGGCTTCCGTCCGGCGGCGGTCTCGGACCTGCCGAAGGAGAAGCGCTCGCTCTACAACTACCAGCGCAATTCGCAGGTGTATCGAAAGGCGCTGTAAAGCGCGAAGCGCGCAAGGGCGCGAAGCGCGTATGGCACAAGGAAGGGATGTAGTAGATAGGGTTTGGCCGCCGTGGCCTGCGCATATCCTCGACATCCAAACGTTGAGATGGCGTGATCGCCGGCGTCGGCGCGGGCGCCAATCACTATCTACTACGCCCTATCTACTGAACTTCGGAGCTCCACATGGCTCGCATCGTTCATTGCGTGAAACTCGGCCGCGAGGCCGAGGGCCTCGACTTCCCGCCCTACCCGGGCGAGCTCGGGAAGCGCCTGTACGAGAACGTGTCGAAGGAGGCGTGGCAGCAGTGGCTGCGCCACCAGACGATGCTCGTGAACGAGAACCGGCTCTCGCTCGCCGACCCGCGCGCGCGCAAGTGGCTCGCCGAGCAGATGGAGAAGCACTTCTTCGGCGGCGGCGCCGAGATGCCGTCGGGGTACGTGCCGCCGACGAGCTAGGCCGCGTTCACCGCCCCCGCGGCGCCGCCCGGGTGTTGAGGAACACCGAGTAGAGCGACGTCGTGCCGCAGACGAACAGGCGGTTGAGCTTCGGGCCGCCGAAGCAGACGTTCGCGACCGACTCCGGAATGACGACGCGACCGAGGAGCGTGCCGTCGCTCGCATGGCAGCGCACGCCGTCGCCGGCCGACATCCACAGGTTGCCGTGCACGTCGACGCGGAAGCCGTCGAAGAGCCCGACCGGGCATTCGGCGAGCACCTCGCCGCCCGACAGCGTCCTGCCGTCCGGGCCGACGCGGAAGCGGCGCACGTGGTGCGGCCCGTCGGGCCGGTGCGTCGCGCCGGTGTCGGCGACGTAGAGGAGCGACTCGTCGGGCGAGAACGCGAGCCCGTTCGGCTGCACGAAGTCCGACGCCACGATCGCCACGCGCCCGGTCGACGGGTCGATCCGGTAGACGTGGCACGCGCCGATCTCGCTCTTCGCCGCGTCGCCCTCGTAGTCCGAGTCGATCCCGTAGCTCGGGTCGCTGAACCAGATGCTCCCGTCGCTCTTCACGACGACGTCGTTCGGCGAGTTGAAGCGCTTGCCCTCGTAGCGGTCGGCGAGCACCGTGCGCGAGCCGTCGACCTCGGTGCGCGTCACCGAGCGGCTGCGGTGCTCGCAGGAGACGAGGCGCCCCTCGCGGTCGACCGTGTGGCCGTTGCTGTTCTGCGAAGGCTGCCGGAACACCGACACCGAGCCGTCGGTCTCGTCCCAGCGCAGCATCCGGTCGTTCGGGATGTCCGACCAGACCAGGTAGCGGCCTGCCGCGAACCACGCCGGGCCCTCGGCCCAGCGGCAGCCGGTGTAGAGCTTCTCGACGTGCACGTAGGGAAACGCGAGCTCGCGGAAGCGGCGGTCGACGACGACGAAGCTGGAGGTGAGTTCGAGGCCCATGGTGATCAGCGCAGTCGGAAAGGACGGATCGTTCAGTCGGCCTGCCTGCGGCCGCGCCCGTAGAGGAGCAGCATCGCGACGATCACGGCGCCGTAGATCACGTGGCGCCCGAACTCCTCGATCTGCATCACCGACAGGATCGACTGCAGCAGCGTGATGAGGATGACGCCGGCGACGGTGCCGAGGTAGTTGCCGCGGCCGCCGAGGATCGACGTGCCGCCGAGCACGACCGCCGCGATCGCCGGCAGCAGGTAGGGATCGCCCATCGCCTGCGCGGCCTTGCTCGCGTAGCCCGCGAGGAGCACGCCGCCGAACGCCGAGAGGCCGCCCGCGATCGCGAACGCGCCGATCACCACCGCGCCGGTGCGCGCGCCGGACAGGTAGGCCGCGCGCTCGCGGTTGCCGATCGCGTAGACGGTGCGCCCGAACGTCGTGCGCGTCAGCAGGAAGATCGCGCCGGCGCCGACGAGCGCCCACACGACGAGCGCGTTCGGGAGGCCGGCGATCGTGTCGCCGGTCGCGAGGAAGCGCATCGCCGGCGAGCTCGACGCCTGGGGCGAGAAGCCTCCGGTGTGCACGACCATGAGCCCCTGGGCGACCGCGTTCACCGCTAGCGTCACGACCATGGACGGCAGCCGCAGCAGCGCCACGCCCGCGCCGTTCACGAGGCCGAGCAGCACGCCGCATCCGATCCCGATCGGGATCGCGAGCGCCTCGCCCCAGGGCCCCCAGCCGGTCGCCGCGGTGGCCATCATGCCGCCCACCGCGACGACCCAGGGCACCGACAGGTCGATCTGGCCCAGCAGGATCACGATCATCGCGCCGGTCGCGATCACGCCGAGGAACGACGCGACCTTGAGCTGCTGCAGCAGGTAGTCGGGCGACAGGAAGCTCCGCGAGTAGAGGCTGCCGACGAGCAGCACGAGCACGACGCAGCCGAACGCCCACGCGACCGCCGGATCGAAACGGCGGCGCGCCCCGCCCGCGCCCCGGCTCCCGGCGACGCGCGCGTCGAGGTCCGGGGCGCGCGCGTCAGCCATAGAGCTCGAGCCGGTTGCGGATGCGCAGGAGCCGCAGCGCGCCCAGGCACACGGCCGCCGTCAGCACGGCGCCCTGGAAGAGCGGCTGCCACAGCGGCTCGACGTTGAACACGAACAACAGGTCGCCGATCGTGCGGAACATGAGCGCGCCGAAGATCGCGCCGACCGCGCTTCCCGAGCCGCCGAACAGCGACACGCCGCCCAGCACGACCGCGGCGATCGAATACAGCGTGTAGGTGCCGCCGTTCGCGGCGGACGCCTCGCCCGAGTAGGTGACGAACGTGACGAACAGCCCGGCGGTCGCCGCGAGCAGCCCCGACAGCGTGTACGCCGCGAACTTGGCGCGCCGGATCGGGACGCCCGACATGTACGCGGCCGCCTCGGAGGACCCGACCGCGTAGACCGCCCGGCCGATCACCGAGCGGCGGAACGGCCACCAGACGAGCGCGACCAGCGCGGCCAGCAGCACGAGGCTCGACGGCACGACGCCGGCGATCTGGCCGGTGAGCGCGTCCGCGAGGTCCGCGTTCACGTCGCCGCCGGGCACCGGCCTCAGCGCGAGCGCCGCGCCGTAGTAGACGGACCCGGTCGCGATCGTCGTGACGATCGGCTGCAGCCGGCCGAAGATCACGACGAGGCCGTTGATCGCGCCGCAGAGCGCGCCGGCGGCGAGCACGCCGAGCGCGCCCAGCGCCGAGGCGCCGGCGCTTCCGACGACGATGTGCGACGCCAGGCAGTTCGCGAGCACCATGACCATGCCGACCGACAGGTCGATGCCCGACGTGAGCACGACGAGCGTCTGCGCCATCGCGACGATCGCGAGGATCGTGCCCTTGTTCGCCGCCGTCTGCGCCACGTTCGCGCTCAAGCCGGCCGGGTGGTTGGACGCGTAGAGCGCGAACATCGCGACGAACGCCGCGAAGGCCGCGAGCGTGCCCTTGTGCTCGCGCAGCCAGTAGCGCGCGTCGCCGCTCATGGCGCGGTCCCTGCCGCCGCCGCGCCCGCGCGTCCTTCGCCGCCCAGGTCGAGCGCGCTCTCCACGAGCGCGTGCTCCGTGATCGCAGGGCCGACGAGCTCGCGCCGGATCGCTCCCTCGAACATGACGAGCACGCGGTCGCAGCAGCCGACGAGCTCGTCGACGTCGGTCGAGTAGAACAGGATCGCCGCGCCGTCGCGCGCGAGCTCGCGCAGCAGCAGGTAGATCTCCTGCTTCGTGCCGACGTCGATCCCGCGCGTCGGGTCGTTCAGGAGCAGGATGCGCGGCGAGCGCATCAGCCACTTCCCGAGCACGAGCTTCTGCTGGTTTCCGCCGGAGAGCGAGCCAGCCGGCACGTACGTGCCGTCGGTGCGGATCGCGAGGAGCTCCACGATCCGATCGACGGCCTCGCGCTCGGCCGCGCGGTCGACGACGCCCCAGCGCGACAGCCGGTCGAGCGCGGCGAACGACAGGTTGTCGCGCACCGACATCGGCAGCATCAGGCCCTCGGACTTGCGATCCTCCGGGATCAGCGCCATCCCGATCTCGCCCCGCTTCGCGTCGGCGGGGCCACCGATCGCCGCCGGCCTGCCGTCGATCGAAACGCGCCCGGTCGTTCCGCGGAGCACGCCGAAGAGCGCCAGCAGGAGCTCGCGCTGGCCCTGCCCGTCCAGCCCGCCGAGGCCCACGACCTCGCCCGCGTGCAGCGCGAACGAGATGTCGACGAGGCGGTCGCCCCAGCCGAGGTCGCTCGCCTCGAGCCGCGGCGGCGCGGCGCCAAGGACCGGCGCCGGCCTCGCCGGGAACTCCGCGGAGAGATCGCGTCCGATCATCAGCTCGACGATTTCGGTGTCGCTCTTCGCGCCCGCCGCGTAGCTCGCGACGCTCCGCCCGTTGCGGAACACCGTGCACTCGTCGGCGAGCTCGGCGATCTCGTGCATCCGGTGCGAGATGTAGACGAGCGCGAGGCCGTCCGCGCGCAGTCGCTTCAGCACCGCGTAGATCTTCGTGACGTCGGCGGCCGTGAGCGCCGAGGTCGCCTCGTCGAGGATCAGGATGCGCGGCCTCCGTGCGAGCGCCTTCGCGATCTCGACCATCTGCCGCCGGGAGAGCGACAGGTCCTTCACGAGCGCCGACGGGTGGATGTTGTCGGCGCCCGCGCGGGCGAGCGCCTCCTCGGCGATCCGCCGCTGCGCGCGCCGGTCGATCAGCCCGAAGCGCCGCGGCGGGTCGGCGATCGAGATGTTGTCGGCGACCGACAGGTCCGGGACGAGCGAGAGCTCCTGGAAGATGCACGCGATCCCGGCCGCGTGCGCGTCCGAAGGCGACGCGAACGCGACCGGCGCGCCGTCGAGCAGCATCCGGCCCTCGTCCGGCGCGACGACGCCGGCCATGATCTTGATGAGCGTCGACTTGCCGGCGCCGTTCTCGCCGAGCACCGCGTGGATGCGGCCGGCATCGACCGTCAGGTCGGCGTGCTCGAGCGCGCGCACGCCGCCGTAGCGCTTCGAGACGCCCCGCATTTCGAACAGGGACATGCGACGGCCGGACGCCGCGGAGGCGCCGGGCGCCCCCGCGGCGTCCGTCGAAGGATCACTTCACGTTGGCTTCGGTCTGCCCCATGATCTCCTGCGCGGTGAAGTTGATGCCGCAGGTTGGGAAGGCGTTGCCGACGAAGAAGTTGTCGCTCTGCGCCGGGTAGTAGTCGGTCCCCTCCTTCATGCTGGGGTACTCGGCCTTGGCGAGCGGCAGCTTGACCGACTGCGGCACGACCTTGCCCTCGAGCGCCGCGAGCGCGACCTTGATCGCGACGGCGACCTGCGCCGGCCCGGTGCCCGCCGACGCGCACTTCAGCCCCTGCGCGCCGTACTTGCCGCAGAACTTGCGGAACCCGTTCTCGGTCTCGCCGCCGAACGGCACCATCGGGTGCTTCGCGTCGAGCATCGCCTGCACGACGCCGGTGTCGCCGCCCTGCGCGGTGATGCCGTCGAACTTCTTGTGGACGGCGATCGCGTCGGCGGTCACCTTTTGCGCGGTCGGGTCGTCCCACTTGCCGATCACCTCGACGACGTCCCACTTCTTGCCCGAGGCCTTGAGGACCTCGTGGATCCCGTCGTGGCGGTCGCGGTCGACCGACGTGCCGGAGACGCCGCGCACCTCGAGCACCTTCCCGCCGTTGGGCACGTTCTTCACGAGCCACTCGGCCCAGTACTTGCCGAGGCCCTTCTGGTCGACGTTGACGTTGATCGCCTCCTCGGTGTCGAGGATGTTGTCGAACGCGACCAGCACGACGCCCGCGTCGTTCGCGCGCTTGATCACCGGCTTGAACGCCGCCGGGTTCTGCGCGTTCACGACGATCGCGTCGTAGCCCGAGTCGATGAAGTTGTTGATCGCGGCGATCTGCGCGGCGACGTCCTCGCCGGTCGACACGACCTTGAACTCCTTGAGCTTCGCGGCGACGTCCTTCTGCGCGGCGTACGCCTTCGCGGTCTTGATCATCTGGATGCGCCAGGTGTTCGCGATGTAGCCGTTGGCGAGCGCGACCCGGTACGGGCCCTTCTTCGCCGGGTACTGGAACAGCTTGGTGTTCGCGGCCCAGGGTGCGAAGCACTGCGGGTCGGAATTGGGCGCCGTGACCACCTTGGGCGGTGCGGCGTCCGCGGTCACGGCGCCGGCGGCAAGCAACGCGATCGCAGTGGCAATGCGGGTGCGATGCAACATGGAAGTTCTCCGTGGATGAAGGGACGTACCGCGGCTGATGACGAACGCGTCAGCGCGCACCGTCGGCGCCTTGTTCTGAACCGCTGGCTCGGCGCCGGAGCGGACGCGGACCAGCATACCGTCGGACCCGCCGCGGGACAAAGGCCCGTGCCGGGTTTCCGCCCGTCGCCGGGACTTGTCGTTCGTCGCGCGCAACAGGCGTCAGGTTGTCATACAGGCGGCGCCCGGGCGGGCGCCCGACCGGCCCCTGCTAGACTGGCCCGGCCATGACGAACCCGATCAGCCGCTACCCGGTCCCGAAGCTCGCCGACCTGCCCGACGACGTCCGCTCGCGCATCCTGGAAGTGCAGGAGAAGGCCGGCTTCGTGCCCAACGTCTTCCTGACGCTCGCGCACCGCCCCGCCGAGTTCCGGGCGTTCTTCGCCTACCACGACGCGCTGATGGACAAGGAAGGCGGCCTCACGAAGGCCGAGCGCGAGATGATCGTCGTGGCGACGTCGGGCGCGAACGACTGCCTCTACTGCGTCGTCGCGCACGGCGCGATCCTCCGGATCTACGCGAAGAACCCGCGCGTCGCCGACCAGGTCGCCGTCAACTACCGCAAGGCGGAGATCACGCCGCGGCAGAAGGCGATGCTCGCGTTCGCGCTGAAGGTCGCGACCGACAGCGCCGCGCTCGAGGACGCCGACTACGACGCCGTGCGGGCCCACGGATTCGACGATGAGGACCTCTGGGACATCGGCGCGATCGCCGCGTTCTTCGCGATGTCGAACCGGCTCGCGAACCTGATCTCGATGCGGCCGAACGACGAGTTCTACCTCCTGGGCAGGGTCCCGAAAAGCCGATAAGGCGTAGGTAGGGCGTAGTAGGTAGGGTTTGGCGTCGTGGAGGTCGCCGACGCCTCGACACCCGAAGCGGTCGCCCCTGCGCCGGAAACGCAGCGGACGGCCGGATTTTGCGGCTTCGAATCGGCGTCGTGGATGTCGCGGACGTCCGGCCAGCCGGAACGCCACACCCTATCTACTACGCCCTATCTACGCCTTTCGGCTCGCTCGCCCTGCACGCCGCGACGACGAAGTCGAACAGCGTCCTCGTCGACGCCTCGATGTCGAGATGCTCGGTGTCGATCACGAGGTCCGGCGCGACGGGCGGCTCGTAGGGACTGTCGATGCCGGTGAAATCCTTGAGGGCGCCCGAGCGCGCCTTCTTGTAGAGGCCCTTCGGGTCGCGCTGCTCGCACACCTCGAGCGGCGTGCGAACGTACACCTCGATGAACGGGCGCGACCCGGCCGCCGCGCGGGCGCGGGCGCGCTCGTCGCGGTACGGCGAGATGAAGGCGGTCACGCAGATGATGCCGGCGTCGGCGAACAGCGCCGCGACCTCGCCGACGCGGCGGATGTTCTCCTGCCGGTCCTCCGGCTTGAAGCCCAGGTCCGCGTTGAGGCCGGTGCGAACGTTGTCGCCGTCGAGCGTGTAGACGTTCCAGCCGTGGTCGAAGAGCTGCCGCTCCAGCGCGATCGCGATCGTCGACTTGCCGGCGCCGGACAGCCCGGTGAGCCAGACGATCGCGCCGCGGTGGCCCGCCCTCGCGCCTCGCTCCTTCGGCGAGATCTGGTGGAGCACCGGCACGACCTCGCCTGACGCGGGCCGCGTGCGGCGCTGGTCCGGGTAGCCGGAGGCGTCGATCGCGCCCGCGCCCGCGACCCCGTCGTCGCCGAGGACCAGGAACCGGCCGGTCGCGGGCAGCGTCTTCGCGTCGTCGACCGCGACCGGCGCCTCGCAGCGGACGGTGATGCGGGCCACGTCGCCTTCGCGCAGCCGCGCCGCGGGTCGATGCCCGCCCGAGGCATCGAGCACGTGATGGATCGACGCGACGCGCGCGCGAACCTCGCGCGACCCGATCAGCAGCGAGAGGGCGCTCCCGCCCGGGAGCTCGCCGGGGCCGAGCCACTTGAGGTCCGCGTCGAAGACCGCGGTGACCTTGGGCGGCGCGTCGGGCGAGCACAGGAGGTCGCCGCGCGAGACGGCCGTCCCCGCGTCGAGCGTGACGCTCGCCCGCTCGCCGATCGTCGCGCTCGCGTGCGCGCCATCGCGACCCGCGAGGCCGGCGGCCCGCGCGACGCGATTGCCCGGCAGGATCAGCACGTCCTGCCCGGTGGCGACCGTGCCCGACAGGACGCGCCCGACGGCGATGCGCCGATCGCCGCTCGCGAGGACGTCGTCGACCGGCATTCGCAACGGGCCGCCGACGCGCGGCGCCGTCGCGGGCAGCGTGTCGAGCGCCTCGACGAGCGTCGGCCCGGTCCACCAGGCGGTGTCGGCGCGCGCGCGCACGTTGGCTCCGGACGCGGCGGACACCGGCACGATCGCGCACGAGCGCAACGCCAGCGGCGCGATGGCCGCGACGAGCGCGGCGCTCGCCTCGGTGTAGGCCGCCTCGCGCCAGTGCGCGGCGTCCATCCGGTTCACCGCGACGATCGCGTCGCGCATCCCGACGAGCCTGAGCGCGGCGAGCGTCGAGGCGGCCTCGTCCGCGCGCGGGTCGAGCGCGTCGACGACGACCAGCGCCGCCGGGGCGTCGACGCCGGCGGTCACGAGCTCGCGCATGAGCTCGCCTTCGCCCGGCGCATCGACGACGAGCCACCGGCGCGCCGCCGTGTGGAGCTCGGAGGTCGCGGTCGCCATGCGGCCGGCCAGCGCATCGCCGGGCTGCTCGTGGAGACTGCGCACGAGCGACGTCTTGCCGGTTCCGGGCGGCCCGGCGAGGCAAAGCGTCGTCATCGCGGCCTTCGGATCAAGGGTCATCGGTGGCGCCAAACGGGGATCGAATGAAGGGCGACGCGCTCGCGCGCCCGGCGCGGCGCGTCGCGACCGGCAATTTTATCAGCCGCGGCCGAGCGGACCGCTCGCCACGATGCCACGACGCGCGCTCCGGGACGGAGCGGCCTCAGGCTTCGTGGACGACCTGGCCGCCCACGACCGTCCAGCGCACGCGCCCCGGGAGCTCGTGGCCCGCGAATGGCGTGTTCCGCCCCTGGCTCACGAGCGTGCGCCGGTCGACGCGCCAGTGCGCCGCGGGGTCGAAGACGCAAAGGTCGGCGATCGCGCCCGGAGCGAGGCGCCCGGCCGCCACGCCGAGGATCGCCGCCGGCGCGGAGGTGACCCGCGCGATCGCCTCGGGCAGCGGCACGCGCTCCTCGGCCGCCCACTTGAGCGTGAGCGAGAGCAGGAGCTCGAGGCCGGTCGCGCCGGGCTCCGCTTCGCCGAACGGGACCTGCTTCGCGTCGTCGTCGACAGGCGCGTGGTCGGACGAGACGACGTCGATCGTGCCGTCGGCGAGACCGGCGCGGAGCGCGGAGCGGTCGCGCGTCCCGCGCAGCGGCGGGTCGAACCGCGCCTGCGCGTCGAACCAGCCGATGTCGACGTCGCACAGGTGCAGGTGGTGCGCGGCGACTTCGCAGGTGACCGCGAGCCCCGACCGCTTCGCGTCGCGCACCATCGCGACGCCCTCGGCCGTCGACAGCCGCTGCAGGTGCACGCGCACGCCGGTCTCCCGCGCGAGCGTGAGGATCGTCGCGAGCGCGACGGTCTCCGCGCAGGAAGGCACCGAGGGAAGGCCGAGGCGCGTCGAGATCTCGCCCTCGTGTGCGACGCCGCCGCGCGCGAGGCTCGGGTCCTGCGGCCGCAGCCACACGCGGTGGCGGAACGTCGCCGCGTACTGCATCGCGCGCAGCAGCACCTGCGCGTCGGGAAGCGGAGCGTCGCCCTGCGAGTACGCGATGCATCCCGCGTCCGCGAGCTCGCCCATCTCGGCGAGCGTCGCTCCGGCGAGGCCGAGCGTGAGCGCGCCCACCGGATGGACGTGCGCGCGATTCGCGTGGCGCGCGCGCTGCGTGAGCATCCCGACCAGTCCCGGCTCGTCGAGCGGCGGGTCGGTGTCGGGTGGGCACGCGAGGCGCGTCACGCCGCCGGCGATCGCCGCGCGCAGCTCGGACTCCAGCGTCGCCTTGTGCTCGAGCCCCGGCTCTCGCAGCCGCGCGTTGAGGTCGACCAGGCCCGGCGCCACGACGAGCCCCGACGCCTCGATCGTGCGGTCCGCGCGGAAGCCGGCGGGCGCCGCGCCGATCGCCGCCACCTTGCCGTCGGCGACGTAGACCGGCTCGACCCGGTCGGTGCGGGCCACCGGATCGACGACGCGGCCGCGGAGGATCTCGAGTCGCACGGGGCTCATCCTCCGGCGATCATGCTCATCACCGCCATGCGCACCGCGATGCCGAACGTGACCTGCGGCAGGATCACGCTGCGCTCGCCGTCGGCGACCGGCGAGTCGATCTCGACGCCTCGGTTCATCGGCCCCGGGTGCATCACGATCGCGTCGGGCTTCGCGAGCGCGAGCTTGCCGTCGGTGAGGCCGTAGTGCTTGAAGTACTCGCCCGACGACGGCAGCAGCGCGCCCTTCATGCGCTCGTTCTGCAGCCGCAGCATCACGACGACGTCGCAGTCGGCGAGCCCCGCGCGCATGTCGTGGAACACGCGCACGCCCATGCCCTCCGCGCGCGCGGGGATCAGCGTCCGCGGCCCGATCACGCGCACGTCGGGCGTCCCGAGCGTCGTCAGCCCGTGGATCAGGCTCCGCGCGACGCGCGAGTGCAGCACGTCGCCGACGATCGCCACCGACAGCGCGCGGAAATCGCGCTTGTAGTGGCGGATCGTGTAGAGGTCCAGCAGGCCCTGCGTCGGGTGCTGGTGGCGACCGTCGCCCGCGTTGACGACGTGGACGTGCGGCCGGCCGGTCGCCTGCAGGTGGCTCGCGATCAGGTGCGGCGCGCCCGACTGCGAATGCCGCACGACGAACATGTCGGCGTTCATCGCGACGAGGTTGTCGATCGTGTCGAGCAGCGTCTCGCCCTTCGACGTCGACGACGCGCCGATGTTGAGGTTGATGACGTCGGCGGACAGCCGCTTCGCCGCGATCTCGAAGGTCGTGCGCGTGCGCGTCGAGTTCTCGAAGAACAGGTTGAACACCGCCTTGCCGCGCATCAGCGGCACCTTCTTGACCTCGCGCTCGCCGATCGACGCGAACGGCTCGGCCGCGTCGAGGATCGACTCGATCGTCGCCGCGGGCAGCCCCTCGAGCGTCAGCAGATGGACGAGCCTTCCGTCCGGCCCGAGCTGCGGATTCCTCGACGCCGTCATTCCGCGCCCGCCGGCTCGATGCCGAGCGAGAACCGCCCGTCTTCGCCCTTCGAGAGCACGATCGACAGCGAGCGAGCGCACGCGATGCGCGCGCCGACGTACGCCGGCTCGATCGGAAGTTCGCGCCCGCCGCGGTCGACCAGCACCGCGAGCTCGATCGCCTTCGGGCGGCCGTAGTCGAACAGCTCGTTGATCGCCGCGCGCGTCGAGCGCCCGGTGTAGAGCACGTCGTCGATCAGCACGATCGTCGCGCCCGCGACGTCGAACGGGAGCTCGCTGCGGCGCGCGCCGGCCTTGAGGCCCTTCGACGCGTAGTCGTCTCGGTAGAACGACACGTCGATGTAGCCGACCGGGTGGTCGCCGGGCACGAGCTTGGCGAGGCGCTCGGCGAGCCACGCGCCGCCCGAGTAGATCCCGACGAACGCTGCGTCGTGCGCGACGCCCGCACGCAGGCTGGCGGCGAGCGATTCGAGCGCCGCCTCCGCGTCGGGCAGGTGCGTGCCGGGCGGGTCAGCGGCCATCGAGCCACCCCTGCAGGATCAGCTGGGCCGCGACGCGGTCGCGCACCTCGCGCGCGCGGCGGCCGGTCGCACCGGCCTCCGCGAGCGATGCGGAAGCGGCGAGCGTCGTGTGGCGCTCGTCGGCGTAGTCGACCGGCAGGCCGGTGCGCCCCGCGAGCTGCCGGCCGAAGCGCTGTGCGCGCGCCGTCGTCTCGTGCGGCGTGCCGTCGGCGTGCACCGGCAGCCCGACGACGAGCCGCGACGGCTTCCACTCGTCGACGAGCGAGGCGATCGCGTCGAAACGGTCCGACTCGCGCTCGCGCTCGATCGTCGCGAGCGGGTGCGCGATGCGCGTCGCGAGGTCGCCCACCGCGACGCCGATGCGGCGGGTCCCGAAATCGAAGGCGAGCACGGTGGCGTCGGATCGCGGGGCGGCGCCGGCCGCGGCCTTACGCATGCCCGGCGCCGTCCGACAGGCGCGAGAAGTCGATGCCGAGCCGCGACATCGCGGCGGGGAGCCGGCGGTCCGCCGGCACCTCGAACAGCACGTCCGCGTCGGCGTCCACCGTGAGCCACGCGTTCTGCGCGAGCTCCTGCTCGAGCTGCCCCGCGGACCACCCGGCGTAGCCCAGCGACACGAGGACGTCGCGCGGGCCCTCGCCGCGCGCGATCGCCTCGAGGATGTCCTTCGACGTCGTGAGGCCGAGGTCGTCGGACACCGCGAGCGTGGACTGCCAGTTGCCCAGCGGGCGGTGCAGCACGAAGCCGCGGTCCATCTGCACCGGGCCGCCGTAGAGGACCGGCGAGCGGGACAGCGCCGTGTCGGGCAGCTCGACCTCGATCTGCTCGAACAGCGCCGAGAGCGTCATCTCGATCGGCCGGTTGACGACGATGCCGAGCGCGCCGTCCTCGTTGTGCTCGCACACGAAGGTCAGCGTGTGCGCGAAGTGCGGATCCACCATGGCGGGCATGGCGATCAGGAAGTGGTGGGTCAGGTTCATCGAGGGCGCACCCACGGTGTCGCATTGTAAACGCCCGCCCCCCTCGCGACAATGCGACGATCGTCCTAGGCCGAAAGCCGACCCCGCGATGCCGCCTTCCGCGACCGGGCGCTCCGCCCGAGCGCCCCGCCCGCCCGCCGGAGCCCGCGGCGCGCTCGTCTGGTTCCGCCGCGACCTGCGGGACGACGATCACGCCGCGCTCGCCGCCGCGATCGCCGCCGGCGGGCCGGTCTTCTGCGCGTTCGTCTTCGACCGCGAGATCCTCGACGCGCTCCCGTCGCGCGAGGACCGGCGCGTCGAGTTCATCCGGGACAGCGCGGCGGAGCTCGACGCGAGCCTCCGCACCAAGGGCGGCGGCCTCGTCGTGCTGCACGACCGCGCGCGCAACGCGATTCCCCGGCTCGCGCGCGAGCTCGGCGTCGCGGCCGTCTACGCGAATCGGGACTACGAGCCTGCGGCGATCGACCGCGACGAGGCCGTCGCCCGCTCGCTCGGAGCCGCGGGCATCGCATTCCACGCGCCGAAGGACCAGGTGATCTTCGACCGCGACGAAGTGCTGTCGAAGGCCGGGACGCCGTTCTCGGTGTTCACGCCCTACAAGCGCGCCTGGCTCGCGCGGCTTTCGCCCGCGCACCTCGCGCCGCACGCGACCGGCGGCGCGCCCGGCGCGCTCGCGCCGCCGCCGCCCGCGCTCGACGCCGGCGTGCCTGCGCTCGAGGCGCTCGGCTTCCGCCGCACGAACCTCGCCGCGCTCGGCGTGAAGCCCGGCATGACCGGCGGACGCGCGCTGTTCGCGTCGTTCGCGAAACGCATCGACCGCTACCGCGAGCTGCGCGACTTCCCGGCGCGCAAGGGGCCTTCCTACCTGTCGGTGCACCTGCGCTTCGGCACCGTGTCGATCCGCGAGCTCGCCGCGTACGCGCACTCGCGCTCGCTGCAATCCGGCGGCGACGGCGCCGCGACCTGGCTCTCCGAGCTCGTCTGGCGCGAGTTCTACGCGCAGATCCTCTGGCACCACCCGCGGGTCGTCGGCCACGCGTTCAAGCCCGCGCTCGACGATCTCGCGTTCCCGAGCGATCCCGGCCGGCTCGCCGCGTGGCGCGAAGGGCGCACCGGCTACCCGCTCGTCGACGCGGCGATGCGCCAGCTCGCGACGACCGGCTACATGCACAACCGGCTGCGCATGGTCGCCGCGAGCTTCCTCGTCAAGGACCTGCTCGTCGACTGGCGCCTCGGCGAGCGGCACTTCGCCGACGCGCTGATCGACTACGACCTCGCGTCGAACAACGGCGGCTGGCAGTGGGCTGCGTCCACCGGCTGCGACGCGCAGCCCTGGTTCCGCATCTTCCATCCGGTCACGCAGTCACGCCGCTTCGATCCGGACGGCGCGTTCATCCGGCGCTACGTGCCCGAGATCGCCGCGCTCGACGCCGACGAGATCCACGCGCCGTGGATGCTTCCCCCCGACGTGCAGCGCGCCCGACGCGTCGTCGTCGGACGCGACTATCCGCCGCCGATCGTCGACCACGCGAAGGCGCGTGCCGAGGCCCTCGCGCTGTTCGGGCGCAAGCCGTCGGGCTGAAGCCCGGCCCACGGCAGTTCCGATGGCGTATCGGGCTTGCGCCCGGCGCGCCTGGGTGGAGGTCGCGAGGGCCGGGCTTCAGCCCGGCGCACGTTCACCCCGCAGCGTCGCGCCACCCGTTGACGGGAATCACCCTTTCCGTCCGGAGGCGCCATGAACGTCCCCTTCGCCGCGCGCGGCTTGCGCACGGCCCTGCTCGCCGCGAGCCTCGTCGCGGCGCCCGCGTCGCACGCTTTCTGCGGCTTCTTCGTCGGCAAGGCCGACGCCTCGCTCGGCAACCGGAGCTCGCAGGTCATCGTCGCGCGAAACGAGGGGCGGACCGTCGTGAGCATGCTGAACGAGTACCGCGGCGAGCTCGCGCAGTTCGCGCTCGTCGTGCCGGTGCCCCAGGTGCTGGAACGGAGCCAGGTCCGCGTCGGGGACCGCCGCACGTTCGATCGCCTCGAGGCGTTCACCGCGCCGCGCCTCGCCGAGTACCGCGATCCGGATCCCTGCGCGACGAAGCGGAACAAGGCGTACCCGGCGTCGATCGCGCAGGATCTCGCGGCCGCGAAGCCGGGGCACGAGCGAAGCGACGGCGCGCTCGGCGTCGCGGTCGAGGCGCGCTACACGGTCGGCGAATACGAGATCGTGATCCTGTCGGCGAAGCAGTCCGACGGGCTCGAGACCTGGCTCGTGGAGAACGGCTACCGGATCCCCGCCGGCGCGAGCGCCGCGCTGCGCCCGTACGTGAAGCAGGGCATGAAGTTCTTCGTCGCGCGCGTCGACCTGGCCGAGCACGCCCGGCTCGGCAAAGCGTGGCTCTCGCCGCTGCAATTCGCGTTCGAGTCCCCGAAATTCATGCTGCCGGTGCGCCTCGGCATGCTGAACGCCGACGGCGCGCAGGACCTCGTCGTCTACCTGCTCACCCGCCAGGGCCGGGTCGAGACCACGAACTACCGCACCGTGCGCATGCCGACGGACGTCGACGTCCCCGGCTTCGTGCGCGAGGAGTTCGGCGCGACCTACCGGAAGATCTTCGACGAGCAGGTTCGCCGCGAAGGCCGCGGCACCGTGTTCACCGAGTACTTCTGGGACCTGGGCTGGTGCGATCCCTGCGCCGCGAACCCGTTGACGGCAGACGAGCTGCGCGACGCCGGCGTGTTCTGGGCGCCCGCCGGCGCGCCGGCGGGCGGCGCGCAGCAGGCGGTCGTCACGCGGCTCCACCTGCGCTACACGCGCGAGACGCTCCCCGAGGATCTCGTCTTCCAGGAAACCGCCGATCGCGCGAACTGGCAGGTCCGCTACGTGCTGCGCACGCCCTGGGCGGGCGACGAGGACGCGTGCCCCGCGGCGCGCCCGTACTTCGACCAGGTCCGCGAGCGGCGGGAGCGCGAGGCCGCGACGCTCGCCTCGCTCACCGGCGACGAGCTCGGGGCGGTTCGCGCGCGCATGCAGCTCGCTCGCCGCGAGCCTGCGCGCTGGTGGGAGTCGCTGTGGCCCATGAACCGGTGACCGCGGCGCGCCCCCGCGTGATCGCGTGGCCCATCGTGCCGCGGCCGCGGCCGGGCTCGCGATGGCGCGCCGCAAGCGAGAAGCTGCGTCGGGGGCTGCCCGCGGACGCGAGGGTGTTCCAGATCCTGTTCCTGGCGACGCTGCTCGCCGTCGGCGTGCTCGCGCGCGACTTCACGCTGCGGCCGTCGCAGATGGCGCTCACGTTCGCGGCGGCGCTCGCGACGCAGTCCGCGTGGATGCGGGGGCTCGGCCTCCGCCATCGCGGCTACCTTTCCGCGATCGTGACGTCGTTCGGCCTGTCGATCCTGCTGCGCGCCGACAGCCTGTGGGTGCATCCGCTCGCGGCGGCGCTCGCGATCTCCGCGAAGTTCGTCGTGCGCGCGAACGGCAAGCACCTGTTCAATCCGGCCAACCTCGGCGTGATCGTCGCGACGACGCTCCTGCCCGGCGCGTGGATCTCGCCCGGGCAGTGGGGCAACGACCTCGCGCTCGCCGCGCTCGTCGTCGCGCTGGGTTTCGCGGTGACCGCGCGCGCGCGGAGCGTCGACATCGCGTGGGTGTTCCTCGCCGCGTGGCTCGGGCTCGTGGCGCTGCGTGTCGCGATCCTCGGGCAGCCGTGGGCCGTCTGGCAGCACCAGCTCGGCAGCGGCGCGCTGATGCTCTTCGCCTTCTTCATGATCAGCGACCCGATGACGATCCCGAACGACGCGCGCGGGCGCGTCCTCTACGCGATCCTCATCGCGGCGATCGCCTACGCGTGGACGTTCGTCGCGTTCCGGCCGAACGCGCTGCCCTGGGCGCTGTTCCTCGCGGCGCCACTCGTGCCGGCGATCGACCGGCTGTGGCGCGCCCCGCGTCACGAATGGAGGCGCCGCGCGTCGGACCCGGCCCGGCGCTAGAATCGGCAGCATGCGCGGATCCTTCGTGCGCCTCGCCGCCCTCGCGACCGCGATCGCTTCGACGGCCGGCGCAATCGCGGCCGACGACCTCGTGCAGCTCGACCCGTTCGCCCAGGCGACGAGCGGGCATCCGAACTGCCCGCCGGTCGCGCCGCCGCTGATGACGCGCGAGCAGGTCGAGCGTTCGGCGCACGCCCGCGCCGAGCGCGGGACGCGCTGCGCGATGGAAGGCACCTGCGAGCCGGGCGGCGCCTACCGCCGCGACCCGGAGATCAACGAGAGCGTGCGCGCGCTCGTCGCGGCGGACGAGCGCTTCCAGGGAACGTCGATCTGGGTCACGACCTCGCGCGGCTGGGTCACGCTGCAGGGCTGCGTGCGCAACACGCGCCAGCGGGCGCAGCTCGTCGAGGCGGTCAAGGGCCTGCCGCGCGTCGCGCTCGTCTTCGACGAGACGCGCCTCATTCCGGTGAACGCGCCGCCGCGCCGCCGCGCGAATTGACGTCGCGGCGCGGCCGGCCGATGCCCGATCGAGCGCGTGCCTGCGCGGGCGGTGGCTCGCGACCCGTGCGGCCGCGCCGACCTGCCGTACGCGCGCTCAGACCGAGCGCCCGTCGTAGTGCCGGACCGGGATCGCCTCGAGGTCGATGTCCTCGACACAGCGCAGGTTGATCGCCGCCACGGCGTTGCCCTTCGGATCCGTCGCCTCGCCGTAGGGGTGGATGCCGCACACCGGGCAGAAGCGATGCCGGATCGCGTGCCGGTTGAACGTGTAGGTGCCCGCGGCGTCCTCGGGCGTCGAGAGGCGCAGCGCGGATCGCGGCACGAACCAGAGCAGCGATCCCTTGCGCCGGCAGATCGAGCAGTTGCAGGCGAGCCCGCCGTCGATCTCGCCTTCGACCTCGAACGCCACGCGACCGCAGTGGCAGCTTCCCCGGTGCATCATCGTCGCTCCTGGCGGGCGTGGATTCGAATCGCGGTCCCGACCGGCGCGACCGCGCTCCGCATGTTGCCCGCGGAACGCGGCCACACGGGGCCGGGACGCGCGTCAGGCCTTGCGGCCGAGGTACGCCTCGAGGCCGTCGAGGCAACCGTTCCAGCCCTCGCGGTGCTGGCCGACGGCGACCTCGGTGGGCAGCTTCTCGTGCGTGACGACGACCTCGGTGCCGCCCGCGCGCGCGAGGAAGTCGACGGTGACGAGCGAGTCGTGGTCGCCCGCGTAGGGCGAGTTCCACGTGAACACGAGCCGGCGCGGCCGGTCGATGACCCGGTAGACGCCCCGGTGCGGCACGGTCCCGTGGTCGGAGCGCATGACGATCTCGAAACGCCCGCCGACGCGCGCGTCGAGCGTCACGTCGGCCCGCTTCGCCGGGCCCGGCGTCATCCATACCGCCATCGCCTCGGCGTCGAGCCAGGCGTCGAACACGTCCTTCGCGGGCGCCGCGATCAGGCGGCGCACGACCAGCTTGTCGACCACTGCGGTGGAACTCATCGGGGTCTCCTTCGTTGCGGGCGCTTCGCGCCCCCGGTGACGAACGCGTCGAGCGCGGCGAGCCGCTCCTCCCAGAAGCGCCGGTAGTGCCCGATCCATTCGGCGGCCTCCGCGAGCGGAGCGGCGTCGAGCGACAGCACGTGCTCGCGCCCGTGGACGGTGCGGCGGACGAGCCCTGCGCGCTCGAGCGCGCGGATGTGCTTCGACGTCGAGTTGAGCGAAATCGGAAAGGCCGCCGCGACGTCGGTGACGCGCGCGTCGGACCGCGCGAGCCGCGCGAGGATCGCGCGGCGCGTCGGGTCGGCGAGCGCGCCCAGCGTGGCGTCGAGGCGGCGCGATTGATATTCACCCATATGGGTGAATATATGCGGAGCGCCTGGGCTTGTCAAGCGTCGGCGAGACATGGGGCATTCGAAGGGGTCGGAGGCGCCGCGACCGTCATGCGGGCGCGGCGATGGGGCGTCACCCCAGGGGTCAGATACGCGCGGCGACCCCTAGGGGTCGCGTCAATGGGGCGTCAACCCTGGGGTCAGGCGCGCGCGGCGACCCCTAGGGGTCGCCGCGCGAATCCGACCCCGGATCACGCAGTCCGAAGCAAGTGCTTCGGACCGCCGCATCAGTCTTCCTCATGCCTCCGGTGCTTCGCGTACTCGGCGGCGAGCTGCTGCTGCACGTTGGGCGGCGCCTGCTCGTAGCGCGCGAGCGCCATCGTGTAGCTGCCGTGCCCGCCGGTGAACGCCTTCAGCCGTGAACCGTAGCCGTCGAGCTCCGCGAGCGGCGCGGTGCCGATGACCGCCAGCGAATCGCCCGCGAGCGTCTGCGTGCCGGTCACCTGGCCGCGCCGCGACGACAGGTCGCCCGCGATGTCGCCCATCTTCTCGGCCGGGCAATGCACCTCGAGGTTCACGATCGGCTCGAGCACGATCGGCCGCGCCTTCGCGATCGCGTCGAGGAACGCCTTCTTGCCGGCGGAGACGAACGCGACCTCCTTGCTGTCGACCGCGTGGCTCTTGCCATCGTAGACGATCACGCGCACGTCCTGCAGCGGGTAGCCCGCGATCGGCCCGAGCGCGAGCACCTGCTCGACGCCCTTCTGCACCGCCGGAATGAACTGCGTCGGGATCGTGCCGCCCTTCACCTCGTCGACGAACTCGAAGCCGCTGCCGCGCGGCAGCGGCTCGATGCGCAGGTACACCTCGCCGAACTGGCCCGCGCCGCCGGTCTGCTTCTTGTGCCGGTGGTGGCCTTCCGCCTTGCCGGTGATGGTCTCCCGGTACGGGATGCGCGGCGGCCGGGTGTCGACCTCGAGCTTGAACTGGCTCGCCATCCGGTCGAGCGTCGAGCGCAGGTGCAGGTCGCCCAGCCCGCGCAGCACCGTCTCGTTCAGCGTCGTGTCGTGCTCGACCGTGAGCGTCGGGTCCTCGGCGCACATCTTGTGCAGCACGTCGGACAGCCGCTGCTCGTCGCCCCGGCGCTTCGGCGCGATCGCGACGCCGTGCATCGGCCGCGGGAACGCGAGCGGCGCCATGTGGATGCGGTCCTCGTCGTGCGAGTCGTGGAGCACGCAGTCGAACGTGATCTCGTCGACCTTGGCGACCGCCGCGATGTCCCCGGGCACCGCGCGATCGACCTCGACGTGCTTGCCTCCCTGGAGCATCAATAGGTGCCCGACCTTGAACGGCTTCTTGCCGTCGCCGATGTAGAGCTGCGTGTCCTTCGTGATCGTCCCCTGGTGGACGCGGAACACGCCGAGCTTGCCGACGAACGGGTCGACGACGACCTTGAACACGTGCGCGAGCACGTGCTTCTTGGGATCGGGCTCGGAGCGGAATTCCACGGCGGCCGCGCCCTCGCCCTTCGTGAACATCGGCGGATTGCCCTCGGCGGGGTTCGGCGCGAGCTTCACGAGCACGTCGAGGAGCTCCGCGACGCCCGCGCCGGTGCGGGCCGACACGAAGCACACCGGCACGAGGTGGCCTTCGCGCAGCGCCTTCTCGAACGGCGCGTGCAGCTGCGCCGCCTCGATCGACTCGCCCTGCTCCAGGTACTTCGCCATCAGCTCCTCGTCGACCTCGATCACCTGGTCGACGAGCGCCTGGTGCGCCTCGGCGACCGACGAGAAGTCCGCGTCGCCCGACGGGTTGAAGAAGCAGTCGACGACGCGCTTGCCGCCGCCGGCCGGCAGGTTGATCGGCAGGCACTCGTTGCCGAACGCAGAGCGGATCGACGCGAGCACCGCGGGCAGGTTCACGTTCTCGGCGTCGATCTTGTTGACGATCACGATCCGGCACAGGTGGCGCTCCGACGCCCACTGCATCATGCGCGAGGTGATCATCTCGATCCCCGACGACGCGTTGACGACGATCGCGGCGGTCTCGACCGCGTCGAGCGCGCCGATCGCCTGCCCGATGAAGTCGGGGAATCCCGGCGTGTCGATCACGTGGACGCGCGCCTCCGGCGTGTCGAGGTGGACCATCGAGGCGCGGAGCGAGTGCAGGTACTGCTTCTCGAGCGGGTCGAAGTCGGAGACGGTCGTGCCCTTCTCGACGCTCCCGGCCTGGGCGATGGCGCCGGCCTTGACGAGCAGCGCTTCCGCGAGCGTCGTCTTGCCGGCGCCGCCGTGGCCCACGAGCGCGACGGTGCGGATGCTGGGGGTGGCGTAGTCCGCCATGGTCTCCTCCGGGGTTCGGGTGATCGGGATCCTGCGAGGGTCGTCGTGCGGGTTTCCGGGGCGCGGCACGCCGGGGCGGGCACGGGAGGCCCGCCCGGGAGGCGCGACGCGTCGGGTCGAGGAGATGGTAGCGCGCTCCGCCGCGGGCGTGGTGCGGCGGTGCACACCGGATGCTGCCCCCCGGGACGGGGCGCCGCGCCGATTCCCTTTCGGGCCGGCCGCGCGCACCATCTCCCAAGGCCGTCCTCGAAAGGTGCTTCCGTGATCCGTCCCGCCCGCCGCCCGCCCGGAACCCTTGCGGCCGTCGCGCTCGCCGCGCTCGCGCTCGCCGGCGCGCTTCCGCCGGCGCACGCGCAGGCGATCATCCCGTCCACCGCGGTCCAGGCGGTGCCCGGCGCGAAGCCGGTCTCGCTCGACGGCACGCTGAAGGGCCCGAACCTCGGGGCGCGCGACTACGTGGTCCGGCTGGAGGGCGGCCGCAGGATGAACGTGCGCCTCGAGGCGAAGGCCCCGGACACCTGGTTCGCCGTGCTCGGCCCCTACGGCGAGTCGATCTACTCGAGCGAGGGCGACGCGCGCGGCGCGTGGTCCGGCCGCCTGGCGGACGCCGGCGAATACCGGGTCCGCGTCTACCTCGGCCCCGAGGCCGAGCGCCAGGGCAAGGGCGCGGCCTACGCGCTGCGCATCGGCGTCGACGCGAACTGACGCGCGCCCGGGTTCAGCCGGAGCTTCCCTCGGCGGCTGGCGTCGCCGCGCGCGCGAGCCAGCCCGCGAGCGCGGCGTTCACCCGATCGGGCGCCTCGATCGACGCGAGGTGACCGCACGCCGGGACGATCTCGAGCACGGCGCCGGCGATGCCCGAGGCCTGCTCCTCGTGGACCTCACGCGGCATGATCGCGTCGTCCGCGCCGGCGATCACGATCGTCGGGCAGCGGACGCGCGCGAGCCCGGGCCGGCTGTCGACGCGCGCGATGATCGCGAGCTCCTGCCGCTCGAACGCGGCGGGCCCCACGCGCGCGGCCATGCCGCGCACGATCCCCGCGAGCCGGGGATCGGCCGCGTTCGCCGGGTGCATGAGCTTCGGCAGCAGCGTCTCGGTCACGGCGGCGAAGTCGTGCCGCGCGAGCGACATGAGCCGCCTGCGGTTGGCGGTCGACTCGGGCGCGTCGGGCTGCGCCGACGTGTCCATCAGCGCGAGACCCAGCACGCGCGCGGGCGCCTGCCGCAGGATCTCGTGCGCCACGTAGCCGCCCATCGACAGGCCCGCCACCGCGAATCGCGGCCACGGCGCCTGCGCCAGCGCGTCCGCCGCGAGCGCGGCCATCGTGTCGTGCTTCGTGAGGTCCGCGACGCGCATGTCCGCCCTGCCCGCGAGCCCGTCGAGCTGCGGGCCGAACAGCTCGGCGTCGCACAGGAGTCCGGGCAGGAGCAGCAGCGGGACGCGGGCGCGAGGCATCGCCGGATCATGCCATCGGTACGGCGAGACGCGGGACGACGGCCCCCAACCCGGCCCTCGCCCCGCTCGCGAGGGGGCGAGGGGCCCGGGGCGCTCAGGTCGCTAAACGAGCTCGAGCATCTCGCGGAGGCTCTTCAGGAGATCCTCTTCCTGGAAGGGCTTGCCGAGGTAGAGGTCGACGCCGAGCTCGCGCGCGAGGTTGCGGTGCTTCTCCGCGGTGCGCGACGTGATCATGATGATCGGGATGTGGCCGTGCTTCGGGTCCGCCTTGATCGTCTTCGTGAACTCGAAGCCGTCCATGCGCGGCATCTCGATGTCGAGCAGGATCACGTCGGGCGTCTGCTCGGCGACCACCTGCAGCGCGTCGACGCCGTCCTTCGCCGTCAGCACGTCGAAGCCCTCGCGCTGGAGCAGGCGGCTCGTGATCTTGCGCACCGTGAGCGAATCGTCGACGACGAGGACCATGGGTCGCCCGGGTGCCGCCGCCGCAGCGGAGCGCGCGACGCGCTGCTCGGCGTTCGGGTCGAAGCGCTGGACGTCGGCGCGCTGCGCCAGCGCGACCGGGTTGATGATCAGCACGATCTCGCCGTTGCCGAGCACCGTCGCCCCGGCGATGCCGGACACGCGCGCGAGCTGCGGGCCGATGTTCTTGACCACCACTTCCTGGTTGCCCGCCATCTCGTCGACGTGGATGGCAGCGCGAGTCTGGCCGGAACGCAGCAGCAGCACCGGGTTGTGGCGCGCGGACTCCGGATTGTGCGCGTTGTCGCCCAGGAGGCGCGGCAGGTAGTGGAACGGGTACTTGCGGCCCTGCCACTCGACCTCGCCCGCGACGTAGAGCTGGAGCAGCGCCTCGGCCTTCACCTGCTGCACCTGCTCGACCATCGGCGCGGGCAGCGCCCACAGCCGTCCGCCTGCGCGCACCAGCACCGTCTGCGCGACCGCGAGCGTGAGCGGCAGGTAGAGCGTGAACGTCGTCCCCTTGCCCGGGCGCGTGGCGACCTCGACGCGGCCGCCCAGCGCCGCGATGTCCGCGCGCACCACGTCCATCCCGACGCCGCGGCCGGAGATCTGCGTGACCCTCGACGCCGTCGAGAAGCCGGGGCGGAAGATGCACTCGACGAGCTGCGCCTCGGTCGGCTCGGCGTCGGGCGCGATCATCCCGTGCTCGACCGCGCGCCGGTGCACGCGCGCGAGGTCGATGCCGCCGCCGTCGTCGTCGAGCTCGATCATCACCTCGTTGCCGGCCTGCCGCACCGTGAGCGTGATCTCGCCGGTCTCGAGCTTGCCCGCGGCGAGCCGCGCCTCGCGCGGCTCGATGCCGTGGTCGAGCGCGTTGCGCAAGAGGTGCTCGAGCGGCCCCACGAGCTTCTCCAGCACCGAGCGGTCGAGCTCGGTCTGCGCGCCGACGATCTCGAGGTTCGCACGCTTGTCGAGCTCGCGGGCGGTCGCGCGGAGGATCCGGTAGAGGCGCTCGGACAGGCTGCCGAACGGCACCGTGCGGATCGAGAACAGCCGCTGCTGCACGTCTCGCGACAGCCGCGCCTGCGCGAGCAGCGCGGCGTCGGCGTCGTCGAGGTTCTTGAGCAGCGACTGCTGCACGGTCGACACGTCGTTGACGCCCTCGGCGAGCGATCGCGTCAGCTCCTGGAAGCGCGTGTAGCGGTCGAACTCGAGCGGGTCGAAGCCTTCCTGCACGGTCTGCACCGCGCTCATCCGCGACTGGATCTGCGACTCGGCCTGGATCTCGATCTCGCGGACCTGCCCGCGCAGCCGGATCACGCTGCCGGTGAGCTCGAGCAGGTTCGCCTTGAGCGACCGCAATTCGCCTTCGACGCGCGCACGCGCGATCGCGACCTCGCCGGCTTCGTTCGCGAGGCGGTCGATCAGGTCGGCACGCACGCGCAGCATCGCGCGCGCCGCGCTCTCCGCTTCCGCCGGCTCGTGGGCGATCGTCATCGCGGGCGCGAACGCAGGCGTCGCGACGACGGCGGGGGCCGCGGGGGCCGCGGCGATCGCCGGAACGGGAGCCGCGGCGGTCGGCGCCGGTTCCGCGGCCGGCTCCGGCGCGACGGGGACCTCGGCCGCCGGCGTCTCGGCCGCCGGTGGCGGCGCGGCCGCGGCCTTCGCCTGCGCGACCCACGGCAACTCGAGGTTGGTGCGTCCGGCGCGCAGGCCGTCGAGCAGGAAGCCGATGTCGTCGAGGTCCGCGTCGAGCGCCTCGAACAGCGCGGGCGTGGGGGCCGCCGGCGTCTCGGGCGAGCCCAGCCGCGCCTCCATCCGGTGCGCGAGCTCGCCCAGGCGCATCGCGCCGGCCATGCGCGCGCTGCCCTTGAACGTGTGCAGCACGCGCCGGAGCTCCGCCGGGGGCGTCGCGTCGGTCGGCGCGCGTCGCCACGCGCGGACCTGCTCGCCCGCCTGCGGGAAAAGCTCGCCGGCCTCGTCGACGAAGATCGCGATCACCGAGTCGTCGACCACGTCGCGAACGCCGTCAAGCGGGTCGGCCGCCGGCACGGGCAGCTCGAGTTCGGGCTCGGGTTCGGTTGCGAGATCCGCTGCGACGCGGGTCGCGGGCTCGAAGGCCGGCGGCTCGATGCCGACGGGCGCGGCCGTCTCGAGCGGCGCGGCGACCTGCGCCCGCGCGACCTCGGCCTCGTCCTCGGCTTCGGCGGCCAGCGCCGCGCGCGTCTCGATGTCGGCGGGCGCGGTGCTCGCGAGCTCGCGGCGGAGCGCGTCGAGCTCGGCATCCGCGCGGGCGGCCTCCTCGGCGTCGATCGGGTCGAACGCCTCGCGAGCCTTGACGCGCGTCGCGAGCGACCGCAGCGCCGCGACGCCGTGCGAGATCGCCGGCTGCGCGCCGCCCGGCAGCGGCGCGCCCGCCTGCTCGAGCCCGACGAGCGTGAGCTCCAGCGTCTTCGCGAGGCCCGCGACGAGCGGGAAGCCGCCGGTGCGATGGATGCCGCACAGCGTGTGCGCGGCCCGGATCATCGCGGGCGACGGCACCGCGCCCGGGTCGAACTGCAGCAGCGAAAGCTCGTGGTCGAGCGTCGCCAGGTGCTCCTCGGATTCGTCGGCGAGGATCCGGTGCAGCGAGGCCGAGATGCGCACGCCGCCGACGTCGACCTCGTCGACGTGCCTCGGCGCGCTCTCGGCCGGCGGAGCAGCGTGCGTGTTGTCCGCGACGAGCTTCAGCACCGGCGGCCCGGGCGCGCGGACGGGCTCCTCCGCGGCCTCGGCGTCGATCACGTCGACGCGCGCCTGCGCCGTTCCCAGTCCCAGCTCCGGCAGCTCGAAGATCTCGGCTTCCGGCGGCGGCTCGTCCTTCGGCTCAAAAGGGGGGGCGGGAGGCTCCTCGAGCACCGGCACCGCGATGTCGATCACTTCGGCGACCGCCGGGGGCGCGGGCGGCGCGGCCGGTGCGCCCGACGACGGGAGCCCGGCCTCGACCGCCGCGATCGCCGCTCGCAGCGCGGACGGGTCCGCCGAGACGCGGCCCTTCGACGACAGCTCGCCGATCCATTCGCGGAACGAGGCCTGCGCGACGCGGATCATCTCGCGCACCTGCGGCGTGACCGGCCGCTCCTCGTCGAGCAGCCGGTTGTGGACACGCTCGACGTCCCACGCGAGCTCGCCCAGCTCCTTCAGGCCGACCATGCGGCCGGACCCCTTCAGCGTGTGGAAGCCGCGGCGCACGGTGCGCAGCGCCTCGCGGTCGCCCGGATTCTCGTCGAGCGCCCGCGACTGGTCGCCGATCGTGTCGAGCACCTCGGAGGCCTCGGTCAGGTAGATCTCGAGGAGCTCGGCGTCGAGGCCCTTGGCGTCGGTGTCGAGCAGGCGCTTCGTCTCGTCGGACAGCTCGGGCGCCGGCGCGGCGCCGGTGTCGGCGATCGCGGCCGCGGTCTCGGCCAGCGCGGCGACCGATCCGCGCTCGAGCTCCGCCATCGCCTCGCCCGCCTGCGCGGTCAGCTCGGCGTCGCCGATCAGCTCGGCGTCGTCGCGCAGCCCGGCGAGCTTCACGCGGAGCGACTCGCGCGCGGCCGCGTCGGACGGCGCGCGGCGCGCCTCCTCGACCAGCGCGGGAAGCGCGGCGCGCAGCCGCGCCACCGACGACTCGACCGACTCGCCCTCGTCCGCCTTCGGCGCGGGCGCCTGGCCCAGCCGCTTCGCGATCAGCGGCGCGATCAGCCGGTCGCGGTCGGGGCGCTGCTGCTCGACCGCCTCGATGTAGAAGCCGAGCCCCGAGAGCGCCTCGGCGAGGCTCTCGAGGTCGTCGTTGCCGACCGGCGTCTCCGGATCCGCGTAGTGCTCGATCTGCTGCTGGCACGACGCCAGCAGCCGCTCGGCCTCGTCGAGCCCGAGCATCGTCAGCGCGCCCCGGATCTGCTGGCCGTCCCTGGCCAGCGTCGCGAGCTCCGCGCGCTTGCCGTTGTCGCGGAAGAACGCGTCGAGCACCTGCTCCATGTGGCGCAGGTTCGCCTGGATCTCGCGCCCGACCTGCGCGATCAGCACGCGCTCCTGCGCGCGCTTGCTCATCTCGTCGAGCGCGGGCGCCGCCGCGGCCTGACCGACGCGGCCGGCGCGCGCGGCATCGAGGCGCCCGATCATCGCATCGACCTGCTTCGGGAAGTCCGGCGTCAGCGTCGAGTAGTTCTCGAACGCGCTCTCGGCGAGCAGCAGCGCCGTCGCGTACTCCATCGCGAGCATCTCCGAGACGCCGGCGGTGGGCATCTTGTCGAGGCGCTCGACCAGCGTCGAGGTGAGCTTCATCAGCGCGCCGTGCTTCACCTCGGCGGCCTTCGTGTGGACCGACGCCAGCGTCGCCTTGAGCTTCGGCAGGTTCTCGGCGCGGCCGGACGCGAACTTGAGCCACGCGTCCTTCGCGGCCACGAGCTGCTCGCGCGCCTCGCGCAGCAGCGGCTGGATGCGCACGAGGTCGGCGTTGAGCGCCTCGGCGGTCGGGATCAGGCCCGAGAGGCGGAACGCCCGCTGCACCGCCTGGACCTGCGGCCCGACCGGCGCGCTGATCGCGACGTAGTAGAGCACCTCGCGGCGCAGCCGGTCGGCGGCCTTCGCGCTGCCCTCGACGACGCGCCGGATCTGCAGGTCGATGCGCGCGGCCAGCTGCTTGACGCCGAAGCCCGGCTCGAGCCCCTTGCCGGTCAGCGCCTCGAACAGCGCGCCCACCGTCCACCAGAACGCGCGCAGGCTGCCCTGCGTCGTCGCGTCCTCGATGGCGACGACCGCGTCCCGCATGGTCTTCGCGCCCTCGGCATCGCCGCGCAGCCACGCGAGCAACCCGCGCTGGTAGGCGCGGCGCTGCTTGACGAGGTAGGACGGGAGCTTGTTCGCGGGGATCGCCTCGCGCGGCGGCAGCTTCGGCGCGCGGGGCGAGAGGTCCGGGTAGAAGAGCTCGGTGGGCGACGCGGCCTTCACGCCGCGCGCGAGCTGCATCGCCTCGTACTCGGGGTAGAGCTTGAGCGGAACCGGCGCCGCGCCCTTGACGAGCTCGTCGAGGAAGATGCGGAGCTTGCGGCAGGCGCGGTCGACGACGTCGACGGTCGCCGCCAGCGCGGGGCGCGGCACGGACTCCAGGCGCGCGAGCTGCCGCTCCAGCTCGTCGGTGTACGCGACGACCGCGTCGAGCCCGACCATCTGGATCGCGCCCGCCGCCTGGTGGACCTGCGTGCGCGCCTGCTTGAGCGAGGACTCGTCGTCGGCGTTCGCGCGGTACGCCGCGAGCGCGTCGAGGCCGCGGGCGATCGCCTGGTCGATCTCGCCCTGCACCCAGGACAGCGGTCCCAGGTCGTAGTCCGGTGCGGTCTCAGTCGACATCGGGTGTCGGGCTTCGGGTTTCGAGGATCAGGCGCCTGGAATCAGCCAACCCTCCTGAACAGCACATTCCGGGCCAAGGCCGCGGGCTTCCGTACCGCGCGCGCCCGACCGTCCGTCGCCAAGGACCGGGGGACATCCGCCCATTCCCATCCCCGATCGCCCATCCCCGATCACCGAGCACTGAACACTAAGCCATTCGGGCGGCTAGACCTTGAACCCCGCGACCGACGAGCGGAGCTCGGCCGCGAGCTTCGTGAGCTGGCCGATCGACACGTTCGTCTGCTTCGTGCCCTCGGTCGTCTCCTCGGAGATCTTGAGGATGCCCTGCATGCCCCGCGTCACGTCCGACACCGAGGTCGACTGCATCTGCGTCTGCGCCGAGATGCGGCCGATCAGGTCGGCGAGCTCGCGCGACACGCGCTGGATCTCGGTCAGCGCCTGGCCCGCCGCGTCGGAGAGCTTCGTCCCTTCGACCACGCCGACCGTCGACTTCTCCATCGCCGCCACCGCGTCCTGCGTGTCGGCCTGAATCGTCTTCACGATCGCCTCGATCTGCTTGGTCGCCTCGCCGGAGCGTTCGGCCAGCCGCTGCACTTCCTCGGCCACCACGGTGAAGCCGCGGCCCGCCTCGCCGGCGGACGCCGCCTGGATCGCGGCGTTGAGCGCCAGAACGTTCGTCTGCTCGGTGATGTCGCTGATCAGCTCGACGATCTCGCCGATCTCGAGCGAGCTCTCGCCCAGGCGCTTGATCCGCTTCGACGTGTCCTGGATCTGCGTGCGGATCTCGTTCATGCCCGAGATCTGGTTCTGCACCGCCTGGCCGCCCTTCTCGGCGGCGCCGAGCGCGAGCTGCGCGACCTTCGCCGACTGCGAGGCGTTCTGCGCCACCTCGTTGATCGACTGCGCCATCTGGAGCACGGACGCCGACGCCTGCTGGATCTCGCGGTTCTGCCGCTGCGACGCCTCGAACAGGCGGTTCGAGATCGACTGCGTCTCCTGCGTCGCGCGCGTCACCTGGTCGGTCGCCGAGTTGATGCCGCGCACCAGCGTGCGGAGCTCCTCGATCGTGAAGTTGATCGAGTCGGCGATCGCGCCCGTCACGTCCTCGGTCACCGAAGCCTGCACCGTGAGGTCGCCGTCCGCGAGGTTGCCCATCTCGTTCAGGAGCCGCAGGATCGCCTCCTGGTTGCGCTTGTTCTCGTTCTCGCTCTCGAACGCCCGCATCCGCGCGTCGTCGAGGAAGACCTTGCCGAGCAAAACGAGGCAGAGCAGCGCGAGCAGCGCGAACGCGATCGCGGCGACGAACGTGAACGTGCGGAACGTGCCGCTGCCGCCCTCGTAGAGCTGCGCGAGCTTGACCGAGTCGTTCAGCAGCGGCTCCGCCTCGGCGTTGATCGACCGCGCCGCCTGCTTCGCGATCGTCAGCCGCTGCATGTTCTGCAGGATCGCCGCGACGCCGGCGTCGTAGGCGGCGAAGCGCTTCGACAGCTCGGCCAGCGTCGCCCGCGCGTCGTCGTTGCGGATCGGCTGGAGCTTGAGCGCGTCGCTGCCGCGCGTGAGCCCGTTCAGGATGTCGCGGAACACGCCCGCGTCCTTGCCCATCAGGAACGCGGTCTCCGGGTCGATCTCCTCGCCGGACGCAAGCGCGTTGGCGTTCTTGGCGATGCGCTGCGACAGCACCGCGAGCTGGTTCGCGTAGTCGACCTCGCGGAGCGTCCCGCCGGCGGCGCCGATCTGCTGCGCCGCCTGCTGCGCGAGCTCGAGCAGCCCGGCGTTCGACTGGTTGATCGCGTCGAGCCCCTTCGCGAGCGAGGTCAGGCTCTGCTGGTTGGCGACGAGCCGCTCCGCCGACGCGTCGACCTTCTCCCAGCGCGCCTTCAGCGCGTTCAGCACCTCGATCGCCGCCGGGTCGGACGCGGCGTCGAGCGACGCGCCGCGGACCGTGCCGCCGTTGATCAGCGCGTTCAGGTTCTGGCGGAACCGGTCGCGGCTGTCCGCGACCGCCGGGAAGCCCGCCGCCTGGCCCTGGGACGCCAGCGCCGAACCGCGAGCGAGGCGCTGCGAGAGCATCTGCATCTCGGTCGCGACCGCCGCGGCCGTCGAGGTCTGCGTCGACTGGCGGTTCTCGAGGAACACCATGATCGCCGCGAACACGAGGAACAGCGCGAGCAGCGTGCCGAGCACCTGGAACTGCTTGACGACCGGCATCGAGCCGATGATCGGCAGCCGGCTCGGCACCTTCGCGGCGGGCGCGGCCGATCGCACCTGCTCCATCACCGACACCGAGGCGAGCGGGTCGTAGCCCGTCCCGCCCTGCGCGGCCATCTTGACCTGCGTCGTCGGCACGTCGAGGTCGTCGGCCGGCGCGACCGGCGGCTTCGAGCCGAACAGGTTGGGCATCTTGAACGCCATGAGTCCTCCGGATCGTCCCTGCGCACGCGGCCCGGCCGCGGCGTCAGACCCCGATCTGCAAAAACGTGTCGTCCCGCGCGAGCCGCGACAGGTCGATCTCCTGCCACGAGCGGCCGTCCGCGTCCATCCACCGCTGCGCGTACCACGCGGGCGCGCCGGCCGCCGACCCCGACGGCGCGAGCTCGGCCAGGTTGCGCAGCCCCAGCACCCGCCCGACGACGATCCCCGCGTTGAGGTCGCCCGCGCGCGGCCCGAACAGGACGAGGCGCGCCTGCGCGCCCCCGCCGTCGCTCTCGCGCCCCAGGAAGCGCGCGAAATCGACGACGCTGTAGAGGTTGCCGCGCACGTTCGCGACGCCGAGGTGCCAGGGCCGCGTGTGCGGCACCGGCGTCACCGGCGGGACCGCGACGACCTCGCCCGCGTCCGCGAGCCGCACGAGCCACTGGTCGCCGCCGCAGGAAAGCCCGAGCCGCGAGCTCTCGACCTGCGCCGCGGTCTTGCTGGCGAGCCGGGTCGCCAGCTCCTGCTGGAACGACCGGAGGTCGAGCTTCGCGGCGCGCGCCATGGGCGTCGGATCGCTGGGATGGCTAGTCGATGGCCGCGATCTTGGCGAGCAGCTCGTCGCGGTTGACCGGCTTCACGACGTAGTCGCGGGCGCCCTGCCGCATGCCCCAGATCTTGTCGGTCTCCTGGCTCTTCGACGTGCACAGGATGATCGGGATCGAGCGCGTGTCCGGGTCGCGCGAGATCGCGCGCGTCGCCTGGAATCCGTTGAGCCCGGGCATCACGACGTCCATCAGGATGAGGTCGGGCTTGACCGACTTGGCCTTCTGGATGGCGTCCTCGCCGTTGTCGCTCGCGACGACCTCGTACCCCGCCTTGGTGAGGAGGTCGTTCAGCACGTGGCGCTCGGTGGGCGAGTCGTCGACGATCAGGATCTTGCGGATCTGCATGCTCGTGCCTTCGTAGGGCGAAGCCGCGCGTCCCGCCGCCTCAGGCGGCCGCGCGGTTCACGTGGGCGGCCACCGCCTTCAGCAGGCTTTCCTTCGTGAAGGGCTTCGTCAGGTACTGGTCCGACCCGACCATCCGCCCGCGCGCCCGGTCGAAGAGTCCGTCCTTCGACGAGAGCATGATCACCGGCGTCGACTGGAACCTCGCGTTCTTCTTGATGAGCGCGCAGGTCTGGTAGCCGTCCAGGCGCGGCATCATGATGTCGACGAACACGAGGTCGGGATGGTGGTCGGCGATCTTCGCGAGCGCGTCGAACCCGTCCTCGGCCAGGATGACGGTGCAGCCGGCCTGGAGCAGGAAGATCTCGGCGCTCCGGCGGATGGTGTTCGAATCGTCGATCACCATCACCTTGACGCCCGACAGCGCGCTTGGGTCGCTCAAACTCCCTCCCGAGGGCCCCGGGCCCGCGGCGCGGACGGCGCGCCGACGGGGGGCGTGGTCGAGTCTGCCACGCCGGGCCAGCCCTGCCTAGAGCATAAAGCTTGCCGGAATAGGCTTTGGCCGACGCTTTTGCGCGGAATGCAACATCCCGGCAAGTTTCATTCACCGCCGCCTGACGCGCAACGGCAGAGGCTGCCGATTTGAGGTAGGAAACGGCGCGCGGAATGCGCCGCTAGCGCCCCAGAAACATGCGATAAGCCGGATTGTCCGTCTCGTCGGCGTGGTCGTAGCCCAGCCGCGCCAGGAAAGCCCGGAATTCCGCCTTGTCCCGCGGCGGGACCTGCATGCCGACCAGCACGCGCCCGTAGTCGGCGCCGTGGTTTCGGTAGTGGAACAGGCTGATGTTCCAGCCCGCGCTCATGCTGTCGAGGAAACGCATCAGGGCGCCGGGCCGCTCGGGGAACTCGAACCGGTAGAGGATCTCGTCGCGCGCCTGCGGCGCGTGCCCGCCGACCAGGTGGCGGACGTGCAGCTTCGCCATCTCGTTGTCCGAGAGGTCCAGCGCCCGGATCCGGTGGCGCTTCAGGTCGGCCAGCAGCCGGTCCTTCTCGTGCCGGTCCGCGACCTCGACGCCGACGAACAGGTGCGCGGCCGAGGCGTCGGCGTACCGGTAGTTGAACTCGGTGACCGACCGCTTGCCGAGCACGCGGCAGAACTTGCGGAAGCTCCCCGGCTCCTCGGGGATCGTGACCGCGAGCACCGCCTCGCGGGCCTCGCCCAGCTCGGCGCGCTCGGCGACGAAGCGCAGCCGGTCGAAGTTCATGTTGGCGCCGCAGGCGATGGCGACGAACGTGCGGTCCTTCGTGCGGTGCCGCTCGACCCAGTGCTTCACGCCGGCGATCGCGAGCGCGCCGGCCGGCTCGAGGATCGAGCGCGTGTCCTCGAAGACGTCCTTCAGCGCCGCGCAGGTCGCGTCGGTGTCGACGCGGACGATGTCGTCGACGACCTCGCGCGCGAGCCGGAAGGTCTCCTTGCCGACCTGCTTGACCGCGACGCCGTCGGCGAAGAGCCCGACGTGGGGCAGCGTCACGCGACGGCCCGCCTCCAGCGAGCGCGCCATCGCGTCGGAGTCCTCGGGCTGCACGCCGACGATCCGGATGTCGGGGCGCACGCGCTTCACGTACGCGCCGATCCCCCCGATCAGGCCGCCGCCGCCGATCGCGACGAAGATCGCGTCGATCGGGCCCTGGCACTGGCGCAGCACCTCCATCCCGATCGTGCCCTGCCCGGCGATCACGTCGGGATCGTCGTAGGGATGCACGAAGGTCGCGCCCGATTTCCGCTGCAGCGAGAGCGCGTGCGCGTAGGCGTCGCTGTACGAGTCGCCGTGGAGCACGACCTTCGCGCCGCGCGCCTCCACCGCGGCGATCTTGATGTGCGGCGTGGTCACCGGCATCACGATCGTCGCGTCGCAGCGAAGCCGCTGCGCGGCGAGCGCGACGCCCTGCGCGTGGTTGCCCGCGGAGGCGGCGATGACGCCGCGCGCCCGCTCGGCCGCGGAAAGGTGCGCCATCTTGTTGTAGGCGCCGCGCAGCTTGAACGAGAAGACCGGCTGCTGGTCCTCGCGCTTCAGCAGCACCCGGTTGCCGAGGCGGCGCGAGAGCGTCGGCGCGAGGTCGAGCGGCGTCTCGATCGCCACGTCGTAGACCTTGGCGTTGAGGATCCGCTTGAGGTAGTCGATCGGCATGGCGACGCGCCCGGGGAGCCGTGGAGCGTAGCACGGGGCGCCCGCGCGCCGCCCGCACGGCGAGCCGGTTCTGCTAGGCTTCGGCCGGCCATGAACCGACGCTCCCCTCCCGCTGCGCCGACGATGCTCGCCGTCGTCGACATGGGCAGCAACAGCTTCCGCCTCGAGGTCGGCCGCGTCGAGGGCGGGCAGATCTACCGGCTCGACACGGTGCGCGAGACGCTGCGACTCGGCGCCGGCCTCGACGAGCGCGACCACCTGACGCCGCTCGCGCAGCGCGAGGCGATCGCGTGCCTCGCGCGCTTCGGCGAGCGGCTGCGCGGCTTCGACAGGAACGCCGTGCGCGCGGTCGCGACCAACACGTTCCGCGTCGCGAAGAACGTCGCGCAGTTCCTGCCGCGCGCGGAGGCGGCGCTCGGCTTCCCGATCGACGTGATCGGCGGGCACGAGGAGGCGCGCCTCATCTACGTCGGCGTCGCGCACCTTCTGCCCGCCTCGGACACGCCGCGGCTCGTCGTCGACATCGGCGGCGGCTCGACCGAGTTCATCATCGGCCGCGGCATGAACCCCGACCGCCTCGAGTCGCTCAAGCTCGGCTGCGTCGCGATGACGCGCCGCTTCTTTCCCGACGGCTCGCTCGACGAGGACGCGCTCGAAGCGGCCGAGACGCACGCGCAGGTCGAGGTCGAGGCGATCGCGCGCGAGTTCTCGCGGCGCCACTGGCACGACGCCTACGCGTCGTCGGGCACCGCGCTCGCGCTCGCCGACATCCTCGAGCAGAACGGGTTCTCGGAAGGCGGCATCACGCCGGGCGGCCTCGCGCGGCTGCGCAAGCGCATGATCGCCGCCGGGCATTACAAGCACCTGAAGCTCGAGGGCCTCAAGGCCGAGCGCGCGCCGGTGCTGGCAGGCGGCTTCGCGGTGATGGCGGCCGCCGTCGACGAGCTCGGCATCGCCCGCATCAACCCGGTCGGCGGCGCGTTGCGGCTGGGCGTGCTCTACGACCTCCTCGGCCGCCGCGAGCACCGCGACAGCCGCGAGGCGACCGTCGCGTCGTTCCTCGAGCGCTACCACGTCGACCGGCCGCACGCCGAGCGCGTCGCGGCCCTCGCGCGAACGCTCTACGCGCAGGCCGCCGCCCGCGCCGACGCCAATGTCGAGCGCCACGTGGCCTGGGCGGCGCTGCTGCACGAGGTCGGCTACACCGTCTCGCACATCGGGTTCCACAAGCACGGCGCCTACATCCTCGGCAACGCCGACATGCCCGGATTCTCGCGGCAGGAGCAGCAGTGGCTCGCGATGCTCGTGCTCGGCTGCCGCGGCGGGCTCGACAAGGTCGCGCAGCTGCTCGACGACCCGAGCCTGCGCGCGCAGGTGCTCGCGCTGCGCCTCGCGGTGCTGTTCCACCACGCGCGCCAGCCGATCGACGTCCCGCGCATCCGGATCCGGCCGGGACGCGCGTTCGGCCTCGAGGTCCCGGCGCGCTGGCTGCGCGCCCACCCGCTCACCGACCACATGCTCGCGAAGGAGCGCGGCGAGTGGGCGGACGCCGGGTGGCCCTGGCGGCGGTAGCCCGCCGCTGCCGCCCGCTACACGGAATCCGGCCCGATCACGACCTTCAGCACGACGCCGGGCTCGCCGTCGCGCGTGCGGTTCGACAGCCACCACACCGCGCCCTTCTTGACCGACCAGGGCGCCGGCTCACCCGAGAGGAGCATGGCCGCCACCTGGCCGAGCGTCGGCTGGTGGCCCACGACCAGCACCGTCTCGCGCGAGTCGGGCCAGCCGGCCGCGGCCAGCAACGACGCCACGCCCGCGCCGGGCGCGATGTCGTCGAGCGTCTTGAACCTGCGACCGAGCGCCCGCGCCGTCTGCTGCGTGCGGTCGGCGGGCGACACGAGGATGCGCGTGGCGTCGGGCAGGCGGGAGTCGAGCCACGCGGCCATGCGCTCGGCCTGCTTGTGTCCCTTCGACGTGAGCCGCCGTCCGAGGTCGGGCTCGCCCGGCTCGGCCTCGGCGTGGCGCCACAGGACGAGGTCCACGGGCTAGCCCCCGGCTAGCCGCGCGAGGAGCTCGTCCTGCGCCGCGCGCGCCTTCGCGCGGCCCGCCGGCTTCGCGCGCGTCCACTGGCCGCTCGCGTCGAGCAGCCAGGCGTCGCGGTTGTCGGCGAGGTAGACCTTGAGCCCCTCGTCGATCACGCGCTTCTTCGCGGCCGGGTCGAGCACCGGGAACGCGACCTCGATGCGCCGGAACAGGTTGCGCCCCATCCAGTCCGCCGACGCGAGCCACACGTCCTTCGCGCCGTCGTTCTCGAAGTACCAGACGCGGTGGTGCTCGAGGAAGCGGCCGAGGATCGAGCGCACGCGGATGTTGTCCGACCAGCCGGGCACGCCGGGGCGCAGCGAGCAAGCTCCGCGCACGATCAGGTCGATCTCGACGCCGGCCTGCGACGCCTGCACGAGCGCCTTGATGACGCCTTCCTCGACGAGCGCATTCATCTTCGCGATGATGCGGGCCGGCTTGCCGTCGCGCGCGTTGCGCGTCTCGCGGCGGATCATCTCGAGCACGCGCCGGTGCATCGTGAACGGCGCGAGCAGGAGCTTGCGCATCCGCCCGGCCTTCGCGAGGCTCGTGATGTGCAGGAACACCTCGTTCACGTCGTGGCAGAGGTCCGCGTCCGCGGTGAGGAGGCCGAAATCGGTGTACTGGCGCGCGGTCCGCGGATGGTAGTTGCCGGTCCCGAGGTGCGCGTAGGGCACGAGCCGGTGGCCGGCGCCCGAGGGCTCGCGGCGCAGGATCAGCGCGAGCTTCGCGTGCGTCTTCAGGCCGAACACGCCGTAGACGACCTGCGCGCCCTCGCGCTCGAGCCGGTCCGCCCAGTTGATGTTCGCCTCCTCGTCGAAGCGCGCCATCAGCTCGACGACGACGGTCACCTCCTTGCCGCGCCGCGCCGCGTCGATCAGCGCCTCCATCAGCGTCGAGTTGACGCCGGTGCGATAGACCGTCTGCTTGATCGCGACGACGTCCGGGTCGCTCGCCGCGCGGCGGATGAACTCGACGACCGGGTCGAACGATTCGTACGGATGGTGCAGCAGGAGGTCGCGCTGGCGGACGGCCGCAAGGATGTCGTCTGCCTCATCGAGCGCTTTCGGCTGCGCGGGCACGAAGGGGCGGTAGCGCAGCGCGTCCACGTCGACCTGGTCGATCAGCGACGAGAGCCGCATCAGGTTGACCGGGCCGTCGCAGCGGTAGAGCTCCTCGTCGGTGAGCTCGAACTGCGCGAGCAGGAAGCGCGCGAGGTGGTCCGGGCAGCTCTTCGCGACCTCGAGGCGCAGCGGCAGCCCGAACTGGCGGTGCGGGAGCTCGCCTTGCAGCGCCTGGCGGAGGTTCTTCACCTCCTCCTCGTCGAACCACAGGTCGGCGTCGCGCGTGACGCGGAACTGCGAGTACGACACGACCTCGCGGCCGGGGAACAGGTCGCCGAGGTGCTCGTGGATGACCGCCGACAAGAGCAGGAAGGCATTGTCGCCGGCGCCGAGCGAGGCCGGCAGCTTCATCACGCGCGGCAGCACGCGCGGCGCCTTGACGATCGCGATCGAGGTCTCGCGCCCGAACGCGTCGCGCCCGGACAGCTCGATCACGAAGTTGAGGCTCTTGTTGCCGACCTGCGGGAACGGGTGCGCGGGGTCGAGGCCGATCGGCGTCAGGATCGGGCGCACCTGCTCGCGGAACGTGCCGGCGACCCACGCGCGCTGGGCGTCCGTGAGCTCGCTGCGACGCAGGAGCCTGACGCCGCGCGCGGCGAGCGACGGCAGCACCTGCGCGTTGAGGCATTCGTACTGGTCGTCGACGAGCGCGTGCACCATCGTCGCGATCGCGCCGTACTGCGCGCGCAGGTCCGCGAGCGTCATGCCCGCGGGCGGCGTCCGGGTCCGCAGCTGCTCCATGATCCCGGCGATCCGGATCTCGAAGAACTCGTCGAGGTTCGACGCGACGATCGACAGGAAGCGCAGCCGCTCGAGCAGCGGGATCGAGGCGTCCTGCGCGAGCGCGAGCACGCGCCGGTTGAACGCGAGCAGCGACAGCTCGCGGTTGATCGGCGAGGTGTCGACCTCGATCGTCTCGGGGGATCGCATCGGCGCGGCGTCGTCCCCGCCGGCGGCGGGCGAATCGTCGATGCTGCGCCCGCCGTGTGTCGGTTCCGTGACGGCGGCCCGCGCGGCCCCCCGCGCCTCGGCGCCGGGCCGCCCGCCCGGGTCCTGCGACCGCGTGTCGTCGGTCACGCGGCCTCCCCGGCCTCCCGCTCCAGCGCGAGCCAGACGCAGCGGCCCTTGCTCGACGCCTGGAGCGCGTCGAGGTACGCGCGGTGCGCGGCGAGCTCGGCGGCGCTCGGTGCGACCACCGCGACGGGGGGTCGCGGCCCGCCCGCGGCGACGCCCGCCGCGGCGGCGCCGGCGCCGGCGGCGCGCGGCAGGTCGATCACGAGCGAGTCCTGGCCGCGCGTCATCGCGAGGTAGACCTCGGCCAGGAGCTGCGCGTCGAGCAGCGCGCCGTGCAGCGTGCGATGCGCGTTGTTGACGCCGAAGCGCTCGCACAGCGCGTCGAGGTTGTTGCGCTTGCCGGGGAACGCCTCGCGCGCCATCGCCAGCGTGTCGACGATGCGCGAAGCGAGCTCGGCGCATGGCGGCGCGTCGACGCGCGCGAACTCGGCGTCGAGGAAGCCGACGTCGAAAGGCGCGTTGTGGATGATCCACTCGGCGTCGCGCAAGAACTCGACGATCTCGGCCGCCGCGTCGCGGAACGCCGGCTTGTCGCGCAGGTCGTCCCAGGTCATGCCGTGCACCTCGGTGGCGCCGAGGTCGATCTCGCGCTCGGGATTGAGCTTGAGGTGCAGGTGACGCCCGGTGGGCTGGCGGTTCACGAGCTCGAGCGCGGCGATCTCGATCACCCGGTGGTCCTGCTTGGGGTCGAGGCCGGTGGTCTCGGTGTCGAGGACGAGCTGGCGGTTCAAAGGCAGTAGAAAGGGCGTAGTAGATGGGGTTTGGCGACTCAGTCTACTCCGGCGACGGCGACATCCGGACGTCGAGCAACGGACCCCTCGCAGCGCGCCTCGCCTCGCCGGACGCGCAACGAGCGCGAGCCCAGCGGCCCGAGGCTCCCCCCGCGACCGCGCCAGGCTCGACGCCAATCCCTATCTACCACCTACTATTTTCTGTACTTCTGGATCGTCGACTGGATTTCCGTGATCGCCCGCTCGATCTCGTCGTCGGTGAGGTCGCGCTGCGTGCCCTTGCGATCGGTGAGCGTGAGCGTGCGGTCGATCTGGGTCTGGAACTCGCCGAGCCCCATCGTCTCGGTGATCGTCGACGGCTCGTCGGTGATCGTCTCGGGCCCCCAGCGCACGCAGATGATCGACAGGTTGTCGCCGTCGGGGCCGCCGCGCTTCTCGGCCTCGCGCATCATCTGGGGCGCGCTCTTGAGCAGCGGCTGCGAGGTGAGCCAGCTCGCCAGCTCGTGCTGCGGCATCACGCTCCACAGGCCGTCGGTGCAGAGCAGCATCACGTCGCCGTTGCGAAGCGGCGTGCGCTTCGAGAGGTCGATCACCGGGTCGACCAGCCCGCCCAGGCAGCTGAAGATCTTGTTGCGGTCCGGGTGCTGCGCGACGTCCTCGGCGCCGATGATGCCCTGGTCGACGAGGTACTGGACCTTCGAGTGATCCTTGGTCGCGCCGATCACGCCGCCCTGGCGGAACAGGTAGAAGCGCGAGTCGCCGACGTGCGCCCAGTGCGCGTAGCCGGCCTGGATGACGACCGCCACGCAGGTCGTGCGCGGCGTCTCGAGCATCGAGAACTGGTTGGCGTACGAGCCCAGCGCCGCGTGCGCGCGAAGCATCGTGTCCTGCAGGAACTTGAGCGGGTTGCGCAGGATCGGCTTCGCCTCCTGCTGGAAGCGCTCGACGAAGAGCCGCACGCAGATCTGCGCGGCGATCTCGCCGCCGGCGTGCCCGCCCATGCCGTCCGCGACGACCATCAGCAGCGTGTCGCGGCCGTAGGTGTACGCGATGCGGTCCTGGTTGAGCCGCCGCGAGCCCTTGCGCGATTCCTGGAAGATGGTGAAGCGCATCGGGAGCCTACGCGGCGCCGCGGCGCCGCGGCGCGGGCGCCTGGCCGGACACAGATGCGACGACGGAAAACGCGGCGCAAGGCCGCGCCTCGCGTCCGGGTCCCCGTGGGCCGATCATGTCGCGCTCCCCGTCGCGAACGTCGTGGTGGATGGCGGGCGCGGCGATTCTAGCGCAGGCGCCGCGGCGGCGGCGCGGCGGACGGCGGCGTCAGGCGCCGATCTCGGAGAACAGCACCCGCTTCAGGTTGCCGATGAACGTGAGCTTGCGGCGCTTGGGCGGGATGTCGCGGATCGCCTTCTGCAGCGCGAACACCGACTGCGGTCGCTCGAGCGGGTCGAGCCGCAGGCACCAGTCGACGACCTCGAGCAGGTTGTCCGAGTACTGGCCGGCCCAGATCCGCTTGGCCGAGACCAGGTGATCTTCCTGCAGCCGGGCGTCGGCGGCCTGCGGCGCGAACGCCGCGAGGCAGGCGAACATCGACGCGCCCGCGCCGTACACGTCGGTCCAGGGACCGAGCCGGTCGGGCTCCCGGTACTGCTCGGGCGCGGCGAAGCCGGGCGTGTACATCGGCGCGAGCTTCGGGCGCGTGTTGGTGAGCGTCTGGCGCGCGGCGCCGAAATCGAGCAGCACCGGGCTGCCGTCGGTGCGGAGGTAGATGTTCGCCGGCTTGATGTCGAGGTGCAGGAGCTTGTGCGTGTGCACCTCGCGCAGGCCGTTCAGGAGGTGCATGAACACGTGCCGGACGAAGCGCTCCGACATCTGGTCCTGGCGCATCTGGATCTGCTGCTGGAGCGTGCGGCCGCGCTCGTAGCGCATCACCATGTAGACCGTCTCGTTCGCGCGGAAGAAGTTCAGCACGCGGACGACGTTCGGGTGGTTGATCTTCGCGAGGGCCCGCCCCTCCTCGAAGAAGCACTTCATGCCGTAGCGGAACGAGGTCAGGTTCTCCGCCGACGACGCGCGGACGACGTCGCCCTCGGTGCGCAGCACCAGCGAGCTCGGCAGGTACTCCTTGATGGCGACCGGCTGCCCGGCGTCGTCGAACGCCCGGTAGACGATCGAGAAGCCGCCGCGGCTGATCTGCCGGTCGATCCGGTAGTTCAGCAGCTGGTAACTGCTCGGCAGCGCCTGGTTCGTGACGGGCATTCGTGGCCTCGGGACAACGATCCGCGACGATGCCGCAAGACGCGTGCCAGCGAGCGTTCCCCACCCTTGCGCGTGGTCCGGATAACGCATACATTCTCCCGGTGCCCGAGCGCCCTGTAAAGCCGGAAAACGTGCCTAAATCCGGTCGAAATCGCCGATGATCCTCAGCATGACCGGCTTCGCGGCGGCTTCCGCGGAGCTCCCCGGGGCTTCGCTCGTCGCGGAGCTCCGCAGCGTCAACCACCGCTACCTCGACCTCTCGCTCAGGCTGCCCGACGAGCTGCGAGCGCTCGAGCCGGCCCTGCGCGAGAAGATGGGCGGCCAGCTCAAGCGCGGCAAGGTCGAGCTGCGCCTCGGCCTCAACCGGTCGACGCCGGGCGCCGCGGCGCGCCTGGCGGTGGATCCGGCCCGGGTGGCGGCGCTCGCCGCGGCCGGAGCCGACGTGGCGCGTCAGGTGCCGGGCGCGGCGCCGCTGTCCACCCACGAGATCCTGCGCTGGCCGGGCGTGCTGGCCGAGCCCTCGGTCGATCCGGAGGCGCTCGCCGCCCGGGCCCTCGCGCTCGTCGACGAGGCGCTCGCCGAGCTCGCCGCCGCGCGGGCCCGGGAGGGCGCCAAGCTCGCCGGCATCCTCTCGGCCCGCTGCGACGACATCGCGGCGCAGGTCGCACGGGTCGCGCCGCGCGTTCCCGCGATTCACGCCGCCTACACCGAGAAGCTCAACGCCCGGCTGCGGGAGGCGGGGCTCGATCCGGACGAGGACCGGCTGAAGCAGGAGCTCGCGCTCTTCGCGACCAAGGTCGACGTCGACGAGGAGCTCGAGCGCCTGTCGACGCACGTCGCCGAGTTCCGACGCGTGCTTTCCGCCGGGGGCGCGGCGGGCAAGCGACTCGATTTCCTCGCGCAGGAGCTCCACCGCGAGGCCAACACCCTCGGATCGAAGTCGGTCGACGCCGAGGTCTCGCGCGCTGCGCTCGAGCTCAAGGTCCTGATCGAGCAGATGCGCGAACAGGTGCAGAATCTGGAGTAGCGGGGTCGCTGCGTCGGCGAGGGGCCCCATCGCTTGCGATGGGGATCGACGACGCGCGGTTGCGATCCCCGCCGCGGCCGACGCTCCGCCGCCTCGCACTGCGCTATCCTCGCGAGGAGGCCGCCGAAGTGACCGCCGTTGCCTTGCCGATCGCGCCTGCGAACGGCCGCTCCCGCCTTTTCATCCGCACATCCGACCAGCACCATGCAGTTCTACCTCGACGGCTACCGGTTCGGCGACCCCGACCTCGAGCCCGCGGCGCCGGGCGCGGAAGCCCGGTACGCGTCGCTTCCCGACGAAGTCGACGTGCTGGTCGTCGGCAGCGGTCCCGCGGGATGCGTGCTCGCCGCGCAGCTCGCCGCGTTTCCCGGCATCCACACGCGCCTGATCGAGCGGCGCGCCGGCCCGCTCGAGCTCGGGCAGGCCGACGGCATCGCCTGCCGCACGGTCGAGATGTTCGAGGCCTTCGGCCTCGGCACCCGGCTGATCCGCGAGGCGTACTGGGTGAACGAGACGGTCTTCTGGCGCCCGTCGCCGGACGATCGGTCGCGGATCGTGCGCACGGGCCGCATCCAGGACGTCGAGGACGGCCTGTCGGAGTTCCCGCACGTGATCGTCAACCAGGCGCGGCTGCAGCAGATGCTGCTCGATCGCGCGCGCAAGTCGCCGACGCGCCTGGTGCCCGACTACGGCATCGAGTTCCAGCGCCTGGCCGTCGACCGCGACGGCGACCATCCGGTGCGCGCGACCGTCCGGCGCGCCGACAACGGCGCGGAGCACGTGATCCGCGCGCGCTACGTCGTCGGCTGCGACGGGGCCCGAAGCCGGGTCCGGGATTCGATCGGCGCGGCGCCGCACGGCGACTTCGCGAACCATGCGTGGGGCGTCATGGACGTCCTCGCGGTCACCGACTTCCCGGACATCCGGCTCAAGTCGGCGATCCAGTCGGCCGACCACGGCAACATCCTCATCATCCCGCGCGAGGGCGGCTACCTCGTGCGGCTCTACGTCGACCTCGGCGACGTCGATCCCGGGCATCGCTCGTCGCTCCGCGACATCACGGCCGACCAGGCCATCGCCGCCGCGCGACGCGTGCTCCACCCGTACACGCTCGACGTGCGCGACATCGCCTGGTTCTCGGTCTACGAAGTCGGCCAGCGGGTGACCGACCGCTTCGACGACGTCCTGCCGGACGAGTCGGGAGCGCGCCTGCCGCGCGTGTTCATCTGCGGCGACGCCTGCCACACGCACAGCGCGAAGGCGGGCCAGGGCATGAACGTGTCGATGCAGGACGCGTTCAACCTCGGCTGGAAGCTCGTCTCGGTGCTCGACGGCCGCGCAGGACCCGAGCTCCTGCGCACCTACTCGGCCGAGCGCCGCGCGATCGCGCAGGAGCTCATCGACTTCGACAAGCGCTGGTCGAAGACGATGTCGTCGCCGCCGAAGGATCCCGCGCATCCGGAGCGCGGCGGCGTCGATCCGGCCGAGCTCCAGGCGCAGTTCATGCAGGCGGGCCGGTACACGGCGGGCGTCGCGACGCGCTACGCGCCGGCGGCGCCGCTCACCGGCCCCGCGACGCACCAGGCGCTCGCCGCGGGATTCGTGATCGGCATGCGCTTCCACTCGGCGCCCGTCGTGCGGCTCGCCGACGCCAAGCCGATGCACCTCGGCCATGCCGCGCGCGCGGACGCCGCGTGGCGGCTCTATGCGTTCGGGGACGCCGACGCGCGGCGGCTCGCCGCGCTGATGGCGTTCCTGCACGACGACCCCGACTCGCCGGTGCGGCGCTTCACGCCGGCGGGCGCCGACGTCGACAGCGTGATCGACGTGCGGGGCATCTACCAGCAGCCGCACCGTGCGCTCAAGGTCGAGGCGCTGCCGCCGATGCTCCTTCCGCGCAAGGGCCGCTTCGGGCTCGTCGACTACGAGAAGGCGTTCACGCCCGACCTCAAGGACGGCCCCGACGTCTTCGACCTGCGCGGCATCGATCGTGCGCGAGGCGCACTGGTGGTCGTTCGCCCGGACCAGTACGTCGCGCACGTGCTGCCGCTCGACGCCCACGGCGAGCTCGCGCGGTTCTTCGGCGGGTTCCTGCGGCCCCGGCGCTAGGGACCGCCGGGCCGTCGGGGCATCGGAACGCAAGCTTCCGCGGGGACGTCCGCGGTTCATCGGTAGAATCGCCGGGTCGACGGCGGCGCGGGGTCCCGGGCCGGCGCCGCCCCTTCGCTCCCATGAGCATCACCACCCAGAGCCCCGGCGCCTCGGGCTGCCTCTTCGTCATCGCCGCGCCGTCGGGCGGCGGCAAGACGAGCCTCGTGAACGCGCTGCTCGAGCGCGAGCCGGGCATCAAGCTCTCGGTGTCGTACACGACGCGCCCGCCGCGCCCGGGCGAGCGGGACGGCGAGCACTACCATTTCGTCGACGTGCCGGGCTTCATGGCGCTCAAGGACGCCGGCGAGTTCCTCGAGCACGCGCACGTCCACGGCAACTGGTACGCGACCTCGGCGACCTGGCTCTCCGACCAGGTGCACCGGGGCGCCGACGTCCTGCTCGAGATCGACTGGCAGGGCGCGGCGCAGGTGCGCCGGCTCGTGCCCGGCGCGGTGCTGATCTTCATCCTCCCGCCGTCGATCGCGTCGCTGCGCGAGCGGCTCGAGAAGCGCGGCCAGGACAGCCCGGCGGTGATCGCGCGGCGCCTCGATGCGGCTCGCGAGGAGATGCGGCACGCGGCCGACTTCGATTATGTTATTATGAATCAGGACTTTGCGAGAGCCGTCGACGACCTGTCCGTCATCGTGCGGGCGGCGCGGCTCGCCGCGTCGCGACAGCTCGTCCGGCACGCGCGCACGCTCTCCGACTTGATCGACACGACGAGGTAACCGCCATGGCCCGCATCACGATCGAGGACTGCCTCGAGCGCATCCCCAACCGCTTCGAGCTCACGCTCGCCGCCACCAACCGCGCCCGCCAGATCTCGGCCGGGTCGACGCCGATGCTCGAGGCCGACCGCGACAAGCCGACGGTGATCGCGCTGCGCGAAGTCGCCGCCGGCAAGGTCGGCATCGAGATGCTGCACAAGGCGCCGCCGACGCCGACGATCCCGGGGTAGCGCCCCCAGGGGCCCGTCAGCGCGGCGCCGGCGCGTTGGCGCTCCGCCGCTGACGAGCCGGGGCCTCCGGCCATGTCGGAGATCGCCGAGTTCACCCGGCATCTGGGTCACTACCTGGGCCCGCCCGATCTCGCGCTCGTCGAGCGGGCCTTCGACTTCTCGGAATCCGCGCACCGCGGCCAGTTCCGCAAGTCCGGCGAGCCGTACATCACGCACCCGCTGGCGGTCGCCAGCATCCTGTCGCAGTGGCGCCTCGACGCGCAGGGGCTCGCCGCGGCGCTCCTCCACGACGTGATGGAGGACACCGAGGTCACCAAGACCGAGCTCGAGACCACGTTCGGCAAGCCCGTCGCCGACATGGTGGACGGCGTCTCCAAGCTCGACCAGATCGCGTTCGACACGCGCGAGGAGGCGCAGGCCGAGAGTTTCCGCAAGATGCTGCTCGCGATGGCGCGCGACGTGCGCGTCATCCTGATCAAGCTCGCCGACCGCCTGCACAACATGCGCACGCTCGACGCGATGGCGCCGGTGCACCGCAAGCGCATCGCGCGCGAGACGCTCGACATCTACGCGCCGATCGCGAACCGGCTGGGCCTCAACGCGCTCTACCTCGAGCTGCAGGACCTGTCGTTCAAGCAGCTCAACCCGATGCGCTACCGGATCCTCGCCGCGGCGATCAAGGCGGCGCGGGGCAACCGGCGCGAGGTGATGAACCGCCTGATCGAGTCGATGCGACAGGGTCTCGCGAACGCGGGGATCGACGCGACCGTCACCGGCCGCGAGAAGACGATCTACTCGGTCTACAAGAAGATGCGCGAGAAGCGCTACACGTTCTCGCAGGTGTTCGACATCTACGGCGCGCGCGTGATCGTGGCCGACAAGGCGCGCTGCTACGAGGCGATGGGCGTGCTGCACGAGCTCTACAAGCCGATCCCCGGCAAGTTCAAGGACTACATCGCGATCCCGAAGGCGAACGGCTACCAGTCGCTGCACACGACGCTCTTCGGCCCGTTCGGGACGCCGCTCGAGGCGCAGATCCGCACGCACGACATGCACCGCGTCGCCGAGGCCGGCGTCGCCGCGCACTGGCTCTACAAGTCCGGCGGCGCGATCGACCTCGAGGAGGCGCAGCGCGAGACGACGAAGTGGCTGCAGAGCCTGCTCGAGATCCAGAGCGAGTCGCGCGACAGCAAGGAGTTCCTCGAGCACGTCAAGGGCGACCTCTTCCCGGAGGAGATCTACGTCTTCACGCCCAAGGGCAAGATCATGGCGCTGCCCCGCGGCGCCACCGCGGTCGACTTCGCCTACGCGGTGCACACCGACATCGGCCACCACTGCGTGGCCGCGCGCATCAACTACGAGCTCCTGCCGCTGCGCACCGAGCTCAAGAACGGCGACCACGTCGAGATCCTGACCGCGCCGACCGCGCGGCCGAACCCGTCGTGGCTCGCGTTCGTCGCGACCGGGAAGGCGCGATCGCGCATCCGGCACTTCCTGAAGGGCCTGCAGCAGAAGGAATCGGCGGCGCTCGGCGAGCGGCTGCTCGCGCAGGCGCTCGCGACGCTCAAGGTCGATCCCGAGTCGGTCGCCTGGGACCGCTGGGAGGCGCTCGCGAAGGAGTACGGCGCCAAAAGCCAGCTCGACATCCTGGCCGACATCGGCCTCGGCAAGCGCCTGTCGTTCGTCGTCGCGCAGGCGCTGACGCGCGGGGGCGCGAAGCCCTCGCCCGACGCGCCGCCCGCGCCCGCGAAGGCCGGCGCGCTGACGCTGCGCGGCGTCGAGGGCATCGCCATCATGTACGCGAAGTGCTGCCGGCCGATCCCGGGCGACGCGGTCGTCGGCCAGTTCCGCCGGGGACAGGGCCTCACCGTGCACGTGCGCGACTGCCCGTCGCTCAAGCGCCAGCGCGTCGAGCAGGGCGAGATCGTCGATGTCGAGTGGTCGCCCGAGGTGCAGGGCGTGTTCGACGCGGGCGTGCGCCTCGTCGTCTCGGACCGCCGCGGCCTGCTCGCGGACCTCGCGACCGCGATCGCGGACGCCGAGGCCAACATCGACGCCGTGTCGATGGAGCGCCCGGACGGCGGCGACGTGATCGCGATGTTCTTCGGCGTGCAGGTGCGCGATCGCCGCCACCTCGCGCAGGTGATGCGCGCGATGCGGCGCGTGCCCGACGTCAAGCGGCTGGGGCGCGCGCGGACCTGATCCCCGCGGGATCAGGCGGCTGCCCGGCCCCCGGGGTCGTCGTCCTCACCACGAAGGCTCGCGATCCGGCGTGGCCGAGATCTTGTGGATCGAGAGGTCCGCGCCGTTGAACTCCTGCTCGGCGTCGAGCCTCAACCCGATCGTCGCCTTGAGCGCGCCGTAGACGATCGCGCCGCCCGCGCAGGCGACGGCGATGCCGAGCAGCGTGCCCGCGACCTGCGCGCCGAGCGCGACGCCGCCGAGTCCTCCCAGCGCCTTCGCGCCGAAGATGCCCGCCGCGATGCCGCCCCACGCGCCGCAGACGCCGTGCAGCGGCCACACGCCGAGCACGTCGTCGATCTTCAGCCGGTTCTGCGTCAGCGTGAACAGCGAGACGAAGATCGCGCCGGCGACGACCCCCGTCGCCAGCGCGCCGATCGGGTGCATCACGTCGGAGCCCGCGCAGATCGCGACCAGCCCGGCGAGCGGCCCGTTGTGCACGAAGCCGGGGTCGTTGCGGCCGAGCGCGAACGCGGCGATCGTGCCGCCCGCCATCGCGAGCAGCGAGTTCACCGCGACGAGCCCCGAGATCTTGTCCAGCGTCTGCGCGCTCATCACGTTGAACCCGAACCAGCCGACCGACAGGATCCAGGCGCCCAGCGCGAGGAACGGAATCGACGACGGCGGATGCGCCGCGACGCCGCCCTCGCGGGAGTAGCGCCCGCGGCGCGCCCCGAGCAAGAGGACCGCGCAGAGCCCGATCCAGCCGCCCATCGCGTGCACGACGACGCTGCCCGCGAAGTCGTGGAACTCCTCGCCGAACGCGCCCTTGATCCAGGCCTGGACGCCGAAGTGCTGGTTCCAGGCGATCCCCTCGAAGAACGGGTAGACGAAGCCGACAAGCAGGAACGTCGCCGCGAGCTGCGGGCCGAAGCGCGCACGCTCGGCGATGCCGCCCGACACGATCGCCGGGATCGCCGCGGCGAACGTGAGCAGGAAGAAGAACCGGACGAGCTCGTAGCCGCTCTTCTGCGCGAGCGACTCGGCGCCCGCGAAGAACTGGATGCCGTACGCGACCGCGTAGCCCACGAAGAAGTACGCGACCGTCGACACCGAGAAGTCGACGAGGATCTTCACGAGCGCGTTCACCTGGTTCTTCTTGCGCACCGTGCCGAGCTCGAGGAATGCGAACCCGCCGTGCATCGCGAGCACGAGGATCGCCCCCAGCAGGATGAACAGGGTGTCGCCGCTCGCCTTGGCCGTTTCCATCGTCTCCCCTTTTCGTGGTGGCGCGCCTCGCAGGCGCGCTCGTGGTCCCGGCGCACGGGGCGGTGCTCAACCCGGCGGCTTGGGCTTTCCTTTCCAGTACGCCTTCGGCACGATCTTCGGCTCGGCGGGATCGCCGAGGTAGTGCGGCGACATGATCTGCACGCCGTTCTCGTTGAAGACGTCCTGGATGTTCTCGTGCAGCGCGGAGACGACGACCGCGCGGGGCCGCGGCTCGCCCGGAACCGCCTGGCAGACGAGCTTGTATTCGACGTAGAAGTCCGACAGCGCGGTCTGGAAGACGACCGGCGGCGGATCGGCGAGCACGCCGTCGGTGCGCCGCGCCGCCTCGATCAGCATCGCGTGCACCTGCCGCCACGGCGTGTCGTAGCCGATCGTCGCCGACGCGTCGACGACGAATCCCGCCCCGTGGACGGCGCGCGAGTAGTTCTTCGTGACCGTGCCCAGCACCATCGCGTTGGGCAGCGTGAGCTCCTCGCCCATGCCGGTGCGCACCCGCGTGGTGAAGAGCCCGAGCGACATCACCGTGCCCTCGTGGTCGGCCACGCGCACGAAGTCGCCGATCCGGTAGGTGTGTGTGTACATGAGGATCAGGCCGCTCGCCGCCTGCCCCACGATGCCCGACGCGCCGACCGACACCATGAGGCCCAGCAGCACGGTGAGACCCTTGAACGCGTCGGTGCCCGCGCCCGGCAGGTACGGATAGGCCATCGCCGCCGCGAACAGCCACACCGCGATGATGACCAGCCGCCGCGTCGGCTGCGCGGAATCGGCGTCGACCCAGCCGAAGCGCAGCTGCTGGGTCTGCACGCGGTCGAAGAACCCCTTGACCATCCGGTGCGCCATCCGCGCGATGGCGAAGATCGCGACCGCGACGATGAGGCCGGGAATCGAGTTCGCGACCGACGACAACATCCCGAGGAACGTGTCGACGAGGAAGTGCGCGAGCCCCTCGCCCCACGGACGCGTGTACGGGAACCGCGTCAGCGCGAAGCCCAGCCACTCGTAGGTGACGAGCAGGCCGACGACCCAGAACGCGGCGCTCGTGGCGAACCTCACGATCGCGACCACCTGGTCCCGGTGCACGATCTCGGCGCTGGCGCGGTGGACCTCGGCGGCCTTCCGCTCCGCGAACGAAGCGATCCGCCGCGACACGCCGCGCAGCAGCCGGAATATCCCCCAGAGGATCGCGAGCCAGACGACCGTGGCGCCGAGCGTCCAGGCGGCCGACCTCAGGAGCGAGCGGACGTCGCGGGCCTCGCGCATCTCGGCGATCGCCTGCTCGAGCGAACGCGCCGCGTCGGCCGCGGTCGCGGCGACGGCCGTCGGCCCCAGGCCGTCGACGTCCTCGTTGACGAGCCCGAAAGCGACCTCGCCGTCGATCTTGACGACGCTGCCGAGCGATTCGTTCTCGACGGTGACCCGGTGATCGCCGGGCTTCTCGAGCATCGCCTCGATGCGCTTCGCCGCGGCTTCCGCGCGACGCTCGACCGAAGGCGCCAGCAACGGCGTCCGGAAGGTGACGATCGGCCGGTTGAAGACGACGACCTGCTCCGACGCCCGGGCCGACGCGACGCGGGGCGGCGCCGAGGCGTCCTGCGCCGGCGCCGCGGGGTCGCCCGGCGCGGCGTGGGCGAGGCTCGACGGCGCCAGGATCGCCGCTGCCAGCGCGATCGAGGCGAGCGCCCGCACCACGCCTGCTCTCCGCCGCGGGAGCGGATCAGGCCTTGCCGGCGTCGAGCAGCTGCTGCAGCTCGCCGCTCGCGTACATCTCGCGCATGATGTCGCAGCCGCCGACGAACGCGCCGTCGACGTAGAGCTGCGGGATCGTCGGCCAGTTCGCGTACTCCTTGATGCCCTGCCGGATGTCCGCGTCGGCCAGCACGTTGACGCTGAAGTAGTCGGAGACGCCGCAGCGCTTGAGGATCTCGGCCGCGGTGGCCGAGAAGCCGCATTGAGGGAACTGCGGCGTGCCCTTCATGTAGAGGACCACGCGGTGGCCCTCGACCTGCTCTTTGATCGTGTCCTGGACGCTCATGGGAGTCTCCCGTCGCCGATGGGGAATTCTACCAAGAGGGGATCGAGGCGGCGGCCGGCCGGTCGGCGTTGGCCGGACGACCCGAGGAGCACGCCTCCTCCGCTATTCCTTCACCGCGCCGGTGAGGCCCGAGACGTAGTACTCGACGAAGAACGAGTAGAGGACCGCGACCGGGAGCGATCCCAGCAGCGCCCCCGCCATCAGCGAGCCCCAGTGGTAGACGTCGCCCTCGACGAGCTCGGTGACGACGCCGACCGGCACCGTCTTCACCTCGGAGGACGAGACGAACGTGAGCGCGTAGATGAACTCGTTCCACGAGAGCGTGAAGGCGAAGATGCCGGCCGAGATGAGGCCGGGCACCGCGAGCGGCAGCACGATCTTCACCAGGATCTGCCAGCGGCTCGCGCCATCGATCAGCGCGCACTCCTCGAGCTCGTAGGGGATGCTCTTGAAGTAGCCCATCAGGAGCCAGGTGCAGAACGGGATCAGGAAGGTCGGGTAGGTGAGGATCAGCGCGAGCCGCGTGTCGAAGATCTGCAGCTTGTAGACGATCGTCGCGAGCGGGATGAACAGGATCGACGGAGGCACCAGGTAGGCGAGGAAGATCGACAGGCCGACGTAGCGCGAGCCGCGGAAGCGCAGGCGCTCGATCGCGTAGGCGGCGAGGACGCTGCAGGCGAGCGAGACGAGCGTCGCGACGACCGACACGATCATCGTGTTGACCAGCCAATCCGGGTAGGCGGTGTCGAACAGGAGCTTCTTGACGTGGTCGAGCGTCGGATTCCGCACCCAGAACGGGTTGCCCTCGCGCGAGAGCAGCTCCTCGTTCGGCTTGAACGCCGTGATCGCCATCCAGTAGAACGGGAACAGCAGCGCGACCAGGAACATCGTGATCGGCAGCCACACGGCGACGAGGCGATGCCGCCTCGTCGCGAGGTAGCCCATCCCCGTGCTGTCGGTAGCAGTGTCCGTCATCGGGCGCGCAGCACGCTTCGGGGGGATCGCGATCGCGCGCCCGCCGGGCCGCCCCAAGGGCGCGCGCGCCCCCTGGGGGGCAACGCGCGCAGCGCGTTTCGGGGGGATGTCATTTGTCGGATCCGCCTTGCTGCCACGCCCGCCGCTGGAGCCCGTAGTAGCTCGCGAGGATCGCGGCGAGCAGGAACGGCACCATCGCCGTCGCGATCGCGGCACCCTCGCCCAGGCTGCCGCCCGAGATCGCGCGCTGGAACGACAGCGTCGCCATCAGGTGCGTCGCGTTGAGCGGCCCGCCGCGCGTGAGCACGTAGATCAGCTGGAAGTCCGTGAACGTGAACAGCACCGAGAACGTCATCACGACCGCGATGATCGGCGTGAGCAGCGGCAGCGTCACATGGCGAAAGCGCTGCCAGCCCGACGCGCCGTCGAGCGCGGCCGCCTCGTAGAGCGACGGCGAGATCGTCTGCAGGCCCGCGAGCAGGCAGATCGCGATGAAGGGCACGCCGCGCCAGACGTTGGCCGCGATCGTCGCGAAGCGGGCGTTCCAGGGGTCGCCCAGGAAGTCGATGTACTGGTCGATCAGGCCGAGCTTCAGGAGCGCCCAGCTGATGATCGAGAACTGGCTGTCGTAGATCCACCAGAAGGCGATCGCCGACAGTGCGGTCGGCACGATGAACGGCAGGAGCACGATGGCGCGGAGGAACGCCTTGAACGGCAGGTGCTCGTTCAGCAGCACCGCGAGCCACAGCCCGAGCGCGAACTTGATGACGCTCGCGACGATCGTGTAGAAGAGCGTGTTGAACAGCGCGAGCCGGGTGACCGAGTCGCCCCAGAGGAACACGAAGTTCTCGAGGCCGATCCACGCGCCGCTGCGGCCGATCTTCGCGTCGGTGAACCCGAGCCAGGTGCCGAGCCCGAGCGGGTAGGTGAGGAAGACGAGCAGGATCGCGGCCGCGGGCACCAGGAACAGGAGCCCGAGGACGTTGCGGTTGTCGAGCCAGCGTTCGGTCGCGCCGCTCATGGGGATTCCCGGTGGAACGCGCCCGGCGGATCCGCCGCCGGGCGCGCGGGGCCTGCTACTTCTTCGAGGCGCGCCGCACGGCGCGCTTCACCTTGCGGACCGTCCGCTTCGCGCGGCGGACGACGCGCCTGACCGTGCGCTTGGCGACGCGCTTGGCCACCCGGCGCTTCACCGGGCGCTTCACCGGGCGCTTCGCGGCGGTCTTCTTCGCCGCCTTGCGCTTCGTCGCCTTCTTCGCCTTCTTCGCGCCGGCCTTCGCCTCGGCCTTGCTGCCGCGCTTGATGTCCATCGCGTGCGCGCGCGAGTACTGCTGGATGTCCTTGAACTTGCCGGACTTGTCGCGCACCGCGTAGAGCTTCTTGCCCTTGCTGCTGTACATCACGGTTCGTCTGGCCATGGGGCCTCCTGTCTGAGGTTCACTCCACGAACCGCCGGCCCACGCCGGCGTCTTGCGGCCGATCTTGTGTCGCGCGACCGCGTCGGCCTCGCGGACGTGCTTCGCCGGCTCCGCCCGGAGCGTTCGCCCCGTGCGGCTCTCCGGTCCCCCAGGCGAATTGAGCGGCACGTCCGTGCCGCTCGAATTCGCCGGAATCGCCGTCGCCGGACCGGCGGCGGCGCCGCCGTCCGGCGTACGGCGACGTCACACCTTGTAGTAGCGCTCCGCCCGCGCCTGCGCCCGCGCCGCCGCTTCCTTCGGCGTCTTCGAGCCCGACGCGGCCTCCGCGACCATGTTCGGGATGATGAAATCCGCGATGCACGCCGCCGACGCGTAGCCCATCGTGCCTGCGTAGCCGCCCGGCGTCCCGTTCTTGAAGCAGTCGCGGTACGGCGTCTTCTTCGGGTCCGCGGTCCAGAAAGCGCTCTTCTCGTACGCGGCGAGCGGATGGCACACGTAGCCGATCGACGCCTCCTGCCAGGGCACGTACTGCTCCTTCTCCATCATGAAGCGCAGGTACTCCTTGGCGGCGTTCGGGTACTTCGAGTACTTGAAGATCATCATCGGGAACACGAGGTTCAGCTCGCGCGCCTTGCCGTCCAGGCCCAGCGGGAAGTAGGCGTGCTGGATGTCGTTCGCCATCTCCTGCATCTTCGGGTCCTGCGAGGTCTTCGCCGCGTAGTAGACCGAGATGCCGTTGGCGGTGAGGAACAGCTGCCCGTCGAGGAACGCCTTGTTGTTGTTGGGGTCGAGCCACGACAGGGTGCCCGGGATGAACGTCTCGTAGAGCTGCTTGCCGTACTCGAGCGCGGCGATCGTCTCGGGGCTGTTGATGACGACGTTGTTCTTGGCGTCGACCAGCTTGCCGCCGTGCGCCCACACGAGCCAGTGGCACCAGCTCGAGTCGCCGGTCGCGTTGCCGAGCGCGAAGCCCGCGGGCGTCCCCTTCGCCTTGAGCGCCTGGCACAGCTTGAGGAAGCCCGCCATGTCGCGCGGCACCGTGTCGAAGCCGGCGGCCTTCACCGCGCTCTCGCGGTAGACGATCGCGTTGCCGGCGGCGCCCATCATGATGGCGACCCACTTGTTGCCGTGCATCGCGTAGTCCTTGGCGAGCGGGTACCAGCCGCCGTACTTGGCGCCGAGGTAGTTCGCGAGGTCCGAGACGTCGACGAGCTTCTCGGGATACTGGTGCGCGTCCTCCATCGTGCTGATGATGATGTCGGGGCCGCTGCCGACGTTCGCGGCGACGGCGGCCTTGGGCCGCACGTCCTCCCAGCCTTCCGCGTCGACGCGCACCTCGATGCCCGTCATCTCGGTGAATTTCTTGGTGTTCGCGGCCCAGACGTCCTCGTCGCCCTGGACGAACCGCTTCCAGCGAAGGACGCGCAGCTTCGCGCCCTTCTCCGGCTTCACGTTCCACTGCTGCGCCGCGGCCTCGCCGGCGAACAGCGACGCGCCGCCGCCGAGCGCCGCGCCCGCCGCCACGCCGGCCGTCGTTTTCAGGAAGTCCCGCCGCTTGTTGTCGCTCATCGCTGCTCCTCCTCGGTTGAAGGTCGAGTCGTCACGTTGGCGCTCGATCGTGGAATGGGTCTCACGCGGCGAGGCGCGTTCCGCTCGCCGCGTCGAACACGTGCACCTTCGAGGGATCCGGCGCGAGGCCGACGCGGTCGCCCGCGCGGCACGCGACGCGGTCCTTGATCACCGCGATCACGTCCTGGCCGCCGACGCGGCACACGACCTGCGTGTCGGCTCCAGTGGGCTCGACGACGACCACGTCGCCGCTGATGCCCGAGCCGGGCGCCGTGAGCGAGAGGTGCTCCGGCCGGATGCCGTAGAGCACTTCGCGGCCCTCGCCGGGCGAGCCGTGCAACGGGAGCGTCGCGCCGGCCCCGAGCGTCACGCTCGCGCCGCCGCCGGCGCTCCGCGCCACGCCCGGCAGCAGGTTCATCGCGGGCGAGCCGATGAAGCCGGCGACGAACGTGTTGACCGGCCGGTCGTAGAGCTCGAGCGGCACGCCGGTCTGCTCGACGACGCCGTCGCGCATCACGACGATCCGGTCGGCCATCGTCATCGCCTCGATCTGGTCGTGGGTGACGTACACCGACGTCGTCTTGAGCCGCTGGTGCAGCTCCTTGATCTCGGTGCGCATCTGGACGCGGAGCTTCGCGTCGAGGTTCGACAGCGGCTCGTCGAACAGGAAGACCTGCGGATCGCGCACGATCGCGCGCCCCATCGCCACGCGCTGGCGCTGGCCCCCCGACAGCTGGCGCGGGTACCGGTCCAGCAGCGCGCCCAGCCCCAGGATCTCGGCGGCGCGGTTCACCTGACGCGCGATCTCGTCCTTCGGCTTCTTCGCGAGCATCAGCGCGAACGACATGTTGTCGCGCACCGTCATGTGCGGATAGAGCGCGTAGTTCTGGAAAACCATCGCGACGTCGCGCTCCTTCGGCGGAACGCGGTTGACGACGCGCTCGCCGATGCGGATCTCGCCCTCGCTGATCTCCTCGAGGCCCGCGATCATCCGCAGCAGCGTCGACTTGCCGCAGCCCGACGGGCCGACGAGCACGCAGAACTCGCCGTCGGCGATCGCGACGTCGACGCCGCGGATCACGTGCGTCGCGCCGAAGTGCTTGTGCACGGACGCGATGGTGACCGCGGCCATGACGCTCCTCTCCGCCCGTCGTGGATGCGCGCCATGCGGCCGGGCGCGGGCCGCGCGGCGTCGTCGTAATCGCTAAGGCCTGCGCGTCCCTGGGGACACCACGTAGTCGGGCCTTCCGGTCGAGAACCAGGTCGCGAGGTTCTGCGCAGCCTTGCGCCGCAGCTCCTTCTCCGACTCGACCGAGTAGAACGCCGAGTGCGGGGTCAGGATAACACGCGGGTGCGCGACGAGCGGCGAATCCGCCCGCACCGGCTCCTGCGGAAGCACGTCGAGCGCGAGGCCCGCGAGCGTGCCGCGATCGAGCGCGGCGACCGCGGCGTCGACGTCGAGCACCGCGCCGCGCGCGGTGTTGACGAGATAGCTGCCCGGCTTCATGCGCGCGAGCAGCCCGGCGTCGATCATGCCGCGGGTCTCGTCGTTGAGCGGCACGTGCAGCGACACGATGTCCGCCTGCTCGAAGAGCGCCGGCAGCGCGGCACGCTCGACGTACGCGGGGAAGTCGCCGTCGATGAGGTAGGGGTCGGCGGCGACGACGCGCTTGAACAGGTTGCGCGACACGTGCGCCATGCGCTTGCCGATCCGCCCGAGGCCGACGATCCCGAGCGTCAGCTCCGACGCCCGCTTGACCGGTCCCGCGGACGTGTAGTGCCAGGTGCCGGCGGTCACGTCGCGATGCCACGCGACGACGTTGCGCACGAGGGCGAGCGAGAGCGCCAGCGCGTGCGTCGCGACCTCGCCGACGCCGTAGTCGGGGGAGTTCGCGACCCAGACGCCGTGGCGCGCGCAGGCGGCGGTGTCGATCGTGTCGAAGCCCGCGCCGATCCGGCTCACGATGCCGAGGTCGGGGAGCGCGGCGACGACGCGCTCGGTGATCGGCGCGTACTGCAGCAGGATGCCGCGCACGCCCTTCGCCGCGCGGATGACGTCGTCCTCGGTCCTGCAGTTCGCGACCTCGATCTCGACGCCCTGGCGCGCCAGGAGGTCGCGCTCGAGCGAGATGTCGTGGTAGTCGTGGTCGGAGAACAGGATCTTGCGCATCGAGGACGGGCCGCGGGGAAACCGCCGCATCTTGCCCAGCACGCCCGAACGGGTCAAGTGGTCCGACCACTCGGGGATCAGGGATCGGCGGCGGCGGCGCGTCCATCGGGCTGATCCCTGATCCCCGATGCCCGATGCCCGTGCCAGAATGCGCCGCCTGCACCGGAACGGAACGACCGATGACCGCGACCCTTCTCCCGACGACGATCGCCGGCAGCCTGCCGAAACCCGGCTGGCTCGCCGAGCCCGGCAAACTCTGGGCGCCTTGGCGCCTCGAGGGCGCGGCGCTCGACGAGGGCAAGCGCGACGCCGTGCGCCTCGTGCTGCGCGACCAGGAGCGCGCGGGCATCGACATCGTGACCGACGGGGAGCAGACGCGCCGCCATTTCGTCACGACGTTCATCGAGGCGCTCGACGGCGTCGACTTCGCGAACCGGAAGACGGTCCGCATCCGCAATCGCTACGACGCCGACGTTCCGGTGGTGACCGGGACCGTCGCGCGCCGCGGGCCCGTGTTCGTCGACGACGCGAGGTTCCTGCGAGCGTCGACCGGCCGCCGCGTCAAGGTGACGCTGCCCGGCCCGATGACGATGGTCGACACGCTCTACGACGCGCACTACCGCAGCCGCGAGAAGCTCGCGTGGGCGTTCGCGGAGATCCTGAACGCCGAGGCGCGCGAGATCGCCGCGGCCGGCGTCGACGTGATCCAGTTCGACGAGCCCGCGTTCAACGTCTACTTCGACGAAGTGCGCGACTGGGGCATTCGCACGCTCGAGCGCGCCGCCGAGGGCCTCGGATGCCGGACCGCCGTGCACATCTGCTACGGCTACGGCATAAAGGCGAACATCGACTGGAAGAAGACGCTCGGCGGCGAGTGGCGCCAGTACGAGCGGACGTTCCCGCTGCTCGCGGGCTCCCGCATCGACCAGGTCTCCCTCGAGTGCGCCAACTCGCACGTGCCGATCGACCTGATCGGGCTCCTGTCCGGCAAGGACGTGCTGGTCGGCGCCATCGACGTGGCGACCGACCGCGTCGAGTCGCCCGAGGACGTGGCCCGCGTGATCCGGGCGGCGCTGAAATTCGTCCCGGCGGAGCGCCTCCACCCCTGCACCAACTGCGGCATGGTCCCGCTGGGCCGGGACGTCGCCCGCGCCAAGCTCGAGGCGCTCGGGGCCGGGGCGGCGAGGGTCCGCCGCGAACTCGGCTGAACCCCTGCCGCGCGCCCCAGCGAGGCCCCGTAGCGCCCCCCTCGGCCACGGGAATGCCCGCTCGCCCGGCGGGGTCGTTTTCGTCTACAATATCGGCCGTTTTGTTTCAAGTGCGAAAGCGCACGCGGTTCCGCGCCCGCTCGACGTCCTTGAGATCGAAACACCGGCCGGGCGGCTTCCCGGCGCCTTCCATCACACTCAAGGATTCATCCATGCCTACCGGAACCGTCAAATGGTTCAACGACGCCAAGGGCTTCGGCTTCATCACGCCCGACGGCGGCGGCGAAGACCTGTTCGCGCATTTCTCGGCCATCAACATGCCGGGCTTCAAGACCCTCAAGGAAGGCCAGAAGGTGAGCTTCGAAGTCACCCAGGGCCCCAAGGGCAAGCAGGCGTCGAACATCCAGGCCAGCTGAGGCTCGCCGGCGCCCGGTTATCCGCCGGGAGCCGGACACTGGAAAACGACAAGGCGGGGCGCCGCGCGGCGCCCGGCCTTTCTCTTTCCCAGCTCCCCCTTGCTTCGCGGCAGC
>JBGAHH010000002.1:0-95900 GCA_044226265.1 Casimicrobiaceae bacterium | reverse complement strand
ACCGCGTTGAACAGCGCGGTCGTCACGAACATCGCGCTGACGCGCTCGGAGGCGAGCGCGGCGGCGAGCGCGCGCGGCGCGATGGCGGTCGTCCTTGCGATCGGCGCGAGACGCGCGCCGTTCAGGAGCGCGCCCCAGAACTCGAACGTCGACGCGTCGAACGCCGGGTTCGCCAGCTGCGCGACGACGTCGCCCTCGCCGACCTGCAGGTAGTCGGCGTCGAGGACGAGCCGGAGCACCGCGCGATGCGGCACGACCACGCCCTTCGGCGTGCCGGTCGATCCAGACGTGTAGATCACGTAGGCGGCATCCGCGGCGTCGATCGCGACGTCCGGCGGCGTCGCGGGCACCGCGGCGAGCTGCGCGCCCTCCGTCTCGGGGCAGATCGTCGCGACGCCCGGCCGCGCGATCCGGCTCGCGACGAGGTCGTCGGCGACGACCTGCGCGACCCCGGCGTCGGCCAGCATGAACGCGATGCGATCGGCGGGCAGCTCCGGGTCGATCGGCACGTAGGCGCCGCCCGCCTTCATCGTCGCGAGCCACGCGGTCGCGATGTCGCCGGCCTTCGCCCGGCATACGCCGACGCGATCGCCGCGGCGCACGCCCGCCGCGACGAGCGCGTTCGCGAGCCGGTTCGCCCGCTCGTCGAGCGCGCCGTACGCGAGCGTGCCGACGGCCGGCGCCTGCGGCCGCCGCGCGACCTCGGCCGCGAAGCGCTGCACGATCGTGCCCGCGGGCGGTTCCCGCAGCGACCGGACGTTCAGCGCGGCGACGCGATCGCGCGTCGCGTCGTCCATGAGCGGCAGGCGCCCGGGCGCGTCGCCGGGCCGCGCCGCCGCGGAGGCCATGAGCGCCTCGAACTGCCGCGCCATCCGCTCGATCGACGCCCGCTCGAACAGGTCGGCGCAATACTCCCAGTGAGCGACGATGCCGTCCGGGCCGTCGACCAGCGTCAGCGTCAGGTCGAATTTCGCGCGTCCGTGGCGCGCCGGATCGCGGCGGACCGCGACACCCTCGAACTCGAGGTCGCTGCCGTCGCTCTCGCGCATGCCGAAGGCGACCTGGAAGAGCGGATTGCGCGACGGATCGCGCGGCACGCCGAGCGCGTCGACCAGGCGCTCGAACGGGACCTCCTGCGCCTCGAAGGCCTCGAGCAGCCGCGCGCGCGTGCGGCGCAGGAGCTCGCCGAACGCCGGCGCGCCCGCCAGGTCGACGCGCACGACGAGCGTGTTCGCGAAGAAGCCGATCAGCCGCTCGAGCTCGGGGCGCGTGCGCCCGGCGATCGGCGTGCCGATCGCGAAGTCCTCGTCGCCCGACAGGCGCGAAAGCAGCGCGGCGTAGACCGCGAAGAACGTCATGAACGACGTCGCGCCCTGCTCGCGGCCCATTCGCTTCAGCGCGGCCGCGGGCGCCGCCGGCAGCGTGCGCGTGACGACATCTCCGCGGAAGCTCTGCGACGGCGGGCGCACGCGATCGGCCGGCAACGCCAGCGTCGGCAGTCCCGCGAGGGCCGACTTGCGCTCGGCCAGCGCGCGCTCGACCGCCGGCCCTGCGAGCTCCCTGCGCTGCCAGGCCGCGTAGTCGAGGTAGTCGACCGGCAGCGGCGCCCACCGGGGCGGGCCGCCCGCCTTCGCCGCCTCGTAGGCGTCCGACAGGTCGCACTGCAGCACCGGCGAGGACAGGCCGTCGCTCATGATGTGGTGCCAGACGCGCAGCAGCGCGTGCCGCCCGGGGCCCAGCCGGAACACCGTGAAGCGTGCGGGAGGCGCCGCCGCCAGGTCGAACGGGCGCGACACGCGCTCACGCACTTCGTCGTCGAGGCGTCCGGGCGCGCGCGAGAGGTCGACGACTTCCAGCGCAACGTGGCTCCCGGCGCCGACCTGCCGCGGTTCGCCATCGACGACGACGTAGCGCGTCCGGAGCATCGCCTGGCGTTCGGCGACGCTCGCGAGCGCGGCGCGCAGCGCGTCGACGTCGAGGTCGCCGTCGAGGTGCCACAGCCTCGACTCGTGGTAGGCGTCGCTCGTCGGGTCGAGGCGCTGCAGGAACCAGACGCGCGCCTGCGTGTGGGTGAGCGGGACCGGCTCGCGAGGATCGCGCCGGGGAATCGGCGTCGCGGGCGACGGCGCCGCCTTCGACTCGCGCGCGCGCTCGATGCGCCGCGCCATCGACGCGACGGTACCGGCGTCCTCGAACAGGGCTTGCACCGGAATCTCGACGCCGAAGACCGCGCGAACCTGGTCGACGAGGCTTCCGCCGCGCAGCGAGTCGCCGCCGAGCATGAAGAAGTCGGCGTCGCGGGGCACCGATCCCACCCGCAGCACGGACGACCACAGTCCCGCCAGCGCGATCTCGAGCGGCGAGGCGGGCGCGTCGCGCGCCTGCGGCGCGGCGGGCTCGGGCGACCCCACGGCGCCGACCCACGCCGCGAGCGCCTGTCGCCTGAGCTTGCCCCCGCCGGTCCGCGGCAGGCTGTCGACGAACCACAGCTGCCGCGGCGTGCGACGCGATCCCAGCACCGCGCGGGCGCCCGCGAGGATGGCGTTCGCATCCTTCGGAGCGCCCGGCTTCGGCACGATGGCCGCGACGACCTCCTCGCCCAGGCTCGCGTGCGGCAACCCGAACGCCGCGGCCTCGGCGACGCCCGGGAGCATGGCCAGCACCGAGTCGATCTCCGCGGGCGAGATCTTCTCGCCGCCGCGGTTGATCACGTCCTTGACGCGCCCCACGAGGTGGAGCTCGCCGTCCTCGTCGAACCGCGCGAGGTCGCCCATCCGGAACCACCCGTCGACGAACGCGCGGGCGTTCAGCGCATCGTCGTCGACGTAGCCGTCGCAGAGCTGGTCGCTCCGCACGAGGATCTCGCCGGCCTCGCCGGGCGCGACCTCGTTTCCGTCCCCGTCGACGAGGCGCACCTCGCAGTCGACGAGACGTCCGACCGATCCGCGCTTGCGCGGCGCGTCGAGCCGTTGCTGCGCCGTGGTGCCGGTCTCGCTCGACGCGAGCCCGGTGACCACCGGCACGCCGAGCAGGCGCTCGAGCCGGTCCATCTCGCCGGGCTCCATGCGGCCCGACGCGATGCGCACGAAGCGCAACCGGCCGCGCTCGTAGCGCCTCCCCGCCTCCAGCCGCGCGAGCATCTCGCGCATCATCGTGAACGACGCCGAGACAAAGGTGACGCGACCCGCGGCGATCTCGTCGAGCAGCGCGTCGATGTCGGCCTCCGGCAGCACGTTCGCCGCGCCGCCCACGAGCAGCGACTGGAAGTAGCCGTTGCGGATGCCGCCCGCCAGGTGCAGCGGCATCACGTGGCCCGAGATGTCGTGCGGTCCGAGGCCCAGCACGGGCGCGGTGGCGAACGCGGTGCGCAGGACCTGCCGGTGGCCGTGCGGCACGAGCTTGGGCTGCCCGGTCGACCCGGAGGTCGCGCCGACGATCGCCCAGTCGGCTGGAAAGCGGCGCGGCGCGTCGAGCGACGCGCGCGCGACGTCGAGCGAGAGCTCGAAGGCGCCGGCCTCGGGTCCCGCCTCGACCGCGCTCATCACCGCGATGCCCAGCGCCTCGGCGGCAGACGCGATCGCCGAGGCGCGTCCCGCGGGCGCGACGACGGCCTTGGGCCTCAGCCGGCGCAGCACGCCGGCCAGCGAGTCGACCGTCGCGGTCGACGCGAGCGGCGTCAGCGTGGCGGACGACGGCATCGTCGCGAGCGCCGCCGCCGTCTGCGCGCGGTGGTCGTTCGCCCAGGCGACGATGTCGCCCCGGCCGATGCCCCAGGCCGAGAGCTGTGCGCGCAAGCGTGCCATGCGCCGGACAAGCCCGTCGAACGTCATCGGGTCACGCGACGGCGCGAGGAGCGCCGTGCGTTCGCCCTGGCTCGCCGCGAGCGCGATGAGCCTTGCTTCGAGATCGTCGCCGGGAGTCATCGAGAAAGCCGTGCAGCCGCGTCGCGCGGTCCGGCGCGAGCCGGCACGCGCCGTCGTCCGGCCGCGCGCGCTCGCGAAGCGCCATTATAGCCGCGGGCCCGCACCGTCCCGACGCGCGAGTATGCGAGAATTCGCGGCTTCCAGGTCACGCGCACGTCCGGCGTTTCGCCGCGACCCGCGCCCGCGTCGACGATGTCCCCGATTTCCCGAGCGATCGCGCTCGCAGCAACGACGGCCGCGCTCGCCTGCGCCCCGCTCTCCGCCGCCCGCGCCGCCGACCCGAAATACCCCGAGCGCGCGATCAAGCTCGTCGCGCCGCAGGAGCCCGGCAGCGCCACGGACAAGGTGTCGCGCATCCTCGCCGACGCGCTCGAGAAGGCGCTCGGCAGCCCGGTGATCGTCGAGAACAAGCCGGGGGCCGGCGGCACGATCGGCGCCGAAATGGTGGTGCGCGCCGCGCCCGACGGCTACACGCTGCTCGTCGGCGGCTACCCGAGCCTCGTCGTTGCCTCGGCGACGCGTCCGGACCTCCGTTACGACGCGCTGCGCGACTTCACGCCGATCGGCGGCTTCGCCGTGGTGCCGTTCGTGTTCGCCGTCCACCCGTCGGTGCCGGCGAAGTCGCTGCCCGACCTCGTCGCGCTCGCGAAGGCGAATCCGGGCAAGCTCAACGTCGGCTCGCTCGGCGGCGGATCGACCGGCATGGGCACCGCGCTGCTGGTGGCCGCGACCGGGATCGACATGACGCCGATCGAGTACAAGGGCGCGACGAGCGCGATCACCGACCTCGTCGCCGGCCGGATCGACGTGCTGTTCAACGAGATCGCCGCGCTCGGCGTGCAGGCGGACGCCCACCGCGTGAGGCTCCTCGCGGTCGCCATGCCCAAGCGCATCGCGGCCGCGCCGAACCTGCCGACGACGGCCGAGGTCGGCCTGCCCTCGGTCGTCGTGATCCCCTGGTACGGCTTGCTCGGGCCCGCCGGGATGCCGCCCGAGGTGACCGCGAGGATCGTCGAGGCTTTCGGCGCGGCGCGGCGCTCGCCCGAATTCCGTTCGCGCATCACCGCGCTCGGCTACGAGCTCGTCGAGGACGACCCGGCGTCGTTCTCGCGCCAGATCGCCACCGACCTGCGCGCGGCGAAGGCCGTGCTCCCGCCGCAGCCGAAGTGACCGCGTCCGCCGCGGCGGTCAGCGCTGCGCGATCGCGGCGCGGATCTGCTCGAGCGCGCCCGGATCCTCGATCGTCGTGAGGTCGCCGGGATCGCGCCCCTCGGCCAGCGCCTGGATCGAGCGGCGCAGGAGCTTCCCCGAGCGCGTCTTCGGCAGGAGCGTCACGAAGTGCACCTGGCCCGGGCGCGCGATCGCGCCGAGCTCGCGGTCGACCGTGTCCATCACTTCCTTGCGCATCGCGGCCGCGCCCTCGGGCGTCTCGGCGCGCGCGGGATCCTTGAGCACCGCGAACGCGACCGGGACCTGGCCCTTGATCGGGTCCGCGACGCCGACGACCGCGACCTCCGCGACGCCGCTGTGCGCCTGCACCGCCTCCTCGATCTCGCGCGTGCCGAGCCGGTGGCCCGCGACGTTGATCACGTCGTCGGTGCGGCCGAGCACGAAGTAGTAGCCGTCCGCGTCGCGCGTCGCCCAGTCGAACGTCGAATAGAGGAGCTTGCCCGGGATCGTGCCGAAGTAGGTGCGGACGAAGCGCTCGTCGTCGCCCCACACGGTCGACATGCAGCCGGGCGGCAGCGGCGGCGCGATCGCCAGCACGCCTTTCTCGTCGACGCCCGCCTCGCGCCCGGTCGTCTCGGAGACGAGCTTCACGTCGTAGCCGTACACCGGGAACGACGGGCTGCCGAACTTGCGCGGCGTGGCCTCGACGCCGGGCTGCGCCGAGAGGATCGGCCAGCCGGTCTCGGTCTGCCAGTAGTTGTCGACGATCGCCACGCCGAGCGCGTCGCTCGCCCAGCGCGCGGTCGGCTCGTCGAGCGGCTCGCCCGCGAGGAACAGGTACCGAAGCGACGACACGTCGTGCATCGTCATGTACTTCGGATCCTGCTTCTTCAGCACGCGGATCGCGGTGGGCGAGCTGAACATCGTCCTCACCTTGCGCTCGGCGACGATCTTCCACCAGATCCCGGGGTCGGGCCGGATCGGCAGGCCCTCGTACATGATCGTCGTGCTGCCGTTGATCAGCGGCGCGTAGACGATGTACGAATGGCCGACGACCCAGCCGATGTCGGAGGTCGTGAACATCGTCTCGCCGGGCTCGAGCGCGAAGATGCGGCGCATCGAGCTCGCGAGCGCGACCGCGTAGCCGCCGGTGTCGCGCTGCACGCCCTTCGGCTTGCCGGTCGTCCCCGACGTGTACAGGATGTAGGAGGGCTCGGACGACTCGAGCCACGCGCAGGGAACCTTCGCGTCGAGGTGCTTCGCGCGGAGCTCCCCGTAGTCGACGTCCCGCCCCGGCGTGCGCGCCATCGCGCGGTCGAGGCCCCGGTCGACGATCAGCACCTTCGCCGGCGGATGCTTCGCGAGGCGCAGCGCCTCGTCCACCAGGTGCTTGTAGGGCACCGCCTTGCCGCCGCGCATGCCCGCGTCCGAGGTGACCATCGCCTTCGGCCGCGCGTCGTCGATGCGCGTCGCGAGCGACGCCGCGGCGAATCCGCCGAACACCACCGAGTGGATCGCGCCGATCCGCGCGCAGGCGAGCATCGCGAACGCCGCCTCCGCGATCATCGGCATGTAGATCAGCACGCGGTCGCCCTTCGCGACGCCGAGCGACGCGAGCACCGCGGCCATGCGGTTCACCTCGGCGTGCAGCTCGGCGTACGTATAGCTGCGCTCCTCGCCGGTCTCGGTCGACAGGTAGACGAGCGCGGGCTGCGACGCGCGGTCCTTCAGGTGCCGGTCGACCGCGTTGTGGCACAGGTTCGTGCGTCCGCCGACGAACCAGCGCGCGAACGGCGGGCGCGAATGGTCGAGCACCTGCGAGAACGGCGCGTGCCAGTCGACGAGCCGCGCCTCCTCGCGCCAGAACGCGTCGCGGTCGTGGATCGAGCGATGGTGGAATCGGGCGTAGGCGTCCATGGGTGCGAGGTCGGGGGAGATGGGCGAAACGCCGGTCGGGCATCGCCCGGCCGTCGGCTGCATGCTAGGCGGCGGGCGTTCTTCCGGCCATGACCGGTGTCAAGTTCAGGTGCCGCGGGCCGCCGCGAGGCCGGACACCGACGGCGATCGCGGGGCCGTCGTCGCGGCCCGGCCGGTCAGGGATGCGTGTCCCGCCCCACGCGCACCACCGTCCTCCCGCGCACCATGCCCTTGAGGTACGCGTCGAAGTGCGTCGGCAGGTCCTCGAAGTCGATCGTGCGCACCTGGTCGTGCACGCGGTCCGGGCGCCACTCGACGGCGAGCTTGTTCCACAGCGCCTGGCGCAGCGCCATCGGCGTGTTCGCGCTGTCGACGCCGAGCAGGTGGACGCCGCGCAGGATGAACGGCGCGACCGTCGTGTTGAGCTTCATGTCGGCCGCGAGGCCGACGGCCGCGACGGTCCCGCCGATCTTCTGCATCGACAGGAGCCACGCGAGGATGTCGCCGCCGAGGTTGTCGATCGCGCCGGCGTAGGTCGCCGGCCCGAGCGGCCGGATCTTGGTGAGGTCGATCGACTGCCGCGCGAGCACCTCGGCGGCGCCGATCGACTTGAGCCAGCCCGCCTCCTCCTTCGCCTTGCCGGTGATCGCGACGACGTGGTAGCCGAGCTTGGCGAGGATCTCGATGGCGACGCAGCCCACCCCGCCCGTCGCGCCGGTCACCGCCACCGGGCCGTTCTTCGGCGCGAGGCCGTTGTGCTGCATCAGGTGGATCGCGAGCGCGGCGGTGTAGCCCGCGGTGCCGAGCGTCATCGCGTCGAACGCGGTCATGCTCTCGGGGCGCCGGACGATCCAGTCGCCGGGCACGCGCACGAACTCGCTGTAGCCGCCGTCGTGCGCCACGCCCATGTCGTAGGCGTGCACGATCACCTTGTCGCCCTTCTTCCAGCGCGCGTCCGACGACTGCTCGACGGTCCCCGACATGTCGATGCCGGCGATCGTCGGGAACTTGCGCATGATGCGCCCGGTGCCGTTGTACGAGAGCGCGTCCTTGTAGTTGATCGTCGAGTACTTGGTGCGGACCAGGACGTCGCCCGGATCGAGCTCGTCGATCTTCATGTCGACGAACCGGCTCGCCACGATGCCCTGGTCCTCGTACGTGCGGTAGGCCTTGAACGTCTGCGCGTGGGTTTGCACGGGGGTCTCCTCCGGGAGGGATGCTTCGGGCTTACGCGATCTCGGCGGACGCGTCGGCGGCGGCCGTCTCGCGGGTGGCGTGGGGCTCCGCCATGTAGTCGCGGGTGCGCATCTCGACGAGGCGGCTCACCGTGCGCGGGAACTCGTGCGCGGCGGGGCCCTCGCGGTAGAGCGCCTCGGCGTCGACCTCGGCCGACGCCACGAGCTTGACTCGGTGATCGTACAGGATGTCGACGAGCCAGGTGAACCGCCGCGCGACGTCGGCGGTCGCCGGCCCCATCGCCGGCACGCCGGACACGAGCACGACCGCGTACCGGCGCGCGATCTCGAGGTAGTCGCGCTGCGAGCGCGGCCCCTCGCACAGTGCGGCGAAGTCGAACCACGCGGCGCCGCCCGCGACCCGGCGCGCGAGGATCGTGCGCCCCTCGATCGAAAGGCGGCGATCCTCGTCCGGCCGGTTCGCCATCGCGTCGAAGCAGCGCGCGAGCTCGTCGTCGGCCGACGGTCCCGCGGGCACGATCCAGGCGCGGCCCTGCGCGAGCGCGCGCAGCCGGTAGTCGGTCCCGCCGTCGACTTCCATCACGTCGAGCTCCCGCTCGATGAGCGCGATCGCCGGCAGGAAGCGGTCGCGCTGGATGCCGTCGGGCCACAGCCGGTCGGGGCGGAAGTTCGACGTCATCACGAAGACCGTGCCGCGCTCGAGCAGCGCCTGCAGGAGACGGCCGAGGATCATCGCGTCGGCGATGTCGGACACGTGGAACTCGTCGAAGCAGACGAGGCGATGGCGCCGCGCGATGCGGTCGGCCACCGTCGCGAGCGGATCCTCCTCGCGCCTGAGCGTCGCGAGCTCCTCGTGCGTGTCGCGCATGAACGCGTGGAAGTGAACGCGCGTCTTGCGGCGGATCGCCACGGCGCCGTAGAAGGCGTCTATCAGCAGGCTCTTGCCGCGCCCCACGCCGCCCCACAGGTAGACGCCGCGCGGGACCTCGGGCGGCACGAGCAGGCGGCGGAGCGTCGACTGGCGCGCTGCGCGGAAGGCGGCGAGCTCGGAGGCGAGGCGGTCGAGCCGCTCGGCGGCGGCGCGCTGCTGGGGATCCGGCGCGCCCCCCCGCGCGGCCAGGTGCCGCTCGAGGATCGCGCCGACGCCCTGCCCGGCGACGGCTTCGGTTTCCCCCACGCCAGCGATGTTACGCCGATCGGCGGTGGGGATCATCTCGCGGTGCGGAACCCAGCCGAGGGCGTAGATACGGCGTCGTAGATAGGCATTGGCCGCGGAGCGGCGCGGGCGGCATCGACATCCCCGGGTCCAAGACGGGGCGTGGCGCACATGACCGCGGACCCGGTGCGTCATGACCGGCTCCGGCGGTCGGATGTCGAAACCGCGCCGGCCCTGCGCAAGCGCCAAACCCTATCTACGACGCCCTATCTACGCCGTTCACAGGTTCAGCGTTCGTTTCGCGACCGCCAGCGCCGCCTCCTTCGTGACCTCGGAGAGCGTCGGATGCGCGTGGCAGATGCGCGCGATGTCCTCGGACGACGCGCCGAACTCCATCGCCATCACCCCCTCGGAGACGAGCTCGGAAGCCATCGGGCCGATCGCGTGCATGCCGAGCACCCGGTCGGTGGCGGCATCCGCGAGGATCTTCACGAAGCCGGTCGTCTCGCCCATCGCGCGCGCGCGGCCGTTCGCCGAGAACGGGAAGCTCCCGGCCTTGTACGCGACGCCGTCGGCCTTGAGCTCGCGCTCGTTCTTGCCGACCCAAGCGATCTCGGGCGACGTGTAGATCACCCAGGGGATCGTGTTGAAGTCGACGTGCGGGTGCTGGCCCGCCATGCGCTCGGCCACCGCCACGCCCTCCTCCTCGGCCTTGTGCGCGAGCATCGGCCCCCGGACGACGTCGCCGATCGCCCAGACGTCCGGCAGGTTCGTGCGGCATTCGGCGTCGACGGCGACGAAGCCGCGCTCGTCGAGCTTCAGGCCGACCGTCTCGGCGCCGAGCCCCGCCGTGTGCGGCACGCGCCCGATCGACACGATCAGCCGGTCGACGATCGTGGTCTGCGCGGCGCCCTGGGCGTCGGTCCACTCGACGGTCACGTCGTCCTTGCGCGCGCGCACCGATCCGATCTTCGCGCCGGTGTGGATCGCGAGCCCCTGCTTCGCGAACGCCTTCTGCGCCTCCTTCGCGACGGCCTCGTCGGCCGCGCCCAGGAACGCCGGCAGCGCCTCCAGCACGATCACCTCGGCGCCCAGCCGGCGCCAGACGCTGCCCATCTCGAGCCCGATCACGCCCGCGCCGACGACGCCCAGGCGCTTCGGCACCTCGGGAATCGCGAGCGCGCCCGCGTTGTCGAGGATCCGGTCGCCGTCGAACGGCGCGCCGGGGAGCGCGCGCGGCGAGCTTCCGGTCGCCACGATCACGCGCTTCGCCACCAGGGTCTCCGGCTTGGCGCCGTCGACCTCGATCGTCCACCCGCCTTCGCCCTTGCCCGTGAAGCGCCCGCGGCCGTGGTGGAACGCGATCTTGTTCTTCCGGAACAGGAACAGGATGCCGTCGTTGTTCTGCGCGACGACCTTGTCCTTGCGCGCGAGCATGCGCCCGACGTCGATCGCGAGGCCCTTCACGTCGATGCCGTGCTGCGCGAACCCGTGCCCCGCGTGCTCGAAGTTCTCCGACGACTGCAGGAGCGCCTTCGACGGGATGCACCCGACGTTCGTGCAGGTGCCGCCCGGCGCGGGCTTGCCGCCCTCGCGCGTCCAGTCGTCGATGCACGCGGTCGAGAAGCCGAGCTGCGCCGCCCGGATCGCGGCGGTGTAGCCGCCGGGGCCGGCGCCGATCACGACGACGTCGTACGTATCAGCCATGGTTGGGAAGAGGCGTAAGTAGGGTGTCGTAGATGGGATTTGGCGAATCTGCCGATGCAAGCACCGGCGACATCCTTGCGCTTTCGGTCAATTCGCGTTCGAAGTTGAATGCCATGGGCCTGAAAGGCGACCATGGGCACTCGCAGAAATGTCGCGAGGCCACACGTGCGTGCGCCTTCGTCGCGCGCAAACCCTATCTACTACGCCCTATCTACGGTTCCTAGATTTCCAGGAGCAACCGCGCCGGGTCCTCCAGCGCCTCCTTGATCGCGACGAGCGACAGCACCGCCTCCCGGCCGTCGATGATCCGGTGGTCGTAGCTCTGCGCGAGGTAGTTCATCGGCCGGACGACGACCTGGCCGTTCTCGACGACCGCGCGGTCCTTCGTCGCGTGCACGCCCAGGATCGCGGACTGCGGCGGGTTGATGATCGGCGTCGACAGCATCGAGCCGAACACGCCGCCGTTGCTGATCGTGTAGGTGCCGCCGGTCAGCTCCTCGACCGAGAGCTTGCCTTCCTGCGCGCGCTTGCCGTAGTCGGCGATCTGCTTCTCGATCTCGGCGATCGAGAGCTGGTCGGCGTCGCGCACGATCGGCACGACGAGGCCGCGCGGGCTGCCGACCGCGATGCCGATGTCGTAGTAGCCGTGGTAGACGATGTCGTTGCCGTCGATCGACGCGTTGACGAGCGGGTATTTCCTGAGCGCGTGGACCGCCGCCTTCACGAAGAAGCCCATGAACCCCAGCTTCACGCCGTGCTCCTTCTCGAAGCGGTCCTTGTAGCGATTGCGGAGCTCGATCACCGGCGCCATGTTCACTTCGTTGAACGTGGTCAGGATCGCGGCGGTCGACTGGGACTGCACGAGGCGCTCGGCCACTCGCTGGCGCAGGCGCGACATCGGCACGCGCTGCTCGGGCCGCGAGCCCTGCGCAATGGCGACGGCGGGCGCGGGCATCGGCGCGGGCGCCGCGGCCTTCGGCGCGCCCATCGCGGCGAGCACGTCGCCCTTGGTGACTCGGCCGCCGCGTCCGGTGCCGGCCACGTCGCCGGCGGCCATGCCCTGCTCCGCGAGCATCTTGCGCGCGGCGGGCAGTGCTTCCGCTGCGCCCGCCGGTTTCGCCGCAGGAGCCGCGGGCGCGGCCGGGGCGGGAGCGGGCTTTGCGGCGGTCGTCGGTGCGGCCGCCGCCGCCGCGGCGCCCTTCGCCTCGGTGTCGATCACCGCGATCACGTCGTTCGACGTGACGGTGGCGCCGTCGCCCTTCAGCACCTCGACCAGCACGCCGTCGCCGGGCGCGGGGAGCTCGAGCACGACCTTGTCGGTCTCGATGTCGATCAGGTTCTCGTCGCGACGGACCGGCTGGCCGGCCTTCTTGTGCCAGCTCACGAGCGTCGCCTCGGCGACGGATTCGGGGAGCTGGGGTACCTTGACTTCGATCTTCATGGGAATGGGGTCCGCGCGCGCGCGGGTCCTCGTCAATGCGCGACGACCATCTCGCCGGAGGCGAGCTTCGGGGCGAACGCGTCCTCGATCAATTGCTTCTGCTCGGCGTTGTGGGTCGCCGCGTAGCCGACGGCGGGCGATGCGGAGACGCGCCGGCCGGCGTAGGCAACCACCTGCGAGTCGAGCGAATCCGCGCGCAGGTACGCGCGGAGCCGGTACCAGGCGCCCTGGTTCTGCGGCTCCTCCTGGCACCACACGACCTCCTTCGCCTTCGGGTACTTCGCGATCTCCGCCTTGAACTCGGCGTGCGGGAACGGGTATTGCTGCTCGAGGCGCACGATCGCGATGTCGTCGATCTTCTTCTCGCGGCGGAAGTTCAGGAGGTCGTAGTACACCTTGCCCGAGCAGACGATGACGCGGCGCGTCTTCGCCGGGTCGATCCGGTCGACCTCGCCGATCACGCACTGGAACCGGCCGTCGGCGAGCTCGTCCATCGTCGACACCGCGTCCTTGTGTCGCAGCAGGCTCTTCGGGCTCATCACGACGAGCGGCTTCCGGTACGGGCGGATCATCTGCCGGCGCAGCATGTGGAACACCTGCGCCGGCGTCGACGGCACGACGACCTGCATGTTGTGCTGCGCGCACAGCTGCAGGTAGCGCTCGGGCCGCGCCGACGAGTGCTCGGGGCCCTGGCCCTCGTAGCCGTGCGGGAGGAGCAGCACGAGCCCGCAGATGCGGCCCCACTTCACCTCGCCCGAGCTGATGAACTGGTCGATGACGACCTGCGCGCCGTTCGCGAAGTCGCCGAACTGCGCCTCCCAGATCACGAGCTGCGCGGGCTCCGACGTGGCGTAGCCGTACTCGAAGGCCATCGTCGCCTCCTCGGTCAGCACCGAGTCGATGACCTCGAACGTGGGCTGGTTCGGCTTGAGGTGCTCGAGCGGCACGTAGCTGCCGCTGTCCCAGCGCTCGCGGTTCTGGTCGTGCAGCACCGCGTGCCGGTGCGAGAACGTACCCCGGCCGACGTCCTCGCCGGTCAGGCGCACGCCGTAACCCTGGTCGAGCAGCGTCGCGTACGCGAGCGTCTCGCCCATGCCCCAGTCGAGCGGCTGCCTTCCCTCGCCCATCGCGCGGCGGTCGGCGACCACCTTGTCGACGCGCGAGTGCAGCTTGAAGTGGTCGGGGATCGAGGTGACCTTCGCGGCCAGCTCGTCGAGGCGCTTGCGCGGGAAGCGCGTGTCGCAGGGGTCGGTCCAGTGCCGGCCCTTGTACGGCGCCCAGTCCACCGTGAACGGCGGCTTGTAGTTGGACAGGATCGTCTTGTTCGTGTGCTGCCCACGGTCCATCGCGGCGCGGTAGGCGGCGACCATCGCGTCGGCGTCGCCGGGCGCGACGACGCCGGCCTGCTCGAGCCGGTCGGCGTAGAGCTTGCGCGTGCCCGGGTGGTCGTGGATCTTCTTGTACATCAGCGGCTGCGTCACCATGGGCTCGTCGGCCTCGTTGTGGCCGTAGCGGCGGAAGCACACGAGGTCGATGAACACGTCCTTGTGGAACTTCTGCCGGTAGTCGAGCGCGATGTCGACGGCGAGGAGGCAGGTCTCCGGGTCGTCCGCGTTCACGTGCAGGATCGGCGCGTCGACCATCTTCGCGACGTCGGTGCAGTAGGTCGTGCCGCGCGTGTCGCGCGGGTCGGACGTCGTGAAGCCGATCTGGTTGTTGACGACGATGTGCACGGTCCCGCCGGTGTAGTAGCCGCGGGTCTGCGCCATGTTCAGGCATTCCTGGTTGACGCCCTGGCCGGCGATCGCGGCGTCGCCGTGGATCACGACCGGCAGCACCTGGTCGCCCATCCGGTCGCCGCGCCGGTGCTGGCGCGCGCGCACGCTGCCCTCGACGACCGGGTTGACGATCTCGAGGTGCGACGGGTTGAACGCGAGCGTCACGTGCGCCGGCCCGCCCGGCGTCGCGACGTCCGACGAGAACCCCTGGTGGTACTTGACGTCGCCCGCGGGCAGGTCGTGCACGCCCTTGCCCTCGAACTCGTTGAAGAGGTCGGCGGGGATCTTGCCCAGCGTGTTCACCAGCACGTTGAGGCGCCCGCGGTGCGCCATGCCCATCACGATCTCCTGCACGCCGGCGGCGCCCGCGCGCTGGATCAGGTGGTCGAGCATCGGGATCATCGTGTCGCCGCCCTCGCCGCTGAAGCGCTTCTGCCCGACGTACTTGGTGTGCAGGTAGCGCTCGAGCGTCTCGGCCGCGGTCAGGCGCTCGAGCACGTGCCGCCGCTGCTCGGGCGTGAAGGACGCGCGCGCGCGCGTCGGCTCGACGCGCTCCTGCAGGAAGCGCTTGGTGGCCGTGTCCGAGATGTACATGTACTCGAGGCCCAGCGTCCGCGTGTACGTCTCCTTGAGGGCCGCGTGGATGTCCCGCAGGCGCATGCGCGCGGGTCCCGCCTTGAACGAGCCCACGTCGAACTCGGTGTCGAGGTCGCCTTCGGTGAAGCCGTAGGTGCGGAAGTCGAGGTCCGCGAGGTACGCCGGGTCGTGCCGCTTCAGCGGGTCGAGGTCCGCGTGGAAGAACCCGAGCGTCCGGTACTTGCTGATCAGCCGCAGCACCAGCACCTGCTTCGCCATCGTGGTCGTGTCGACCATCGCGCCGCGCACGCGGCCGCTCTTCCCGAGCTCGACGAACGACGCGACGACCGGCGCGTGCGGAACGTCCTGGGCGTCGCCCTTGAGCTCCGCGAAGTACTCCGCCCATTCGGCGGGCACCGATCCCGGGTGCGAGAGCCAGGTCTCGTAGAGCTCCTCGATGAACGGCGCGTTCGCGCCGAACAGGCTCGTCGTCGATTCCCAGTCCTTCATGACGCCCATGGCTTCTGCTCCACCGGGGTCAGATTCGGATCTGACCCCGCGGTTGTCTGCTTGGGGTCAGATTCGAATCTGACCCCGGTTGTCGCCGCTTTCGGCCCTGGCCGTCACCGCTTCTCGATCGGCGGCACGTCGCGCCGCGTCGCACCGTTGTACAGCTGCCGCGGCCGGCCGATCTTGTACTCCGGGTCCGCGATCATCTCGTTCAGCTGCGCGATCCAGCCGACGGTGCGCGCGAGCGCGAAGATCGCCGTGAACAGCGACGTCGGGATCCCGATCGCCTTCTGCACGATCCCCGAGTAGAAGTCGACGTTCGGGTAGAGCTTGCGCTGCACGAAGTAGTCGTCCTCGAGCGCGATCTTCTCGAGCGACATCGCGAGCTTGAACAGCGGGTCGTCGTGCAGCCCGAGCGCCTCGAGCACCTCGTGGCAGGTCTCGCGCATCAGCTTCGCGCGGGGGTCGTAGTTCTTGTAGACCCGGTGGCCGAAGCCCATCAGCTTCACGTTCGACGTCTTGTCCTTCGCCTTCGCGATGAACTCGCCGATCTTCGCGATGCCGCCCTGCGCCTGGATCTCGTAGAGCATGTTGAGCGCCGCCTCGTTCGCGCCGCCGTGCGACGGCCCCCACAGGCAGGCCACGCCCGCCGCGATCGCCGCGAACGGGTTGGTGCCGGACGACGCGCACATGCGCACGGTCGAGGTCGACGCGTTCTGCTCGTGGTCCGCGTGCAGGATGAAGATGCGGTCGAGCGCGCGCACGAGCACCGGGTTGACCTTGTAGTCCTCGCACGGCGTCGCGAACATCATGCGCATGAAGTTCGCCGCGTAGTCGAGCTCGTTGCGCGGGTAGATGTACGGCTGGCCCATCGAGTACTTGTAGGCCATCGCGACGAGCGTCGGGAGCTTCGCGATCAGGCGGATCGCCGAGATGTCGCGCTGCCTCGGGTCGTGCAGGTTCATCGAATCCGGGTAGAACGCCGACAGCGCGCCGACCATGCCGGTCAGCACCGCCATCGGGTGCGCGTCGCGCCGGAAGCCGCGCATGAAGAACTGCATCTGCTCGTTGACCATCGTGTGCATCGTCACGCGGTCGTCGAAGTCCTTCTGCTGCGCGGCGTTCGGCAGCTCGCCGTACAGCAGCAGGTAGCAGACGTCGAGGAAGTGGCACCGGACCGCGAGCTCCTCGATCGGGTAGCCGCGGTAGAGCAGGATCCCCTGGTCGCCGTCGATGTAGGTGATCGTCGACTGGCACGACGCCGTCGAGAGGAATCCCGGGTCGTAGGTGAACTTGCCCGTCTTGCCGTAGAGCGTCCGGATGTCGATCACGTCCGGCCCGGTCGAGCCGGCGATGAGCGGGACGGTCACCGAAGGCGAGCCGTCGGAGAACGTGAGCGTGGCGGTGCGGTCGGTCATGGGAGGGCTCCGGGCAGCGGTTCGGCGCGTGGCGGCGAAAGTCGGTCGATCGAAGCGATGGTTGGGGCGTCCCCGGCCCCGGTCAAGCCGCGCGAAGCGCCCGCACCAGCGGCAGGAGCGTCGCGTCGCCGGGCTCGCTGCGCCCGGCGATCAGGTCCCACAGGTCGTTGTCCGTCAGGTCGAGCAGACGGTCGAGCATCGCGACCTCGTCCTCGGTGATCGCCGCGCCGCGCGCCTCGAGGAAGCGCTCGAGCACCAGGTCGTTCTCGAGCATCCCGCGGCGGCAGCGCCAGCGCAGGCGCGCGACGCGGACGGGGTCGAGGACGACGTTCCGATCGCGCGGGAGGGGATCGACGGTGCTCATTCGCCCGGACCTTCGTCGTTGGCCCTACACGGCGCGCTTCAGCATGATCTCCTTGATCCGGCCGATCTGCAGCGTCGGGTTGAGCCCCTTCGGGCAGACGTCGACGCAGTTCATGATCGAGTGGCAGCGGAACAGCCGGTACGGGTCCTCGAGGTTGTCGAGGCGCTCGTTGGTCGCGAGGTCGCGCGAGTCGGCGATGAACCGGTACGCCTGCAGGAGCCCCGCCGGCCCGACGAACTTGTCGGGGTTCCACCAGAACGACGGGCACGCGGTCGAGCAGCACGCGCACAGGATGCACTCGTAGAGGCCGTCGAGCTCCTCGCGCTCCTCGGGCGACTGCAGCCGCTCCTTCTCTGGCGGCGGCGTGTCGTTGACGAGGTAAGGCTTGATCGAGTGGTACTGCTTGAAGAACTGGCTCATGTCCACGATGAGGTCGCGGATCACGGGCAGCCCGGGCAGCGGCTTCAGCACGACCGGCTCGGCGAGCGTCTTCAGGTTCGTCACGCACGCGAGCCCGTTCTTGCCGTTGATGTTCATCGCGTCGCTGCCGCACACGCCCTCGCGGCAGCTGCGGCGGAACGCGATCGTGTCGTCGACCGCCTTCAGCCGCACGAGCGCGTCGAGCAGCATCCGGTCGTGCGGGTCGAGCTCGACGTCGTAGTCCTTCAGGTACGGCTTCGCGTCCTTCTCGGGGTCGTAGCGGTAAATCCTGAATTTCATGGCGGTCTCAGTACGTCCTGGCTTTCGGCGGAAACGCGTCGACCGACAGCGGCTTCAGGTTCACCGGCTTGTAGTCGAGGCGGTTGCCCTCGGAATACCAGAGCGTGTGCTTGAGCCAGTTCGCGTCGTCCCGCGTCGGGAAGTCGCTGCGCGCCTGGGCGCCGCGGCTCTCGCGCCGCGCCTCGGCCGAGACGATCGTCGCCTTGGCCGTCTCCATCAGGTTGTCGAGCTCGAGCGCCTCGACGCGCGCGGTGTTGAACGTGCGGCTGCGGTCGGCGATCGCGACGCGCTTCGCGCGCTCGGCCAGCTCCATCACCTTGCCCACGCCTTCCGACAGCAGCTGCTGGTTGCGGAACACGCCGCAATGGTCCTGCATCGTGCGGCGGAGCGTCGCCGCGACCTCGGCGACCGACTCGCCGGAGGCCGCCCCGTCGAGGCGCGCGAGGCGGGCGAGCGGCCGGTCCGCCGCGTCCTTCGGCAGCGTCGGATGCGGCTGCGACTTCAGGTTCTTCGCGACGATGTAGTCGCCGGCCGAGCGGCCGAACACGACGATGTCGAGCAGCGAGTTGGTGCCGAGGCGGTTCGCGCCGTGCACCGACACGCACGCGCACTCGCCCACCGCGAAGAACCCTTCGACGACCGCGTTCGGATCGCCGTGCCGCGGCGCCACGACCTGCCCGTGGATGTTCGTCGGGATGCCGCCCATCTGGTAGTGGATCGTCGGCACCACGGGGATCGGCTCGCGGATCGGGTCGACGTTCGCGAACTTGATCGCGATCTCGCGGATCGACGGCAGGCGCTTCGTGATCACCTCCGGCCCCAGGTGATCGAGCTTCAGGAGCACGTGGTCCTTGTTCGGACCGCAGCCGCGCCCCTCCTTGATCTCCTGGTCCATCGAGCGCGAGACGACGTCGCGCGACGCGAGGTCCTTGAGGTTGGGCGCGTAGCGCTCCATGAAGCGCTCGCCGTTGCAGTTGAGCAGGATGCCGCCCTCGCCGCGCACGCCCTCGGTGATCAGCACGCCCGCGCCGTGCACGCCGGTCGGGTGGAACTGCCAGAACTCCATGTCCTCGAGCGGCACGCCCGCCCGCGCGGCCATGCCGAGGCCGTCGCCGGTGTTGATGAACGCGTTCGTCGACGCCGCGAAGATCCGGCCCGCGCCGCCGGTCGCGAAGACCGTCGCCTTGGCCTGCAGGATCGACACCTCGCCGGTCTCCATCTCGAGCGCGACGACGCCCAGGACCTCGCCCTCGGGGCCGCGCACGAGGTCGAGCGCCATCCACTCGACGAGGAACTGCGTGTGGGCGCGGACGTTGCGCTGGTAGAGCGTGTGCAGCAGCGCGTGGCCGGTCCGGTCGGCCGCGGCGCACGCGCGCTGGACCGCCTTCTCGCCGAAGTTCGCCGAGTGCCCGCCGAACGGCCGCTGGTAGATCGTGCCGTCCGGGTTGCGGTCGAACGGCATCCCGAAGTGCTCGAGCTCGTAGACGACCTTCGGCGCCATCCGGCACATGAACTCGATCGCGTCCTGGTCCCCGAGCCAGTCGGAGCCCTTGATCGTGTCGTACATGTGCCAGAGCCAGTTGTCCTCGCTCATGTTGCCGAGCGACGCGCCGATGCCGCCCTGCGCGGCGACCGTGTGCGAGCGCGTCGGGAACACCTTCGACAGCACCGCGACGCGCAGTCCCGCCTGCGCCAGCTGCAGCGACGCGCGCATCCCGGCGCCGCCGGCGCCGACGATGATCGCGTCGTAGCGGTGGACGGCGAGGCTCACGCCGAGGCCTCCTCGCGACGCCCGGCGGGATCGACGGCGAGGGGGCTCACGCCCGCCCTCCCCACAGGATCTGGATCGCCCAGCCGAGGTAGGCGACCAGCGACGCGATCACCGCGCACTGGAACGCGAGCCGCAGCGCGACGGGCTTCAGGTAATCCATCGCGATGTTGCGCACGCCGACCCAGGCGTGCCAAAGGACCGCGACGACGAACAGGAACGAGGCCAGGCGGAACGCGGTCGACGCCCACAGCGCCTTCCAGCCCTCGTGATCGAAGCCGCCGCTCCACAGGAGCGCGCCCAGGAGGAGCAGGATCCACAGCGCGATGACGATCGCGGTGACCCGCTGGACGAGCCAGTCGCGCAGCCCGTAGTGCGCGCCGACGACTTGCTTGGCCCTGAGGTTCACCATAGCCGGATCGCGAGCGCGAGGGTGACGAGGAGCGCGAGCGCGAACACGATCGCGCTCGAGCGCCGGGCGGCCGGCAGGTCGATGCCGACGTGCAAGTCGAGCAGCAGGTGGCGGAGCCCCGCGAACAGGTGGTGCAGCGTCGCCCACAGCAGCACGAGCGCGACGAGCTTGCCGACCGGATGGGCGAGGACCGCGACGAACGACGCGTAGGCGTCGGCCGAGCCGAGGCTCGCCTCGAGGCCCCACAGCGCGAGCGGGATGCCGGCGAGGAACAGGATCGCGCCGCTCACGCGGTGCAGGATCGACACGATCGCCGGCAGCGGCTGCCGGATCGAGAGAAGGTCGAGGTAGACCGGGGGCGTGCGGCGCACCGACGGGCGCGAATCGTTCATGGCGCGGACCCCGCCTGCCGCGCGTGGCGGATCACGGCCCGAGGCTCGGGCGTTGCAGGGTTCGGCATGTTGGCGCTTGTCGGTCGGGGATCCCGCGGACGACGGGACGTCCGCGAATCGGCAGTCGTGCGCTTCGTTCTTGTTCGCAGCGCACAATTATAGCCAAAACCCGCCGGCCGTTGTCGGCCGTCGCGGCATCGGCGAACTTCTCGGGCGGGCCGCGGCGCGATCCGGCCGGGTCCGGCCGGCGGCTGCGGCTCGCGTCAGCCCAGCACGTTCAGGTAATGGCAGCGCGCGGTCGCGCACAGGCCGCGGCGGAGCTCGACGGGACGCTCGCCGTAGGTCGTCGTGACGCGCTCGACGGCGAGGAGCGGCGTCCCCGGCTCGACGCCGAGGAGCGCCGCGCTCGCCGGATCGGCGGCGATCGCCTTGAGTCGCTCGCGCGCCTTCAGCATGCGCACGCCGAACTCGGTCTCGAAGAAGCCGTACATCGAGCCCGGGTAGGCCTCGGCGCGCGCCCGGGTGAGGCCCCGGAACAGTGCGGCGGGCAGCGTGATCTCGTCCAGCACGACCGGCGCGCCGTCGAGCTCGAGCACGCGCCGGAGCACCAGCACGCCCTCGCCCGGCTTGAGGTCGAGCAGCCGGGCCGCTTCGGCGCCCGCCTTCGCGCGCCGGACGTCGATCAGGCGGCTGCCCGGGTACTCGTCGACGCCGTCGTCGCGCCGGATCCGGAGGAACCGCGGCATCGAGACGCGTTCCTCGGTGTGCGTCGCGACGAACGTCCCCTTGCCCTGCCGGCGCACGACGAGGTTCTCGTCGGCGAGCGCGTCGATCGCGCGACGCGCGGTGCCCTGCGAAACGCGATAGCGCGTGGCGAGCTCGAGCTCCGAAGGGATCGCTTCGCCCGGCTTCCAGGCCCCCGACTCGAGCTCGCGCACCATCAGGGCGCGAATCTGGCGCCACAGGGGCTGGAAGGTCGGGGCGGCGGTCATCGGCGTTCGGGGCGCCGGGGGGCCGGCGGGAAGTCTTGTATCTTATATCAGTTATAGGACCGGATTGACACCCCCCGCGGCGGGCGCCTAGAATGCGCCATCCCCGGCCGCGGCCCGCGCGAGCACCGTTGCTGCACCGCGCCACGCCGTCCGGCCGGCCGTTCCCGCTTCCCTCAGGAGTCCTCGATGAAAGCACCCGTCCGCGTCGCCGTGACCGGCGCCGCCGGCCAGATCGGCTACAGCCTGCTCTTCCGGATCGCGTCGGGCGAGATGCTGGGCAAGGACCAGCCGGTCATCCTGCAGCTGCTCGAGGTGCCGGTGGACAAGCCGCAGGCGGCGCTGAAGGGCGTGATGATGGAGCTCGAGGACTGCGCGTTCCCGCTGCTCGCCGGGATGATCGGCACCGGCGACCCGAAGGTCGCGTTCAAGGACGCGCAGATCGCGATGCTGGTCGGCGCGAAGCCGCGCGGGCCGGGCATGGAGCGCAAGGACCTCTTGCTCGAGAACGCGAAGATCTTCACCGAGCAGGGCCGCGCGCTCGACGCGGTCGCCTCGCGCGGCATCAAGGTGCTGGTCGTGGGCAATCCGGCCAACACCAACGCCTACATCGCGATGAAGTCGGCGCCGTCGTTGCCGAAGACCGCGTTCACCGCGATGCTGCGACTCGACCACAACCGCGCGCTGTCGCAGGTCGCCGCGAAGGCCGGCAAGCCGGTCGGCGCCATCGAGAAGATGGTCGTCTGGGGCAACCACTCGCCGACGATGTACGCGGACTACCGGTTCGCGACCGTCGAAGGCAAGCTCGTCAAGGACCTGATCGGCGACGAAGCCTGGAACCGCAACACGTTCCTGCCGACCGTCGGCAAGCGCGGCGCCGCGATCATCGAGGCGCGCGGCCTCTCGTCGGCGGCGTCGGCGGCGAACGCGGCCATCGACCACGTCCGCGACTGGGTGCTCGGCACGCACGGCAAGTGGGTGACGATGGGCATCGCGTCCGACGGCAGCTACGGCATCCCGCACGACGTGATGTACGGCTTCCCGGTCACGACCGCGAACGGCGCGTACACGATCGTCCAGGGGCTCCCGATCGACGAGTTCTCGCGCGAGCGGATGAACCTGACGCTCAAGGAGCTCGAGGAGGAGCGCGCCGGCGTGGCGTCGCTCCTGGGCTGAGCGTCGCGAGCGCGCCCGCAGATGACGCCCGGACGCCGGTTCAGGGAAGCGATCGCCGCCGAGGCGCCGTTGCAGGTGCCCGGCGCGATCTGCGCCTACCACGCGATCCTCGCCGAGAAGAGCGGCTTCCGGGCGATCTACCTGTCCGGCGGCGGCGTCGCCGCGGGCTCGCTCGGGATGCCCGACCTCGGCATCTCCAACCTCGACGACGTGCTGGTCGACGTCCGCCGCATCACCGACGTGTGCGCGCTGCCGCTGCTGGTCGACGTCGACACCGGCTTCGGCGCCTCGGCGTTCAACATCGCGCGCACGGTCCGCTCGCTCGAGAAGGCCGGCGCGGCGGCGATGCACATCGAGGACCAGGTCGGCGCGAAGCGCTGCGGCCACCGGCCCGGCAAGGCGATCGTGACCGCCGACGAGATGGCCGACCGGGTCAAGGCCGCCGTCGACGCGCGCGCCGACGCGTCGTTCGCGATCATGGCGCGCACCGACGCGCTCGCGGTCGAGGGCCTCGAGTCCGCGATCGACCGCGCCTGCGCCTGCGTCGAGGCCGGCGCCGACATGATCTTCCCCGAGGCGATGACCGAGCTCGCGATGTACCGCCGGTTCGTCGACGCGGTCAAGGTGCCGGTCCTCGCGAACATCACCGAGTTCGGCTCGACGCCGCTCTTCACCGTCGACGAGCTGCGGAGCGCGGGCGTCGCGATCGCGCTCTACCCGCTCTCCGCGTTCCGCGCGATGAACCTGGCCGCGCTCAACGTCTACCGCCACCTGCGCTCCGACGGGACGCAGCGGGCGGTCGTCGGCACGATGCAGACGCGCGCGGAGCTCTACGATTTCCTCGGCTACCACGCCTACGAGCAGAAGCTCGACGCGCTGTTCGCGGCGAAGTCCGCGCGATAGCGCCGGGAACGGATCCATGAACGACACCGCCACGAACGTCCCGAAGCCCAAGAAGTCGGTCGCGCTGTCGGGCGTCCCGGCCGGCAACACCGCGCTGTGCACGGTGGGCCGCACCGGCAACGACCTCGCCTACCGCGGCTACGACATCCTCGACATCGCCGACGCGAGCGAGTTCGAGGAGATCGCCTACCTGCTCGTTCACGGCAAGCTCCCGAACCGCGCGGAGCTCGACAGCTACAAGCGCAAGCTCAAGTCGCTTCGCGGGCTGCCGGTGCCGGTGCGCGCGGTGCTCGAGTCGCTCCCCGCGGGCGCGCACCCGATGGACGTGATGCGCACCGGCTGCTCGGCGCTGGGCTGCACGCTGCCCGAGAAGGACGGCCACAACGACCCGGGCGCGCGCGACATCGCCGACCGGCTGGTCGCCTCGTTCGGCTCGATGCTCCTCTACTGGTACCACTGGACGCACAACGGGCGCCGCATCGACGTCGAGACCGACGACGACTCGGTCGGCGGCCACTTCCTGCACCTGCTCCACGGGGCCCGTCCGCCCGAGCTGTGGGTCAAGGCGATGCACACGTCGCTCAACCTGTACGCCGAGCACGAGTTCAACGCGTCGACGTTCGCCGCGCGCGTGATCGCCGGCACCGGGTCGGACCTCTACTCGTGCATCACCGGCGCGATCGGCGCGCTGCGGGGCCCGAAGCACGGCGGCGCGAACGAGGTCGCCTTCGACGTCCAGAACCGCTACGTCACCCCCGACGAGGCGGAGGAGGACGTTCGCAAGCGCGTCGAGGCCAAGCAGGTCATCATCGGCTTCGGGCACCCGGTCTACACGATCGCCGATCCGCGCAACAAGGTCATCAAGGACGTCGCGCGCCGGCTCTCGGAGGCGTCGCGCAACACGAAGCTGTACCGGATCGCCGAGCGGCTCGAGGCCGTCATGTGGGACGCCAAGCGGATGTTCCCGAACCTCGACTGGTACTCCGCGGTCAGCTACCACATGATGGGCGTCCCGACGGCGATGTTCACGCCGCTGTTCGTGATCTCGCGCACGACCGGCTGGTCGGCGCACGTGATCGAGCAGCGCAACGACGGCAAGATCATCCGGCCGTCGGCGAACTACACCGGCCCCGACCAGCGTCCGTTCGTCCCGATAGGAGAGAGGTCATGACCGCCACGCGTCGTCTCGCCGCCGCTGCCCTCCTCGCCTGCGCCGCCGCCCCCGCGCTCGCGCTCAACGACAACCCGCACGCGAGCGCGTTCGTCACGCTCTACCGCTGCGACGGCGAGGACTGGCTCGCCGTCGGCTACCCGGCGCCGTTCGCCGCCGGCACCGAGCCCGCCGCCCGCGTCTCCTGGAACGGGTCGACCGTCGTCATGTCGCACGCGCGCTCCGGCTCCGGGTCGCGCTACGTCAGCAAGGACGCCGACCTCGAGTGGTGGATCAAGGGCCGCGAAGGCGCGATGTACCGCCTCTCCGACCACGCGGTGCTGCTCGCGAACTGCCGCGAGGGCTGATCCCCCAATCCCGAAACCCGATCCCCGACCCCGAATCCCGACCCCTGACGCATGTCCGCGCCGATCAGCAACGTCCGCCCGAAGCCCGACCAGGTCCTGGTCGACATCGTCGACTACGTCACGAAGACGAGGATCAGGAGCGATCTCGCCTACGAGACCGCGCGCCACTGCCTGATCGACACGCTCGGCTGCGGGTTCGAGGCGCTCGAGTATCCCGCCTGCACGAAGCTCCTCGGGCCGATCGTGCCCGGCACCGTCGTGCCGAACGGCGCGAAGGTCCCCGGCACGCCGCACCAGCTCGACCCGGTGCAGGCCGCGTTCAACCTGGGCGCGATGATCCGCTGGCTCGACTTCAACGACACCTGGCTCGCCGCCGAATGGGGCCACCCGTCGGACAACCTGGGCGGCATCCTGATGACGGCCGACTGGCTGTCGCGAAACGCCGTCGCCGCCGGCCGCAAGCCGCTCACGATGCGCGACGTGCTGACCGGGATGATCCAGGCGCACGAGATCCAGGGCTGCATCGCGCTCGAGAACTCGTTCAACAAGGTCGGCCTCGATCACGTCGTGCTCGTCAAGGTGGCGTCGACCGCGGTCGTCGCGGCGATGATGGGCCTGACGCGCGACGAGATCGTCAACGCGGTGTCGCTCGCGTGGGTCGACGGGCAGTCGCTGCGCACCTACCGCCACGCGCCGAACACCGGGTCGCGCAAGAGCTGGGCCGCGGGCGACGCCACCTCCCGCGCCGTCCGCCTCGCGCTGATCGCGAAGACCGGCGAGATGGGCTACCCGTCGGTGCTGACGGCGAAGACCTGGGGCTTCTACGACGTCTCGTTCAAGGGGCAGCCGTTCAAGTTCCAGCGCCCCTACGGCAGCTACGTGATGGAGAACGTGCTGTTCAAGATCAGCTTCCCGGCGGAGTTCCACTCGCAGACCGCCGTCGAGGCGGCGATGGCGCTCCACGGCGAGCTCGCGAAGCTCGGCAAGTCCGCGGACGACGTGAAGAAGATCACGATCCGCACCCACGAGGCGTGCATCCGGATCATCGACAAGAAGGGCCCGCTGAACAACCCCGCCGACCGCGACCACTGCATCCAGTACATGGTCGCCGTGCCGCTGATCTTCGGCCGCCTCACCGCGGGCGACTACGAGGACCGCGTCGCCGCCGACCCCCGCATCGACGCGCTGCGCGACAAGATCGTCTGCGTCGAGGATCCGCAGTTCACGAAGGACTACCACGACCCGGACAAGCGCTCGATCGCCAACGCGCTCACCGTCGAGCTCAAGGACGGCAAGAAGCTGAAGGAAGTCGTCGTCGAGTACCCGATCGGCCACAAGCGCCGCCGCAAGGACGGGATCCCGCTGCTCGTGGACAAGTTCAAGGTGAACCTCGCCCGCGTGTTCCCCGCGAAGCAGATCGCCGCGATCCTGGAGGCGAGCCTCGACCAGAAGACGCTCGAGGCGATGCCGGTGCACGAGTACGTCGACCTGATGGTCCGCCCGTGATCGCCCGCCTCGCCGCGTCGCTCGCCGCGGCGCTCCTCGCCGCCGCGCCGGCGGCCGCGCAGGACTACCCGAAGCTCCGTCCCGGGCTGTGGGAGGTGTCGTCGCGCACCTCGGCGCAGAAGAAGGACGACCCGCCGGTGCGCACGACGATGTGCATCGACGACGCGACCGCCCGCGAGATGTACCGCTTCTCGCAGGGGATGATGGAAGGCATGTGCAGCAAGTTCGACGTCAGGCACGTCGGCGACCGCTACATCAGCGAGGCGAACTGCAAGCTCGGCGACTCGCGGATGGTCGCGCGCTCGACGATGACGATGCTGGGCGACACCGGCTACACGATCGAGGGCTCCTCCTCCTACGACCCGCCGTTCATGGGCATGAAGGAGGCGACGACCTCGGTCCAGGCGCGCCACGCCGGCCCCTGCAAGCCGGGCCAGAAGCCGGGCGACATCACGACCGCGAACGGCCAGACGATCAACCTCCACACCCTCACCGCGCCGCCGCCGAAGAAGTAGCGGCGCCGCGCCCCGACCCTCCGGAAGACCGACCATGTCCCACGACCCGTTCCACGCCCGCAAGACCTTCGCGCTCGCCTCCGGCGGCACCGGCACGCTCTACTCGCTCCCCGCGCTCGAGGCCGCGGGCGTCGGGAAGGTCTCGCGCCTGCCGGTGTCGATCCGCCTCGTGCTCGAGAGCGTGCTGCGCAACTGCGACGGCAAGAAGGTCACCGAGGAGCACGTGCGCCAGCTCGCGTGCTGGGCGCCGAACGCCGAGCGCGTCGACGAGATCCCGTTCGTCGTCGCGCGCGTCGTGCTGCAGGACTTCACCGGCGTTCCGCTGCTCGCCGACCTCGCCGCGATGCGCAACGTCGCGCACGACCTCGGCCGCAACCCGAAGACGATCGAGCCGCTGGTGCCGGTCGACCTCGTCGTCGACCACTCGGTGATGATCGACCACTACGGCAGCAAGGACGCGCTCGACCTCAACATGAAGCTCGAGTTCCAGCGCAACGCCGAGCGCTACCAGTTCATGAAGTGGGGGATGCAGGCGTTCGACACGTTCAAGGTCGTGCCGCCCGGCATCGGCATCGTGCACCAGGTCAACCTCGAGTACCTCGCGCGCGGCGTCCACGTGAAGGACGGCGTCACCTACCCCGACACGCTCGTGGGCACCGACAGCCACACGACGATGATCAACGGGATCGGCGTCGTCGGCTGGGGCGTCGGCGGGATCGAGGCCGAGGCCGGCATGCTCGGCCAGCCGGTCTACTTCCTGACGCCCGACGTCGTCGGCGTCGAGCTGAAGGGGAAGCTCGCCGAGGGCATCACCGCGACCGACCTCGTGCTGACGGTCACCGAGATGCTGCGCAAGGAGAAGGTCGTCGGCAAGTTCGTCGAGTTCTTCGGCGAGGGCACCGCGTCGCTCGCCGTGCCCGACCGCGCGACGATAGGCAACATGGCGCCCGAGTACGGCGCGACGATGGGCTTCTTCCCGGTCGACGCGGCGACGGTGGACTACCTGCGCGCGACCGGCCGGACCGACGCCGAGATCGACCGCTTCGAGTCGTACTTCAAGGCGCAGAAGCTCTGGGGCGTGCCGAAGGCCGGCGAGATCGACTACACGAAGGTGCTGACCCTCGACCTCTCGACGATCAGGCCGTCGCTCGCGGGACCGAAGCGCCCGCAGGACCGCATCGAGATGCCGGCGCTGAAGTCGACGTTCGCGTCGCTGTTCGCGAAGCCGGTGGCGGAGAACGGCTTCGCGAAGAAGCCCGAGGAGCTCGCGCGCCGCGTGAAGACGACCGACGGCGTCGAGCTCGGCCACGGCGACGTGCTGATCGCCGCGATCACCTCGTGCACCAACACGTCGAATCCCGGCGTGCTGCTCGCCGCGGGGCTGCTGGCGAAGAAGGCGGTCGAGAAAGGCCTCAAGGTCAGGCCGCACATCAAGACCTCGCTCGCCCCCGGCTCCCGCGTCGTCACCGAGTACCTGACGAAGGCCGGGCTTCTGCCCTACCTCGCGAAGCTCGGCTTCGACGTCGCCGCCTACGGCTGCACGACCTGCATCGGCAACGCCGGCGACCTGCGCCCGTCGTTCAACGAGGCGATCGTCGCGAACGACCTCGTGTGCGCCGCCGTGCTGTCCGGCAACCGCAACTTCGAGGCGCGCATCCACCCGAACCTCAAGGCGAACTTCCTCGCGTCGCCGCCGCTCGTCGTCGCCTACGCGATCGCGGGCACCGTGCTGAAGGACCTGGCGCACGAGCCGCTCGGCACCGGCAGCGACGGCAAGCCGGTGATGCTGAAGGACGTCTGGCCCTCGTCGCACGAGATCGCCGCCGTGATGCCGTACGCGCGCGACCCGGCCGCGTTCCGCACGCTCTACGGCGACCTCGCCAACGCGAACCCGATGTGGAAGCACGTCTCGGGCGCGACCGGCCAGGTCTACGACTGGCCGGGCTCGACCTACATCGCGAAGCCGCCGTTCTTCGACGGCTTCACGCTGAAGCCGCCGGCGCACGGCGCCGACGCGATTCGCGGCGCCCGCGCGCTCGGCATCTTCGGCGACTCGGTGACGACCGACCACATCTCGCCGGCCGGCTCGATCAAGGCGACCTCGCCCGCGGGGCTCTACCTGCAGGAGCACGACGTCTCGGTGCCGGACTTCAACAGCTACGGCGCGCGGCGCGGCAACCACGAGGTGATGATGCGCGGCACCTTCGCGAACGTGCGCATCAAGAACCTGATGCTGCCGCCGAAGGCGGACGGCACGCGCGAGGAAGGCGGCGTCACGGCGTTCCAGCCCGGCGGCGCGAAGATGCCGATCTACGACGCCGCGATGAAGTACATCGCCGCGGGCGTCCCGACGATCGTGTTCGGCGGCGAGGAGTACGGCACCGGCAGCTCGCGCGACTGGGCGGCGAAGGGCACGCAGCTCCTCGGCGTCAAGGCGGTCGTCGCGAGGAGCTTCGAGCGCATCCACCGCAGCAACCTGGTCGGCATGGGCGTGCTGCCGCTGCAGTTCAAGGACGGCGACAGCGTGGCCTCGCTCGGGATCACCGGCGCGGAGACCTTCGACATCGCCGGGCTCGCGCACATCCGCCCGCAGCAGGACGTGACGCTCGTGATCCACCGGCCGGACGGCACGAAGCGCGAAGTGAAGCTGCTGTGCCGGATCGACACGCCGATCGAGGTCGACTACTTCCTGCACGGCGGCATCCTGCCGTTCGTGCTTCGGGAGCTGGTGTCCAAGGCGGCGTGAGCCCCGCGGGCCGGGCTTCGGCCCGACACTCCCCGAATCGAATGTCGTCGGCCTGAAGACCGGCCCACAGGGTCAGCGTCCTGACGTCTTCCGAACATGCCTTGCGCCGCGCGCTGCCGCTGTTCCTCGGCGCGGGGCTCTGCTTCTCCTCGCTCGACGCGGTCGCGAAGTTCCTGATGCGCGACCACGCGCTGCTCGTGGTCGTGTGGGCGCGCTACGCGGGCCAGATGGCGGCGGTGACGCCCTACGCGCGCCACCGCGTCGGTCCCGGGTTCTGGCGCACGCGCGACCTCCGCATGCAGCTCTTGCGCTCGTCGATGCTCGTGATCGCGACGCTCTCGTTCTTCGGCGCGCTGCGCTACCTGCCGCTCGCCGAAGGCTCCGCGATCTCGGCGCTCGCGCCGGTGTTCATCGTGCTGCTGTCGCCCTGGATCCTCGGCGAGCGTCCGGGCCGCGCGCGCGTCGCCGCCGCGCTGTGCGGCTTCGCCGGCGTCCTGCTGCTGCTGCGCCCGGGGTCGGCCGTCTTCCATCCGGCGGCGCTCCTGCTGTTCGTCACCGCGGCGACCAACGCGCTCTACGGCATGCTCACCCGCCGCCTGCACGGCGACAGCCCGTACACGACGCTCTTCTACAGCGCGCTCGTCGGGACGCTTGTGCTCACGCCGATGCTGCCCTTCGCGGTGATCCCGGACGCCTGGACCTGGCGCAGCGCCGGGCTGTTCCTGCTGCTCGGCGTCTTCGCGGGCGTCGGCCACGGCCTCGTCACCCGCGCCTTCCTGCGCGCGCCCGCCTCGCTCCTCGCCCCTTTCGCGTACCTGCAGATCGTCTGGGCGACCGTCTACGGCTTCCTGCTCTTCGGCCACCTTCCCGACGGCTGGTCGTTCGCCGGCATGGCGGTGATCGTCGCCTCCGGCGTCGCGCTCGCGTGGCAGGAGCGCCGGCGCGCGCGCGCGGCGGTCCGCATCCCTTGATCGCGACCCGGCGCAAAGGCGCGGCGCAGGGCGAGTTCGGGCTGACGGTGCTCGTCGGCCTGTTCCTGACGCTGCAGCCGATCTCGACCGACCTCTACCTCGCGTCGCTGCCGGGGCTCGCTTCGCGCTTCGGCGTGCCCGCGTCGACCGTGCAGCTGACGCTCTCCCTCTTCATGGCCGGGTTCGGCGTGATGCAGCTCGCGAGCGGGCCGATGGCCGACCGCTACGGCCGCCGTCCGGTGATGCTGGGCGGCCTCGCGCTCTACGTGGCGGCGAGCCTCGCCTGCGCGGCGAGCCCGACGATCGAGGTATTGATCGCCGCCCGCTTCGCCCAGGCCGTCGGCTGCTGCACCGTCGTGGTCGTCGGGCGCGCGATCGTGCGCGACGCGTTCGCCCCCGCGGCCGGCGCGCGCGTGCTCGCGCTCGCCTCCTCGCTGCTCGCCGTCATCGCGATGGCCGGGCCGATCGTCGGCAGCCTGCTCGAGGTGGCGTTCGGGTTCCGCGGCGCGTTCGTGTTCATCGCCGCGCTCGCCGCGACGCTGCTCGTCGTCACCGTGCGCGCGCTGCCGGAGACGCTCGCGCGTCCGGATCCGCATGCGCTTTCCCCGGCCCGCATGCTCGCCGGCTATGCGGCGATCCTGCGCTCGCCGGTGTTCCTCGCGTACACGGCGGCCGGCGCCGCGAGCTACGGCGGCCTGTTCGCGTTCATCTCCGGATCGTCGTTCGTGCTGATCCGGGGCCTGGGCGTGCCGGCGGGCTGGTTCGGCGCGTGCTTCTCGATCGTCGTGTTCGGCTACCTCTGCGGCACGATCGCGTGCCGGCGCCTGCTTCCCCGCCTGGGCCTCCCCCGCACGATCCTCGCGGGCGCGTCGCTCGCCGCTGCGTCGACGACGATCGGCGCCGCGATGGCGCACGCCGGCGTCCACCACGTCGCCGCCGTGCTCGCGCCGGCGTTCGGCTACTTCTTCGCCCACGGGATCGTGTTCCCGTGCGCGCAGTCCGGCGCGACGTCCTCGTTCGCGGATCGCGCGGGCGCCGCGGCCGGCCTGTTCGGCGCGCTGATCATGGCGATCGCGGTCGCGATCGGCACGTGGATCGGCGCGTCGTTCGACGGCACGCCCGTGCCCCTCATGTCGACGCTCGCGGCCGCCGGGCTCGCCGTGATCGCGATCGCGCGCTTCGGCGTGGTCCGCCATCCGGGCGAGTGGTGAGCCCTCATGCTGCGTCGCAACACGCGTTGGCGTAGAATGGCGGGCGCCGGTTCGCGGCCGGTCGGTCGCGAAGGCAGGACCCCGTTCACACGAAGGAGACCAAGATGAAAGCTCGTACGATGGCCACGCTGACGGCGCTGGCACTCGCCGCGTCGCTGGCCGCGTGCGGCCAAGGCTCGCAGGAAGCCGCCGACAAGGCGAAGGCCGAAGCGGCGAAGGCCGCGGAAGCCGCCGCCGCTGCCGCGAAGGCGACCGCCGACGCGGCCGCGAAGGCGACGCAGGAAGCCGCGGACAAGGCGAAGACCGAAGCGGCGAAGGCCGCCGAGGCGACCGCCACCGCGGCGAGCAATGCCGCCCAGGCGACGTCGCAAGCCGCCAACGACGCCAAGGCCGCGGCGGACAAGGCGGTGCAGGACGCGAAGGAAGCCGCGAAGAAGTAACGCGCGGCGCTTCGCCACGACGGCCGGCCGCGGCGACGCGCGCCGGCCGTTGCTTTTCCGTGGGTCGGCCTTCGGGCCGACGCCCTTCGTCCCCTAGCCGCGCACGGCCGCGTGCTTGGCCACCCAGCGCGTGAGCGGCTTCCACTGCTCCCAGTCCTGCTCGGCGCGCGAGCGCGGCAGGTCGAACACCGACGCGCCGTCGCGCGCGCACCAGACGTAGACCTGGGTCTGCCGCAGGTGCGCGATCACCGGGAAGTCGAAGCCGCCGAGGAAGTCGTCGAGCTCGGTCGCGCTGTGCGTGCGCGCGTCGACGCGCATCGCGACGATGCCGATCGGCAGCGCGCGCTGCCGCACCGCCTTCGACTCGGCGATCGTCGCGAGGAAGCGTTCCGCGGCGACCATGTCGTACGCCGACGGCGTCAAGGGCACGAGCATCAGGTCCGCGTCGCGCGCGGACTCGCGCAGCTCGTCGCCGTGGAGCCCGGCCGCCGTGTCGACGACGCGCCACTGCAGGTCCAGCGCCTTCGCGTCCTTGCGCCGCGCGTCCGATTCGAGCAGCGCGATCGGCGGGAACAGCGCGGGCCTGCGCGCGAGCCAGCCGCTCGCCGATTGCTGCGGGTCGCGGTCGTCGATCGCCACGCGCTGGCGCTTGCCGGCGAGCCAGCCGGCCACGTTCGTCGCGAGCGTGGTCTTGCCGCTGCCGCCCTTGGGATTCGCGATGACGATCGTCTGCACGGCCGCTCCCTCCGCTCCGCGGCCGCCGGTCGGGGCGGTCGCGCGGTCGCGGGTCGATGGTAGCGGAATCGGCCCGCCGCGCGTGGCACGTCGATTGCTGGATCCGACCGATCGGCCTCGACAGCCTCCCGATGTCCCTCGACCCTTCCACCCTATGCGCCCGTACCGCCGCCGGCGATGCGGAGCTCGCCGCCCCGCGGCACGGCCTCGCGATCGCGCTCCGGCGGTTGCTGTCGATCCTCGACCACCCGGTGCCGCTGGACGAGCTCGTCCAGCGGCCGGGCGTCCTGGCGGACCGCGTCGAAAAGGACCTGCTGAGGCTCGCCGAGCAGGGGCTGGTCGAGCTCCACGGGCCGTCGCCCACGGCGGCCCCGGTCGCCGGTCGCCCCCCGGCCAAGGTGGCCGCAGCACCGTTCGTCCCCGTTCCCCGCGCGTCCGCCCCCGCCTCCGCTCCTGCTCCGACGCCGCCCCGCCAGGAAGTGCCCAGGCCCTGGATCGACGCGCATCCTGGCCTCGCGGCCACCGCGGGCTCGTCGGCGCCGGAGTCCCGCATCGTGCTGGGAAAGCGCGTGCGCCATGGCCGCGCGCTGGTCCTGGGATTCCTGACGCTCGTCGCGGTGGGCGCCGTCGTCTGGTGGCTCGCGGCGCCGGCGCACGACGTACCCGCGCCGGCCGTCCTCGCGCCTCCAGCCTCGACGCCGGCGCGCCGCGCCGAAGCCGTGCAGGAACCCGTCCCGGCGAGCGTCCCGGAGCCCGTTCGCGTCGTCGCGATGCCGGAATCGTTCGTGACCAACCCGGCGCCGGCGGCCTCGTCGACGCCCCCGTCCGCCACGGCCCGTCCGCCCCAGGCCGTCCCTGCTCCGGCTGCCGGGTCGGCCATTCCGGCGCCGACCGCCACGTCGGCCGAGGTCGGCGCCGCCGCTCGTTCCTCGCCCCCTGGGTCGCAGGCTCGGACTCCGGTCCCGTCGAAGCCGGAACCTGTCGCGCCGCTCCCGGAGCCGGGCACGGTCGCGGCGCCGGCGCCACCGCCCAGTGCCGCCATGGCGGCGGCGCAGCCGGCCTCCGCGGTCACGCTGCCGTCCGCGGTTCCCTCGCCCTCCGTGTCGCAGCCGATCCAGGTCGCGGCGGCGACACCGTCGACGCTGGCATCCCCCCCGGCCGGCCGCAAGCTCGTGCCGATCGCGCGCGAGGAACCCGCGTTCCCGCGCGACGCGCTCGCGCAGGGCGTCACGAAGGGCACGGTGCGCGCGCGCGTCGCGATCGACGCGTCGGGCAAGGTGACCGCCGTCGAGATTCTCGACGCGCAGCCGCGGCGCGTGTTCGACCGCGCGGTCCAGCGCGCGCTCGGGCGCTGGACCTACGAGCCCGGAGAGCCCGCACGCAGCGCGGACGTCGAAGTCTCGTTCGAGCGCGATCCGCCCTGACCGGGGGAACGCTCCCGGCCGCGCGGTAGAATCGCGGCCCGTGGATTCGCCCGCCGCCCTCGACGCCGATCGCTCCGCCGCGCCGCCGCCCGCGCGCGACGGCCGGCGCGCCGCGTTCGAGGCGAACAAGCTCCGCAAGCGCCTGTGCCGCCTCGCCGGCGAGGCGATCGCCGACTTCGGCATGATCGAGGACGGCGATCGCGTCATGGTGTGCCTGTCCGGCGGCAAGGACAGCCACGGCCTGCTCGACGTGCTGTGGATGCTCAGGCACCGCGCGCCGGTGCGCTTCGACGTCGTCGCGGTGAACCTCGACCAGAAGCAGCCGGGCTTCCCCGCGGACGTCCTGCCCCGCTACCTCGAGTCCCGCGGCATCCCGTTCCGCATCGCGGAGCAGGACACCTACGGCGTCGTCAGGCGCGTGATCCCCGAGGGCGGCACGATGTGCTCGCTCTGCTCGCGCCTGCGGCGCGGCGTCCTCTACCGCGTCGCCTCCGAGCTCGGCGCGACGAAGATCGCCCTCGGCCATCACCGCGACGACCTCATCGCGACGTTCTTCCTGAACCTCTTCTTCGGCGGCAAGCTGAAGACGATGCCGCCGAAGCTCGTGTCCGACGACGGCAGGCACGTCGTGATCCGCCCGCTCGCCTACGTGCGCGAGCGCGACCTCGCCGCGTACGCGAAGCTCCGCGAATTCCCGATCATTCCCTGCACGCTGTGCGGCTCGCAGGAGCACCTGCAGCGCCGGCAGGTGGGCGAGATGCTGCGCGCCTGGGAGCGGCAGCACCCGGGCCGGCTCGAGTCGATCTTCGGCGCGCTCGGGAAGGCCACGCCGTCGCACCTGCTGGACCGGAAGCTCTTCGACTTCGCGTCGCTCCGCGCGACGGGCGTGCCGGTCGAGGAAGGCGACGTCGCGTTCGACGTCGACGCGCCGCTCGAGCAGGCGATCGAGCGGATGGCCGCCGCCGGCGCGTCGGGCGTCGTCCCGATCGCGCCGCTCCCGCCCCGCTAGCGGTCCCGCGAATGACCGCCGCCGCGAGCGGTCGAGCGCCGGCGAGCGCCGCCCCGGACCGGGCGTCCGCGTGGACGCTGCCGGTCGCCTGCGCCGCGATCGCGGCGATCGGCGCATGGCTGCGCCTCGACCAGTTCGCCCGGCAGGTGCTGATCGACGACGAGTGGCACGCGGTGCACCAGGTGCTCGCGCGCGGGCCGGCGCAGTTCGTCCTCGACCTCGGGCACGCCGACTACGGCATCCCGCTCGCGCTCTACGACTGGCTGCTCGTGCACACGGTCGGACTCTCCGAGACCGCGATGCGCCTGCCGATGATGGCGGCCGGCCTCGCGACCGTCGCGCTCCTGCCGCTCGCGGTCGCGTCGCGCCTCGGGCGCGAGGCCGCGCTCGGGTTCGCGCTGCTGCTCGCGATCTCGCCGCCGCTCGTCGCGTACAGCCAGATCGCGCGTCCCTACGCGCTCGACGTGCTCGCCGGCTGGTTCGCGCACTGGGCGTTCCAGCGCTGGTGGGCGGGCAGCGGGCGGCACGGCGCGGGCTACGTGGCCGCGGTCGCGTTCGCTGCATGGACGCACGCCGTCGTCGCGCCGTTCGCGCTCGCGCCCTTGGCATGGGCCGGCTGGCAGGTCGCACGCGACCACGCCGTGCGGCGCACGCAGGGACGGCGCCTCGTCGCGCTGGGCGTCGCCGTCGCGATCGCGCTCGCCGCGTTGCTCGGGCCGCCGCTGTGGATGCGGCCCGCCGCGCTCGTCGCGAAGAGCGGCTTCGACCCGTTCGACGCGGCGACGGTCGGCGGAGCGCTGTACTGGTGGCTCGGCACGCGCTCGACCGTCGCGGTCGTCGTCGTGCTCGCGCTCGCCGCGATCGGCATGCCCCGCGTGTGGCGGCTGCCGGAGGCGCGCACCGGCGCGCTGGGCGTCGCGCTCACCGCGATCGCGCTGGCGATCGCGCGGCCGGAATGGGGATCGACGACGCTCGTCTTCGGCCGCTACCTGATGCCGGTCGTGCCGCTCCTCCTGTGCGCGGCGGCCTGCGGCGCGACGCTCGCCGGCGCCGCGATGGCGGGCAACGGCCGCCATCGCGTCCTCGGCGCGGGCGTCGCGACGATCGTCGTGGCCGCCGCGCTCGCCGCCTCGGGCCCGCTGCGCGACTGGATGCGGCACCCGACGTCCTACCGGCTCGCGCTCGTGCAGCTCTACGACTTCCGCGCGGGGCCGAACGCCGCGCGCGAGACGCAGTCGCTCATCCCGATGTCGCCGTTCTGGCAGACGCTCGCCGACCGGCCGCCCGACTCGATCCTCGTCGCCGCCGCGCCGTTCCGCTTCGAGAGCTACGATTGGGACGGGCCGCTGTGGGAGCACAAGTCGCGCCAGCGCGTGATCCCCGGATGGCTCACCGGCCTGTGCATCGACTGGCGACCGGGCGAGCTGCCGGCACGCGAAGGCTTCGCGTTCCGGAACGCGGTGCGGCTCGCCGACCGCGCGGCGCTCGCCTCGCGCGGCGTCGACTGGGTCGTCTGGCAGAAGCCCTGGGTGCCGCTCGCCGAGGACCGGCTCGAGCGGGGCGGCGACCACGTCGCGGCCTGCGAGCCGGCGCTCCGCGCTGCGTTCGGGCCGCCCGCCTACGAGGACGGCCAGGTCGTCGCGTTCCGGCTCGCGCCCGGGGGCGCCGATGCTCGACGATAGGCGCATCGTCGTCGTGATGCCGGCCTACCGCGCCGGCCGCACGCTCGAGGCGACCGTGCGCGACCTGCCGCGCGCGATCGTCGACGACATCGTGCTGGTCGACGACGCGAGCGACGACGACACCGTCGCGATCGCGCGCTCGCTCGGCCTCGCGGTGCTCCTGCACCCGCACAACCGCGGCTACGGCGCCAACCAGAAGACCTGCTACCGCGAGGCGCTCGACCGCGGCGCCGACGTCGTCGTGATGGTGCACCCGGACTACCAGTACGACCCGCGGCTCGTCACCGCGATCGCCGGCATGATCACCTCGGGCGTCTACGACCTCGTGCTGGGCTCGCGCATCCTCGGCGGCGGCGCGCTCGCCGGCGGCATGCCGCGATGGAAATACGCGGCGAACCGGTTGCTCACCGCGTTCGAGAACGTGCTGCTCGGCACGAAGCTCTCCGAGTACCACACCGGGTACCGCGCGTACTCGAAGGCGCTGCTCGACGCGCTGCCCTGGCAGGACAATTCGGACGGCTTCGTGTTCGACAACGAGCTGCTCGCGCAGGCGATCGTCGCGCGCTGGCGCATCGGCGAGATCTCGGTGCCGACGCGCTATCACGCCGAGGCGAGCTCGATCGATTTCCGCGGATCGGTGCGCTACGGCCTGGGCGTGCTGCGCACCGCGATCCTGGGCTGCCTCGCGCGCGCCGGCGTCTGGCGCCATCCGCTGTTCCGCTCGCTGCCGCGGAGCGGCTGAGCCGCGCGGTCAGCCGGGCTTCCGCGCGAGCGCGAAGAACTCGTGCCCGCGCGCGGTCGCGTGCCGGAAGAGCGCGTGCTGCAGCCGGTTCGCCGGCGCCCAGAGCGCCGCGCTTCGGTCGAGCACGCCGGAGACCATCGGCATCGTCCACGCGCTCTGCGTCGCGCTCGCCTTCGTGGCCGCCGCCGCGTCGCCGGTGGGCACGACCGGGCGCTTCCACCGCGTGTACGCGCGCCGCATCGCCCAGTACATCGGGAACGTGAAGTCCTCGAATGCGACCGCGACGAACCCGGCGTCCGCGAGCTTCCGCTCGAGCCCCTCGACCGTGTAGCGGCGAACGTGGCCGTAGAAGTCGTCGTCCCAGCGCCACTCGCGCGGGTTGCTCGGCACCGCGAGCAGCAGGTGGCCGCCGGGCTCGAGCAGGCGCGACACGCGTGCGAGCGCCGCGGCGTCGTCCTCGATGTGCTCCAGCACGTCCCACATCAGGACCGTGCGGTAGCGGCCGTCGACGTCCTCGAGCGCCGCGTGGCGCACGCTCACCTGCGGATAGCGCGCGAGCGCGTCGCGCGCGCCGGCGATGGCGGCTCCCGAGAAGTCGATCGCCAGCCCGCGCCAGCCGCGGGCCGCGAGATGCGCGCTGACGTCGCCGCGCCCGCAGCCGACCTCGAGGAACGGATCGGCGAGGCCGTGCCGCCGGACGAACCGGTCGAGGCAGGCCAGCATGTGGCGCTTGAGCGGCGCGAAGTTCGCCATCGCCGCGCCCCGCCGGGCGACGCGTCCGCTAGCGGACCGTCGACTTGTCCTGCCCGAAGAGCACCGCGCGCGCCTTCTCGTCGGAGACCGCCGGCTTCAGGTTCACCGTCTTCGCGATCTCGTAGGCGCGCTTCACCGCGGGGCGCTCGCCGATCTCGACCTTCCAGCGCTTGAGGTGCGGGAAGTCGTCGAGGTTCTGCTTCTGCCGCTCGGGCAGCACCCACGGGAAGCACGCCATGTCGGCGATCGAGTAGTCGCCGGCGACGAACTCGCGGTCCGCGAGGCGCTTGTTGAGCACCGCGTAGAGCCGGCCGGTCTCCTTGACGTAGCGGTCGATCGCGTAGGGAATCTTCTCGGGCGCGTAGTGCGAGAAGTGGTGGTTCTGGCCCGCCATCGGCCCCAGTCCCGCCATCTGCCAGAACAGCCACTGCGTCACCTCGCAGCGCCCGCGCAGGTCGGCCGGGTAGAAGCGACCGGTCTTCCCCGCGAGGTAGAGCAGGATCGCGCCCGACTCGAACAGCGACAGCGGCCCGCCGCCGTCCGGCGGCGCGTGGTCGACGATCGCCGGGATCCGGTTGTTGGGCGAGATCGCGAGGAACGCCGGCGCGAACTGGTCGCCCGACGAGATGTTGATCGGTTTGATCCGGTACGGGAGCCCGGTCTCCTCGAGGAAGATCGTGATCTTGTGCCCGTTGGGCGTGGTCCAGTAGTAGAGGTCGATCATGGAAGGGCAGGACGTCGTAGTTAGGGTGTCGATTTTCGGAATCGTGCAGATGCCGCCGACCGCGACATCCCGGCGATCATGTCGAATGGCCTCCGTCGAGCCACGTGCCTTCGGATGTCGAGTTGCAACACTTGGGCGCCATCTGCAATCCCTATCTACGACACCCTATCGACTCGCCTTCAGAACGTGCCAGGGAAATTGCCTCCATCGACCAGCACGTTCTGCCCCGCGAGATAGCCGGCGTGCACGCTGCACAGGAACGCGCAGATCGCGCCGAACTCCGCCGCGTGGCCGAAGCGGCCGGCGGGAATCGCGGCGGCGCCGGCGGCCAGCAGCTCGTCGATCGGCTTGCCGGACGATTTGGCGCGGCCCGCGTAGGTGACGCGCAGCCGGTCGGTGTCGAACGAGCCGGGCAGGAGGTTGTTGATCGTGACGCCGTGGCGCACGACCTTGCGCGCGAGGCCGGCGACGAAGCCGGTCAGGCCGCTGCGCGCGCCGTTCGACAGGCCCAGGATGTCGATCGGCGCCTTGACCGCCGACGACGTGATGTTGACGATGCGCCCGAATCGCCGCTCGATCATGCCGTCGACCGTGGCCTTGATGAGCTCGATCGGCGTCAGCATGTTCGCGTCGATCGCGCGGATCCACGCGTCGCGGTCCCAGTCGCGGAAATCGCCCGGCGGCGGGCCGCCCGCGTTGTTCACGAGGATGTCGGGCGACGGGCAAGCGGCGAGCGCCGCGGCGCGGCCGGCGGGCGTCGTGATGTCGCACGCGACGGCGTGGACGCGGCGGCCGGCGATCGCGCCGATCTCGTCGGCGGCGCGCTTCAGGTCGGCCTCGGTGCGCGCGCAGATCGTCACGTCGACGCCCTCGCGCGCGAGCGCTTCCGCGCACCCGCGCCCGAGGCCCTTGCTCGCCGCGCAGACGAGCGCCCGCTTGCCCGCGATGCCGAGGTCCATGCGACGCGCTAGGCCGGCCGGACGACGTTCACCCGGCGCACCTGCAGCACCGTCGCGATCGCGAGCAGGAAGCACGCCGCCGCGCTCGCGAACACCGCCTTGCCCATGCCGTGGTCCAGCATGAAGCCGAACCAGATCGGCCCGGTCATCGAGCCCAGGTCGAGCGCCGAGTAGACGAAGCCGTAGACGCGCCCCGACGCGCCCTTCGGCGTGGCGCCGCGCACGATCATGTCGCGCGAAGGCCCGGTCATCCCGGTGACGAAGCCGATCGCGGCGAACAGCGGCAGCAGCGTCACGGTCGACGGCGGCGCGACCGACATCGACAGCAGGAGCGTCGCGCCGAGCGCGAGCCCGGTGGCCGCGACGCGGTCGTGACGCTCGGTGCGTGCGGCGAGGAAGCCGCCCGCGACGATGCCCGCCGTGCTGCCGAGCAGGTAGGCGGTCACCGCGGTCGTCGCGAGCGCGAGCGGGATGTCGAACGCCACGTTGAGCGTCGCCGGCGAGAACGTCTGCAGCCCGATCGTCCCCACCGTGTAGATCGCGAAGTAGGCGAAGCACGCGAGGATCGCGGGCTGGCGGAACAGCGACGCGGCCTTCGCCTGCGTGGCCGGATGGCCGCGGCCGACGTGGCAGGCGAGGCTCGCGCGCTGCGTCGCGAGGACCGCCAGCGCGACCAGCCCCGCCGCGCCGAGCGTCATCAGCGCGGGTCGCCAGCCGATGGCGCTCGCGAGCGCGAAGGTCACGATCGGCGAGGCCGCGTAGCCCAGCGTGCCGCCGATGCCGTGGACCGAGTACGCGTGGCCCAGCCGCTGCTGCGCGACGTTCGCGTTCAGGATCGCGAAGTCGACCGGGTGGAAAACGCCGTTGCCCAGCCCCATGATCATGACGACCGGGAAGAGCCAGCCGATGCCCGGCGCGAAGCCGGCGAGGACCGTCCCGCCCGCGAGCAGCGCGAGTCCGCCGAACAGCACCGGGCGCGCGCCGTAGCGGTCGACCGCGAAGCCCGCGGCGAACTGCGAGACGCCCGACGCGACGTAGAACGCGCCGACGAGCGTCCCGAGCAGCGCCCACGACACGCCGAACTCGTCGCGCAGCAGCGGGAACAGCGGAGGCAGCGCGAGCTGGAAGAAGTGCGACAGCGCGTGCGCGCTGCCGACGAGCCCGATCACCTTCGCGTCGTTCCTGAACGAATCGGCGGCGACGGGCTCCAAGGGGATCGGGTGTAAGGTTGCGGCGGGAGCCGTGCACTATAGCGCATTCCGGCGACTCGCCGCCGTGAGGAACGATGGAGACGACGATGAGCGATCCCAAGGTCAGGACCGATGCGGAGTGGCGGGCGATGCTGACGCCCGAGCAGTACCGGGTCACGCGCCAGAAGGGCACCGAGCGCGCGTTCACCGGCGAATACTGGGACAACCACGCGGAAGGCGAGTACACGTGCGTGTGCTGCGGGGCGAAGCTGTTCTCGTCCGACGCCAAGTACGACTCCGGCTGCGGCTGGCCGTCGTTCACCGCGCCCGAGGCGGACGCGGGCATCCGCGCGGAGACCGACCTCTCGCACGGCATGCGGCGCACCGAGGTGCTGTGCTCCGCGTGCAACGCGCACCTGGGCCACGTGTTTCCGGACGGGCCGCAGCCCACCGGCGAGCGCTATTGCATCAACTCGGCCGCGCTGAAGTTCAAGCCGAAGCCCTAGGCGCCCGATGCGCCTGCTGTTCGCCGAGGACGACCCGATGATCGGCGCGGGTGTCCGCCAGGGGCTCGCGCAGGAGGGCTTCGCCGTCGACTGGGTCCGCGACGGCGCGGCGGCGGAGCTCGCGCTCGCCGAGAACGTGCACGAGGCGGTGCTGCTCGACCTGGGGCTTCCCCGCAAGGACGGGCTCGACGTGCTCGCCGCGATGCGCAGGCGCGGCGACAAGCGGCCGGTGCTCGTGCTCACCGCCCGCGACGCGCTGGCCGACCGCGTGGCCGGCCTCGACGCGGGCGCCGACGACTATCTCGCGAAGCCCTTCGAGCTCGCCGAGCTCGCGGCGCGTCTCCGCGCGATCGCGCGCCGCGCCTCGGGACGCGCGGCGCCGACGATCGAGCTGCCCGGCGTGTCGATCGACCCGTCGACGCGCGAGGTGCGCGTTCGTGGCGAGGCCGTCGCGCTCTCCGCGCGCGAGTACGCGCTGCTCGAGGCGCTGTCCACGCGCCCGGGCGCGATCCTCTCGCGTGCGCAGCTCGAGGAGCGCCTCTACGGATGGAAGGACGCGGTCGAGAGCAACGCGGTCGAGGTGCACCTGTCGAGCCTGCGCCGCAAGCTTCCCGAAGGCCTCATCCGCAACGTGCGCGGGCTGGGCTGGATGATCGTCGGGCGCCGGGGGCCGCGTGATTCGCCCGTGGGTCGGCCTTCAGGCCGACGCCTTTCGATTCGGCACGGCGTCGGGCTGAAGCCCGACCCACGACTCCATGGCCACGTCGATCCGCCGCGCCCTGCTGCTGCCGCTCGCCGGCGGTCTCGCGGTCGCGCTCGCCGTCGCGACGGTCGCGACCTACCTCCGCGCGCGCGACGAGGCCTCCGCGCTGTTCGACGTGCAGCTCTCGCAGCTCGCGTCGTCGGTGACCGGCATGCCGCTGTCGGTCGCGCCGGGCGGCACGTCGATCGGCGGCAGCGACGCGCCGCTGGTCGTCCAGGTGTGGAACCGCGACGGCGTACAGGTCTACCGCTCGCGCGCCGCGCGCGACGCGCCGGAGCGCGGCGCGCCGGGGTTCTCGACCGTGCAGACGCGCGCGACGGCCCCTGGCGCGTGTTCAGCGTGCTCGCGGGCGGCGAGCTCGTGCAGGTCGCGCAGCCGCTCGCTCTGCGCGACCAGCTCGCGGCGAGCCTCGCGTGGTCGACGATCCTTCCGTGGATCGTCGCGGCGCCGCTGATCGGCCTCCTGCTCTGGTTCGCGATCGCGCGCGCGATGAAGCCGCTCGACCGCCTCGCCGCCGCCGTCGGCGAGCGCAGCCCGCGCGAATTGCGGCCGCTGCCCGCCGAGGGCTGGCCGGAGGAAGTCACGCCGCTGGTCGGCGCGCTCAACGGGCTGCTCGGTCGACGCGACGCTCGACGCGCAGAAGGCGTTCGTCGCCGACGCCGCGCACGAGCTGCGCACGCCGCTCGCGGCGGTGCACCTGCAGGCCGAGCTCGCCGAGCGCGCCCGGGGCGAGCCCGAGCGCGCCGCCGCGCTGGACACGCTGCGCAGCGGCCTCAGGCGCGCGACGCGCGTCGTCGAGCAGCTGCTCTCGCTCGCCCGCGAGGACCACGCGGCGCAGGCCGCGCCGCACGCGAACGTCGACCTCGCGGCCGTCGCGCGCGACGTCGTGGCCGAGCACGCGGGCCTCGCCGCCGCGAAGGACGTCGATCTCGGCGCCGAGCGCCTCGAATCGCTCCGGGTCGACGGCGACGCCGGCGCGCTCGCGACGCTCGCGGCCAACCTCGTCGACAACGCCATCCGCTACGTGCCTTCCGGCGGCCACGTCGACGTGCATGGTCGAGCGCCGCGACGGCGCGCCCGCGCTCGTCGTCCGGGACGACGGGCCGGGCATTCCCGCCGAGGATCGCGCCACGATGTTCGAGCGGTTCGCGCGCGGCACCCACGCCGACGCCCCCGGAAGCGGCCTCGGCCTCGCCATCGTGAAGCGCATCGCGGAACGCCACGGCGCGACCGTCGCGCTGGGCGACGGCCCGGGCGGGCGCGGCCTCGAGGTCGTCGTGCGGTTCCCGTCCGCGGGGCGTATGATGGCGCTCGCCCCCACGTGCCAACGCTTATAACCGCCCGCGCGGGGGGCGGAGGGGACGATGGATCTGCGGGTCGCGCGCGCCGTGGGGTTACGAGAGATTCCCTCCCCCTCGTTCCGCTCGCACGGGGCGAGGGCGGACTTCTCCCTTTCCCCGCGTCGCAGGGAGTGAGCCCGGGTGGGGGGCGCCGGACCTCGCCCCGACCCTTAAGTCCCGTTTAAGTCTCCCCGCCTATCTTCGGTCGCGTGCGGGCGCCGTCGCGCCCCGAAACCGGCCAGGAGGCCAGGAGATCTCCATGCAATCGCACGTATTCAAGCGCACTGCCCTCGCGATCGCCGTCGCGGGCGCGTTCGGATTGGGCGCGATCGCTGCCGACCGCCACGTCGCACCCGGCAATGCCGTCGCCGCGACGCCGGCGCCCGCCGCTGCCGCCCCCGCGACCGCCCAGCGCACCGCGCTGCCCGACATCGCCGACCTGGTGGCCCGCGAAAGCGGCGCCGTCGTCGAGGTGAACATGTCGCGCGGCTTCTCGAAGACCTCCGGCAGCGACGAGCGCGGCCAGCCGGAAGGCCGCCTTCCGCGCGGCCTGCCGCCCGAGCTCGCGCCCTTCTTCCGCGGCATGCCCGGCGCGCCCGGCGGCGACGACGAGGGCGACAGCCGCGCGCCCGCGCGCGGCATGGGATCGGGCTTCATCGTCGATCCGAACGGCATCATCCTGACCAACGCGCATGTCGTCGACGGCGCAGACGAGGTGACCGTCAAGCTCGCCGACCGCCGCGAGTTCAAGGCGAAGGTGCTCGGCACCGACAAGGCGACCGACGTCGCGGTGCTCAAGATCGACGCGACCGGCCTGCCCGCGGTCCACACCGGCGACGTGCGCGCGACGCGCGTCGGCGAGTGGGTCGTCGCGATCGGCGCGCCGTACGGCCTCGAGCACACGGTGACCGCCGGCATCGTCAGCGCGAAGTCGCGCTCGCTGCCGGGCGACACCGTCGTGCCGTTCATCCAGACCGACGCCGCGGTGAACCCCGGCAACTCGGGCGGCCCGCTGTTCAACCTGAGCGGCGAGGTGATCGGCATCAACTCGCAGATCTTCTCGCGCTCGGGCGGCTTCCAGGGCCTCGCGTTCGCGGTGCCGATCAACGTCGCGCTCGACGTGAAGGACCAGATCGTCGCGCACGGCAAGGTGAGCCACGGCAAGCTCGGCGTCACCGTGCAGGAAGTGAACCAGGCGCTCGCGGAGAGCTTCGGCATGAAGCAGCCGGGCGGCGCCCTCGTCGGCTCGGTGCAGAAGGGCGGCCCCGGCGACAAGGCGGGCCTCGAGCCGGGCGACGTGATCACGGCCTTCGAAGGCCAGCCGATCGCGAAGTCGGGCGACCTGCCGCCGCTCGTCGCGGCGGTGAAGCCGGGCTCGACGGTGAAGCTCGAGGTCTGGCGCGACGGCAAGTCGCGCGAGCTCACCGCGACGGTGGGCGATCGCGGCGACGGCAAGGCGCCGAGCACCAAGCGCGCCGACGCGGGCGAAGGCAAGCTCGGCGTCGTCGTGCGCCCGCTCTCGAAGGACGAGAAGGCCGCCGCGAAGCTCGCGAGCGGGCTCGTCGTCGAGGACGTCGCGGGCGCCGCGGCGCGAGCGGGCGTGCAGCCGGGCGACGTGATCGTCTCGGCAAACCGCACGCCGGTGTCGACCGTCGACGAGCTCAAGAGCGTGCTCGACAAGTCCGGGAAGGCCATCGCGCTCCTGATCCAGCGCGACGACGCGCGGATCTTCGTTCCGGTGCCGCTGGGCTGACGCGGAGGACATCGATCGACGCATGAACCCCGGAAAGTTACCGCTCGGGTGAGCGGCGTTGGGGTTGGGTGCCCCGAGCGGGCCCTCCGGCAGGCGGGCCCGCTTTTTTTTGTCGCGCAACCACGCTGTGGTGGAAAGGCGGCGAGGCGGAGATAGGAGAAAAGAGAAGCGCGGCGGCGGGCAGCGCGGGCCCGTTCGGCCGAGCCGCGCGCGGGCACCGTTCGGCCCCTCCCCGGTCCCCGGGTTTCCTGTCTTCGGCCTTCGCGGCGGCGTTGGCGACGCCCGCTGCATGACGCGGCTCTTTTGTCCTTTCTCCTTTCTCCGCCTTCCGGCTTTTCGGGTCTTCGGCTTACGCCGACCCGGCCCTTGACACCGTCCGATATATTGGTGATATCATGGTGATACTTACCCCGGCCCTCCGCCGGCCCCTCCCCCGAGGAGAAGACGATGTCACCTGCCGCCACCCCCTCTCCCGCCCGCCGGGACGCCCACGACGAGCGGGCGATCGTCACCGCCAACGGCTTCCTGATGCTCGCCGTCGGCCTCGCGCTGCTGCTGTGCGCCGCCTGGCAGATCGTCTCGATGATCGGCGCCGGCCGGCCGTCGATCGCGTCGATCGCCGTGGTCGTGCTGCTGGTGATCGCCGGCATCCTGGTGCTGTCCGGCCTCTACACGCTGCAGCCCAACGAAGCGGCGATCCTGCAGCTCTTCGGCGACTACCGCGGCACGAGCCGCGTGCCGGGGCTGCGCTTCACCAACCCGTTCTATTCGAACAAGAAGCTCTCGCTGCGCGCCCGCAACCTCAACGGCGAGCGCCTCAAGGTCAACGACAAGCGCGGCAACCCGATCGAGATCGCCGCGGTCGTCGTCTGGCGCGTCGAGGACACCGCGAAGGCGGCGTTCGACGTCGACGACTACGAGGCGTACGTCAAGGTGCAGAGCGAGGCCGCCGTTCGCCACCTCGCCTCGTCGTTCGCCTACGACGAGGACGAGTCGTCGGGCGCGCCGTCCGGCCCGACGCTGCTCGGCTCCGCCGACGTCGTCGCGCAGGCGCTCGTCCGCGAGCTGCAGGCGCGCCTCGCGCAGGCCGGCGTCGCCGTCGAGGAAGCCCGCCTCACGCACCTCGCCTACGCGCCCGAGATAGCGCAGGTGATGCTGCGGCGCCAGCAGGCCGAGGCGATCATCGCCGCTCGGCAGAAGATCGTGCACGGCGCGGTCTCGATGGTCGAGATGGCGCTGTCCGAGCTCTCGGCCAAGCGCGTGGTCACCCTCGACGACGAGCGCAAGGCCGCGATGGTGCAGAACCTGATGACGGTGCTCTGCGCCGAGAGCGACGTGCAACCGGTCATCAACGCCGGCACGCTCTACACCGGCTGACGCGGGAGGACGAGCCATGCAACGCTTCGCCTGGAGCGCGTTCGCCGCCGCGATCGTCGTCGCGGTCGCCCTGATCCTCGCGACCACGGGCTCGCTGCCCGAGTCCGTCGCCTCGCACTTCGCCCGCGGCGGCCGCGCCGACGGCTTCATGCCGCGCGACCTGTACGTGGCGCTGATGGCCTGCCTCGCGGCCGGCGTGCCGCTCCTCGTCGCGGCGGCGACCACGTGGCTGCCGCGCGTCGCACCCCGGCTGCTCAAGCTCGATCGCTGCAAGCGCTGGGCGGATCCGGCCGCGCGCCCGAAGATCCTGGCGATGACGGCGACGTTCGGCGCGGTGGTCGGCACGATCGTCGCGGTGTTCCTCGCCGCCCTGCACCTCATCGTCGTCGACGCGAACGGACAGGCGCCGCCGCACCTCGACAGCACGCGCCTCATCACGCTGGCGGGGACGTTCGCGGTGACGATGATCGTCGTCTGCGCGCTGCACTCGCACCGGACCCGGCGGGCGTAGCGCCCCTCGCGATGGCCGAGCGCAAGGCCTTCCTGCTGCGGATCGACCCGGCGCTGTGGTCGTCGCTCGAGGCGCTCGCGCAGCGCGAGCTCCGCAGCGTCAACGCGCAGATCGAGTTCCTGCTGCGCGACGCGCTCGCGAAGCGCGGCGCGGGTTCGCGCCCGAGTGCGGCGGCCGGCAAGGACGACGCGGGAGGCGAGGATGAGTGACGAGGTGCCGTCGGCGCATGCTCGCGCGCGGCCCGCGGGCCTCGCGAGTGTCGCCGATGCACGCGCCGGCGGCCTCCTCGCGCTGGGCATCCGCGCGATGGTCGCGCTCGCGACGAGCTGGATCGCGCCGGCGGCCGTCGCGATCGGCGCGATCGTCGCGCTGTGGGGATTGCCGCCGCGGTAACGCTCGAGCGGGCTGGCCCGAAGCGACAAGGCGTCGGCCTGAACGCCGACCCACGAGCCCGCGCCCTGCCCCGTCGGCTCGAGCGGCGACCCACTGCCGAAAGCCGTGTGGGTCGGGCTTCAGCCCGACGACCTACGCCGCAGCGCTTTCTCGAGGAACTGGCCGACCGCCTGGAGCTCCTCGACCACCGCCGAGTGCTCCATCGCGTACGCGTGCCACTCGACGCGCCAGCCGCCCGCGACGAGCACGTCGCGCGACGCCTCGGCGAGCGCGATCGGGATCACCGGGTCGCGCGTGCCGTGCGCCATCAGGATCGGCACGTCGCGATTCGCGGCCGACGCCTCCGACGCGAGCGAAGCCGGGTCGACGACGTAGGTCGACAGGCCGACGATGCCGGCGAGGCGCTCCGCATGGCGCAGGCCGGTGTACAGCGCGATCGCGCCGCCCTGCGAGAAGCCGGCGAGCACGATGCGCGACGCGGGCACGCCGCGCGCGCGCTCCGCCGCGATCATCGCCTCGATGCGCGCACGCGACGCCCGCACGCCTTCGACGTCCGCGCGCGCGCCGAAGTCCGCGGCGCGCACGTCGTACCACGCCGGCATCACGTAGCCCTGGTTGATGGTGACCGGCATCGACGGCGCGTGCGGGAACAGGAAGCGCACGGCGAGGGAATCCGGCAGGTCGAGCTCGGGCACCGCCTGCGACCACCCGTGGCCGTTGTCGCCGAGCCCGTGCATCCAGATCACCGACGCGTCCGGGTTCGGCGCGGTGTCGACGACGACGGCGGGCAGCAGCGTGGCGGTCATGGCGTGGGTCGGAGTCGAAACGGCGGATTTTACCGGGACCCCGCGAGCACCCGGGTTCTGAGGCGTCCCGCCGGCGGACGGGTCGACTGCGACGCTCCCGGGGAGTCGCGCCAGAAGACCCCGACGAGAGCGCGGCGACTCGGCGGCTCGGTCGAATTGCCGCGCCCTTCCCCGAAGCGTAAACTCCGCGCCGAGTCGTGCGCCGGGTCACGAGCCCGCGTCGCACCTGCGTCGACGGAGCCCCATCTCCAGGCTCCGAAGCGTCCCCAAAACACGATTTTGCGGAGCCTTCCCCGATGTCCCCATCCGGTCCCTCCTCCGGCGTCGCGCTCGCGAACGTCTCGCTCGACGACAAGTACGCGCTCGACCACGGCCGCGTCTACCTGACGGGCATCCAGGCGTTCGTGCGCCTCTTGATCCTGCAGCAGCAGCGCGACAAGGCGGCCGGCCTCAACACCGGCGGCTTCGTCTCCGGCTACCGCGGCAGCCCGCTCGGCGGCCTCGACCAGTCGCTGTGGGCCGCGCGCAAGTTCCTCGAGCGCGCGAACGTGAAGTTCCAGCCGGGGCTGAACGAGGACCTCGCCGCGACGTCGATCTGGGGCACGCAGCAGGTGAACCTGCACCCGGGCGCGACCGTCGACGGCGTCTACGCGATGTGGTACGGCAAGGGCCCCGGCGTCGACCGCTGCGGCGACGTGTTCAAGCACGCGAACTACGCGGGCACGAGCAAGCACGGCGGCGTGCTGGTGCTCGCGGGCGACGACCACGCCGCGAAGTCGTCGACGGTGCCGCACCAGTCGGACCACGCGTTCTCCGCCGCGATGATCCCGGTGCTCTACCCGTCGTCGGTGCAGGAGATCCTCGACCTCGGCCTGCACGGCTGGGCGATGAGCCGCTACTCGGGCCTGTGGGTCGGCTTCAAGTGCGTCGCCGACACGGTCGAGAGCTCGGCGTCGGTGTCGATCGACCCGGATCGCGTGAAGATCGTCGTGCCCGACGACTTCCCGCTCCCGCCCGACGGCGTGTCGATCCGCTGGCCCGACCCGTTCCTCGCGACCGAGGCGCGGCTGCAGGACTACAAGATCTACGCGGCGCTGCACTACGCGCGCGTGAACAAGCTGAACCGCATCGTCGTCGACAGCCCGAAGCCGCGGCTGGGCATCGTCACGTCCGGCAAGAGCTACCTCGACGTGCGCCAGGCGCTCGACGACCTCGGCCTCGACGAGCGCGACATGGCGGAGCTTGGGCTACGCGTCTACAAGATCGCGATGCCCTGGCCGCTCGAGCCCGAGGGCGTGCGCGAGTTCGCCGAGGGCCTCGAGGAGATCCTCGTCGTCGAGGAGAAGCGGCAGGTCGTCGAGTACCAGCTGAAGGAGCAGCTCTACAACTGGCGCGACGACGTGCGGCCGCGCGTCGTCGGCAAGTTCGACGAGAAGGGCGAGTGGGTCCGCCCGCACGGCGACTGGCTGCTGCCGGCCGCCGGAGAGCTCACGCCCGCGATGATCGCCCGCGTGATCGCGAAGCGCATCGAGCTGCTCGGCCTGCACCCGAACGACGGCGACCGCGAGCGCATCGCGAAGCGCGTCGAGTTCATCAACGCGAAGGAGGCGGCGCTCGCGAAGCCGCGCATCGGCATCGCGCGCACCCCCTACTTCTGCTCGGGCTGCCCGCACAACACTTCGACTCGCGTGCCGGAAGGCAGCCGCGCGACCGCCGGCATCGGCTGCCACGTGATGGCGATCTGGATGGACCGGTCGACCTCCGAGTTCACGCACATGGGCGGCGAGGGCGTGCCCTGGGTCGGCCAGGCGCCGTTCACGCGCGAGAAGCACATCTTCGCGAACCTGGGCGACGGCACCTACTACCACTCGGGCCTGCTCGCGATCCGCGCCGCGATCGCCGCGAAGGTCAACATCACCTACAAGATCCTCTACAACGACGCGGTCGCGATGACCGGCGGCCAGCCGATCGACGGCCCGCTGACGCCGCAGGACATCGCGCGCCAGGTCGCCGCGGAAGGCGTCGCGAAGATCGTCGTCGTGTCCGACGAGCCCGGCAAGTACCCGTCCGGCTATTTCGACCCGTCGATCGAGATCCACCATCGCGACGACCTCGACAAGGTGCAGCGGGGCCTGCGCGAGGTCGCGGGCACGACGATCCTGCTCTACGACCAGACCTGCGCCGCCGAGAAGCGCCGGCGCCGCAAGCGCGGCAAGTTCCCCGACCCGGCGAAGCGCGTCGTCATCAACGAGCTCGTGTGCGAGGGCTGCGGCGACTGCGGCGTGCAGTCGAACTGCGTGTCGGTCGCGCCGCTCGAGACCGAGTTCGGCCGCAAGCGCACGATCGACCAGTCGTCGTGCAACAAGGACTACTCGTGCGTCAAGGGCTTCTGCCCGTCGTTCGTGACCGTCGAGGGCGGGCAGCTGCGCAAGCCGAAGCAGGCCGAGGCGCTCGACTTCTCGACGCTGCCGCCGCCCGCCTCGACGCCGTCGATCGCGGATCCCTACGGCATCCTCGTCACCGGCATCGGCGGCACCGGCGTGGTCACGATCGGCGCGCTGCTCGGCATGGCCGCGCACCTCGAGGGCCGCGGCGTGTCGGTGCTCGACATGGCCGGCCTCGCGCAGAAGAACGGCGCGGTCGTCTCGCACATCCGGATCGCCGACGCGCCCGAGAAGCTGCACGCGACGCGCATCGCCGCCGGCGAGGCCAAGCTCGTGCTGGCCTGCGACATCCTGACCGGCGTCGGCTACGAGTCGATCGCGAAGATGCAGCGCGGCGTGTCGAAGGCGCTCGTCAACACCGGGCTCGTGATGCCGGCCGACTTCACGCGCAAGCCCGACCTCGTGTTCCCGCTGGGCTCGATGGAGCGCGAGATCGCCGACGCGGTCGCGCCGGGCGACGCCGAGTTCCTCGACGCGACGACGACCGCGACGCGGCTCATGGGCGACTCGATCGCGACCAACCTGTTCATGGTCGGCTACGCGTACCAGCGCGGCCTCCTGCCGCTGTCCGAGGCGTCGATCCTGCGCGCGATCGAGCTCAACGCGACCTCGGTCGAGTCGAACGAGCTCGCGTTCCAGTGGGGCCGCATGGCCGCCCACGCACCCGCGCAGGTCAAGGAAGCCGCGACGCCGAAGAGCTCGGTGCCCGAGTCGCAGCGCCTGTCGGGCTCGCTCGACGAGATCGTCGAGCGGCGCGTGAAGTTCCTCGCCGACTACCAGGACGCGGCCTACGCGAAGGCGTACGCGGACCTCGTCGCGCGCGTGCGCACGACCGAGTCGCGCGTGATGCCCGGCTCGACCGCGCTCGCCGAGGCGGTCGCGCGCTACGACTTCAAGCTCCGCGCGATCAAGGACGAGTACGAGGTCGCGAGGCTCTACGCCGAGAGCGACTTCGAGAAGCGCGTCGCCGAGCAGTTCGAGGGCGACTACAAGCTCGTCTTCCACCTCGCGCCGCCGCTCACGAACAAGCCGGACGCGGCGACCGGCGTGGCCAGGAAGTCGACCTACGGCCCGTGGATGATGAAGGCGTTCCGCACGCTCGCGAAGCTGCGCCGGTTCCGCGGGACCGCGCTCGACGTCTTCGGCCGCACCGACGAGCGCAGGATGGAGCGGCGGCTCCTCGCCGAGTACGAGGCGCTCGTGGACGAGGTGCTCGGCAAGCTCGCCCCGCACAACCACAAGCTCGCCGTCGAGCTCGCCGCCGTGCCCGAGCACATCCGCGGATTCGGCCACGTGAAGGAGCGCCACGTCAAGGACGCGAAGGCCCGCGAGACGGTGCTGCTCGGCGAGTTCCGCGCCGCGCAGGCGCCGGCCGCGCCGGTCAAGGTGGCGGCGTGAGGCACGCGGCGAGGGGCCCCGCGCACGCCGACGCTCGACTCCTCGACGCCTCTCCAAGCGCGGGGATCGACGCCAAGCCGAATCGCCGCCGGCTGCCGCACGCTGATCGCCGACCTCGCAAGGAGGCGGTGCCGCGTAGCGTCGCTCAGAGGGGGGCGGCCGCGCCGCCGCCCCTGCCCTCGCCCTTCCCCCTCCGCTTCATTCCCGCTTCAGGCACCGACGCGATCATGACGCCGATGAAACGCCTTCTCGCCCCCCTCGCCCTCGCCGCGACGTTCGCGGCGCCCCCGGCTTTCGCCGCCTCGTTCGGTGGCGTCGAGGTGCCGCCGCCGCCCCCCGCGCGGCCGGTCGCCGAGACCTTCCACGGCGTCACGGTGGAGAGCCCGTTCCGGTTCATGGAGGACGTGACGAATCCGGACGTCCAGGCCTGGATGAAGGCGCAGAACGACGCGACCGAGGCGATCTTCGCGCGCATCCCCGCGCGCGCGACCATGCTCGCGCGCATCAAGGAGATCGAGTCGAAGGCGGCCGGCCTCACGCAGAGCGCGACGCGCACCGCGAACGGCCGCTATTTCTTCCAGCTGCGCGACCCGCAGGACAACCAGTTCAAGCTGGTGTGGCGCGAGCGCGTCGACGGCCCCGACCGGCTGATCGTCGACCCCGAGGCGCTCGCGAAGGCGACCGGCAAGCCGCACGCGATCCTCGACTTCGCGCCGTCGCCGGACGGCAAGCGCGTCGCCTACGCGGTCCAGGCCGGCGGCGGCGAGATCGGCACGATGCACGTCGTCGACCTGGCCACCGGGCGCGAGATCGTCCCGCCGATCGATCGCATCCGCTACGCGAGCCCGACCTGGCTGCCGGACGGCAGCGGGCTGTTCTACTCGCGCCTGCGCGAGAACTACGAGTCCTACCCGGTCGACGAGCGATTCGACGACCACGCCACGCACTTCCTGTCGCTCGGCAAGCCCGTCGCCGACCGCAAGGTGTTCAGCGCGCTGCGCGACCAGGCGCTTGCGCTTCCGCGCTACGCCGAAGGCTACATCCAGCCGATCCGCGGTACGCCGCTCGCGGCGATGCACGTCGCGCTCGGCGTCGAGCGATTCCGGCTGCTCTACCTCGGCCGGCTCGACGACGCGAAGCAGGGCAAGGCGGCGTGGCGAAAGGTCCTGTCGCTCGACGACCAGGCCTCCGACGTCGCGATCGCGGGCGGCTACGTCTACGTCCGCACGCCGAAGCGCGCGGCGCGCTACGAGGTGCTGCGCATGCCCGTCGCGCAGCCGGACATCGCGAAGGCCAGCGTGATCATGCCCGCGAGCGAGAGCGTGATCGTCGCGATGGCCGCGGCCAAGGACGCGCTCTACGTGGTGCGCCGCGACGGCGCGACGATGTCGCTGTGGCGCATCGAGCACAAGCCGGACGCGAAGCCGCAGCGCATCGCGCTGCCGTTCGAGGGCGCGATCGAGCTGACCGGCTCGGCGGACGACGTGCCCGGCGTCGTGTTCGACCTCGGCGGCTGGACGCGCGCGACCAAGCCCTTCGCCTACGACCCGGCGACCGGCCGCGTGCGTCAGCTTCCATTCGTCACGCCGGGCGCCTACGACGCGCCCGACGACATCATGGCGCGCGAGATCCGTTACCGCAGCCACGACGGCGTCGAGGTGCCGATGTCGATCGTGATGCGCAAGGACGCGAAGCTCGACGGCTCGAATCCGACGATCCTCTACGGGTACGGCGCGTACGGGATCACCGACGACCCGTTCCTCAACCCGCGCTGGTACGCGTGGGTGCAGCGCGGCGGCATCCTGGCGTTCGCGCACGTTCGCGGCGGCGGCGTCTTCGGCGAGGAATGGCACATGGCCGGCCGCAAGGCGACCAAGCCCAACACCTGGAAGGACGCGATCGCGGGGGCCGAGTACCTCATCGCGCAGGGCTACACGAGCCCGCAGCGCCTCGGCATCTATGGCGGAAGCGCCGGCGGCATCTTCGTCGGGCGATCGATCACCGAACGGCCCGACCTCTTCGCCGCCGCGGTGCCCCAGGTCGGCGTGATGGACGGCCTGCGCTTCGAGTTCGCGTCCAACGGCGCCGCGAACATCCCGGAGTTCGGCACGGTCAAGGATCCCGACGAGTTCAAGGCGCTGCTCGCGATGAGCACGCTGCACGCGATCCGCGACGGCACCGCGTATCCGGGCATCCTGTTCGCGCACGGCGTCAACGACATCCGCGTGCCGGTCTCGGAGTCGCTCAAGGCCGCCGCCCGCTTCCAGCAGGCGACGACGAGCGGGCGCCCGGTGCTGCTGCGCCTCGAGTACGAGAGCGGCCACGGCCAGGGCAGCACGCGCGCGCAGTCGCAGGAGCGCACCGCCGACATCTGGACGTTCATGCTCTGGCAGTTCGGCGTCCCGGACTACCAGCCGGTCGCCCCCGCCGCCGCTAAGTAGGGGTCAGAGACGCAATATCGGCGAGCCACGCAACTTGCGCCGTACGGGGTCGACGATGTTACGTCTCTGACCCCGATAGCCACGCCGCGCCGCGCGCGTAGAGCGCCTCGACCTCCGCGCCCTTCAGTCCCGGCATGTCGGGCTTCACGCTGAAGCCGAGCTTCGCCTGGACGTAGGCGAGGTGCCGGTATCCCTCGGGGAACCGCTCGAGGAGCGTGCGATCCAGCGCGAGCTTCGCCGCGGGATCGATCGGGTCGAGGCGGTCCTTCTCGTAGATCGGCTGGCGCAGCACGAGGCCCCAGCGCCCCGCGCGCTTCTCGAGGAAATCGTAGAAGCGCCCGGTGCACACGACGTCGCAAGCGACGCCGTCCACGACGCCGCGCTGCGAGATCGTCATCTTCGTCTGCGCGATGGCGCGGTGCCCGCGCACGTCGATCGAGGCGCCGCCGAGGAAGTGCAGGATCGACACGCCGCGGTCCCAGCCGGCCTTCGTGACGCGGATGAACTCGTCCGCGCCGCCCTGGAACCAGGTCGCCATCATGCGGCCGTCGTCGTGCCACACGCTGCGGAATCGCTCCCAGTCGCCGGCGTCGCGCCACACCGCCCAGTTCTCGATCAGCTCGCGAATCGCGAGCCGGTCCGCCGCCGCGTCGTCCATGGTTTCGCGCCGTAGAATGGTTGCAGGGACGACCATGGTACGGCGTCCGCCCGTCTCGCGTGAACGCCCCCGATCCTATCCCCGCTGCGCTCGACGACCCCCTTGCGCCCGCGCGCGACTGGCTCGCGTCGCAGGGCCACGTGCCGTTCGCGTTCCAGGAGGAGGTCTGGGCCGCGTACGGTCGCGGCGAGTCCGGGCTCGTCCACGCGCCGACCGGCATGGGCAAGACCTGGGCGGCGTGGCTCGGGCCGCTCTCCATGGGCCCGGACGGGCGCGAAGGCGCGCCGCCGCCGCTCGCCGTCGCGTGGATCACGCCGCTTCGCGCGCTCGCGTCCGACACCGGCCTCGCGCTGGCGCGCGCCGCCGCGGCGCTGAAGCCGCATTGGACCGTCGACGTGCGCACCGGCGACACGCCGGCCTCGGTCCGCCAGCGGCAGGAGCGCCGGCTTCCGACCGCGCTCGTCACCACGCCCGAGAGCCTGACGCTGATGCTCTCGCGCGCGGACTGGCGCGAGCGCTTCGCGCACCTCGCGGCGGTCGTCGTCGACGAGTGGCACGAGCTCCTCGGCAGCAAGCGCGGCGTGCAGGTCGAGCTCGCGCTGGCGCGCCTGCGCTCGCTGCGCCCCTCGCTGCCGGTGTGGGGGCTCTCGGCGACGCTCTCGAACCTCGGCGAGGCCGCCGCCGCGCTGCTCGGCCCGGCGCGCGCATCGTCGGCGCGCATCGTGCGCGGGCTCGAGGCGAAGACCGTCGTGATCGACACCCTCCGCCCGCCGACGATCGAGCGCTTTCCCTGGGCCGGGCACATCGGGCTCAAGCTCCTCCCCGAGCTGATCCGCGCGATCGAGGGTGCGCGCTCCACGCTCGTGTTCACCAACGTGCGCTCGACGTCCGAGATCTGGTACCAGGCGATCCTCGACGCGCGGCCGCACTGGGCGGGCACGATCGCCCTCCACCACGGCTCGCTCGAGCGCGAGGTGCGCGACTGGGTCGAGGACGGGCTGCGCGCGGGACGCCTGCGCGCGGTCGTCTGCACGTCGAGCCTCGACCTCGGCGTCGACTTCGCGCCGGTCGACCAGGTGCTGCAGGTCGGCAGCCCCAAGGGCGTCGCGCGGCTGATGCAGCGCGCCGGGCGCAGCGGCCACCGGCCGGGCGAGATCTCGCGCGTCACCGTGCTGCCGACGAGCGCGCTGGAGCTGGTCGAGGCCGCGGCTGCGCGCGACGCCGCGGCCGAAGCGCGCATCGAGCCGCGCGTGCCGCTCGACGGCCCGGTCGACGTGCTCGTGCAGCACCTCGTCACCTGCGCGCTGGGCGGCGGCTTCCGTCCCGGCGAGCTCCTCGAGGAAGTGCGCGGCACGAACGCCTACCGGGGCCTCGACGACGACGCGTGGCGCTGGGCGCTCGACTTCGTCACGCACGGCGGCGCGAGCCTCAACGCGTACCCCGAGTACCGGCGCGTCGTGATCGGCGAGGACGGGGTCGCGCGCGTGCCCGACGCGCAGATCGCGCGCCGCCACCGCACGCAGATCGGCACGATCGTGGCGGAGGCGAGCATCACGGTGCGCATGGGCAATGGACGCGCGCTCGGCCACGTCGAGGAGTCGTTCGCCTCGCGCCTGACGCCCGGCGACTGCTTCGTGTTCGCCGGCCGCGTGCTCGAGCTCGTGCGCGTGCGCGAGATGACCGCATGGGTGAAGCCGGCGCCGTCGCGCGCCGCCGTCGTGCCGCGCTGGGCGGGCGCCAAGATGGCGCTGTCGACGCTGCTCGCCGAGCGCACGCGCGGCCTCGTCGCCGCCGCGAAGCACGGCCGCTACGACTCGCCCGAGCTGAAGCTCGTGCGCCCGCTGCTCGAGCTGCAGAAGCGATGGTCGGCGCTCCCCGACGAGCGCGAGTGGCTCGTCGAGCGGCTCGCGGCTCGCGACGGGCACTACCTGTTCTTCTACCCGTTCGTCGGCCGCCTCGCGCACCTCGGGATCGCGACGCTGTTCGGCTACCGGCTCTCGCGCGAGCGGCCGCGCACGTTCTCGATCACCGTCAACGACTACGGCTTCGGCCTCCTGTCGCCGGAGCCGGTCGACCTGCCGCTCGGAACGCTCGGCAAGCTGCTCGCGGCGCCCGGCGTCGAGCGCGACATCCTGGCCGGCGTGAACGCGGCCGAGATGGGACGCCGGCAGTTCCGCGAGATCGCACGCGTCGCGGGCCTCGTGTTCCAGGGCTATCCCGGCCAAGGCCAGTCGGCGCGGCAGCTTCAGGCGTCGTCGGGCCTGCTCCACGACGTGTTCGCCGACTACGATCCGGAGAACCGGCTGCTCGCGCAGGCCGAGCGCGAGGTGCTCGACCGGCAGCTCGAGGCGCCCCGCCTCGAGGCCGCGCTCGACCGGATGCGACGCGACCGCGTCGTCGTGACGACGCCCGCGCGGCCGACGCCGTTCAGCTTCCCGCTGATGGTGGAGATGTTCCGCGAGAAGCTCTCGACCGAGGCGCTCGAGGCGCGCGTCGCGCGCATGGTCGCGGACCTCGAGCGCGCCGCGGGCGGCTGATCGGGGCCGCCCGCCGGCCCAGGGACAACGACGGGGCACTTGACGCTTTGTCTAAATGTCTATACAAAGCGACCCATGCCCCTCGCCGACCTCGATTCCGCCGCGCCCCGCCCGGACGAGGCGCCTTCCGGGCTCGACACCTTCCTCCCCGCCCCGGCGATCGCCCTGCACCACCAGATCAAGGAGGACATGTTCCTCCAGCTGCGGTCGGGCCGATGGCCGCCGGGGTTCGAGCTCCCGACCGAGGAAGAGCTCTGCCGCCACTACAGCGTGAGCCGCGGCACCCTGCGGCGCGCGATCGCGGACCTCGTCTCCGAAGGCTACATCGAGCGCCAGCGCGGCCGTGGCTCCTTCGTGAGCCGCCCCAAGCTCGAGAGCGGCGTTGTCGGCGAGTACAGCCGCTTCCGCGTGATCGGGCCGCCGCTCGACCCGGGCGGCCGCATCGTCGCCTGCGAGCGCATCCGCGCGGAGAAGGACGTCGCGACGATGCTCGGCATCGACGCCGGCCGCTCGACCTGGCGCCTCGAGCGCGTGCGCTTCACGCAGAAGCGCCCGGTCAGCCTGCAGACCAGCTACATCCCCGCCGCCCTGTGCCCGGACCTCGACCGCCAGGATCTCGCGACGCGCCACCTGGTCGACGTGATGCAGGAGGTCTACGGCGTGCAGCTCGTGCGCGCCGTCGAGTACGTCGAGCCGGTCGTCGCGGACGGCTACGCCGCCCGCGCGCTGTCGGTGCGCGCGCGCACGCCGCTGTTCCAGATCGAGCGCATCACCTACGCGATGAACGATGCCGTCGCCGAGTACCGGCGCGCGCTCCTGCGCGGCGACGCCTACCGATACCGGATCGAGCTGCGATGAGCACGGTCGCCGAGGTGCTCACGCTGGTTCGCGCGGGCCCGACCGCGGACGCCATCGCGTTCCGCGCCGACGGCCCGCGGCGCATGACCGCCGGAACGCTGGCGCGCTGGGCCTTCTCGTTCGACGCGCGCATCGACCTGCCGCCAGGATGCCGGATCGCCGTCGCGCACCGTTGGCCCTGCGACTGGGGCCATGCGCAGGGGCGCGATCCGGCCGGCGTCGACTACCTCGACGTCCGGGCGAGCGACGGCTCGCCGGTGCGCTGGTGGTCCGCGAGGCTGCACACCTGGCACCCGTTCGACCACGTGATCTTCGTCGAGCTCACGGACGGCCTCGACGCCGGCGCGGCGGTCACGATGGCGTTCGGCGACGATCGCGGCGGCTCGCCCGGCTTCTCCGTGCAGACCTTCCTCGAGGAAGGCTCGCCGTTCAGCCTGCGCTGGCGGGCGCGCGACGGCGACCGCTGGACCGAATTCGCCGAGCATCGCATCGAGGTCGTCGGCGCCGAGCCGTTCAAGCTCGTCGCGACGGTGCCCTCGCGCATCGCGCCCGGCGCCCCGGTGCCGCTGCACCTGCGCGTCGAGGATCGCTGGGGCAATCCGGCGACCCTCGACGCGCCGCTGCGCGTCGACGTCGAGGCCGGCGGGGGCCGCGTTCGGATCGACGTGCCCCGAGAAGCGGTCGTCCGCGCCGCGCTGGCCTCGCCCGGCCCGGGCACGCACCGCTTCGCCGCTCGCGCTGCCGGCATGCCGTCGCTCGCCTGCACCAGCAACCCGGTCGCCGTCGAGGGTGATGCACCGGCGGTATTCTGGGGCGACCTGCACGGCCAGAGCGTGATCGGCTGCGGAGCGCGCTCGATCGACGCCTATTACGGACACGCGCGCGACTTCGCCGCGGCGGACGTGTGCTCGCACCAGGCAAATTGCTTCCTCGTGTCCCGCGACGAATGGGACACGACGCTCGCGTCCACGCGCGCCAGCCACGAGCCCGGGCGCTTCGTCTCGCTGCTCGGCGTCGAGTGGTCCGCGGCCTCGACGCTCGGGGGCGACCACAACGTCTACTTTCCCGGCGACGAAGCCGAGCTCCGCCGTTGCAGCCACGAATTCCTCCGCGACCGCAGCGACGCCGACACGGACCTCCGGCACGTCGACGACCTGCACGCGCACTACCGCGGCAGCGACACGATCCTCGCGGTGCACGTGGGCGGGCGCACCGCGAACCTGGAATGGCACGACGCCGGCCTCGACCGCCTGCTCGAAGTGCACTCGACGCACGCGACGTCCGAATGGTTCCTGCTCGACGCGCTGCGGCGCGGCTACCGGATGGGCGTGGTCGCCGGCAGCGACGGCGTCGACGGGCGCCCCGCCGCGTCGCACCCCGGCCACATGGGCGTGCGCAACGTGCGAGGCGGGCTCACCGCCATCCTCGCGACGGCGCTGACCCGCCCGGCGATCTGGACTGCGCTGCGCAACAGGCATTGCTACGCGACGACCGGCGAGCGGATCCTGCTCGACTTCTCGCGCGGCGACGCGATGATGGGCGACGACGTCGACGCGGCCCCGGGCGCAGGGGGCCTCGGCGGATTCGCGGTCCGCGTCGAAGGGACGGCGCCCATCGAGCGCGTCGATTTCTTCCGCGACGACGCGTGCATCGCCGGCATCGACGCCTACGCCGCGGGCCCGTTGTCGCAACGGTTGCGCGTCGCCTGGCGGGGCGCGAGCGCCCCGGGCAACTGGCAGCGCGCGAGGATGGCGTGGGACGGCGCGCTCCGCGTCGACGGGACGCGCATCGCCGCCGTGTCCGGCTACGCGTTCGACACGCCCGACGAAGGCGTGCTCGCCAGCGACGAGTCGAGCGTCCGCTGGCGCTCGATCACGGCCGGCGACTGGGACGGGATCGTGCTCGACCTCGCCGCCCGCGCGGGCGAGATCGCGTTCGCGACCGAGCCCATGACGATTCGAACGCGGCTCGACGACATCGGTCCCGCGGGGCGCCGCTTCGACGCCGGCAATCCCGAGCGCTCGCTCGAGCTCCGGTGGCTGCCCGAGCGCGATCCGCCCGGCAGCGTGCGGACGACGTTCGCCGATCCGGCGCCGCTGCCCGGCACGCACGCGTACTGGGTGCGCGTGCGCCAGGCGGACGGCGCGCTGGCGTGGTCGTCGCCGATCTTCGTCACGTTGCGGGCGACGTGACCGTGGCCACGCTCTTCTCCCCGGATGCCGGCAGCGCCGGGACCGCGACGGCAGGCAAGGCGGCGCGTCCGCGGATCCGCATCGATCGCGTCGCCAAGCGCTTCGACACCGATCCCGTCGACGCCCCGCCGGTCCTGGGCGAGCTCACGTTCGACGTCCGCGAGAACGAGTTCGTCGTGCTGCTCGGCCGCAGCGGCTGCGGCAAGACGACTCTGCTCAACATCGTGGCCGGCCTCGAGGCGCCGACCTCCGGCGAAGTGCGCGTCGACGAGGAGGTGGTCACGCGGCCCGGCCGCGGCAAGGGCGTCGTGTTCCAGCAGGGCGCGCTGTTTCCCTGGCTGACGGCGGCCGACAACGTCGCATTCGCGGCGAGGAGCCGCGGCGTGCCGGCCGCCGAGCGCCCCGGCGTCGCGCGCGAGCTGCTCGCGCTGGTCGGGCTGGCCGGCGCGGAAGGCAAGTATCCGTTCGAGCTCTCGGGCGGCATGCAGCAGCGCGTCGCGATCGCCCGCGCCCTCGCGCTCGATCCGCACATCCTGCTGATGGACGAGCCGTTCGGCGCGCTCGACGAGCTCACGCGCATCGAGATGCAGGCCGAGCTCCTGCGCGTCTGGGCGGCCCGGCGCAAGACGGTGATGTTCGTCACGCACAGCATCTGGGAGGCGCTCGTCCTCGCCGACCGCGTGATCGTGCTTGCGCCCCGCCCAGGGCGCGTCGTCCTCGACCGCACGATCGCGCTGCCTCGTCCGCGCGCGCGCACCGACGCCGAGGTGCTCCGGCTGTACGAATCGATCTGGGCGGCGCTGCAATGAGCACGCGCGACTGGCGGGACGTCGCGTATCCCGCGCTCGCGGTCGCGGCGGCGCTCGCGGCATGGCAGGCGGCGTCGATGGCCGGGTGGCTCAGGCCGATCCAGTTCCCGCCCCCGACCCGGATCGCGACGAGCTTCGTCGAGCTCGTGGCCGACGGCTATCCGGAAGGCATCGTCCTCGGCGCGCACGTCGCGATCACGATCCAGCGCATCCTGCTGGGCTACGCGGTCGCGATCGCGCTCGCGATCCCGCTCGGCCTCGTCGTCGGGCGCTCGCCGACGCTCGACGCGCTGACCGATCCGGTCGCGTCGTTCGCCCGCTCGGTGGCGACGCTCTCGCTGCTGCCGCTCGCCGTCGTCTGGTTCGGGACCGGCGAAGCCGCGAAGGTGTTCCTCATCGGCTACGGCTGCTTCTGGGTGATGTTCAGCAACGTCGTCGAGGCGGTGAAGAACGTCGACCCGATGCTCGTGCGGGCCGCGCGCACGATGGACGTCACCGGCGCAGCGCTGTTCCGCCGGATCGTGCTGCCCGCGGCGCTGCCGCGCATCTTCGCGGGCGCGCGCGTCGCGCTCGGCGTCGGCTTCATGGTGATCGTCGGCGCCGAGATGATCGGCACGATCCGCGGCCTCGGCGCGCTGATCATGGAGGCGCGGACCTTCTACCGCACCGACATCACGATGGTCGGCATGGCCGTGATCGGCGTGCTGGGCCTCGCGGTCTCCTGGGGCCTCGAGCGGCTCGAAACGTGGCTCCTGCCCTGGCAGGGGCGCGCGGCGAGGCGAAGCGCGTGAGCCTCTCGCGCCGCACGCTCGGCGTCCTCGGCGCGGCCGGCGTGCTCGTCGCCTGGGAGCTCGCGGCGCGGTTCCTGTGGCACGACGCGCAGGTGCTGCCCTCGCCCACGCAGTCGCTGGCGGCCGCCGCGGCCACGCTCACGCCGCGCGAGCTCGCCGAGCACGTCGGCGCGAGCCTGTGGCGCATCGTCGCGGGCTTCGCCCTCGGCGCCGGCGCCGGAACGCTGCTGGGCATCGCGACCGGCTGGTACGCGCCGCTCGCGCGCTTCGTGCGCCCGTTCGTCGAGCTCCTGCGCCCGATCCCGCCGCTCGCGTGGATCCCGATCGCGATCGTGTGGTTCGGGTTGGGCGAGATGTCGAAGATCTTCGTGATCTTCCTCGGCGCGTTCTTCCCGGTCTTCACGAACGCGTGCCGCGGGATGCGATCGATTCCCCCGGTGCTCCTCTCGGCGGCCCGCACGATGGACGTCGACGGGCCCGCGCTGCTATTCAAGGTCGCGATCCCGGCCGCGCTGCCCGACATTTCGACGGGCCTGCGTGTCGGCTTCGGGCTCTCGTTCGGCATCCTGGTCGCAGCCGAGCTGATCGCGGCCGAGCGCGGACTGGGATTCCTCGTGATGCATTCGCGGATGCTGGGCCAGCTCGGCGTCGCGGTGTTCGCGATCCTGTTGATCGGGCTCGTGACGTTGGCCGCCGACAGCGCGCTCGCCCTCGCGCTGCGCCGGCTCCTGGGACATCGGGCGGCAAACTGACGGAGGACGGCATGGAACGCAGGCGATTCCTGAGGAACGCGGCGGCCGGCGCGGGCGTCGCGCTGGCCGGTGGCGCGTTCGGCGGACGTGCGTGGGCGCAGGGCAAGCCGGAGACGACGAAGCTCGGACTGGCCTTCGGGCTCGATCCGGTGTTCGCGCCGCACATGATCGCGATCCAGAAGGGCTGGTTCCGCGATGCGGGCTTCACGGAAGTGACGACCAAGACCTTCAGCGGCGGCGCGCTGGCCGGCGAGGCGCTCGTCGCCGGCGACATCCAGCTCTGGACGCCCGGCAACCTGCCGCCGATCTCGATGACGCACAGCGGCGTGCCGATCGTCGTGCTCGGCACGAACTGCCTCGCGATGTCCGCCGACCGGCTGGTCGCGCGCAAGGACGCGAACATCCGCACGCCGGAGGACCTGTACAAGGCGAAGATCGGCCTCCTGCAAGGCTCGACTGCGAGTGCCGACCTCTACTACCTCGCCAAGCACTATGGCCTCGACGAGAAGCGCCTGCAGGTCGTGAACATGCCGCCGCCCGAGCAGCTGGCGGGCCTCAACTCGAACGCGATCCAGGCGATGCTGTGCTGGCAGCCCTGGGGCTACAACGCGCTCAAGGGCGGCGCCACCGAGCTCATCCACACCGGCCTCGTGTCCGGGTTCGCCGCGAACCGCGACCAGCCGGCCCAGATCTCGTACACGCGCTCGCTGTTCGTCGCGAGCCAGGAGTTCGTGAAGAAGAACCCGATCGCGACGCGCCGCATGGTCGAGGTGCTGCTGCGGGCGCAGCGCTACGTCGCCGACCCGAAGAACCGCGACGAGGTCGTGACGCTGTTCGTCGATCAGTCGAAGCAGGACCGCGCGCTCGCCGACGCGATCTGGGGCGAGTACACGTTCGATCCGGTGTTCGACGATCGCTACGTGCGCGACATGGAGCGGCTGTCCGACTACCTCGTCGCGTCGGGGCGCCTCAAGTCGCCGAAGAGCCCGCTCGAGTACACCTACACCGATCCGACCGCCGCGGTCGACCCGTCGCTCGTCAAGGTCCCCGGCCGGTTCAAGGCGTAGCCGATGGGCGGGCGGCGCATCGGCGTGGCGATGCTCGGCGCGGGCTTCATCGCCGAGTATCACCTCGCGGGGCTGGCGGCCACGGGGCGCGCGGACGTGCGCGTCGTGGTCGCGCGCTCCCGCGCGACCGCGCGGGCCGCCGCCGACCGCTTCGGCGTCGCCGACGCTAGCGACGATCCCGCCGCCGCGCTCGCGCGCGGCGACGTCGACGCCGTCGTGATCGCGACGCCGGACGACACGCACGAGGCGTTGGCGATCGCGGCGGCGAACGCCGGCAAGGCGATCCTGCTGCAGAAGCCGATGGCCGGCAGCGTCGACGCGGCGCAACGGATCGTCGACGTCGCGGCGGCGCGCGGCGTCGACCTGCAGGTGAGCTTCATGCACCGGTTCTTCGACGAGGTCGTCGAGGCACGGCGCTGGATCGCCGACGGGGCGATCGGCCGCGTGCTGTCGGCGCGCGTGCGCAACGCCACGCCGGGGCCCGACTGGGGCGACTGGTTCTTCCGCAAGGCGAGCGTTCCCCACGGCGTCGCCGACCAGCTCGGCGTGCACGGCATCGACCTCGTCGAGCAATTGCTCGGCCCGATTCGCGGCGTGAGCGCGAGCGCCACCACGGCCGTGCCGATCCGAACGCTGCGCGACGGCCGCCGCGTCCGCGTCGAGACGCCCGACAACGTCCTCGCGAGCTACGCGCTCGACGACGGCGCGCTGGTCTCGCACGAGATCTCGCAGACCGAGGTCGCCGGCTGCGATCGCTTCCGCATGGAGATCTACGGCGAGCGCGGCACGATCTGGCTGCGCAGCGAGCGCGGCCGGTTCGCAGCGTACGCGCCGGACCGGCACGGCAGCGAGTGGCACGTGCCCGCGCTGCCGTCGACGCCTCACGGCAAGCGCCAGCACGACACCTGGCTGGCCGGCCTCGCCGGCGACGCGCCCCCGCTGGCCACCGCCGCCGACGGCGTGCGCGGGATGCGGGTCGTCGAGGCGATGATGCGGTCCAGCGACCTCGGGGGCGCGCGCGTCGGCATCGCTCCGGTCGGCGCGCCGCGGCCGGTGCCCGCATGACGCTGGACCGGCTTCGCGTGGGCGTGCTGTCGTTCGCCCACTATCACGCGAACTTCTGGAGCGAGGTCTTCGCCGCCCGCGGCGTGCTCGCCGCCATCTGGGACGACGACGCGGCGCGCGGCTCGGACGCCGCGACGCGATTCGGGACGACCTTCGAGTCCTCGCTGGACGCCCTGCTCGCCCGCTGCAACGCGGTCGCGATCTGCAGCGAGACCGTCCGGCACGCGGCGCTCGTCGATGCCGCGAGCGCACGCGGCTGCGCGATCCTGTGCGAAAAGCCGCTCGGCACGACGCTAGCCGACGCCGAAGGGATCGCGCGCACGGTGAGTTCGCGCGGGACCTGGTTCACGCAGAGCTTTCCCAAGCGCTTCGATCCGGTCACCGCGCGCCTGCGCGCCGCCGTGACGACCGGCGAGCTCGGCCGCGTCACGCTCGCTCGCGTGCGTCACGGCCACTTCTACGGCCTCCAGCCCGACTTTCCGCAGCGCTGGTACGTGCGGCGCGCGCTGGCGGGCGGAGGCGCGCTGCTCGACGAGGGCGTGCACGCGGCCGACCTGCTGGGCTCGCTGTTCGGCCCGCCGGCGAGCGTCGTCGCCGAGACGAGCGACGCAGCGCTCGGGCTCGAGGTCGAGGATCTCGCGATCGCGACGTTCCGGTGGCCGGACGGCATGCTGGGCGAGATCGCGTCGAGCTTCACCTACGCCGCGGCGGACACGTCGATCGAGATCTATGGCACACGCGGGACGATCCTCGTCTCCGCCGTCGACCTCGCTTCGCGCGACATCACCGCAGGCGGCTACGTTCGCCGCTATCTCGTCGACGCACCCGAGCGGCGCTGGGAGACGATCGACGTCGTGCCCCGCTTCAAGCAGGGGGCGTTCCACCAGCAGAACGCGATCGCGTTCGTCGACGCGCTCGAGCGCGGCGAGCCGCCGCCCATCGGCATCGCGGCCGGCGTTGCCGCGTCGCGCATGATCGATGCCGCCTACCGCGCTGCGGCGAGCGGCGCCCGCGTGAGCCTTTGATCCCGATGACCCCGATCCGAACCGAACGCACGACCGTCGCCTTCGAAGGCGCCCTGATCCCCGTCTTCGTGGCGCGTCCCGCGGCGCCGCCGCGGGTGACCGTGCTGATGCTCGGCGCGATCTGGAGCGTGACCGACCACATCGAGGATCTTTGCGTGCGCCTCGCCCGCGAAGGCTTCGGCGCGATCGCGCCCTGCCTGTTCCGCGGCGAGAACATTCCGGCGCGCAACGCGCCGCCCGAAATCCTGCGCCAGGCGTTCCTCGACTTCGACGACCGGCGCTGCGTCCGCGACCTGCGCCACGTCGCCCGGCTCGCGCGACAGGGTCGCTTCGGCGAGACGGGCGCCGTCGTGCCCTGGGGCTTCTGCCTCGGCGGCCGTTTCGCGCACCTGCTCCCGGCCGTCTGCGACGACGTCGAAGGCGCGATCGTGTTCTACGGCCGGATGCGCTTCGAGCGGCAGCCGATCAAGCCCTTCCTGCCGATCGAGCTCGCCGGCCTGATCGAGGTTCCCTACCTCGGGCACTTCGCGGAGACCGACGAGCTGATTCCGCTCGGCGACGTCGACGAGCTCCGCGCGGCCCTCGAGGAGCGCGGCGTGCGCCACGCGGTCCACGTCTATCCGGGTGCGAAGCACAGCTTCTTCGATTCGACCCGACCCGCCGACCACGACCCCGCCGCATCGTCGCTCGCGTGGTCGCGGTCGATCGAATTCCTGCATACGATCGGAAACGCATGACCGTCGCGCCCGTGGAAGTCTTGCTGGTCGGTTGCGGCGCGTTCGCGCATCGCTATCACGTCCCCGCGTTCCGCGAGGACGCCGCGGTACGCATCGCCGGCATCTTCGACCCCAGGGCGAGTGACGCGACCCGGGCCCTCGCGGCGAGCTACGGCGCGCCGCTGGTCGACCGCATCGACTCCCTCCCCGCGACCGCCGGCACCGCATTCGCGCTGGTGACGACGCCGCACACGATGCACGCCGCCCACGTCGACGTCGTGCTCGATCGCGGGCTCGACGTGCTGGTGGACAAGCCGTTCGTGATGCACGCGGCGGACGCCCGACGTCTCGCCGCGCGTGCGGATGGCGCGCATCGCGTGAACGGCGTCGCATACAATCGCCGTTTCGACGCGGGCTGCCTGCGCGCGCGCGAGATCGTCGCGTCCGGCGGGATCGGCGCCGTCCGCTTCGTGCAGACCGTGCAGCTCGGCTACGAGCGCGCCGGCTGGTTCCTCGTGCCGGCGCTCGGCGGCGGCGGACCGTACACCGGTCGCGCGAGCCACATGGCGGACCTCGTGCCCTGGCTCCTCGGGCGGCGGCCGACCCGCCTGCGCAGCCGGCTCCGCACGAGCGATCCCGCGCGCAGCGACCACGGCGGATTCATCGAGCTCCAGTTCGACGAGCTCGAGTGCCAGATGACCTGCATCGAGGAAGGCTGGCACATGTGGGACGAGATCCGGATCTTCGGCGAGGACGGCCTCGTCGAGCTGCGCCGGCCGCTGACCGCGCCGATCGGTTGGTCGCTCGCCTGGCACCGCTCGCGCGGCGGCGAGATCGAGGCGATGGCCGCGGACACGCGGCCGGGCGGAGCGACGCGGGACTTCCTGCGCGCCGTGCGGGAACGCTCGCGGCCGGAGTGCACGTTCGCCGACGCGGTGTCGAGCGTCGAGATCGTCGAGCTCGCGTTCGACTCCGCGCGCCGCGGCGGCGAATGGCTCGACCTGGGCATCGGGCCCTCGGGGCCCAAGACCGCCGGAACCTCTCCGGCGGATCACGAGAGGAGACGATCGCCATGAACGATTCCAAGCGCCGGGCGCCGACGATGCGCCGCCGTGTCCTCATCGCGATGGCCGCCGGCGCCACCGCACGGCTGTCCGGCCTCGCCGCCGCGCAGGACGCGCCGCGCATTCCCCGCGTCGGACCGGTCACGATCGTGATCAACCAGTCCCCCTGGTTCGCGGCGTTCTCGGCGACCGTCGACGCCTACGAGAAGGCGACCGGCAACAAGGTCGTGCTCGACGTCAACCCGTTCGCCGGCAGCGCCGAGAAGCAGCGCGCGTCGGTCCGGGCGAAGGAAGGCCAGTTCGACCTGCTCGTGATGAACTCGACGTGGCTCGCCGAGTTCTACCACGGCGGGTTCCTCACCCCGCTCAACGACATCGACCCGGCGTTCCGCGCGGACCCGCAGCTCGTCAACTACGACGACACCGGCTACTGGGACGCGAAATCGCGCACCAACAACTCGAAGACCGGCGTCCTCTACGGCATCCCGCTCAACGGCAACATCCAGGTGCTCTTCTACCGCTCGGATCTCTACCAGAAGGCCGGGCTCAAGGTGCCGCAGACCTGGGACGAGCTCGTCGCGAACGCGGCGAAGCTCCACGATCCGCCGAACGTCTACGGGATGGTCCAGCGCGGCGCGCGCAGCGCCTCGGACATCTCGTACGACTGGATGCCCTACCTGCAAAGCCGCAACGGCGGGATCTTCCGCGACGAGAAGCAGGGCGACTTCACCGTCACGATCAACAGCCCCGAGGCGAAGCTCGCGCTCGACACCTACATCGAGCTCGCGAGGAAATCCGGGCCGCCGAACCCCGGAAGCTGGGGACAGGCGCAGGTGATCCAGGCGCTCGTCACCGGCAAGGCCGCGCACGCGACGCCCGTGATCGCCGCCTGGCCGCAGATGGACGACCCGACCAAGTCAGCAGTCGTCGGCAAGATCGACGTGGCGCCGCTGCCGCACGGGCCCGGAGGCAAGAGCACGCCCACGCTCGGGCATTTCATCGGCGCGATCCCGAAGAACGTCCCGCGCGAGCGGCAAGTCGCGGCGCTCGCGTTCCTGGGCTGGTTCCAGAGCCGCGATGCGCAGATCGTCTACGCGAAGGGCGGGCAGCCGCCGGTCCGCCGCGACATCTACGACGAGCCGTTCATGAAGACCCCCGAGTTCCGGTGGCGCAGCGCGATCCTGCAGAGCGCGCCCAACGCGAAGATGATGTACACGGTGCCCGAGGGCCCTCAGATCGTCTCGATCCTGGAGTTGAGGCTCAACCAGGCGCTGATCGGCGAGAAGACGCCGGTGGACGCGCTGAACACGATGGCCGCGGAGATCCAGACGCTGATGCGCAACGCGGGCTACAAGTCGGAGCGTCTCCCCGACCTGCGCTGAGCGGGCCAGGCCACCGATCGTGGCGAGCGACGCGACCGCGATGGGCCGCCGCGAGGCAGGCCGCTGGCGCTGGCTCACGCTGGGGCCGGCGGCGCTCGTCTACGTCGCGCTCGCGCTCGTCCCGATCGCGAACCTCGTGGCGATGTCGTTCCACGACCTCCGGTGGGTGGACGGCGTCGCGAAGTGGACCGCCGTCGGCGTGCGTCACTACGCGGAGCTCGCGCGCGATCCGCTGTTCGCGGCGGGCTTGCGCAACACGACGCTGTTCGCGGCGCTCGCCGTCGGCGCGGAGATGGTGCTGGGCTTCGTCCTCGCGCTCTGGGTGTCGCGCTCGGGCAGGGGCCAGGTCGCGTACCGGACGATCTTCCTGCTCCCGATCCTGCTTCCCGGCATCGTGATCGGCGCGATCTGGAAGCTCATGTACAACGCCGATTTCGGCGTCGTGAACCGGCTGCTCGCGCTCGTCGGCGTCCGCGGTCCCGACTGGCTCGGCGATCCCGCGCTGGCGTTCGCGTCGGTGGTCGCCGTCGACGTCTGGCACTGGACGCCGTTCGTGTTCCTGCTGCTGCTGGCCGGCCTCCAGTCCCTGCCGCAGGACGTGTACGAGGCGGCGAAGGTCGACGGCGCGGGACCGTGGGCGGAGCTTCGCCACGTCACGCTGCCGATGATGATGCCGACGATCGCGGTCACGTTCGCGTTTCGCCTGATCGTGGCGTTCAAGGTGTTCGACGAGGTCTACCTCCTGACCGGCGGCGGGCCCGGCACCGCCACCGAGGTCGTGAGCTTCACGATCTACCGTCGCTTCTTCACCGAGGACCGCGAGGGCTACGGATCGGCGATCTCGGTCGTCGTGCTGTTCCTGCTCGCGCTCACGATCGTCCTCGCGCTCGCCGCCACGAGGCGCCTGCGCGAGCGGAGCACGCGATGACGTCCGCGCGCCTCCGCGGCCTCGCCATGCATGCAGGCCTCGCGCTGGCCGCGGCGACCGTGCTGCTCCCCGTCGTGTGGGTCGGCCTCGCGGCCTTCAAGACGCAGATCGCGCTCCTGCGCGGCGACTGGCTGTTCGCGCCCACGCTCGCGAACTTCCGCGAGCTCCTGTTCTCGCGATCGTCGGACTACCTCGCCCACTTCGGGAACAGCCTGGTCGTCGCCGCGGTGTCGACGGCCGTCGTCCTCTTCGTCGCGACGCTGGCCGCGTACTCGATCACGCGAATGCGCTGGGCCCCCGCGATTCCGGCGCTGATCCTCGGCTTCTCGCTCGTGTTCCACATGCTCCCGCCGATCACGCTGGTCGGCCCGTGGTACGTGATGGCCCGCTCGGCGGGGCTCGACGACACCTACACCGCGCTCGTCCTCTCGCACGTCACGCTGCACCTGCCGATCGGCATCGCCGTGATGTCCGTGTTCGTCCGCGACATCCCGGTCGAGATCGAGGAAGCCGCGCGCCTCGACGGCTGCACGACGCCGCAGATCCTGCGCCGCATCGTCTTCCCGCTCGTGAAGCCGGGCCTCGCGGCGGCCGGCGTGCTGGTGTTCGTCTTCAGCTGGAACGAGTTCGCGGTCGCGCTGACGCTGACCGGCCGGCAGACGGCCACGGTGCCGGTCGCGATCGCTCGATTCGCGCAGGAGTACGAGATCAAGCACGGCGTCATGGCCGCCGGCGCGGTGCTGTCGGTCGTCCCGGCGATCCTGCTGCTGCTCTTCGCGCAGCGGCACATCGTCAAGGGCCTGGTCGCGGGCGCCGGCAAGTGAACGTGCTTCGGCACCTCATGGCACAGGCCGGAGGGAGTCAATCACCGCTGCGACGAGCGCCGGGAAGCGCTCGTGGATGTCGTTGCCGCCGAGGAAGCTCGCGGACGAAACCAGGGAGCGAATCGATGATCGGATGCAACGAACCGAGCGAGCTCGTGCCGGGTCGGGCGCCGTGAAGACCGGGCCCGTGCTCGACGGCCGCACCAAGGGCCTGCCTCCCGGCATCGGCGAGATCGCTCCCGCCGACGTCGCGTCGCGCGGATGGAACGTGCTGAGGGAGGATCTGCCGCTGCCGCTTGCCCTGCTCAGGGGATCGTCGCTCGACCACAACGCGCGCTGGATGCACGCGTTCCGCGAAGCGACCGGCGTCGAGATCGCCCCGCACGGCAAGACGTCCATGAGCCCGGAGCTCTTCGCTCGGCAGCTGCGCGACGGCGCCTGGGGCATCACCGTCGCCACCGCACAGCAGCTCCGCGTCGCGCGCGACGCCGGCGTCGCTCGCGTGCTGATGGCGAACCAGCTCGTCGGACGCCAGGCGATCGCCTACGTGCTCGACGAGATCGCCCGGGATCCCGCGTTCGAGTTCGTCGCGATCGTCGATTCGGTCGCCCTCGTCGGGCAACTCGAGGCCGCGGCGAAGGCGCGCGCGGCCGGCCGCCCGCTCGCGCTGCTCGTCGAGTGCGGCTTCGCGGGCGGTCGAACCGGCTGCCGCACGGTCGGCGAGGCGCTGGACGTCGCCCGCCGCATCGCCGACGCGAAGCCGTGCCTGCGCCTCGCCGGCGTCGAAGGCTACGAAGGCTCGGTGCCGGGCGCGACAGCCGCGGAACGCGAAGCCGGCATCGCGCGCTTCGTCGCCTTCATGGCCGAGGTTGCGCACCGTTGCGTCGAGCACGGTTGGGTCGACGCCGATCCCGTCCTGCTGTCCGCCGGGGGCTCGGCGTACTTCGACCTCGTCACCGCGCTGCCGCGCGCGCTAGGCGATCGGCGGGCGCAGGTCCTCATCCGCAGTGGCTGCTACCTCACCCACGACTCGGACAGCTACGCCGACGCGGCCGCGCGGATGCGCGTGCGCACGCCCGCGGTCGCCGGTCTCGGCGAAGGACTGCGCGATGCGATCGAAGTGTGGGCCTACGTGCAATCGCGCCCCGAGCCCGGGCTCGCGATCCTGACGATGGGCAAGCGCGACGTCTCGTACGACCTGCACCTGCCCTATCCGCGCTGGCGGTTTCGCCCCGGCGTCGACCGGAAGCCGTCCGCGCTCGGGAACGCGTTCACCATCGGTTCGCTCAACGACCAGCACGCCTACATGAAGCTTCCTGCTGACGCCGACGTCCGCGTCGGCGACATGATCGGATGCGCGATCTCGCATCCCTGCACGACCTTCGACAAGTGGCGGTTCATGCCGATCGTCGACGACGACTACCGCGTCGTCGACGCGATCACGACCCGCTTCTGATCCGCGCGGTCGCGCCGCGACCGCCCGCTCGGGCAGCCTGGCTCGAACCCCGGCCGCGAATCCGGCTTCGGCTTCCCGCGCGGCCGGGCGCTATTTCCCGTTGCCCGGCCGGTCGACGGCGACGTGGTCGACGTCGTCCTCGGCGTCGCGCCGGTCCTCGTCGTCGTAGTCGTCGGAAAGGCCGCGCTCGGAACGGCGATGGAACGCCGCCTCGCTCACCAGGCGATGGCGCAGGTCCGGGTCGAGGATGTCGGCGACGCCTTCGGCGAACGGCTGGTCGAGCACCTCGTCGTCGCGGCGCGGCGACGGTACGGCGACGCTCGCCGGGTGCGACTTCGCGGGCGCCCGGCGGGGCGTCGGCCGGGCGTGGGGCCGGGATTTCGGGCGTTTCGCTGTCATCGGGAGCTCCTTCGCGCAGGACGGCCGTCGGAATCACCCGCGCTCCGCGGGGATCCGCACCGGTCGAGAGTCATTGTCCGCGTCGCCGTCGGGCCGCCGTTGATGGACGTCAACCCCTGCGCGATCGGGAGGGGCGAGAATCATCCCGTTCCCGCGTCCAACCGGCTCGCGATGTTCTTCCAGGACCGCCTCGACGCCGGCCGCCGGCTGGCCGCCGCGCTGGACCGCTGGCGCGGCGAGCGTCCGCTCGTCGTCGCGATTCCACGCGGCGCGGTGCCGATGGCGCGCGAGATCGCCGAGCGGCTCGACGGTGACCTCGACGTCGTGCTGACGCGCAAGCTGCGCGCGCCCTGGCAGCCCGAGCTCGCGGTCGGCGCGGTGGACGAGCACGGCTGGACCTACGTCGCCGACTTCGCCCGGCGCGCGGGCGCCGACGAAGCCTACCTGGAGCGCGAGAAGCTCGCGCAGCTCGCCACGATGCGCGACCGCCGCGCGCGCTACACGCCCGACCGCGGCCCGCTCGATCCCGGGGAACGCATCGTCATCGTCGTGGACGACGGCCTCGCGACCGGCGCGACGATGATCGCGGCGCTGAACGCGCTGCGCGAGCGGGCGCCCCGCCGCCTGATCTGCGCGGTGCCAGTCGCCTCGCAGGACGCCGTCGCGAAGGTGCGCCAGTACGCCGACGAGGTCGTGTGCCTCGACGCGCCCGTGGGCTTCGGCGCGGTCGGCGCGTACTACCGGGACTTCCGCCAGGTCGACGACGACGAGGTGATCTCGGTGCTCGCGGCGGCGGACGCCGCACGCTCCGCGCGGGCGCCCGCCCGTCCGCGGGACTGACCGCTCACGGGACGCTCAGGTAGCGCAGGAACCAGTCGCGGGCGGCCGTCGCCGCGCGCTCGAGCGCCCCCGGCTCCTCGAACAGGTGCGTCGCGCCCGGCACGATCACGAGCTGCGCCACGGCGGTCATCGCCGCCAGCGCACGACGGTTCATCGCGATGACCTGCGTGTCCTCGCCGCCGACGATCAGGAGCGTCGGGGCCTTGACGGCGCGCAGCGCCGCCGCGCTGGCGAGGTCGGGTCGCCCGCCGCGCGACACGACCGCGGCGATCGACTGCGGCTCGCGTGCCGCCGCCTCCAGCGCGGCCGCCGCGCCCGTGCTCGCGCCGAAGTAGCCGAGCGGAAGCCCACGCGTCTCCGCGAGCCCGCGCGCCCAGGCGGTCGCCTGCAGGAGCCGCTCGGCGAGCCGCGGAATGTCGAAGCGCGCCGCGCGCGCCACGTCCTCCTCCGCCGTCAGCAGGTCGAACAGCAGCGTCGCGATGCCCGCGCGGTTCAGCACCGATGCGACCGCGCGGTTGCGCGGGCTGTGGCGCGAGCTGCCCGAGCCGTGCGCGAAGATCACCAGCCCCCGCGACCGCGCGGGCAGCTCCAGCGTCCCGTCGAGCGTCGCCGCTCCCGCCGGGATGCGGACTTCACGCTCGCTCGCGGCGATCATCGGCGCCAGGCCGCGTGCGCCTGGTACTCGTGGCTCGCGTAGCGGATCTCGCCCTCGCCGCGGTGCGCGCTCCTGACCGCCTCGAGCATCCGCTGCGGCAGGTGCACGTCGGTCGTCGTCACGCGCAGCCGCCCGCCGTCGCGCTCGATCGCCATGATCCGGTGGAGCGGGTGGTCGTGGCCTTCGCGCTCGGCGACGTGGCGAATCAGGTGCAGGAGCTCGTCGGCGTGCGCTTCCGCGTAGGGCCCTTCGAGCTCCAGCGTCCCCGCGGGCATGCGGTCGGCGATGCGCCGGCACGCGGGGCAGCGCGCATCGTGCGCCGGCTTCGCCGACGGGGCGCGCGTCCACCGGCCCTTGACGAAGGACAGCCCGCAGTCGGGGCACGTCGACCCGTCGGCGACTTTCGCCTTCGCCTGGTAGGGATCGTGCCTCGGGTCGTCGTAGATGCGGTCGCGATAGCGGCCGACGTCCCCCGCGCCGATCGGCTTCGTCGGCGCCGGTGCTCGGGTCCTGGCGCTCATGGACAGCCTCCTTCAGGACGAGCCTACGCCCCCGGCGCCGCTCGCGGATTGAGGGGGGTCAAGGGTTCCCTCCGCGGCCGAGCCCCGCGGCAGGCCCGTGGAGCCCGGCCCGTCGATCAGAACCCGACGTCGTCGCCGCCCTTCAGCTCGAGGATCTCGCGCGCCTCGTCGGGCGTCGCGGCCTGGAGGCCGAGCCCTTCGAGGATCTTCACGACGTTCCGCACCTGCGCGGCGTTGGACTCCGCGAGCCTGCCCGGCCCGAGCCAGAGGCTGTCCTCGAGCCCGACGCGCACGTTGCCGCCCATCGCCGCCGCCTGCGCCGCGATCGGCATCTGGTTGCGCCCGGCGCCGAGCACGCTCCAGCGGTACCGGTTGCCGAACAGGCGGTCCGCGGTGCGCTTCATGTGCATCACGTCGTCCGGGTGCGGGCCGATGCCGCCCAGGATGCCGAACACGCTCTGGATGAAGAGCGGCGGCTGCAGCAGCCCTTCGGCGAGGAAGTGCCGCGCGGTGTAGAGGTGGCCGATGTCGTAGCACTCGATCTCGAAGCGCGTGCGGTTCTTCGCGCACGACGACAGGATCTTCGCGATGTCGCGGAACGTGTTCTTGAAGATGCGCTCGTCGGAGCCCGCGAGGTATTCGTGCTCCCACGCGTGCTTGAACTCCTTGAACCGCCCGAGCATCGGGAACAGGCCGAAGTTCATCGAGCCCATGTTGAGCGACGCGACCTCGGGCCGCAGCTCGAGGGCCGGGCGAAGCCGCTCGTCGATCGTCATCGTCGCGGCCCCGCCGGTCGTGAAGTTGAGCACGACGTTCGAGCGGCGCTTGATGTCCGCGGCGAACTGGCGGAAGAGCGCCGGATCCTGCGTCGGCCGGCCGTCGACCGGGTCGCGCGCGTGCAGGTGCACGATCGCCGCGCCGGCTTCGGCCGCGCCGACGGCCGCGTCGGCGATCTCCTTCGGCGTGACCGGCAGGTGCGGCGACATCGACGGCGTGTGGATCGATCCGGTGACGGCGCAGGTGACGATCACCTTGCGGGACTCGGCCATGGGCTCCTCGGGACGCGGCGGGCGAAGGCGTGATGCTACCGTGCCCCGCCGGTGCTACGCTCGCCGCTCGACCGAAGGGAACCACGACCATGAACCTCGACCTCCACGGCCACCGCGTCCTCGTCACCGCCGCCGCGAGCGGCATCGGGCTCGCCACCGCGCGCGCCTTCGCCGCCGAGGGCGCGCGCGTCCTCGTCTGCGACATCGACCAGGGCGCGCTCGCGGCGCTCGCGAAGTCCGATCCGAAGCTCGCCGCGGTCGATTGCGACGTCTCCGATCCGGCGTCCGTCCAGCGGCTGTTCGGCGAGGTCCGCGCGCGGCTCGGCGGCCTCGACACGCTCGTCAACAACGCGGGAATCGCGGGGCCGACCGCCGCGTGCGAGGACGTCGCGCTCGCCGACTGGCAGCGCACGCTCGACGTCAACCTGACCGGCATGTTCCTGTGCGCGCAGCTCGCGATCCCGCTCCTGAAGTCGAGCCGCAACGGCAGCATGGTCAACCTGTCGTCCGCCGCCGGCCGCTTCGGCTTCCCGCTGCGCTCGCCCTACGCCGCGACCAAGTGGGGCGTGATCGGGTTCTCGAAGTCGCTCGCGATCGAGCTGGGCGGATCCGGCGTGCGCGTCAACGCCATCTGCCCGGGCGCGGTCGCCGGCGATCGCATCGACCGCGTGATCGCAGGCAAGGCGAAGGTGCGCAACCTGCCGTTCGAGACCGTGCGCGACGAGTTCGTCGCGAAGACCTCGCTCAAGCGCTTCATCGCGCCCGAGGACATCGCGAACGCGATCGTGTTCCTCGCCTCGAAGCTCGGCGCCAACATCGACGGCCACGCGCTGCCGATCGACGGCGACGCGCACTCGCTCGCCTGATCCTCGATCGCGCCGCGGTATCGGGGATCCCGGCACGGAAAAAGAAAGCGGCCGCATGCAAGCGGCCGCAAGGCTCCTGGAGAAGGAAGGCGCGCCGGAAACGCCCCGGGGCGCCGGCGCACGCCCACGATGTCGGAGCTGCGGGGACATCGTCGCTCGCCGGGATGACGCCCGCGTGACGGCGCGTGCGACAATGCCGCGCACCTACGCTCCGGACGCCCCCATGACGAAGAACCCGTTCGACCTCACCGGGCGCGTCGCGCTCGTCACCGGCGCCGCGCGCGGCCTCGGCCACGGCATCGCCCTCGGCCTCGCGCGCGCCGGCGCGACGGTCGTGTTCAACGGGCGCGACGCCGCCGCGCTCGTCGCCGCGGCCGCGCCGGCCGCGAAGGACGGCGGGAAGACCGACACCGCCGTCTTCGACGTGACCGACCAGGCCGCCGTCGTCGCCGGCATCGCCGCGATCGAGGCGAAGCACGGCGCGCTCGACATCCTCGTGAACAACGCCGGCATCCAGCGCCGCCACCCGATCGGCGAGTTCCCGAAGGCCGACTGGGACGCGATCATCGCGACCAACCTCACGGCGCCGTTCCTGTGCGCGCAGGCCGCGATCCCGGGAATGGCGAAGCGCAAGCGCGGCAGCATCATCAACGTCGCGTCGCTCACGAGCGAGCTCGCGCGCCCGAACGTCGTGCCCTACACGGCGGCCAAGGGCGGCGTGCGCCAGCTCACTCGCGGCCTCGCGGTCGAGTGCGCGCCGATGGGCATCCGCGTCAACGCGATCGCGCCGGGCTACTTCGCCACCGAGATGAACCGCGCGCTGCTCGACAACCCGGACTTCGTCGCGTGGGTCAACATGCGCACGCCGATGAAGCGCTGGGGCCATCCCGACGAGCTGGCGGGGCTGGCCGTGTTCCTCGCCTCCGACGCCGCGTCCTACCTCACCGGCCAGACGATCTTCGTCGACGGCGGGATGAGCGTCAATATGTGATCAAGAGCCGGTGGGCTGCCGGCGATGGGCAATGGACGCGGGACGCCGATGGCGGGAGTCGAAACGGCGTTTCCGAATCAGCCCGGCGTGCCCTGCCGCATCCGCGCGAGCAGGTCGTCGCGCGCCCGCATGCAATGGCGCCGCGCGATGCCGCCGGCGCGCTCCGCATCGTGGCGCTCGATCGCGCGGAGCAACGTGCGGTGCTCGGCGACGATCGATTCGATGCGTCCCTGCCCGAAGCCGTAGCGCAGGCGCAGCGCGTCGACCAGCACGCGGCCCCGCTGGAGCATTCGCAGCGCCTCGGGATTGTTCGCGAAGCCGTTGATCGCTTCGTGCAGCCGGCGGTTCGCGACGAGGATCGCCTCGCTGTCGCGCCCCGCGGCGGCCTTCTCGTGCGCGTCGACGAGCGCGGTGAGCTCGCGCACGCCCGCGGCGTCGACGCCTTCCGCGCAGCGCTCGGTCAGCATGCCCTCGATCGCGCCGCGAACGTCGTAGAGGTTGCGCACGAAGCGCGCGTCGACGCCCTTGATCACCGCGCCGCGATGCGGGAAGAGCTCGAGGAGCCCTTCGCTCTCGAGCTCGCGCAGCGCCTCGCGCACCGGCATGTGGCTGACGTCGAGCTGCGTCGCGAGCTCCTCGAGCTTCAGGCGGCTGCCCGGCTCGATCTGCCCGTGCAGGATGCGGCGGCGGAGCTCGGCCGCGACGCGGTTCGCGGTCGTCGCGTTCACCGCATCGGCGCCCGACGCGTCGCTGGCGGTCATGTCGTCCACCCCGCCATCGTAGCGCCAAGTCCGGCGTCGTTCGCGGACCCGGGGTCGCCCCGGGTCGTCGCGCGTCATTCGGGCGGGATGCCGACGTCGCGGATCAGCTTCGTCAGCCGCGCTTCCTCGCCGTTCATGATCCGCGCGGCCTCGGCCGGGCTGTTCCCGATCACCTCGGCCAGCAGCCCGGCGAGCCGCTCCTTCGTGTCCGGCTCGTTCAGGATCGCGACGATGTCGCGGTTCAGGAGGTCGATGATCGGCTTCGGCGTCTTCGCCGGCACGATCACCGCGCCCCACGACGCCATCACGTAGCCGGGCACGCCCGCCTCCTGCATCGTCGGCGTGTCCGGCAGGAACGGCGATCGCTTCTCGCCGCCGACCGCGAGGAGCTTCAGCTTGCCCGCCTTGACGTGCGGCAGGATCGCGGCCACCGCGTCGAACATCACCTGCGTCTGGCCCGACAGGAGATCCGGGTGCGCGGCGCCGCTCCCCTTGTACGGCACGTCGATCATCTGCGTGCCGGTGAGCTGCATGAAGTACAGCGCCCAGAGCTGCGGGTTGCTGCCGCGGCCCGACGTGGCGACCGCCACCTTGTTCGGATTCGCCTTGAGGTACGCCACCAGCTCCTTGACGTTGTTGACCGGCAGCGACGGATGCACGACGAGGCCGAGCTGCACCTGCGCGGTCATCGTGACCGGCGTCATCTCGGCGAGGTCGAAGGGCAGCTTCTTGAACAGCGCCGGGTTCGCGACGTGCGAGCTCGCGACGAGGCCCATCGTGTAGCCGTCGGGGTCGGCGCGCGCGATCGTCTCGGTGCCGATCACGCCGTTCGCGCCGGGCTTGTTCTCGACGAACACCGCCTTGCCACCCCACTTCTTGCCGAGCTTGTCGGCCAGGATGCGCGCGGTGACGTCCGACGCGCCCCCCGGCGGGTACGGGACGAGGATGCGGACCGGCTTGGTCGGGTAGTCCTGCGCGCTCGCGGGCGCGGCGACGGCGACCGCGGCGAGCGCGGCGATCGCGACGAGGGAGCGGACGGCGGTCGGCATGCGTTTCCTCCGGAAGGCGTGGCGCGGATCAGTAGGCGGGCTTGGTCGGGAACCAGCCGGGCCGGCGCGGATCGAGGTACGCGCCGGTGATGTCGTGGACTTCGTGACGCTCGACCGCCTCGCGATCGAGCGTCACGCCGAGGCCGGCCCCCTCGGGCACGGCGAGCGCGCCGCGGTCGACGACGAACGGCTCGGCGATCACGTCGCCGGCGAGGTGGCGGATCTCGTTGTCGATCGCGAGCGTCATGTTCGGGAGGCTCGCGGCGAGATGCAGGTACGCGGCCTGCGAGAATCCGAGCTCGCCGCCGCTGTGCAGCGTCACCGGGATGCCGACGCTCTCGGCGACCGCCGCGGCCTTCACCGTCGACCACAGGCCGCCCGCCTCGTGCGGGTCGAGCAGGATCACGTCGGCCGCGCGCATGCGCACGATGTTGCCGACGTCCTGCAGCGTGTAGGCGCTCTCGTCGAGCGCGATCGGGATCGGCTGCGACGCGACGAGGCGCGCGTGGCCGTCGAGGTCGTCGAGCTCGAGCGGCTGCTCGATGTACGCCGGGTCGTAGGGCAGCAGGCGCTGGCACTGCCGCTTCGCGGTGCCCGGCGTCCACGCGCCGTTCACGTCGAGGCGCAGCGGCGCGTCCGGGCCGATCGTCTCGCGCACGCGGCGCGTGAGGTCGATGTCGGACGGCTCGTCGTAGCCGATCTTGAGCTTGAACGTCTCGTAGCCGTCGGCGAGATAGCGACGCGCGTCCTCGACGACCTTCACCGGATCGCTCTCGAGCAGGTACGCCGCGAGCGGGATGCGCTTGCGCCACTCGCCGCCCCACAGCCGGAAGAGCGGCTGGCCGCACGCCTTGCCGTAGGCGTCCCACATCGCCATCTCGACCGCGCAAATCGCCATCACGGCTGCGCGCTTGTGGTGGTAGTAGCCCGCGCCGAGGATGTGGCGGTGGAAGCGCTCGACGTCGCTCACCGGGCGTCCGATCGCGTGCGGGATCACCGCCTTGTCGAGCACCGCGGGAATGGCGTCGAGCAGGCAGATCGTCTCGCCCCAGCCGACGATGCCGCCCTCGGTCGTAAGCTCGACGATGAGCCGCGTGACGCCGGTGCGCACGCCCGAGCCCCAGACGATCGGGTTTCGCACCGGCATGCGGACGAGCCATCGGCGGATCGAGCGGATCGCCAGCTCGCGCGCGGGGACGCCGGCGGGCGCGGGCTTCGCGCCGTGCGCGGGGGTTCGTGGATCGCTGGTGTCGGGCATGGGGGCGAACCGTATTTGATATTTGATCAAATGTCAAGAACGTAGAGACAAGGGGAAGCCGTCGTCGCGCGGCCCCGGGCTCGCCCGGAAGCGCGCCCGGTGAAACCGACGAAACACGATGGCGGTTGACCCTGCCGCCCCTTGCCGAAATACTCGCCGCTGGCACCCCCCACGGCGCCGCGCTTTCGACGAGCCGCCGCACCCCCACGATGACCTGGTCCATCCTCGCCCGCGATGCCTCCGGCGCCTTCGGCATCGCGATCGCGAGCCGCTTCTTCGCCGTCGGCGCGCTCTGCCCCCACGCGCAGGCGGGCGTCGGCGCCCTTTCGACGCAGGCGCTGGTGAACCCGCTCTACGGGCGGCCCGGCCTCGCGATGCTCGCGTCGGGGATGTCGGCGCCGGACGTCGTCCGCGCGCTCGTCGCCGCCGACCCCGGCCGCGACCACCGGCAGGTCCACGCGATCGACGCGCAGGGCCGCGTCGGGGCGCACACCGGCGCCGCGTGCATCGACTGGTGCGGCCACGTCTCGGGCGACGGGTGGTCGATCGCGGGCAACATGCTCGCGGGCCCGCGCGTGCTCGACGACACCGCGGCCGCGTACGAGCGCGCCGGCGCCCTGCCCTTCGCCGAGCGTCTGCTCGCGGCCCTCGACGCCGGCGACGCGGCCGGCGGCGACAAGCGCGGCAAGCAGGCCGCGGCGCTCCTGGTCGTCACGACCGAGGACTACCCGGCGCTGACGCTGCGCGTCGACGACCACGCGGAGCCCTTCGTCGAGCTGCGCCGCCTCTACGAGAAGAGCCTCGAGCGCTTCGTGCCGTTCACGTCCTGCCTGCCGACGAAGGCGCATCCCGCAGGCATCACCGACCGCGCCGTCATCGAGGCCGAGATCGAGCGCTTCCATGCCGCCCGCGCGGCACGCGGCGCGCGATGAACGATCGCGCCGGCGCATCCGCCGACCCGCGCCCGCTCCTCGAGGTGCGCGACCTCGTCACGCGCTTCTCGACCGACGCCGGCGAGTTCGCGGCCGTCGACGGCGTGAGCCTGTCGGTCGGCGCGGGCCGCACGCTCGGCATCGTCGGCGAGTCGGGCTGCGGCAAGAGCGTCACCGCGATGTCGATCATGGGTCTCGTGCCGCAGCCGCCGGGCCGGATCGCGTCGGGCGAGATCCGCTTCGACGGCGTCGACCTCCTGCGCCTCTCGCCCGCCGAGATGCGCGAGCTGCGCGGCAACCGCATCGCGATGATCTTCCAGGAGCCGATGACCTCGCTCAACCCGGCGTTCCCGGTCGGCGACCAGATCGCCGAGGGCATCCTCCGCCATCGCAAGGTGTCGAAGGCCGACGCGGAGAAGCTCGCGATCGAGATGCTCCGCCGCGTGCGCATCCCGTCCCCCGAGGCGCGCTTCCACGATTACCCGCACCGGCTCTCGGGCGGCATGCGCCAGCGCGTGATGATCGCGATGGCGCTCGCCTGCGAGCCGCGCCTCTTGATCGCCGACGAGCCGACGACCGCGCTCGACGTCACGATCCAGGCGCAGATCCTCGACCTCATGCGCGAGCTGCGCGAGGCGACCGGCACCGCGATCGTCCTGATCACGCACGACCTCGGCGTGATCGCCGAGGTTGCCGACGACGTCGCGGTCATGTACTCGGGCGTCGTCGTCGAGCGCGCGGGCGTCGGCTCGCTCTTCGCCGAGCCGCAGCACCCGTACACGATCGGGCTCCTGGGCTCGATCCCGCAGCTGCACCTCGAGCAGGATCGCCTCGCCGCGATCGAGGGCCAGGTGCCCACGCCGTCGCGGCCGGTGACCGGATGCCGGTTCCATCCGCGCTGCCCGTTCGTCGTCGACAAGTGCAGGCGCGAACAACCTCCGCTCGTGCGCATGCGGGACGGCCACGAGGCCGCGTGCTGGCGCGCGCCGCTCGGGATTGCCGACGCGAGGGCCGCGTGACCCCGCTGCTGCGCGTCGAGAACCTGGTCAAGCACTTCCCGATCCGGAAGGGCTTCTTCTCGCGCGCGTCCGGCGCGGTGCGGGCGGTGGACGGCGTGAGCTTCGACGTCGCGGTCGGCGAGACGCTCGCGCTCGTCGGCGAATCGGGCTGCGGCAAGTCGACGACCGGGCGGCTGATCCTGCGCCTCATCGATCCGACCGCGGGCAAGGTCTTCTTCGAGGGCGAGGACCTGTTCGCGCTGCCCGAGGCCGAGATGCGCCGGCACCGCCGCGCGATGCAGATCGTCTTCCAGGACCCGTTCGCCTCGCTCAACCCCCGGATGACGGTCGCGCAGACGCTCGAGGAGCCGCTCGCGCTGCACGGGCTCGCGGAAGGACGCCGCGCCGAGCGCGTCGGCGAGATCCTGCGGCTCGTCGGCCTCTCGCCCGAGCACGGGCGCCGCTATCCGCACGAGTTCTCCGGCGGGCAACGCCAGCGCATCGGGATCGCGCGCGCGCTGGCCGTCGAGCCGCGGCTCGTCGTGTGCGACGAGCCGGTCTCCGCGCTCGACGTCTCGATCCAGGCGCAGGTCGTGAACCTGCTCCGCGACCTGCAGAAGCGCTTCGGCCTCTCCTACGTCTTCATCGCGCACGACCTCGCGGTCGTCAAGTTCATCGCGACGCGGATCGCCGTCATGTACCTCGGCCGCATCGTCGAGTACGCGGACAAGCGCGCGCTCTTCGCCGAGCCGCGGCACCCGTACACGCAGGCGCTGCTCTCGTCGATCCCGATTCCGCAGCCGGCGGTGAAGCGCAGGCGCATCCTGCTCGAGGGCGACGTGCCGACGCCCTCGGATCCGCCGTCCGGCTGCCGCTTCAGGACCCGCTGCCCCCACGCGCGCCAGCGTTGCGCCGACGAGGTGCCCGCGCTCGAGGCCACGCCCGACGGCCACGCGGTCGCCTGCCACTACTGGCGCGAGCTCGCGCCGCGCGAGTCGATCCTGCCGGGCACCGCCGCGATGCCGCGCAACCCGCGGCTCGAGGCGCTGCAGGCCGCGTTCCGCGCTGCCGCGCCGGCCCCGGACCCCGCCCCGTGATTCCCCGAGGATCGTTCGCCGCGAAGGCCGGTGCTATGCTGGACCGGTCCCGCATCGACGCCTCGCACCGGGGCCGGATTCGAATCCGACCCCGGTACTCTCCAGGAGCTCAAAGATGACCCATCCATCGTGGACCCGCCTGCTGCGCTCGGCCCTCGTCCTCGTCGTCGGGTTCGCGGCGACGGCCGCATCGGCGCAGACGCTGCGCTTCGGCCTCGCCGAGGATCCCGACGTCCTCGACCCGACGCTCGCGCGCACCTTCGTCGGCCGCATCGTGTTCGCCGCGCTCTGCGACAAGCTCGTCGACATCGACGAGAAGCTCACGATCGTCCCGCAGCTCGCCGAGAGCTGGCAGTGGTCGGCGGACGGCAAGGCGCTGACGATGAAGCTCCGTCCCGGCGTCACGTTCCACGACGGCGAGAAGTTCGACGCGGCGGCGGTCAAGTACAACATCGAGCGGCACAAGACGATGGCGGGCAGCAACCGCCGCGGCGAGCTGTCGCTCGTGTCGAGCGTCGACGTCGTCGACCCGATGACCGCGCGCCTCAACCTCTCGCAGCCGTTCTCGCCGCTGCTCGCGCAGCTCGCCGACCGCGCCGGCATGATGGTGTCGCCGAAGGCCGCGCAGGCCGCCGGCGACAAGTTCGGCGCGAACCCGGTGTGCTCGGGCCCGTTCAAGTTCGTCGAGCGCGTCGCGCAGGACCGCATCGTGCTCGAGCGCTACGCCGGCTACTGGAACAAGGCCGCGATCCACTTCGACCGCGTCGTCTACCTGCCGATCGTCGACGCGACGGTGCGCCTCGCGAACCTCAAGAGCGGCCAGCTCGACTTCATCGAGCGGCTCGCCGCGTCCGACGCGGCCGCGGTGTCGTCCGACAGCCGCTTCAAGCTCTCGAAGATCACCGAGATCGGCTACCAGGGCATCACGATGAACGTGGGCAAGAGCGACCTCGCCAAGACGACGGCGATCGGCAAGGATCCGCGCGTTCGCGAGGCCTTCGAGCTCGCGCTCGATCGCGACGGCATCGTGCAGGTGGTGATGGAAGGCCAGGCGACCGTCGGCAACCAGTGGGTCGCGCCGGACAATCCGTTCTACGCGAAGAACGTGCCGGTGCCGAAGCGCGACGTCGCGAAGGCGAAGGCGCTGCTCGCCGCGGCCGGCATGCCGAACCCCACCGTCGAGCTGATGACGCCGACGACCTCCGACGCGCAGAAGATCGCGCAGGTCGTGCAGGCGATGGTCAAGGAGGCGGGCTTCGACGTGAAGATCCGCTCGACCGAGTTCGCGACTTCGCTCGACCTCGCCGACAAGGGGCAGTTCGACGCCTACGTGCTCGCGTGGAGTGGGCGCGCGGACCCCGACGGCAACCTCTACAGCTTCGACGCGTGCAAGCAGCCGCTCAACTACGCGGGCTACTGCAAGCCCGAGGTCGACGCGCTGCTCAACCAGTCGCGCACCGCCTCCGACATCGCGACGCGCCGCAACGCCTACGACCAGATCGCCTCGATCGTGCTGGCCGACCGGCCGATCGTCTATCTCTACCACCGCCACTGGCTGTGGGCGTACACGAACAAGCTCTCGGGCCTGCGCACCGTGCCCGACGGACTCGTGCGCTTGCAGGGCCTCAAGTTCAACTGACCGCGCAGTCCCTCGCCCTCGCCCCTCTCCCCCACGCCGGCGGGGTGAGGGGCGCATGAACGGGCAACGCCGGTAGCGAGGCCACGGGGACCGCGATTCCGCTGCAGCGATGTCCGCCTACCTGACCCGCCGCGTCGCGACGATCCTGCCGACGTTGCTGTTCGTCACGATCCTGATCTTCGGGCTGCAGCAGCTGTTGCCCGGCGATCCCGCGATCGTGCTGGCGGGCGAGGAGCGCGACCCGACGGTCGTCGCGTACCTGCAGAAGAAGCTGCACCTCGACGAGCCGCTGCCGGTGCGCTACGCGTACTGGCTGGGCGGCGTGCTGACCGGCGACCTGGGCGAGTCGCTGCGGATGCAGAAGCCGGTCACCGCGCTCATCGCCGAGAAGCTGCCGGTCACGCTCGAGCTCGCGTTCCTCGCGATCGTGATCGCGCTCGTCATCGGCATCCCCGCAGGCATCGTCTCCGCGATCTACAAGAACCGCTGGCCCGACTACGTGGCGAACGGAGTCGCGCTGTGGGGGTTGTCGACGCCGAATTTCTGGCTCGGGATCATGATGATCCTGTTCTTCTCGGTGCGGCTGGGCTGGCTCCCGGCCTCCGGCTACGTGAGCCCGTTCGAGGACCTGCGCGGCAACCTCGCCGCGATGATCATGCCGGCGTTCGTGCTCGGCAACGCGATCGCCGCGGTGCTGATGCGGCACACGCGCAGCGCGATGCTGCAGGTGATGTCGTCGGACTACGTGCGCACCGCGCGCGCGAAGGGCCTCGACGAGCGCGTCGTCGTGCTGAAGCACGCGCTGCGCAACGCACTGACGCCGGTCGTGACGCTCGGCGCGCTCGAGCTCGGCGCGCTGCTCTCCGGCGCCGTGCTGACCGAGCAGGTGTTCACGATCCCCGGGTTCGGCAAGCTGATCGTCGACGCGGTGTTCAACCGCGACTACGCGGTCGTCCAGGGCGTGGTGCTCTTCACCGCGACCGCGTACATCGCGCTGAACCTGCTCGCCGACGTCGCGTACTTCCTCGTCAATCCGAGGCTGCGAGATTAGGCGTGGCGACGCTGGCCATCGACGTCCTGCCGCGCGAGGCGAGCCCGGGCCGCCGCGCGCTGCGCCGCCTCGGGAAGCGCCCCGCCGCGATGGTCGGGCTCTTCTTCGTCGCGTTCTTCGTGCTGATCGCGGTCCTCGCGCCGTGGATCGCGCCCTACGACCCGCTCGCGACGTCCTGGTCGGCGATCCGCAAGCCGCCGACCTGGGCGCACTGGTTCGGCACCGACGAGATCGGCCGCGACGTGCTCTCGCGCGTCGTGTGGGGCGCGCGCGCGTCGCTCCTCGCGGGCGTCGTCTCGGTGTCGATCTCGATCTCGCTCGGCGTGCCGATCGGGCTCCTCGCCGGCTACGCGGGCCGCTGGCCCGACGCGCTGATCTCGCGCATGACCGACGCGATGCTCGCCACGCCGTTCCTGATCCTCGCGATCGCGCTCGCCGCGTTCCTGGGCCCGAGCCTCACCAACGCGATGATCGCGATCGGCATCTCGGCGACGCCGATCTTCATCCGGCTCACGCGCGCGCAGGTGCTGTCGGTGAAGGTCGAGGACTACGTCGAGGCGGCGCGCGCGCTCGGCAATCCGCACCTGCGCATCGCGGTGCGCCACATCCTCCCGAACGTGGTGCCGCCGCTGATCGTGCAGGCGACGCTGACGATCGCCGCGGCGGTCATCGCCGAGGCGAGCCTCTCGTTCCTGGGCCTGGGCCAGCAGCCGCCCGCGCCTTCGTGGGGCAGCATGCTCAACACCGCGAAGAACTACGTCGAGCAGGCGCCGTGGATGGCCGTGTGGCCGGGCGTCTCGATCTTCCTGCTCGTCCTCTCGTTCAACCTGCTGGGCGACGGGCTGCGCGATGCCCTCGATCCGAGGCATGCGTAGGGGGCTGCGGCAACCCCCGGTGTCAGACACCGAAGATGCATCGGTGTCTGACACCGGGGGTTGCGGCTACGTCGGCTTGCGGTCGAGCAGCTTGTACATCCAGCCCAGCCCCGCGGCGGTCCCCGCGGCGGGCCGGTACTCGCAGCCGACGAACCCGTCGTAGCGCAGCTCCTCGAGCACGCGGAAGATCCACTCGTAGTTGACCTCGCCGACGTTGGGCTCGTGGCGTCCCGGCACGCCGGCGATCTGGATGTGGCCGACGTGCGGCAGGTACTTGCGCAGCTTCTCGGTGAGGTCGCCCTCGACGATCTGCGCGTGGTAGAGGTCGAATTGCACCTTGAGATTCGGCGCGCCGACCTCCTCGCGGATCGCGTGCGCCTCCGCCTGCGTGCGCAGCAGATATCCCGGCATGTCCCGCGGATTCAGCGGCTCGATCGTGATCGTGACGCCCTGCCCCGCGGCCTCCTCGCATGCGTGCCTCAACTGCCGCACGTACAGCCGCCGGCGTCGCTCGCGCTCGGTCGCGTCGGCGTCGGGCGGCACCGCGCCCGCCATGACGTGCAACCGCCGGCAGGCGAGCTCCTTCGCGTAGCGCAAGCCCATCGCGATCGACGCCGCGAACTCGTGCTCGCGCCCCGGCACGCTCGCGAGCCCGCGGTCGCCCGCCGCGAAATCGCCCGGCGGCGCATTGAACAGCGCGACCTCGAGCCCGTGGCGCGCCGCCTGCTCGGCGATGTCGCGCGCCTGCCACTCGTAGGGGAACGTGAACTCGACCGCGCGGAAGCCCGCGTGCGCCGCCTCCGCGAAGCGCTCGAGGAACGGGACTTCGCCGAACAGGAACGACAGGTTCGCCGAGAACCGGGGCATGGATCGCACGCTCCCGCGGGGAACGACCGTCGACGCACGGCGCGGTGGCGTCGTGCGAGCCCGGGTCCGTCGCCCCCCGCGTTTAGAATTCGATCGGACGGACGCCTCGCTACCGGCGCAGTGTGCACGGCGCTCGTGCCGGGTGCAACGCAAACCGCTGCACCGCTGGAGCCAGTGTCGCGCCCATGATGATGCCAGTCGCCACCCCCGCCTCCGGCCGCCACGCGGGCCGCTATGCGACCTCGCTCGGCGACGAGGCCGTCGAGCTCTTCGCCGATCGCGCGCTTTTCTGGACACGCACGCGCTCGTTGTTCGTCGCCGACGTGCACCTCGGCAAGGCCGCGGCGTTCCGCGCCGGCGGCGTCCCGGTGCCGCGCGGCTCGACCGCGAACGACCTCGCGCGCCTCGCCGCGCTCGTCGCGGCGAGCGGCGCCGCGCGCCTCGTCGTGCTCGGCGACTTCCTGCACGCGAAGGAAGGCGTCGTGCCCGCGCTCGACGCCGCGTTCCGCGCCTGGCGCGACGCGCATCCGGGGCTCGCGGTCACGCTCGTACGCGGAAACCACGATGCGAAATCCGGCGACCCGCCGCCCGGCTGGGGCGTCGAGGTCGTCGGCGAGCCGTACGCGCTGCCGCCGTTCCTCGCCTGCCACGTCCCCGCGTCGCCGCGCACCGGCTATGCGCTGTGCGGCCACGTGCATCCGGGCGTCCGCCTCTCGGGTCGCGGCGACGAGTCGGTGCGCCTGCCCTGCTTCGTGCTCGGCCGCCGCCGCGCGATCCTGCCGGCGTTCGGCCGGATGACCGGGCTCGCGATCGTCGCGCCCGCGCCCGACGAGGCCGTCGTCGCGATCGCCGGGAACGACCTCTTCCGCATCCCGGGCTAGCGCCCTGCCGATCCGCAATTCGTCGGGCTGAATCCCGGGCTTCAATCGTCGGGCTGATGCCCGACCCACGGTCGCGTCCCTGTGGGTCGGCCTTCCGGTCGAGCTGAAGCCCGACCCACAAGCGCATCGCGGCGGCTTCGTCCTTGTGGGTCGGCCTTCAGGCCGACGCCGTTGTGGCATTCCAGCCCGAAGCACGGCCCGGCGCCGTGACCTCTGATGCAGCGCACATCGTCCGCCTTCCCGCGCCCGGCGCGGGTCCCCGGGAAACAACGCCTTTCCCGCCCATTTCGCCCGCCGCAACGCAGCACATCATGCACCGTCACGGTGCTGTCGCATGGCTGCAACGTCATATCCGTCCCGACGAACGGTCGGAGGTTGGACAACCCGGTGGACAAGCCCGGGAAAAGCGGTGGATACGCCCCGGGGCGCCCCTGCAATCGCCTGAATTGCATGCCGTTTCGGGCGCAAATCGATGTGGAGGATTTTCGCCTTGCGATTTGTCCCGACCCCCACTATGCTTTGTGTTGAGCCTGCACTTGAACACAAGATATAGTAGATTCTGATTCATAAGCGGATTCCGCGACGCCCCCGAGAGTCCACCGCGCCCGGCAGGGAGGCGCGAAGGCCCAAGCCAACGGGGACCGGCCGGAAAGCCGCGACGGACGCGGGTTTGCGGGAATGCCCCCGCATCGACGAACCCCGCGTCCGCTCAACGACAACGACAAGTTTCACAGGAGAAGCGCCCATGTCCATCGCTGCCCCGGCACCCGCCCCCGCCGCTCAGCATCCGAATCCGAACCGAGACTTGATCGTGGGCGAAGCAGGCAGTCCGATGGCCACCGGCAGCGATCCGCGCTTCTCGCAGTACAAGGTGATCCGGCGCAACGGCGCCGTCGTCGGCTTCGAGCCGTCGAAGATCTCGATCGCGATGACGAAGGCGTTCCTCGCCGTGAACGGCGGGCAGAGCGCCGCGTCCGCGCGCGTGCGCGAGCAGGTCACGAACCTCACCGAGGCGGTCGTCGCGGCGCTCGTGAAGCGCAAGCCCGAGGGCGGCGCGATCCACATCGAGGAGATCCAGGACCAGGTCGAGCTCGCGCTCATGCGAGGCGGCGAGCACGAGGCCGCGCGCGCGTACGTGCTCTACCGCGAGAAGCGCTCGCAGGAGCGCGCGGCGAAGCACGACTCGCAGGCGAAGGCGCAGGACGTCGAACTCCACGTGGTGGAGAATGGCCAGCGCCGCAAGCTCGACCTCGCGCGCCTCACCGCGCTCGTCAAGACGTCGTGCGAAGGCCTGCCCGACGCCGATCCCGAGCGCATCCTCAAGGCGACGTTGAAGGACCTCTACGACGGCGTCCCGATCGAGGAGGTGCGCAAGTCGGTGGTGCTCGCCGCGCGCACGCTGATCGAGAAGGACCCGGCCTACTCGTACGTCACCGCGCGCCTGCTCCTCGACTCGCTGCGCTACGAGGCGCTCGGCGAGGAGGCGACGCAGGCCGACATGTCGCACAAGTACGCCGAGGCGTTCCCGCAGTTCATCAAGCACGGCATCAAGATCGGCCTGCTCAACGAGGCGCTCAACCAGTACGACCTCAAGAAGCTGGGCGCGGCGCTCAAGCCCGAGCGCGACCTCCAGTTCGGCTACCTCGGCCTGCAGACGCTCTACGACCGCTACTTCCTCGTCGACCAGTACGTCGGCGGGCGCCGCTTCGAGCTGCCGCAGTGCTTCTTCATGCGCGTCGCGATGGGCCTCGCGCTGAACGAGGTGCACCGCGAGGCGCGCGCGATCGAGTTCTACGACGTGCTGTCGACGTTCGACTTCATGTCGAGCACGCCCACGCTCTTCAACTCGGGCACGCACCGCTCGCAGCTGAGCTCGTGCTACCTGACGACGGTCGCGGACGACCTCGACGGCATCTACGAGGCGATCAAGGAGAACGCGCTCCTGTCCAAGTTCGCCGGCGGCCTCGGCAACGACTGGACGAACGTCCGCGCGATGGGCTCGCACATCAAGGGCACGAACGGGAAATCGCAGGGCGTCGTCCCCTTCCTCAAGGTGGTGAACGACACCGCGGTCGCCGTGAATCAGGGCGGCAAGCGCAAGGGCGCGGTCTGCACCTACCTCGAGAGCTGGCACCTCGACATCGAGGAGTTCCTGGAGCTCCGCAAGAACACCGGCGACGACCGCCGCCGCACGCACGACATGAACACGGCGAACTGGATCCCCGACCTGTTCATGAAACGCGTGATGGAAGGCGGCGACTGGACGCTCTTCTCGCCGTCCGACTGCCCGGACCTGCACGACAAGTTCGGCCACGCGTTCGAGGAGGCGTACAAGCGCTACGAGGACAAGGCCGCGCGCGGGGAGCTGAAGCTCCACAAGAAGATTCCCGCGGTGCAACTCTGGCGCAAGATGCTCTCGATGCTCTTCGAGACCGGGCATCCGTGGATCACGTTCAAGGACGCCTGCAACGTCCGCTCGCCGCAGCAGCACGTCGGCACCGTCCACTCGAGCAACCTCTGCACCGAGATCACGCTCAACACGAGCGAGACCGAGATCGCGGTCTGCAACCTGGGCTCGGTGAACATGCTCGCCCACATGGTCAAGGGCAAGGACGGCCGGTACGCGCTCGACCAGGCGAAGCTCAAGAAGACGATCGCGACCGCGATGCGGATGCTCGACAACGTGATCGACATCAACTACTACGCGGTCGCGAAGGCGCGGAACTCGAACCTCAAGCACCGTCCGGTGGGCCTGGGCATCATGGGCTTCCAGGACTGCCTGCACCTGATGCGCGTGCCCTACGCGTCCCAGGAGGCGCTCAAGTTCGCGGACAGCTCGATGGAGGCGGTCTGCTACCACGCGTACTGGGCGTCGACCGAGCTCGCCGCCGAGCGCGGCCGCTACAGCTCGTACAAGGGCAGCCTGTGGGACCGCGGCATCCTGCCGCAGGACTCGTTGAAGCTCCTGCGCGAGGAGCGCGGCGGCTACGTCGAGATCGACGAATCGTCGACGATGGACTGGAAGGCGCTGCGCGCGCGCATCGCCGAGCACGGGATGCGCAACAGCAACTGCGTGGCGATCGCGCCGACCGCGACGATCTCCAACATCATCGGCGTCGCCGCGTCGATCGAGCCCGAGTACCAGAACATCTACGTCAAGAGCAACCTGTCGGGCGAGTTCACCGTCATCAACGAGCAGCTCGTGCGGGATTTGAAGTCGCTCGACCTGTGGGACGACGTGATGGTGGCCGACCTCAAGTACTTCGACGGCTCGCTCGCCAAGATCGACCGCGTCCCGGCCGAGATGCGCACGCTCTACGCGACCGCGTTCGAGGTCGACTCGACCTGGATCGTGGAGGCCGGCGCGCGGCGCCAGAAGTGGATCGACCAGGCGCAGAGCCTCAACATCTACATGGCCGGCGCCTCGGGCAAGAAGCTCGACGAGACGTACAAGCTCGCGTGGGTGCGCGGCCTCAAGACCACGTACTACCTGCGCACGCTCGCGGCCACGTCGGCCGAGAAGTCCACGGGTCGGGGCGGCGAGCTCAACGCCGTATCGGCGAATTCCGGCGCGGCGATGGGCGCCGCCGGCATGGGCAAGCCGGCAGCGTCCGCGTCGTCCAAGTCCGCGGTGGTGGATGAAGTCGCGGCGCCCAAGTTCTGCGCCATCGACGACCCCACGTGCGAAGCCTGCCAATGAGGAGACGACTCAAATAGTTTCGGTGGCCATCGGCGCGACCGCAGCGGCGGACAACCTCCGCGCGGCGCCGGTGGAGCGTAAAGCACGACCCCGCGACACCCAGACAGGACGCGAGGCAACTTCTCGCGCTGGAGCGAGGGAAACGGCGGTACCGAAGGGCGGTGGCCGTATGCACCGGCCCGGATCGACGAGATCCGAAGCGCAAGCTTGATCCGGGGGACGCGCAATCCCGCGTGTTGCGCGTCCTTCTCCCCGGGCGGTACCGAAGCACCCTTGCCCACAGCACGAAAGGACGGAAACCTTGCCTCGCTACGAGTCTTCGCCCCGGCATGTTGTCGAAGCGCATTACATCGGGGACTACAAGGTCTGGCTGGAATTCAACGATGGACGAAAAGGCGTGGTCGATCTCGCGGACGAGCTGCACGGAGAGCAGCGATCGCCCTTGCGCAATCGCGAGATCTTCTCGTCGTTCTACCTGGACTACGGGCTCGCCTCCATCGCGTGGCTCGACGGCGTCGATTTCGCGCCGGAGTTCCTGTACGAGCGCCTGAAGGAAATGCACTAGCGCCTCCCTCTCCCGCGGCGCGGGAGAGGGTTTTGAAAGGCAAGAGAAGCACCCGACAAACCGACGACCGCATCGCTCCTCCCTTCGCCCGCCTCGCGGGAGAGGGCCGGGGCGGCCCCAAGGGCGCAGCGAAGCCCTCCGAGCCGCGAAGCGATCGTCCAACGAGAGATGAAGGGGCGCCATTCGCCCCCATATAAGAAGAGCTCCAGGAGAACACCGCCATGCTGAATTTCGACGACGACGTCCCCGCTACCCTTCCCCACCTCGCCCCGCGCACGCCGGAGACCCTCCGCGCGCAGGTGCTGGGCAGCATCGGCGCCGGCGCCCTCTCGCAGGAGCCGGTGCAGGATCTCGACGTCGAGAAGGAAGCCGCGCCCGAGGACTTCCATCGCGTGCGCCTCGAGGACAAGCGCGTCATCAACGGCTCGGCGGACGTCAACCAGCTCGTGCCGTTCAAGTATCGCTGGGCATGGGAGAAGTACCTTGCCGGCTGCGCCAATCACTGGATGCCGCAAGAGATCAACATGCAGCGCGACATCGAGCTGTGGAAGAACCCCACCGGCCTGACCGAGGACGAGCGCCTCATCGTAAAGCGCAACCTGGGCTTCTTCGTCACCGCCGACTCGCTCGCCGCCAATAACATCGTCCTCGGCACGTATCGCCACATCACCGCGCCCGAGTGCCGGCAATACCTGCTGCGCCAGGCCTTCGAGGAGGCCATCCACACGCACGCGTACCAGTACATCGTCGAGAGCCTCGGTCTCAACGAAGGCGAGATCTTCAACGCGTACCACGAGATCAAGTCCATCCGCGACAAGGACGAGTTCCTGATCCCGTTCATCAGCACGCTCACCGATCCGATGTTCAAGACCGGCACGCCCGAGGCCGACCAGCAGCTCCTCAAGAGCCTGATCGTCTTCGCGTGCATCATGGAGGGCCTGTTCTTCTACGTCGGCTTCGTGCAGATCCTCGCCATGGGCCGCCAGAACAAGATGACCGGCGCGTCGGAGCAGTACCAGTACATCCTGCGCGACGAGTCGATGCACTGCAACTTCGGCATCGACCTCATCAACACCATCAAGCTCGAGAACCCGCACCTGTGGACCAACGAGTTCAAGGCCGAGATCGCCGATCTCATGCGCCAGGGCGTCGAGCTCGAGTACAAGTACGCCGAGGACACCATGCCGCGCGGCGTGCTGGGCCTCAACGCGCCCATGTTCAAGGAGTACCTGCGCTTCATCGCGAACCGCCGCTGCCAGCAGATCGGCATCGACCCGCTGTTCGAGAAGGCCGACAACCCGTTCCCGTGGATGGCCGAGATGATCGACCTCAAGAAGGAGAAGAACTTCTTCGAGACGCGCGTGACGGAGTATCAGACCGGAGGCGCGTTGAGCTGGGACTGATGGGAT
>JBGAHH010000112.1:0-11054 GCA_044226265.1 Casimicrobiaceae bacterium | reverse complement strand
TGAGCGGAACCTCGATCGCGCAGGCGAAGGAAGCGACGCGGTACGCGCTCTCCCGCCTGAAGCCCGGCGACCGGTTCAACGTGATCGAGTTCAACTCGCGGACGCGGGCGCTGTTCACCGCGCCGATGCCGGTCGATCCGGCGACGATCGACGCCGCGACCCGGTTCGTCGACGCGCTGCGGGCGGACGGCGGCACCGAGATGAAGCCCGCGCTCGCGGCAGCGCTGTCGCCCGACGCCGCGCCGGGCTACGCGCGGCAGGTGTTCTTCCTCACCGACGGCGCCGTCGGCAACGAGCATGAGCTGCTCGCGCTGATCCGCGACCGCCTCGGCGACCGGCGCCTCTACACGGTCGCGATCGGGCCGGCGCCGAACGCGTGGTTCATCCGGAAGGCGGCGCAGCTCGGTCGCGGCACCTCGACGTTCATCGGCGACGTGCGCGACGTTCGCGAGCGCATGACCGAGCTCTTCGCGAAGCTCGAGCGCCCGGCGCTCACCGACCTCTCGCTCACCTGGCCGGTCGGCGCGGACGTGTATCCGTCGCGGCTGCCCGACCTCTACGCCGGCGAGCCGATCGTCGTCAGCGCGTCGTTCGACGGCCCGCCGAAGACGCTGTCGGTGGTCGGCCGCCGCGGCAAGTCGGCGTGGGGCGCGCTGCTGCCGACCGGCGCGGGCACGCCCGCCGAGGGCGTCGGCGCGCTGTGGGCGCGCGAGAAGATCCGCGCGCTGTCCGACGCGATGATCGAGGGCGCGCCCGAGGACGAGGTGAGGCCGCAGATCGTGGCGACCGCGCTCGAGCACCATCTCGTCAGCAGGTACACGAGCCTCGTCGCCGTCGACGTGACGCCCCTCGCGCCGGCGGGCACCGAAGCGACGCGCACCGCGATCCCGGGGTTGCTGCCCGCGGGCCTCGATCCCGCGGGCTTCATCGGCGGCGTGCCGCAGACCGCGACGCCGGCGTCCCTCCTCTTCGTCGTCGGGCTGGTGCTGCTCGCGCTCGCCTGGTTCGCGCGGCCGGCGCCGCGCAAGGCGAGCGCGCGCGCGGCGATCGCGACCGTCGAGCGGGCCGCGCCGGCGCGCGCGATCGACGCGCCGATGCTCGCGCTCGAGCGTCGCGTCGACGTCGCGCGGCAGGTTTGCTGATGGACGCGGGCGCCTCATCGTCTCCCGATCGGGGAGGACCTTTCGGCCGCGGAGACGGCGGGGCACGCGCGGCGATGCGCGCGGCCTCGCCGGGAAACGTGCGTTTCCCCCCGGCCGAGTCTTCCCCGATCGGGAGCGCGAGGCGCGTCGCGTCGAAGCTGCTCGCGGCCGCGGCCTTCGTCGCCATCGCGAGCGCGTTCGGGATCCACGCCAAGGCCTACGTGGGCCAGCTCCTGCTCGACGTCGCCTGGACGCGCGCGCGGGTGACCGGCGTCGCGCCGGCGCCGTGGCCCGGCGCCGACACGCGGCCCGTCGCCAAGATCGCGGCGCCCGCGCAGGACGCCGAGGCGCTCGTGCTCGCCGGTGCGAGCGGCCGCTCGCTCGCGTGGGGTCCGGGGCACCTCGACGGCACCGCGATGCCCGGCGAGCGCGGCAACGCGGTCGTCGCCGCGCACCGCGACACGCACTTCCGTTTCCTCGAGCGCGCGGCGATCGGCGACCCGATCGTCGTCGAGCGACCGGACGGCGTGAAGGTCGACTACCGGATCGTCGAGACGCGCGTCGCCGACGCCTCGCGCCTCGCGATTCCGCGCGACGCGGACGTGCCGACGCTGACGATGGTCACCTGCTGGCCGTTCGACGCGATCGCGCCGGGCGGCCCGATGCGCTACGTCGTGGTCGCCGAGGCGGCGACGCGGCCGCTCGCGGCCGCAGCTTCGACGCGCTAGCCGCCGGGGCGCGGCATCGTGTTGTGCGGGATCTGCGTCTGGTCGATCGACCGGCTCTCGATCGGCATCGAGCGGTCGCGCTGCGGGATGTTGCTTCCGGTCCGGTACTCCGCGGCGCCCCCGCGATCCGACGCGTCCCTCGGGAGCGCCTCGCAGGCGGCGAGCAGCAGCGGGACCAGCAGGAGCGCGAGACGGCGCATCGGATTTCCTTCGCCCGGAAAGTCCGTGATGCTACCCGGCCCCCTTCCGGCCGATCAACCACGACCGCGATGGGGATGCTGCCGGGCGGCGCGCTCGTTGCCGCGCCGGTAATTGCCGGTCGCCCGCGCCATCGCGTGCTGGCGCTCGTCCTCGGACGCGCCGTCGACCTTTCGCAGGAACGCGGCCGCGCTCGCGCCGCGCAGCACCGCGACGACGCGGCCGCCGCGCTCGATCCTCACCTCGCCGCCCGCGGTCGCGCGGAACGCGAACGGGTCGCCGCCAATCGCCATCAGCGGATCGCGAGCGTCAGCCCGCGCACCGGCAGCGCCCCGTAGTCGCTGGTCCAGGTCTCGCCGCGCGCGACCGGCCACGCATCGGTGATCGTCCCGGTGGTCACCAGCTCCCCGGCGGCGAGGGGCGGCGACCGAGGCTGCGAGGCGAGCACGTCGCGCAGGTAGGCGAGCGCGTGCGCCGGGCCGTCGAGCACGTTCGCGCCGACGCCGGTGTCGACGACCGTCCCGCTTCGCCTGAGCGTCACGGTGAACGACGGCAGCATGGCGGCGAGGCGGTCGCGATCCCCAGGCGCGACCGGGACCGGCGTGCCGACGACGAGGAGCCCGTGCAGGCCGAACGCGGCCGTGCAGTCGGGCGCGCGGAACTTCCAGCCGGGAAAGATCGAATGCACGATCTCGAAGCCCGCGGCGATCCACGCGACCGAATCGAGGATCGAGCGCGCGTCGCCCTGCGCGGGCGGCGGCGACGCGAGGCCGAGCACGATTTCCGGCTCGATGCGCGGCTCGTGCAGGCGCGAAACGTCCAGCGAGGCGGCGTCGCTCGCAGCGTGCGTGACCGTTCGGTCCCACACGTGCGACCACATCGGCCGGAACACGCCGTAGCGCGGCCAGATCGTGCGGTTGGTGAACCCGATCTTGCGGCCGACCGGGCGCCAGCCCTGCCCGATGCGTCGCGCGTGCAGCGCGGCGAGCGCCTCGTAGGCGCGCTCGACGTCGAAGAGCGGATCGGCGTCGGTGATCGGCCGGATCGCGGGCCCGCCGTCCGCTGCGGCGAGGATGCGCTCGACGACGTCGGGATCCCCGGCGGGCGTCATCGATTCCTGAGAAAAACCAAGGTGCCGAGGATCCACACGCCGGTCGCCACGACCATGCCGACGAAGGCGGCGACGAGCGCCATCGGCGTGCCCGTGAGCCCGATCGCGCCGGAGATCGCCCAGCCGGCCAGGGCGCCGATGCCGCCGCAGACGACGATCGCGAGGACGTAGGCGAGGATCGGGAGCATCGAAGGGAACCCGCGTCGGAACGGATTGCCGAAGGCGGCGGCATGCCAGTATAAGACAGCCGTGACGTCCTTCACGCTCCTCGCCCGCGCGCGCCGCCCGCTCGTCGCCGCGCTCGCCCTCGCGCTCGTCCTCGCCGCGCCGCCGGCCGTCGCCGAGCCGTCGAAGGCCATCCGCGTCGCCTTCCCGGTCGCCGAGTCGAGCTTCGACCCGCAGGCCATCACCGACAACTACTCGTCGCTGATCGCGGCGGCGATCTTCGAGCCGCTCTACACCTACGACTATTTCGCGCTGCCCGCGAAGCTCGTCCCCGCGGCGGCCGACGGCATGCCGGAGGTCAGCGCGGACCTCTCGACCTACACGATCCGCGTGAAGAAGGGGCAGCGCTTCACCGACGACCCGGCGTTCGGCGGCAAGCCGCGCGAGCTGACCGCGCAGGACTACGTCTACAGCTGGAAGCGGATGCTCGACCCCAAGGTGCGCTCGTACTTCGTGCACGTGTTCGAGAACCGGCTCGTCGGCGCGGACGAGGCGATCGCGAAGGCGCGCAAGAGCGGCAGGTTCGACTACGACGCGCCGATCGAGGGCCTCGCCGCCGTCGACCGCTACACGATCCGCGTGAAGTTCAACCAGCCGTACTTTGGCTTCCGGCACTGGCTCACGACGGTGACGATGGCGCCGGTCGCGCGCGAGGTGATCGAGAAGTACGGCGACGCGTCGAATCGCGTCGCCGAGCACCCGGTCGGCACCGGGCCCTACCAGCTCGCCGAGTGGCGCCGATCGCAGAAGATCGTGCTCGAGGCGAACCCGGCCTGGCGCGACGAGCGCTACCCGGCGCCGACCGATCCGGCCGACGCCGCCATCGCGAAGGGGCTCGTCGGCCGCAAGCTGCCGCTCGTGCCGCGCGTCGAGATCTCGATCGTCGAGGAAGCGCAGCCGCGGCTGCTCTCGTTCGAGCGCGGCGAGATCGACATGGTCGACCTGCCGACCGACCTCGCCCCCAACGTCCTGGACGGCGACCGGCTCAAGCCCGCGTACGCGAAGCGCGGGATCACGCTCACGCGGATGCTCGAGCCGGCGCTCAACTTCACCTACTTCAACCTCGACGACCCGATCGTCGGCGGCATGACGCCCGAGAAGATCGCGCTCCGGCGCGCGATGATCCTGGGCTACGACCGCGACACCGAGATCCGCGTGCTGCGCAACGGCCAGGCGATGCCCGGCACGCAGATCTCGCCGCCGTGGACGGAAGGGTTCGACCCGTCCCGCCCGCCGCTGCAGAAGTACGACCCCGCGGCCGCGCGCGCGCTCCTCGACCGCTTCGGCTACAAGGATCGCGACGGCGACGGGTACCGCGAGATGCCCGACGGCAGGCCGCTCGTCGTCGAGAAGGCGTCGACGCCCGTCGCCGTCGACCGCGCGTCCGACGAGCTGTGGAAGAAGAGCATGGACGCCATCGGCATCCGGATGACGTTCCTCAAGCAGAAGTGGCCCGACCTCGTGAAGATGGCCGAAGGCGGCAAGCTGCAGATGTGGAACCTCGGCTGGATCGTGTCGACGCCGGATCCCGATTCCGCGTACGCGCTGCTGTACAGCAAGCAGATCGGCATGATGAACGACGCGCGGCTGCGGCTGCCCGAGTACGACCGCCTCTACGAAGCGTCGCGCAAGCTGCCCGACGGCGCCGAGCGCAACGCGATCTACGCGAAGATGACGGACCTGATGAGCGCCTACAGCGTCTGGGAGGTGAGCCCGTACCGCATCGCGAACTGGCTCGTGCAGCCGCGCCTCAAGGGCTTCAAGGGACACCCGTTCCTGCAGCACCGCTGGCAGTTCTACGACGTCGAGCGCTGACCCGCGAACGAGGCCGGCCCGCCGCGATGCGCATCCTGATGCTGTGCGATTGGCTGCCGCCCGAGTACAGCGCAGTCGGGCAGTACACCGCGCTGTTCGCGCGGGAGCTCGCCGGGGCCGGCCACGACGTCACGCTCGTCGGCCTCTCGTCCGTCGCCGCCGGCGTCGAGTCGCACGCCTTCGGGAGCGGGCGCCTGGTGGTGCGGAAGGTCCGGCGTCCGCTAGAGGGCGGCGGAGGCCTCGCGAGGCGCGTCCGCTGGATGCTCGCCGCGAACTGCGCGCTGCTGTGGGCGAGCCGGCGCGACTTCCGGCGCGCCGACGAGGTGCGATTCACCGGGTCGCCCGCGTACATGCTGCACTTCGCCATGCCGATCGCGAAGGCGCTCGACGTGCGCACGCGCCATCGCATCACCGATTTTCATCCCGAGTGGCTGATCGCCTCGCTCGGCCGCACGCCTTGGTGGCTCGTGCCGGTCGTCGCGGCGACGCGCTTCTGGCGACGGCGCGTCGACGTCGTCGAGGTCCTCGGCGAGGACCAGCGCGAGCGGCTGCTCGAGTCGCGCGTCGATCCCTCGCGCATCGAGCTCAGCCGCGACCCTTCGCCCGTCGACGTCTCGCCGTCGACACGGCCCGCGGCGCGCCCGCCTGAGCTCGCGGGACGCAGGGTGATCCTCTATTCCGGCCACTGGGGCACGCCGCACGACCACGAGACCTTCGTCGAGGGGTTCGCGCGCCACTGCGCGGCGCATCCGGAAGGCGCAGGCCTCTGGATCAACGCCGTGGGGCCCCGCGCGGATCTCGTCGAGCAGGCGTGCGAGCGCCGCGGCCTTCCGTGGGCGCGCACGCGCCTGGTTCCGCTCGACGCGCTGCCCGGCGTGCTGGCCGCGGCGGACCTCCATCTCGTCACGCTCGCCGACGCGTTCGTCGGCTACGCGCTTCCGTCGAAGGTGTACGCGTGCATCGCGTCGGGGAAGCCGATCCTGTTCGTCGGGAGCGCCGCGTCGGACGTCCACCGTGTCTGCGTCGAGCGCGTGCCGGCCGCGAAATACGGGCGGGCGGCCGTCGGCGACGCCGAAGGCGTCGCTCGGGCGCTCGACGCGATGCTCGGGAACGACGCCGCGGAAACGTCGCGGATTCGAGCGATGGGAGGCGCAACGTGAAGGAAGCCCTGGTGCTCGGCGCAGGCGGATTCATCGGCGGCCACCTCGTGAAACGACTGAGGCGCGACGGCTTCCGGGTGCGCGGCGTCGACCTGAAGCGGCCGCCCTACGCGCCGACCGAGGCCCACGAGTTCGTCGTCGCCGACCTGCGCGACCCGGCGGCCTGTCGCGCGTGCATCGACCGCGGCTTCGACGAGGTCTACCAGCTCGCGGCCGACATGGGCGGCGCGGGCTTCGTGTTCACCGGCGAGAACGACGCCGACATCCTGCACAACTCCGCGCTCGTCAACCTCAACGTGCTGGACGCGTGCCGGCGCGCCGGCAGCCGACGCGTCTTCTACGCCTCGTCCGCGTGCGTCTACCCGGCGGCGACCCAGCGCGACCCCGCGGGCGCCGCATGCGCGGAGGACAGCGTCTATCCCGCGGAGCCCGACAGCGACTACGGCTGGGAGAAGCTCTTCGGCGAGCGGCTCTACCTCGCGTATGCGCGCAACGCGGGGATGGAGACCCGGATCGCGCGCTACCACAACGTGTTCGGCCCCGAGGGCTCGTGGAACGACGGCCGCGAGAAGGCGCCGGCCGCGCTCTGCCGCAAGGTCGCGCTGGCGGAGGACGGCGGCGAGATCGAGATCTGGGGCGACGGCCGGCAGACGCGCACCTTCCTCTACGTCGACGAGTGCATCGAGGGCACGGTTCGGCTGATGCGCTCCGGCTGCCGCGAGCCGCTCAACGTCGGCTCCGACGAGCGGATCTCGATCGACGGGCTCGCGACGATGATCATGGAGCTCGCCGGCAAGCGCCTGCGGCTGCGCCACGTCCCGGGGCCGATCGGCGTCGCGGGCCGCAGCTCGGACAACCGGAGGATCGCGGCGGTGCTGGGCTGGCGACCCGTCGCTCGGCTCCGCGACGGGCTCGCGAAGACCTATCCCTGGATCGAGCGGCAGGCGCGCGCGCGCGCCGCGTGACGCGCGGCGGTCAGAACCGACCGCGGCCGGGCGCCGCCGCGATGAGCGCGCGCGTGTAGGCGTGCCTGGGATGCGCGTAGACCTCGGCGATCGGCCCTTCCTCGACCACGCGCCCGGCCTGCATCACCGCGATGCGGTCGCACACCTGCGCCGCGACGCGCAGGTCGTGCGTGATGAACAGCATCGTGAGCGCGAGGCGCGCGCGGATCTCGTCGAGCAGCGCGAGCACCTGCGCCTGCACCGACACGTCGAGCGCCGAGACCGGCTCGTCGGCGACGAGGAGCTTCGGCTCCATCGCGAGCGCCCGCGCGATGCAGATGCGCTGGCGCTGGCCGCCCGAGAATTCGTGCGGATAGCGGCCGAGCGCGCCGGGGTCGAGGCGCACCAGCTCCATCAGCGATCGGGCGCGCGCGTCGGCGTCCGCGCGCGGCAGGCCGAAGTTCATCGGGCCCTCGACGATCGAGTCGCCGACGGTGCGCCTCGGATTGAGCGACCGGTAGGGATCCTGGAACACGACCTGGACGTCGCGCCGCATCTCGCGCAGCCGCCGCCGCGGCATCGTCGCGATGTCAACGCCGTCGACGACGATCGCGCCGCTCGACGGATCGACGAGCCTCGCGATGCAGCGCGCGACCGTCGACTTGCCCGAGCCCGACTCGCCGACGATCCCGAGCGTCTCGCCCCGCCGGATGGAGACGTCGACGCCCTCGGCCGCATTCACCTCGCGCCGCCGGCCGAGCCAGCCGCCCTGCACGTAGGTCTTCGCGAGCCCGCGCGTCTCGAGGAGCGGCGGCGCGTCGACCGCGCCGCGGTGCCGCGGCGTCATGCTCGGCACCGACGCGATCAGCATCTTCGTATAGTCGTGCTTCGGCGCGCGCAGCACCTCGTCCGCCGCGCCGACCTCGCAGAGCTCGCCCGCCTTCAGCACCGCCACGCGATCGGCGATCTCGGCGACGACGCCGAAGTCGTGCGTGATGAACAGCACGCCGGTGCCGTGCTCGCGCATCAGCTCGCGCACGAGCGCGAGGATCTGCGCCTGCGTCGTCACGTCGAGCGCGGTCGTCGGCTCGTCGGCGATCAGGAGCTTCGGCTCGAGGACGAGCGCCATCGCGATCATGATCCGCTGCCGCTGGCCGCCGGAGAGCTGGTGCGGGTACGACGCGGCCACCCGCTCCGGCTCGGGGAGGCGCACGTCGGCGAGCACGCCGAGCACCTTCGCGCGCCGAGCGGCCGCGTCGAACGGCGAGTGGCGGCGGAGCACCTCGTCGACCTGGTCGCCGCAGCGCATGACCGGGTTCAGCGCCGTCATCGGCTCCTGGAAGATCATCGCCATGCGCGTGCAGCGAAGCGCCTCGAGCCGCTTCTCGGGCGCGCCGACGAGCTCCTCGCCCGCGAGGCGGATCGAACCGCCGGTCACCGCCAGCGCGCGCGGCAGGAGGCCCATCGTCGCGTGCGCGATCACGCTCTTGCCCGAGCCGGACTCGCCGACGAGGCAGACGATCTCGCCGGCCGCGACCTCGAGCCCGACGCCCCGGACCGCGTGCGCGCGGTCGGCGCCGGGCGGGAGCCCGATCGACAGCCCGGCGATCTCGAGCACCGGCGCGTTCGAGTTCACAGCCGCCTGCGCATGCGGGGATCGAGCGTGTCGCGCAGCCCGTCGCCCAGCAGGTTCACCGCGAGGATCGTGAGCGCGAGCAGGATCCCCGGATAGAGGATCGTGTGCGGGTAGACGCGGAACAGCGTGCGCCCCTCCGCCATGATGTTGCCCCAGGTCGGCGTCTCCGGCGGGATGCCGACGCCGAGGAACGAGAGGATCGCCTCGACCAGGATCGCGAACGCGGCGATGTAGGTCGCCTGCACGATGAGCGGCGGCACCGTGTTCGGCAGGATGTGGCGGATCACGAGCGGCAGCGCGGGCGTCCCCGCCGCGACCGCCGCCTCGACGTAGGGCTCCTCGCGCACCGAGAGCACGACCGAGCGCACGAGGCGCACGACGCGCGGCACCTCGGGCACGACGATCGCGACGACGACCGCGACGAGCCCCGCCGACGACAGCGACACCAGCGCGATCGCGAGCAGGATCGCGGGGATCGCCATCAGGCCGTCCATCACGCGCATCACGATCCCGTCGAGCCATCGCAGGTAGCCGGCGGCGAGCCCGATCGCGAGGCCGATCGCGACGCTGATCGCCGCGACGAGGGCGCCGACCGCGAGCGACGTGCGCGCGCCGTACACGACGCGCGAGTAGACGTCGCGCCCCAGCGAATCGGTGCCGAGCCAGTGCCGGACCTCGCGCTTCGCGCCGTCGTCGGCGCGGACCGTCTCGACGGCGCCGGGCGTCTTGTTGCGGAACGCCGGGTTGATCGCGGCGGGATCGATCGAGGTCAGCGCCGGCGCGGCGATGCCGACGAGCGCCATCAGGCCGAGGATCGCGAGGCCCGCCGCGACGGTTGGCACGCGCAGCGCCCGCGCGAGCGCGCCGGGAGCCTTCGCGCGCGCTGCGGCGGTCTCGCGCTCCAACGGCGCGTCGACGGCGCTCAATACCGGATCCTCGGGTCGAGGAACGTGTACGCGACATCGACCAGGAGGTTGAGCAGCACGTAGACGAACGAGAACAGCAGGATCACCGCCTGCACCGTCGGGTAGTCGCGCGCGAGCACCGCGTCGACGGTGAGCCTCCCCAGCCCCGGGATGCTGAAGACGCTCTCGGTGACGACGACGCCGCCGATCAGGAGCGCGGCGCCGATGCCGATCACCGTGACGATCGGGACGGCGGCGTTGCGGAGCGCGTGCCGCATCAGCACCGTCGCGCGGGACAGCCCCTTCGCGCGCGCGGTGCGGATGTAGTCCTCGCCCAGCACCTCGAGGACGCTCGTGCGCGTGATGCGCGCGATCAGCGCGACGTAGATCACCGAGAGCGTCAGCGACGGCAGCACGAGGCGCTGCAGGAATCCCCCGATGCCCTCGCGCAGCGGCTGGTAGCCCTGCACCGGCAGCCAGGCGAGCTCGATCGCGAACACGTAGATCAGCGCGTAGCCGATCACGAACACCGGCACCGAGAATCCCAGCACCGCGAGCCCCATCACGACACGGTCGATCCAGCTGCCCTGCCGGTACGCGGCCACCACGCCGAGCGGCACCGCGATCGCGATCGAGAGGAGCATCGTCAGCGTCGCGAGCGCGAGCGTGGGCTCGATGCGGTCGGCGACGAGCGACGCGACGGGCTTCTTGAAGTAGAACGACTCGCCGAAGTCGCCGGCGGCGAGGTTGCCGGCCCAGATCGCGAACTGCTCGACGACAGGCCGGTCGAGGCCTAGCTTCGCGCGAACCCCGGCGATGTCCGCCGAGGTCGCCGCCGGCCCGGCGATGATCGACGCCGGGTCGCCCGGCGTCAGCCGCAGCATCGAGAACACGAGCACCGCGACGATCGCCATCACCGGGATCGTCGCGACGAGCCTCCGCGTGAGGAACCCGAGCATGCGCAGGCTCGCGGGTCGGGCTTCAGCCCGACGAGTGTCGTCCGGCGGGCGAAAACCGTCGGGCCGAAGGCCGACCCGCAGCCAAGCCTAGCCCTTCGTGACGTTCCAGAAGACCGTCACCGGCGCGGACACGACGCCGTTCACGGTCTTGCGCATCACGGCCGGCTGGTACCACTGGCCGAGGTAGATGTGCGACGGGTTCTGCGCCCAGCGCACCTGCACCGCCTCCGC
>JBGAHH010000111.1:0-10511 GCA_044226265.1 Casimicrobiaceae bacterium | reverse complement strand
GAATTGTTCCCGAACCTGCGGGAGCGCCTGCACAGCCCGGGCACGAAGCTCTCCGGCGGCGAGCAGCAGATGCTGGCTATCGGCCGTATCCTGAGGACCGGCGCCCGACTCCTGCTGCTCGACGAGCCCACCGAGGGGCTGGCCCCGGTGATCGTGCAGCAGATCGGCCGCACGATCGCGGACCTGAAGCGGCGCGGCTACACGATCCTGCTGGTCGAGCAGAATTTCCGGTTCGCGGCGACGGTCGCGGACCGGCACTACGTGATGGAGCACGGGCGCGTGGTCGACATGATCCCGAACGACGCGCTGGCGACATCGATGAACAAGCTGCACGAATACCTGGGCGTCTAGCGGCCGCCCCAGCGGCAAGCATGCCCGTCAACCCGGAGGTAGTATGAAGCGATTCAAACGCGGTCTACTCTCGCTCGCCGTCGCGGCGGCGCTCGGCGCGGGCGCGGCCCACGCGCAGGTGTCCGACAACCTGATCAAGCTCGGCGTCCTGACCGACATGTCGAGCCTCTACACCGACCTCGCCGGCGCGGGCTCGGTCGTCGCGACCCGCATGGCGGTCGAGGATTCCGGCATCGAGAAGCGGGGCTACAAGGTCGAGGTCATCTCGGCGGACCACCAGAACAAGCCCGACGTCGGATCGGCCATCGCGCGGCAGTGGTACGACACCGAGAAGGTCGACGTCATCGTCGACACGCCGAACTCGGGCGTGGCGCTCGCCGTCAACCAGATCACGAAGGACAAGGGCAAGGCGTTCCTGGTGTCGGGCGCCGCGTCGTCCGACCTGACCGGCAAGGCGTGCACGCCGAACACGATCCACTGGACCTACGACACGTGGATGCTCGCGAACGGCACCGGCAGCGCCATCGTCAAGAGCGGCGGCGATACCTGGTTCTTCCTCACGGCCGACTACGCGTTCGGCCACGCGCTCGAGCGCGACACCGAGGCCGTCGTGCTGAAGAACGGCGGCAAGGTGCTGGGCAAGGTGCGCGCGCCGCTGAACACCCAGGACTTCAGCTCGTTCCTGCTGCAGGCGCAGTCGTCGAAGGCGAAGATCCTCGGCCTCGCGAACGCCGGCGGCGACACGACGAACTCGATCAAGCAGGCGGCCGAGTTCGGGATCGTCAAGGGCGGCATGAACATGGCCGGCCTGCTCGTGTTCCTCACCGACGTGCACGCGCTCGCCGAGGCGCAAGGCCTGACACCAGGGCATCCGACCAGACGCGGGCCTTCGCCAAGCGCTTCGCCGACGCGACGTGTACTCGGCCGTGCTGTACTCGGCCGTGCTGAAGGCGTGGAGGCGCTCAAGTCCGACGATGGCACCAAGGTGATCGCGAAGATGAAGGAGATGCCGACCGACGATCCGCTGTTCGGCAAGGGCACGGTCCGGGCGGACGGCCGCAAGATCCACCCGGCGTACCTGGTCGAGGTGAAGAAGCCGTCCGAGTCGAAGGGGCCGTGGGACTACTACAAGGTTCGTGCGACGATCCCGGCGGACCAGGCGTTCCGTCCGCTGAAGGACGGCGAGTGCCCGCTGGTGAAGTAGCGAGTACGCGGAGAAGCGTCGCCTTCGCGAAGGGCGGGCGGCGCGGCCTTCGGGTCGCGTCCGCCCGAGCCTCGCAGGGCAAGGTGTCGCGCTGACGATCGAAGGAGCCCGAACGTGCGGATGGCCGAGCTTCCCGCAGCACGCATTTCGCGGCAGGTGAGCGGAGCGACCCGAGGGGTCGCTTCCGCTCCACCGGAGCGCGACACGGCGTTCCGCCATGACTGAGATCTTCGGGATTCCCACGCAGGCCCTGTTCGGCCAGCTCCTGATCGGGCTCATCAACGGCTCGTTCTACGCGCTGCTGTCGCTCGGGCTGGCGGTGATCTTCGGGCTCCTCAACATCATCAACTTCACGCACGGCGCCCAGTACATGCTGGGCGCGTTCTGCGCCTGGTTCCTCCTCGAGCGCCTGGGCATCGGATACTGGTGGTCGCTGCTCATCGCGCCCGTCGCCGTCGCGGCGACCGGCGTGGTCATCGAGCGCACGATGCTGTCGCGGCTCTACAAGCTCGACCACCTGTACGGCCTGCTCCTGACCTTCGGGCTCGCGCTGATCTTCCAGGGCGTGTTCACCAACTACTTCGGCAGCTCCGGGCTGCCCTACCGGCTGCCCGAGGAATTCACCGGCGCCTTCAACCTCGGCTTCATGTTCCTGCCGAAGTACCGCGCGTGGGTCGTGCTGGCGTCGCTCGTCGCGTGCCTCTCGACCTGGTACGTGATCGAGCGCACCAAGCTCGGCAGCTACCTGCGCGCGGCGACGGAGAACCCGACCGTCGTGCAGGCGTTCGGCATCAACGTCCCGCGCATGATCACGCTCACCTACGGGTTCGGCGTCGGGCTCGCGGCGCTCGCGGGCGCGATGGCGGCGCCGATCTACCAGGTGAGCCCGCAGATGGGGGCGGACATCATCATCGTCGTGTTCGCGGTCGTCGTGATCGGCGGGATGGGCTCGATCATGGGCTCGATCCTCACCGGCTTCGGGCTCGGGGTGGTCGAGGGGCTGACGAAGGTGTTCTACCCGGAGGCGTCGAAGACCGTGATCTTCGTGATCATGGTGGTCGTGCTGCTCGTCCGTCCTGCCGGCCTGTTCGGCAAGGAGAAGTGATGGCCGCGCCCGATCCGGCGACGCCTGCTCCCGACGAGCCCATCTCGCGGGCGATCGCGCTCGACGAAGGCGATCCGTCGGCGCGCACGTTCCGCATCGCGACGATCGCGATGGCGGTCGCGCTGGCGGCGGCGCCCTGGGTGGGCGTCTACCCGGTCTTCCTGATGAAGGCGCTGTGCTTCGCGCTGTTCGCGTGCGCGTTCAATCTCCTGATCGGGTACGCGGGGCTCCTGTCGTTTGGCCACGCGATGTTCTTCGGCACGGCGGGCTACGTCACGGCGCACGCGGCGAAGGTCTGGGGGCTGTCGCCCGAGCTCGCGATCCTGGCCGGGACCGCGGCGTCGACCGCGCTCGGCGTCGTCTCGGGGTCGCTGGCCATCCGACGGCAGGGCATCTACTTCGCGATGATCACGCTCGCGATCGCGCAGATGCTGTTCTTCTTCTACTTGCAGGCGCCCTTCACCGGCGGCGAGGACGGCATCCAGTCGGTGCCGCGGGGCCGCCTGTTCGGCCTGCTCGACCTCGAGCCGGTGACGACGATGTACTACGTGGTGCTCGCGATCTTCGTCGCGGGCTTCCTCGCGATCCGGCGCATCATCCACTCGCCGTTCGGGCAGGTGCTGAAGGCGATCCGCGAGAACGAGCCGCGCGCGATCTCGCTCGGCTACGACGCCGACCGCTACAAGCTCATCGCGTTCGTGCTGTCGTCGGCGCTGGCCGGCGTCGCCGGGGGAACCAAGGCGATCGTGTTCCAGCTGGCGTCGCTCACCGACGTCCAGTGGCAGATGTCCGGCGAGGTCGTGCTGATGACGCTCCTCGGCGGCATGGGCACCGTGTTCGGCCCGGTCGTCGGCGCGTTCACGATCATCTCGCTCGAGCACTACCTGTCCGACAGCGGCCAGTGGGTGACCGTCATCACCGGCGCGATCTTCGTCGTCTGCGTGCTCGCGTTCAGGCGCGGCATCGTCGGCGAGCTGGCCGCATGGTGGGCGAAGCGGCGCGGCTGATCGTTCTCGCCGCGGCGCTGGCGGCGCCGTCCGCGCGGGCGCAGGACCTCGAGGTGCGCGGCGGCTGCCGCGACGGCCGGCCGCACGGCGTCTACGAGCTGAAGGCGTCGGACGGCCGAGTGCGCGTGATCGGCGCGTTCAACCGCGGGAAGCGGACGAGCTCGTTCATCTTCTGGACGTCCTCGGGCGTGCGCGTCGCGCAGATTCCGTACGACGAAGGCGCGATCAGCGGCACCGTCGCGCTCTGGTACGCGGGCGCGCCGCCCGGCGGCGACGCGCCCTGGAAGCTCCAGGCGGCGTACGCGAACGGCACGCTCGACGGCCCGAAACGCTCGTGGCTGCCCAGCGGCCGGCTCCGCGGCGAGTACCTTTACGAGAACGGGGTGCTCGTCGCCGCGAAGGCGTGGTCGGCGTCGGGCGCGCCCATGCCCGAGGCGGCCGCGCGCGCGCAGGCCGCGAAGGACCTGGACGAGGACCGCCGCACCTACGCGACGCTCGACGCGATCGTCGACGGCCACCTGCCGCCCTGCGAGGGCGACATGGGCACCCGGCCGCAGTAGCGCGGAAGGCCGGCTACTCGGCGAAGACGTAGGTCCCGGGCGCGTCGCCCAACGGGCGGTGCGCCGCGGATCCCGCGGCCTTCGGCGCGGGGCTGCGCGCGCCGGACGCGTGCGCGTCGAGCCACTCGGCCCAGGCGGTCCACCACGACCCCTCGCGCAGATCGGCCGTCTTGAGCCAGGTGTCGGGGTCGACGTAGCGGTGGCCGGCCCGCGCGCCGACGTGATAGCTGCGCCCGGGATGCCCGGGCTCGGAGACGATCCCGGCGTTGTGGCCGCCCGAGGTGAGCACGAACGTCACGTCGGCCGGCGAGTACAGGTTGATCTTGTAGACCGAGCGCCACGGCGCGACGTGGTCCTGCTCGGTGCCCACGACGAACATCGGCAGCGCGAGGTCGGCGAGCGCGACCGGGCGCCCGTCGGCGACGTAGCGGCCCTCGGCGAGGTCGTTGCCGAGGAACAGCTTGCGCAGGTACTCGGAATGCATCCGGTAGGGCATGCGCGTCGCGTCGCTGTTCCACGCCATCAGGTCGGTGAGCGGCGCCCGCTCGCCCATCAGGTAGTCGTGCACGTGCCTCGACCACACGAGGTCGTTCGAGCGCAGGATCTGGAACGCGCCCGCCATCTGGCGCCCGTCGAGGAAGCCCTGCGCCCACATCAGGTCCTCGAGGAACGCGACCTGGCTCTCGTTGATGAACAGCGTGAGTTCGCCCGCCTCGGTGAAGTCGACCTGCGCCGCGAACAGCGAGAGCGACGCGAGGCGGCGGTCGCCGTCCCGCGCCATCACCGACGCGGCGATCGCGAGCATCGTGCCGCCGAGGCAGTAGCCGACGGCGTGGACGCGGCGCCGCGGCACGATGTCGGCGACCGCGTCGAGCGCGGCGCCGATGCCCCGGCGACGATAGTCGTCCATCCCGAGGTCCCGGTCGGCGACCTCGGGGTTCTTCCACGAGATCATGAACACCGTGTGCCCGCGCTCGACCAGGTGGCGCACGAGCGAGTTCGCAGGCGACAGGTCGAGGATGTAGTACTTCATGATCCACGCGGGCACGATCAGGATCGGCTCGGCCCGCACGGAAGCCGTCGTAGGCGAGTACTGGATCAGCTCCATCAGGTCGTTCTGCAGCACGACCTTGCCGGGCGTCGCGGCGACGTCCTTGCCGACGACGAAGTTCTCGGCCCCGATCGGCCGGTGGCCGCCGCTCGCGCGCTCCCAGTCCTCGACCCAGTGCCCGGCGCCGCGCACGAGGTTCCAGCCGGCCTCGCGCATCGTCCGCTCCAGCACGACCGGGTTGGTGAGGACGCCGTTGGACGGCGCGAGCACGTCCAGCGCCTGGCGCGCGGCGAACGTGAGCATGCGCTCGTGCGAGGGCGTGACGCCGCGCACGCCGGCGAACGCGTTGTGCCACCACTGCTGCTGCAGCAGGAACGCCTGATGGATCAGGTTGAACGGCGGGGTCTGCCACGCCGGGTCGCGGAAGCGGCGGTCCTGCGGCAGCGGCTCGATGCACGGCTCGGCGTCGGGGCCCTCGCGCATCGAGCGGCTCAGGTACGACTGGAAGCGCGCGAGCTTGCGCGCGGCCTTCTGCGCGAGCTGCAGCTGCTTGCCCGGCGACGACGCGACGTGCGCGAGCCAGCTCGTGTAGGCCTCGGCCATGGCCATCGGCGACAGACCCGCCGTCATGCGCGCGAGCGTCGCGTGCACCGCCTGGTCGACCATCGTCGGGAACGCGGTCAGCGCGATCGAGTCGCGGTCGGCCGAGAACGTGCCGGACGGGCCGCGGCGGGGCGCCTCGGCCCGGGGAGGGCGGGGCGGGACCGGCACGGGCAGCATCTTCCCCGGCGTCGAGCGACGGCGTGGCCGGGCGGCCTTGCCTGGAACGCGGGCTTCGGGGGCGGCCTGGGAGGTCGACATGGCGTCCACGGGGCGAGGAAGGGCGACTCGGGCCAGTATCGGCGAGCCCCGGACCCGACGCGTTGACGCACGTCATGGGACGGGGTGTCCGTCGGTTGACCTGGCGCAACGCGATTTCCCGCGGCTGGCGCACCATGACCCCTGGGCCGGGCGGTGGGGGCCGCTGGCGGCGGCCGATGGGAAACGAGACGATCCTCGACGTGATGTCGCGGCTGTCCGCGCTCCAGTGGACGCGGTGGGCGGGCGCGGCCGAAATCGAGCGCGCGCGGCGCGAGCGGCTGACCGATCTGGTCGGCTTCGTGCGCGAGCGATCGGCGCTCTATCGCGAGCGGCTCGCCGGCCTTCGCGACGACGCGCCGCTCGAGCGGCTTCCGGTCGCGACCAAGCGCGAGCTCATGGCGCGGTTCGACGACTGGGTGACCGACCCGGAAGCGACGCGCGAGCGCCTCGCGGCGTTCCTGGCCGACCGCACGCGCATCGGCGAGCGTTTCCTCGGGCGCCACGTCGCGTGGCGGAGCTCGGGAACCACGGGCGAGCCGGGACTGTTCCTGCACGACGAGCGCGCGATCGCGACCTACCACGCGCTGATCGCCGCGCGCCTGCAGCAGCCGGACGCGGCGATCGCGTGGGCCACCGGCCTCGTCGCGAACGGCGGCCGGCGCGCGCTCGTCGCGGCGATCGGCGAGCCGTTCGCCGGCCTCGTGACCTGGCGGGCGATCGAGCGCCTCGCGCCGTCCGGCGCGAGCTGCGAGATCTCGATCCTGCGACCGATCGACGAATGGGTCGAGCGCCTCGACGCGTTCCAGCCCGCGTTCCTGGCGGGCTATCCGACCGCGCTGCGCCTCCTGGCCGCCGAGCAATCCGCCCGACGGCTCGCGATCGCCCCGTCGATCCTCTGGTCGGGCGGCGAATGCATGACGCCGGCGACGCGCCGCGCGATCGGCAGGGCGTTCGGCGGCCTCCTGATCGACGAGTACGGGAGCTCCGAGTGCCTGAGCATCGCGGCGAGCTGCGGCCACGGCGCGCTGCACCTCAACGCCGACTGGGTCGTCCTCGAGCCCGTCGACGCGCACTACCGGCCGGTCCCCCCAGGAACGCTCTCGCACACGGCGCTGCTCACGAATCTCGCGAATCGCGTGCAGCCCTTCCTTCGTTACGACATCGGCGACCGCGTGATGGTCGCGAAGGATCCCTGTCCCTGCGGCAGCCCGCTGCCCGCGCTGGCAGTGCACGGGCGCGCCGGCGACCTCCTGACGCTCGAGCGGCGCGACGGCACGCGCGTGTCGCTGCTCCCGCTCGCGCTCGAAACGGCGATCGAGGAGGGCGCGGACACGCACGGCTTCCAGATCGTTCAGCGTTCGCCGGACGCGCTGTCGATCCGCCTGCCCGATGAGGCACCGCGGGCGCGGCAGGCGCGGTGGCGCGCCGTGAAGGCCGCGCTGGCGCCGCTGTTCGCCGCGAACGGCCTCGACCACGTCGAGCTCGCGCTCGACCCGGCGCCGCCGGCGATCGACGCCGCGAGCGGCAAGTCGCGGCAGGTGATCGCGGAGCCGCATCGCCGCGGCGCGGCGCGTTCGCGGGCCGGGCGGCGCGGCGAAGCGGATCGGGCGTGACCGGCAAGGCCCGCCGGCCGCGCGCGGGGCCGACGGCGCGCGGCCGCGACCACGAGGGGCTCGCGCCGGGGACGGCGTGGTGGACGCTCACGCGCGCGGCGCTCGACGAAGCGCTCGGCAGCGACGCCGCCGGCCTCGGCCGCCGCGACGCGCGCGCCCGCCTCGACCGCTATGGGCGCAACGAATACCGCACCGAAGCGGCGAGCCCGGCGTGGGTGCAGCTCCTGCGCCGGTTCGGCAATCCGCTGGTGCTCGTGCTGCTCGTCGCGAGCGCGCTGTCGGCGATCACCGGCGAAGTCGCAGGCGCGCTCATCATCGCCGCGATGGTCGTGCTGAGCGTCGCGCTGGATTTCGTCCAGGAGTACCGGGCGGGGCAGGCCGCGCTGCGCCTGCGCGCGTCGGTCGCGCTGCACGCGAGCGCGCTGCGCGACGGCGCCGTGCACCCGGTGCCGATGACGCAGATCGTGCCGGGAGACCTCGTGACGCTCGCGAGCGGCTCGCTCGTGCCGGCCGACGGCGTCCTCGTCGAGGCGAAGCACCTGTACGTCGACGCGTCGCTCCTGACCGGCGAGGCCTACCCGGTCGAGCGGCGCGCGATCGAAGGCGCGCCCGAGGCGGCCGCGCGCGAGTCGGCGCCGCACGTCGTGCTCATGGGAACCTCGGTCCTGAGCGGCACGGGGACGATGCTCGTCTGCCGGACCGGCCGCGAGACGGCGCTGGGCGAGATCTCGCACGGCCTCGCGGCGGCGCCGCCGCCGACCGCGTTCGAGCGAGGCGCGCGCCGCTTCGGTCTCATGATCATGCGGCTGACCGTGCTGATGGTGCTGTTCGTCGTGATGATGAACGTGCTGACGCACAAGCCGCTCGTCGAGTCGTTCCTGTTCGCGCTGGCGCTCGCGGTCGGCCTGACGCCGGAGCTGCTGCCGATGGTCGTCTCCGTCACGCTCGCGCGGGGCGCGTCGCGCATGGCCGCGAAGCACGTCGTCGTGAAGCGCCTCGCCGCCATCCACGACCTGGGCGCGATGACCGCGCTGTGCACCGACAAGACCGGGACGCTCACCGAGGCCACGATCGCGCTCGAGCGCCACGTGGACCTCGAAGGACGCGACAGCGCCCCGGTCCTCGAGCTCGCCTGCGTCAACAGCCGCTTCGAGAGCGGGCAGCGCAATCCGCTCGACCTCGCGATCCTCGCGCACGCGCAGGTCGACACGTCGGCGTGGCGCAAGGTCGACGAGCTTCCGTTCGACTTCGAGCGGCGCCGGGTCGCGGTGCTGGCCGACGGCCCGCGCGGTCGGGCGGTGATCGTGAAGGGCGCGCCCGAGGACCTCCTGGCCGCGTCCTCGCGCTATGCGATCGGCGAGGGCGGCGAGACGCGGCCGTTCGACGACGCGTCGCGCGCGCGCGCGAAGCTCGCGCTCGAGGCGATGTTCCGGGACGGGCTGCGCGTGCTCGCGATCGCGTGGCGGCCCGTGGAGGCCGGCAGCGCGAAGATCGGCCCCGAGGACGAGCGCGACCTGGTGTTCGCGGGCTTCGCGGCGTTCCTCGACCCGCCCAAGGCCTCCGCGGCGGCGGCGATCCGGGCGATGGCCGGGGCGGGCATCGCGGTGAACGTGCTGACGGGCGACAACGAGCTCGTGACCGAGCACCTGTGCGCCACGCTGGGGATCCCGGTCCTGGGCGTGATGACCGGGGCCGATGTCGACCGCCTGGACGACGCCGCGCTGCGGGCGCGCGCCGCGCGCACCAACCTGTACTGCCGCGTCTCGCCCGCGCAGAAGAGCCGCGTGATCGCGGCGCTGAAGGCGCGCGGCGAGGTCGTCGGCTTCCTCGGCGACGGCGTCAACGACGCGCCCGCGCTGCGCATCGCCGACGTCGGCATCTCGGTCGATCGCGGCGCGGACGCGGCGAAGGCCGCCGCCGACCTGATCCTGCGGCGACGCGACCTCCAGGTGCTGCACGACGGCGTGATCGAGGGGCGGCGCACGCACCTCAACATCCGCAAGTACCTGCGGATGGGCACGAGCTCCAACTTCGGCAACATGCTGAGCATGGCGGCGGCCGCCGCGCTCCTGCCGTTCCTGCCGATGCTGCCGTTCCAGGTGCTGCTCAACAACCTGCTCTACGACCTGTCGGAGATCGCGATCCCGCTCGACCGCGTCGACGAGGACGAGCTGGCCGCGCCGCAGACCTTCGACCTCGCGGCGCTGCGCCGCTTCATGCTCGTGCTGGGCCCGCTCTCGTCGCTGTTCGACCTGATCACGTTCGCGGTGCTGCTGAAGGTGTTCGACGCCGACCCCACGCTGTTCCGCACTGCGTGGTTCGTGGAATCGGTCGCCACGCAGGTTCTCGTGATCTTCGTGATCCGGACGCGCCGGTCGCCGTTCGCGAGCCGCCCGCACCCGGCGCTCGTCGCGACCTCGCTCGCGGTGGTGGCCACGGCGGTCGCGCTGCCGTTCACGCCGCTCGGCGCCACGTTCGGATTCGTGCCGCTGCCCGCGCCGTTCTGGGGCGTGCTCGCGGCGCTGGTCGTCGCCTACCTCGTCGTCGCCGAGGCGGGCAAGCGCGGCTACGAAGCCCGCTGGGGCGGTGCGCCCGCCCGGCCGGCGACGTAGGAGCCAGCCGGGGCGCGTCGTCCGCGGACGGTGCGTCTGCACCGTCGCGGTGCGGGGTTTACGCTGGCCGGGCTTTCGGGATAGATTGCCCCGGATCGTCGCGCCGGGCGCCGGCGCGACGGCCCCCTCCCGACTCCCGCCTTCCGA
>JBGAHH010000110.1:0-10614 GCA_044226265.1 Casimicrobiaceae bacterium | reverse complement strand
CGCGGCGATCGCCGCGGGCGCCCGGGCGTGGCGCGCGCGCGACAAACCCGCGCGGGAGGCGCGGCGGGCACCGGCCTGGGGCGCGAGGCGCCGCGGGCGCACCGACTTCGGGCCGGTTTGCCGCGGCCGTCCCCAGCGTGCTAGCGTTCCGCCGGCCCACGGGAGCGCGCCATGCCCAGCTTCGACATCGTCTCGGAAGTGAACACCGTCGAGGTCCGCAATGCGGTGGACCAGGCCAACAAGGAAATCACCAACCGCTTCGACTTCAAGGGGTCGGACGCGCGCGTCGAGCTCGCCGACAAGGTGCTCACGCTCTACGCCGATGACGAGTTCAAGCTGAAGCAGGTGACCGACATCGTCGTGGGGAAGCTCGCGAAGCGCGGCGTGGACACGCGGGCGCTCAAGCCGAACGACCCCGAGAAGGTCTCCGGCAACAAGGTGAAGCAGGTCGTGACCGTCCGCACGGGCGTCGAGCAGGAGCTCGCGAAGAAGCTCCAGCGCATGATCAAAGACAGCAAGCTCAAGGTCCAGGCGTCGATCCAGGGCGACGCGGTACGCGTGTCGGGCGCGAAGAAGGACGACCTCCAGGCGGCGATCGCGCTCGTTCGCAAGTCGGTCACCGACTTCCCGCTCCAGTTCCAGAATTTCCGGGACTGACGCGGCGGGCCCGCGCCGCGCGATGCGCTGGCTCCTGGCGGCTCTCGTCGCCCTGTCGCTGTGGGGCGGCTGGAACTGGTTCTGGCACGAGCGCCGGGTCGGGCATCCGCCGGGGATCGCGGTCGAGGCCGGGCCGGCGATCGCCCTCGGGGAGACGCGCGCGCCCTGGACCGACGACAAGGGCTTCCGCTACGCGTCGCTCGGGCGCTTCGAGGGCCGGGCGATGGTGCTCGCGCGCAGGAACTACGAGATCGGCGAATTCGCATCGCTCGCGCCGACGGACCTCGCGCTCGGCTGGGGAGCGTTGTCGGACCCGCTCGTCGTCGACCAGCTCAAGTTCCCCCAGTACAACTCGTTCTATTCGCGATTCGTCGTGCCGGAGCTGCGGTCGGGCAGCGAGCTCTCGCGGCGCCCGTGGCGCGAGCTCGACGCGATGTTCGTCGCGTTCACGCACGTCCACACGATCCCCGGCGATCGGGCGATCCGCGCGACGCTCGCCGGCATCCGCCCGGGCCAGGTGATCCGCTTCCGGGCGACGCTGGTCGAGGCGACGGCGCCGTCGGGCGGGCGCTACACGAGCTCGCTCAAGCTGGGCGACCGCGACTGCGAGATCGCCTGGATCGACGAGCTGGAGCTCGAATGAGCGCCACGCCATGGCTTCGCACCGCTCGCCTCGCGCTCGAGCCTCTGTCGGCGGCGCACGCCGAGGACGCGTTCGCGCATTTCGCGGACGCCGCGCTCTACCGGTACATGACCGGCGAGCCGCCGGCGAGCGTCGACGCGCTGCGCCGCGAGCTCGCGCGCCTCGCCGCGGGCAGCGGCCGCGAAGGCGAGCGCTGGCTCAACTGGCTCGCGCGTCGTCGCGACGACGGCGCGCTCGTCGGCTGGCACCAGGCCACGCTCACGGGCGCGACCGCGTCGATCGCATGGGTCACGTTCCCGTCGCACCGACGCAGCGGTTACGCGCGCGAAGCCGCCGCGGCGGTCGTCGCCTGGCTCGCGGCGCAGGGCGCGCGCGAGATCGAGGCGCAGTCCGACGAGCGCAACCTCGCGTCGCGCCGAACCGCCGAGGCGCTGGGCTTCGTTCCCGATCCCGCGCCGATCGCCGAGACGCTGCGCGGCGAGGCGACGCTCGATCGCGTCTACCGGCTTCGCGTCGGCGCGGGCAACGCGCCGGGCTGAAGCCCGACCCATAGGCGCGGGTGTCTCGGGCGTCGGCCCGACGCCCTGGCGGCTTGGGTGCGGACTCGCACCGTCAGGCGAGATCGCGCACCAGCGAATCGCGCGTCGCCTCGCCGACCGCGGGAATCGACGCGGTCATCGCGGGATGGTCGACGCCGATCGCGAGCGCCGCGCCCGCCTTGAGCGAAGCGATCATCGCGGGCGCGAGCTCGAAGCGCAGGAAGTGCACCGACGACGTCTTCTCGTCGGTCTCGCGGTCGAGGTCCTCGTCGGCGATCGCGTGGACGCGCTCGTGGCCCTCCGCCGCGACCCAGACGCGTTCCTCGACGCCCCTGAGGCGCGCGAGCGCGCGGCGGCGCTCGTCGACGTCCTCGTACTCGATCAGCATCGTCGCCTTGAGGTTCGTGCCGTCGGGCACCAGTGGGTCGTAGGCCTCGATCTCGGCGAGGATGCCCTCCTCCTCGAAGATGCGCTCGATGCGCAGCATCTCCTGGACCTGGTAGCGCATCGTGAGCTCGTCCTCGAACTGCAGCGTCAGGTGCTCGCCCAGGTGCACCGTGCGCGTCTTCTTGTGCGCGATCACCTTCGCGCGGAAGTCCTTGCGCGCCTTCGCGTACGCCTCGAGCGTCATCAGCGAGCCGGGCGTGATGCGCGGCGCGCGCGAACGGGAGCGGGAAATCGTCATGGCGCCAGGGTCGATCGGCACGCGGCCCGGCATCTCACTCGAGCCCGTAGGCGCGGCGGACGAGCGTGATCGGGTGCTCCTTGCGCCCCGCCCGCTCGCCCAGCGACTCGATGCCCTGCTCGATGCGCCGCCCGGCGATCGGGCAGTCGGACGCGACCACGTCGGGCGCGGTCGATGCCATCTGCCGGAACACGGGCTTGCCGATCTTCATCGATGCTTCGAAGAACTCGCTCTTCACGCCCCAGGTGCCGTCGTGCCCGGCGCAGCGCTCGACCGTGCTGACCTCGGTGCCCGGCACCCACTCGAGCACCTCGCGCGTCTTCTGCCCGACGTTCTGGACGCGCGAGTGGCAGGGAATGTGGTAGCTGACCTTGCCGAGCGGCTGCTTGAAGTCCTTCTTCAGCAGCCCGTCGCGGTCGCGCAGCACCAGGTACTCGAACGGGTCGAACATCGCGTCGGCGACGAGCTTAACGTCCGGCTCGTCCGGGAACAGCAGCGGCAGCTCCTGCTTGAACATCAGCGTGCACGACGGGACCGCGGTCAGGATCGCGTAGCCCTCGCGCGCGAGCTTCGCGAGCGGCGGGATGTTGACGTCCTTCAGCCGCTCGACGGCCTCGAGGTCGCCCAGCTCGAGCTTCGGCATGCCGCAGCACGCTTCCTTCCCGACGATCGCGTACGGCACCTCGTTGTGGGCGAGCACCTTGCACAGGTCGCGGCCGATGCCCGGCTCGTTGTACTCGACGTAGCAGGTCGCGAACAGCGCGACCTTGCCCGGCGTGCGCTTGCCGTCGCGCACCGGCCAGGCGATCGACGGGACGGCGGTCTCGCGGAATCGCGCGGCGTCGTAGGGCGGCAGCGCCGCGTCGGCCGCGATGCCGAGCGTGCGGTCCATCAGCGCGCGCGCTGCGCCGCTGCGGTTCGCCCAGTTCACCGCCTGCACGACGACGGGGATCGTGGCGAGCTTGCCCAGGCGATCGGTGCCGGACAGCAGCCGGTCGCGGAACGAAGCGCCGCGATTCCTGAACTTGATCGCCTTCCCGCGCAGCATCGTGTGCGGGAAGTCGAGGTTCCACGGATGCGGCGGCACGTACGGGCACTTCGTCATGTAGCAGACGTCGCACAGGTAGCACTGGTCGACCACCTTCGCGTAGTCCGCCTTCGCGACGCCGTCGACCTCGAGCGTCGCGCTCGCGTCGACCAGGTCGAAGAGCGTCGGGAACGCGCCGCACAGGCTCACGCAGCGGCGGCACCCGTGGCAGATGTCGAAGACGCGCTCCGCCTCCTTCAGGAACGCGGCCTCGTCGTAGAACTCGGGCGATCGCCAGTCGAGCGGGTGCCGCGTCGGCGCTGCGAGGTTGCCTTCCTTCTTGTCGGCGAGCGGGGCACTCATGTCAGTCGCACGTTCGCGAAAGGGCGAACGCCCGTGAAGGCGCAGGCGCGCCCGCCGGCATTGCGCACCGCCGAAGGGGCTCTCGCCGCGCTGAGCGGCGCCGGCGAACGCCGGCGTCCGCTCGAGTCAGGCGCAACTCAGTCCGCCAACGCGTCGAGGGCTTTCTGGAAGCGGTTCGCGTGCGAACGCTCGGCCTTCGCCAGCGTCTCGAACCAGTCGGCGATCTCGTCGAAGTGCTCGTCGCGCGCCGCCTTCGCCATGCCGGGGTACATGTCGGTGTACTCGTGCGTCTCGCCCGCGACGGCGGCCTTCAGGTTCTGGCGCGAGCTGCCGATCGGCAGGTCCGTCGCCGGGTCGCCCACCTGGGCGAGGTAGTCGAGGTGGCCGTGCGCATGCCCGGTCTCGCCCTCGGCCGTCGAGCGGAACAGCGCCGCGACGTCGTTCTGGCCCTCGACGTCCGCCTTGTTCGCGAAGTACAGGTAGCGGCGGTTCGCCTGCGACTCGCCCGCGAACGCGTCCTTGAGGTTCTGGTGCGTCTTCGTGCCTTTCAGCGGCTTCATGGGACTCTCTCTCCTCGGATCGGCGCCGATCCAATCGTTGCCGGCGCCGAGTTGACCCACGGATCGCGGGCCGCGTGCCGGCGTCCCGCTCCCGTCCTACCCAACGATCGTACTCGCCCCGCAGGAGGCCGTCCAATTCACGGAATCAATGCTGACGATAACGCGGGTCTATCCGCGGCGAAGCTCGGCTTCGGGCTTGGTAGACTTCGGGCACGCCGGGCGTCCGACGCCCGGGCGAAGTCCCGAAGGATGCCTCCCATGAAGATCGACGACGCCGCGCTCGACCAGCTCTTCCGCAAGGCGCACACCTACCACGGCTTCGACGCGTCGCGGCCGGTGACCGACGCGATGCTGCACGAGCTCTACGACCTCCTCAAGTGGGCGCCGACGACGGCGAACTCGAACCCGGCGCGCTTCGTGTTCGTGCGCTCGGCCGAGGGCAAGAAGAAGCTCGAGCCCGCGCTCTCGCCCGGCAACCACGACAAGACGATGCACTCGCCGTGCACGGTGATCGTCGCCTACGACCTCGAGTTCTACGAGAAGCTGCCGAAGCTCTTCCCGCACGTCGACGCGCGCAGCTGGTTCGCAGGCAAGCCGCCGCACATCCAGGTGACGGCGCTCCGCAACGGCTCGCTGCAAGGCGCGTACCTGATCCTCGCGGCGCGCGCGCTCGGCCTCGACTGCGGGCCGATGTCCGGCTTCGACAACCACAAGGTCGACGAGGCGTTCTTCGCCGGCACGCACTGGCGCTCCAACTTCCTGTGCAACCTCGGCTTCGGCCTCCCCGGGAAGACGCACGCCCGCAATCCCCGCCTCGCCTTCGACGAAGCGTGCTCGATCGTCTGAGCGGCGGCGCGCGCCGCGCGCTGGCCTTCGCGCTCGCCGCGGCGATCGCGCTCGCGGCCGCGGCGCCCGCGCGCGCCGAGAAGGTGCTGCGGCTTCAGATGCTCTCGGACGTCGAGGTGCTCGACCCCGCGCGCGCGGGCAGCCTGTCGGCGCTCAACACGATCGCGCCGCTCTACCACCAGCTCCTCACCTACGACTACCTCGCGCGGCCGGTGCGGCTGATCCCGTACGCCGCCGAGGCGCTGCCGACCGTCTCGGCCGACAGGCGCACCTACACGCTGCGCATCCGCCCGGGCCTGCGGTTCGCGCCGCACCCCGCGTTCGGCGGCAAGCCGCGCGAGCTCAACGCGCAGGACTTCGTCTACAGCGTGCAGCGCATCGCCGACCCGGCGAGCATCTCGATGAGCTTCGCGCAGTTCGAGGGCCTGATCGAGGGGCTGGACGACCTCATCGCCGCCGCGCGACGCGAGAAGCGCGGCCTCGACTACGCGGCGCCGATCGCGGGGCTGAAGGCGCTCGACGCCCGCACGCTGCAGATCCGGCTCACGCGCCCGGACCCGACGTTCGTCTACGGGCTCGCCTACGCGGGTTGGAGCGCCGTGCCGCGCGAGGTGGTCGAGGCGGAAGGCGCCGAGTTCGCGCGCCGCCCGATCGGCAGCGGGCCCTACCTCGCCGAGCGCTTCCAGCCGGGCACGAAGCTCTCGCTCGTCCGCAATCCCTCGTTCGCGCCGCTGCCCTGGTCGTTCTTCGCGCCGAACGCGAAGCCCGACGACCCGGTGCTGCGCGCGATGCGCGGCCTGACGGTGCCGGTGGCCGACCGGATCGAGATGACCCGCATCCCGGAGCCGTCGACCGCGGTGCTCGCGCTGCAGAAGGGCGAGATCGACTTCATCGCGTTCGTCGACCCGCCGGTCGCGTTCGACGGCACCGAGCTCAAGCCCGCGCTCAAGGCGGCCGGGCTCGTCGCGGCGCGGGCGCGCGCGCAGGGGTTCCAGCTGCTGATGTTCAACATGAAGGACCCGACGGTCGGCGGATTCGACCCCGCGAAGATCGCGCTGCGCCGCGCCATCGCGATGTCGTTCGACGACGCCGAGTGGATGCGCGTGTTCGACCAGGGGCTGGGCTACCCACAGCAGCACCTGATCGGCCCGGACATCGTCGGCTACGACCCGGCCTACCGCAATCCCAACGCGTTCGACCCGAAGACCGCCAATGCGCTGCTCGACCGGTTCGGCTACAAGCGCGGTCCCGACGGCCTGAGGACGCTGCCCGACGGCTCGCCGCTCACCGTGCACATGATCGTCAGCACGACGTCGAACGGCCGGCGCGTCGCCGAGTTCATGAAGCGGGGATTCGACCGCATCGGCGTGCGCATCGAGTTCGACTCGATGCCGCCGGGCGACCGGCTGAAGCAGATGTTCAACTGCAAGCACCAGCTCACGACGATGGACTTCGGCGGCGGCGCGCCCGACGGCGTCGCGGCGATGGAGAATTTCTACGGCAAGCACATCGGCACGGTGAACCTCTCGTGCTACCAGTACGCCGAGTACGACGCGATCTACGAGAAGCTTCGCCTGATGAAGGCGGGACCCGAGCGCGCGCCCTACTTCGCGCAGCTCACCGCGCTGCTCGACGCGCACGAGCCTTCGCGCGTGCTGCCCTCGGCCGACGACGTCTACCTCCACGGCCCGGGCGTCCGGGGCTTCGTGCCGCACCCGTACCTCAACCTGCCCTACCACCTGCTCGACGTCGGCCCGGGCAAGTGAGTTCGCCGCGCCGCCGCGGGAGCGTTCCGGGCGAGCGGAGCGGCGCGCCTTGTTCGCGCCGCCGCCTTCGGCTACGCTGCCGCACCGATGCGCCCCCGCGAAGAGCGAGCGCAAGACCGACCGCGGAGACCGCATGAGGCGCCTGGCAACGCTCGTTCTCGCATGCCTGTCGATGCCCGCATGGGCGACGACGTACTACTTCGTCGGCGGCCCCTACTCGATCGTCGCGAATCACACGACCTGCGGCACCGGCGTCTGCGCCGACTACGCGGCGGCCGCGCGCGTGACCGGCTCGTTCACGACGGCGCTGCCCCTCGCCGGCAACCTGCCGGCCACCGAGATCTCGGGGCTCATCACCTCGTACAGCTTCAGCGACGGCGTCAACACGTATGCGAGCGCGGTCGCGAACGCGCGCATCTCGCGGTTCAGGATCCAGACCAACGCGTCCGGCTCGCCGACCTTCCCGGACATCGCGCTCCAGCTCTGGCAGGCGGCCGCGCCGCACGCCGGGGGCGACCGGTTCGACATGGCGGTGATCACCACGTTCTCGAGCGCGGTGACCAACGCCACTTGCAACACGGTGGGGGCGAGCCCCGACTCCGGCGTCGCCGACACGTGCACGGCCTACGCGCCCGCGACGACCGACACGAGCTATGCCGCGGCGCCGTTCGCCTCGACGTGGTCGGTCGACGTGCCGATCGTGATCCCGCCCAACGTCCCCACGACGTACTACTTCGCGAGCGGTCCCTACACGACACGGTTCCCGCACACGACCTGCGCGACCGGCGCGTGCGCGGACTATCCGCTGGCGTCGCGCGTCGCGGGATCGTTCACGACCGCGCTCGCGCTGCCGCCCAGCCTGCCGGCAACCGAGATCTCGGGCCTGATCACCTCGTACAGCTTCAGCGACGGCTTGCACACCTATGCGGGCGCCGACGCCAATGCGCGCGTCAATGTGTTCCAGGTGCAGACCGATGCCGCGGGCCTGCCCGCGCTGTCGCTCGTCCTGCTCCAGCAGTGGCAGGCCGGCGCCCCGCACGATGCCGGCAACAACCGGCTGAATCTCGTCCAATTGGGCACGCTGCCGTCCGCGGGAACGAACGTCACCTGCACGGCTTTCGGGACGGCCCTGTCCGGGGCCGCCGACGCCTGCACCGCATTCATCGGATCGTCGGACACGTCGCAGGCGGTATCGCTGCTGCCGACGCGGATGACGATCGGCGCGCCGCCGTCGCTAGCGCTCTCGCCGACGACCTACGCGTTCACGAGCACGCTCTACAGCGCGGTCGCGAACCACACGACCTGCGCCGTCGGCGCGTGCGCCGACTACCTCACGTCGATGCGCCTGGCCGGGACCGTGACGCTCGTCGACCGCCTGCCGGCGAACGCGAGCCTGGTCGACTTCAGCGGCCTGGTCAGCGCGTACGGATTCTCGGACGGCGTCCACACGATCTCGGATGCGAATCCGAACGCGCGAATCTTGATGTTCACGGCGCAGACCGATGGCGCCGGCGTCCCTTCCACCACGCAACTCGCGTTGGAGCAGTGGCAGGGGGCGGGACCGCACGGCACCGGCGACCGGCTCGACCTGATCGGCGTTTTCGGGGGCACGGGCGGGTCGGCCGTCGCCAACGCGTTGTGCCCGGCGGCCGCGGCGCAGAGCCCGCTGACGGGCGCCCCCGACGTTTGCATCTCGCCCACGACGAGCACCGACTCGAGCCTGGCGTTCGCCAGCAACGGCGGCGCATGGTCGATCGCGGGCGTCGGACCCGGCGGCGGCCAGGGAAGCGCCGCGCCGGTGCCGTCTCTCGCGCCATGGATGCTCGCCGTGTTGTCGATCCTGCTGGTCGCCGCGGGCATCGGCACCGCGCGGCGCAGGGCGCGCTGACGGGGAGGAATCGGGCGGACCCGCGACCCGGCGCCGGTCAGATGCCGGCGTACCACTGGTAGCCCTGGTCCTCCCAGTACCCGCCGCGCCCGCCCCGGATGCCGGCGAAGCTCTCGACGAGCTCGAGGCGCATCACGTACTTCGCGTGCTTGTAGCCGAGCTGGCGCTCGACGCGCAGCCGCACGGGCGCGCCGTTCGGGACCGGCAGCGGCGCGTCGTTGAGCTCGTAGGCGAGGATCGTCTGCTCGTGGTTCGCGTCGTCGAGGTCGATGCTCTCGTAGTAGAGGTCGGTGCCGTCGGATTCCATCGGATCGGCGCAGTGGAGCACGACGTAGCGGGCGTTCGCCTTCGGCGCCGCCGCCGCCAGGATCGCGGCCAGCCGCGCGCCCTTCCACTTGGCGATCGCGCTCCAGCCCTCGACGCAGTCGTGGCGCGTGATCTGCGTGCGCGAGGGCAGCGCGCGAAGCTCGTCGAGCGAGTAGCTGCGCGGCGTCGCGACCAGGCCGTCGACGACGAGCCGCCAGTCGGCGAACCCGGCGGCGGCCAGCGCACGGTACGCGTCGGTGTCCGGCATCGCGGTGCCGTTGCTGCGGAACGAGGGCGACAGGTCCGCCGGCGAGAACTCCTGCGCCATCGCGCGGCGCCCGACGAGCTTCGCCGCGCCCTCGGACAGCGGCTCGGCCGTGCCGAGGACCTTCGGGAACCAGTCGGTCGTGGTGAGCCGCTGGCAGCCGGCGAGCGTCGCCGCGGATAGCGCGCCGAGCGCGCGAGCGAGGAAGCGGCGGCGCTTGCGACGATCGGCGAGCTTCACGCGCCCTCCCCGGCCGCGCGCCGCTCGGCGCCCTCGCGGCCCGCGGACGCGTCGACGCGGTAGCGCCCGCTGGTCATCGACCGCAGGTTGTTCCACAGCCCGGTCACGATCACCTGGAACACGTGCACGAACGCGAACGCCACGATCAGCCACGCGCAGACGAAGTGGAGCGTTCGCGCGGACTGCCGGCCGCCGACGAGGTCGACCCACCCGGGCCAGATCGCGTTGGCCCAGGGCGACATGCCCAGCCCCATCAGCACCGTGAGCGGCAGGAGCACGAAGATCACGGCGAGGTAGGCGAGCTTCTGCAGCACGTTGTAGCGCTTCGCCGCTTCGCCGCGCGCATGCCGGAAGCGCAGGTGGTCGACGATCGAGTCGCCGATGCCGCGAAGCTCCTCGCCGGTGGGCACCACGTCGCGCGCGAAGTGGCGGCTCGCGACGCCCCAGGCGAGGTAGAAGAGCCCGTTCAGCACGAGCACCCATGCGAAGAAGAAATGCCAGCTCCGCGACATCGACAGCCAGAGGTCGTCGGGGATCGTCATCCACCAGGGGAAGCCGCGCGCGGCGAGCTCGCCGCGGCGATCGTTCGACACGCCGAGGAAGCCCGTCGTGTCGAATTTGCGCCCGGCGATCGTCGTCACCCCGAGGTACGTGTCGTCCGGGCCCTCCTCGAACCCCATCGACAGGAGCGGCGGCCGGCCGGTGTACGAGGATTTCCCCCAGTAGAGGGCCGGATGCGCGTTGAAGATCCCGAGGCCGCTCATCAGCAGGATCGCGAGCGCCGCGAGGTTGATCCAGTGCGCGATGCGCACCGCGAGCGCGTGGCGCC